>NZ_JACJTR010000021.1 GCF_014698795.1 Nostoc sp. FACHB-892
AAAGTTGACTACCAAAGGTGCCATCTCCATTAAAGAGATAGACTTGAGCCGTCAGGAACTCGTCAACAGCATATGCACCTTTTTCTTGGCGAATAAAGTCATCTTTGCCATCGCCGTTATAGTCTCCCACAATCACATTGGTTAAGTCACCACTCAGTATTGTGTAATCGTCAGTCAAAATTTGACTACTAAACGTGTCATCGCCATTAAAGATATCATCGTCTTGAACTGCCAGGAGATCGTCAAGAGGATCTCCACCTATTATTTCTGGGAAAATCAAGCCATCTTTACCATCGCCGTTATAGTCTTCCACAATCGGATTGGTTAAGTCACCACTCAGTATTGTGTAATCATCAGTCAAAATTTGACTACTAAACGTGTCATCGCCATTAAAGATATCATCGTCTTGAACTGCCAGGAGATCGTCAAGAGGATCTCCACCTATTATTTCTGGGAAAATCAAGCCATCTTTACCATCGCCGTTATAGTCTTCCACAATCGGATTGGTTAAGTCACCGCTCAGTATTGTGTAATCATCAGTCAAAATTTGACTACTAAACGTATCATCGCTATTAAAATTAAAAGGCATTGAGTTTTTTCCTTTTACAAAATAATTGTATTATGTTATGCTGTTTGTTAGCCTATTAATTGCATTATAGTTCCTATTTACATTTTTCCTATAGGACTCCTAGCTGAACAAGAATTTGGCAATCGTTGTCTGAATCAAATAGACATCTCCGAAAACAATCAAAGCCTTTGTATCACTAGCTTATAAGACGTAAATGCAATTATCATGAATTAGCTAAAAGGTACGATAAAATCAGGCTTTGAGATATTTGATGTTGATAATTAGGTCAAAATATCTAGGTTATATGCATAAATTTTAGCCTGAGGTCAGTGGATGTATTAATGTTGGTAATACTTAGCGTTCCAATTCGGAATCTTACTAGTCCACAAATGGTCAGAATTACCTCAGCATACTTTTGGAAGTTTAACCTAAATCGTTCTTGGACTAATCGAAATATTTTGACTGAACGTATGCGATGTTCTACAAAAATTCGTTTGGCTGAAAATGCCTTATTTTTTTTGCTTTCTGTTCAGTTGTGAATTTCCGATTTTTTGGTTTCTTAATTGGAGTGGTAATTAAATCCTCTCCCATATAAGCTTTATCTCCCTTAAATCTCTGTTTATGGTCAAACTGTGAACGATATTCACAGTGGAATGTCTTGAGAAAACTTTTCGATTTACAGAAATTATTATTTTTATTGCCTCTTCACAGCAATCGTATAACTAGGTAAATGTGAGGCATCTGTTTGAGTTTTCACAAGCCGCAAGTCATTATCTATATATAAATGCTCAAACACTTGAGAAGTTACTATGGATGTTTTTTGAAATCCATTAACATCATTTATCTCTATATTTTCTGATTTTAGAGTTTTAGGTAAAACCCCTTTTGAGGCGTTCAGTTTGACTTTATTGTTAACTACATGAGTAAACCAGTTGCAAACTGATTCTAAAGTTAGAGGAATTTCTCTATTGTTAAAAGCCTGAAACCTATCAATGTTCTGAAGATACCATCTACCATTTTGAACTTCATATTTTTGGATCAACATGAAATCATAAGCTGGTAATGTTGATTGAAAGTTCTGGGATGAATCCGGCTCTTTTCCCATTATATAGCGAGCTACACTGCCACAATAACCATCTTGCTGAAAAATTTGGAACGACTGCTCTTGTATTCTTTTCGGTAAACTTTCATGAAACGATATGGTAGACCAGATTGGTGTCCAAACACCCACTAAAAGCCGTAATTGTTCCGTAACACTGAAAACAGGATTATGTTGGCTCAACTTGATAAAATAGGGAAGTAATTCAGTTTTATAAAAATCTATTTCGTCATTTAAATCTTTTAGATTTCGACCTTGAACTCGTGCAAAAATTTCATTTTTAAATTTTACTTTCTTTGGAGCACTTAATTCATTTTTCAGTAATAGGTCTAACATTACCATTTACCTTTTTCTCATTTTTTTGATGACTTGGTTGGTAAGTATTAAAAACTGCTGACTTTAGCGCTCATAAAGATATCATCTATTCTTTTATATCGTAAAAGCTAAAGCCTTTTGTCCCTCTTTTTAGCAGTTTTGGGTGCTTATCTGCTTGATATTACCTATTTTTAATTACAGAGTGGTGTGATCCAGATCACTGTAAACTAAAATATATTGAAGAAGTATTTAGAAATCAGGGTATCGCATACATAGAGGTGTAGCGGCTGAATATCTGAAATTTCTACCATTTTCTTCCCTATACCCAAGTATGACGCTATTTTACAGTGCCTTCTTTCGTAATCACTCAACGACGATTTACAAGTAATGCACCAAAAGAGCCAACTTGATATGTTACGCTGACGCTAACGCATCCTACAATTGATCCGCAACTAATTTTCCAAAAGTAATCTAGCAATTACTCCTTTTATCAATTTTGTCATCTTGTCGGTCGCGTTGGGGACGGCAACTGCTTATATCTCGTTCTAAAGTATATTCCTTTTTGAGTTGGGGTTGACCATGTAATTGGTTAGGCGTGTAACCTAAATTATTGATCCAAGTAACAAATTCATCTATGTATGGCTGATTTGCTGTCGATTTGTGTCCTTGGTTTTTATGAACAAGTGGAGTGAACAAAGCAGGTAAATGAACAGTCTTGTCACCGAAGTAGTAGAAGTGCCGTGACATCAAAACATTTATACCGCCTAAATCTGTTTCTTGATTACTGATGTCATGAACACTTAGTCGCAATACTGGTTGTTCTCCTTGGCTGTAATCATAGATGCAATCACCAACACGATACTCAAATATTTCGCTGTTCCACTTTGGAATTTTGTGAGGACAATGAACTCGGCAAAACTCGTCGTATTTTCGCAATGTCATTTTGTCCGTTACCTGCATTGCATATACAATGCAATCGGTAATATTCCCAATTGGTGACTGTGTAGAGCCAAGTCCTACAACCCAATCTCCAATGTTTGCGGCTCGTCGGATAACAGGCTTGCAAATTGCGAGAGTGCAAAGTTCCCAGAATGGGTTAGGAGCCGCGCCATCATCATAACGTAGGCAGTAGGAGAAGAGTCTCATCAGTACAAAATTACTAAAGCATCTAACTACTACACTATGGCGCACACTGCGGCTAAATACGCTTATTTGTGTATTTTTTGTTACTTAAAATTTATAAATAATAAAAAGTGAAGAATCAAAATTTTAATCCTTCACTCTTCATTCTATATTTCTACGATTCTCTTCCCGATGCCCAGGTATCACGCCATTTTACAGTACCTTCTTTGGCAATCACCCAACGGCGATTTACCAAATTTTCCCGCAGAGGCGATCGCCCTTCTCGCCACATGGCATATTTATAAGCAATCAGCTTACCAGCACTCTCATCAAAGGGAATCTCAGCAGACCAGGTATTTTGGTTGATGTACTCTAAAGGATACGCTTTACTGATATCCCAGTTACCCAACTCTGGGCAATCTCCAGTTACCACAATAGTTTCGCCGGGTTGGGTATCCACGCCATTGAGTTGCACGCGCACAATTGTCTGTGCTCTGATGCGTTCCCCAACGTGGCTGAAAACAAGCACCCCTCGTTCTTCTAGTACTAGGTCATAAATCTTGCCGTCTTTCACTTCATACTTATTGCGAGTCACTACGCAGGTATGCTCCCCATCGGGCAATTCTGTTTCTACTTCTGGTAGAGTAACTTCTCCTCCCCGGTTTAAAGCTACAAAACACACGGAGTCACGATAGCGACGCACATAACAGTAAATGTCAGGTGTTAAGTATTTTTGCCAGTGGCTACCCATTGACACTGCGGGATTTAGTCGCCGTAGTCCAGACAGCAGCCTGATGCAACGATAAATCTCGCTCTCGGTATCCCAAGTTTCCATCATCGGGCGGTTATATGGGTCGTTACCGCCGTCGGTGTCGTCATGCAGATACTGTTCTGTGCCGTAATATATACAGGGAATGCCACGACAGGTCATAATTAAGGCGATCGCAACCTTCAACATCGCTGGATCGGGGTTCAGCGATTGGAAGCGGGACATATCATGGTTATCGATGAAGGTAACTAACTCTGTTGCCCCCTTGTAGCGATAATCCTGGTCAAAAATGTATTGAATTGTCTGGAATCCGTTTTCTGAACCTTGCGCCAGTGCGGCTCGAATTGCCACGCACAAACCAAAGTCTAGCAGTGTCATGCCTGAGTGGTTGGCAAATTCCACTGAGCGATCGTCACTAGGATTACTGTAAATCCATTCACCAAAAATAAATACATCTGGTTTGTGATTGCTCATATCGCCAGTAAATTCTTGCCAAAACCAGATGGGCATATGCTTGACAGTATCTACCCGCAGTGCATCCACACCCCGGTCGAGCCATTGTTTAATTGCTGACTTGATATACTCCCGATATTCAGTATTGTTTTCATTAAAAGTTGCTAGACCAGATAGCTCACAGTTTTGTACTTGCCAATCGTCTTCCCAGTCTTGCACTTCGCCATAGTGGTGATACCAATGATTGACATCATCATTAAAATCAGCAATTTTAACGCCATCATCATACAATTCGCCTTTGCTACCGCTAGTATCAGGGCTGCTATGGTTGCAGACAATATCCAGCACCAGCTTCATATTCCGCTTGTGCAGTTCCGCAACTAACCGATCAAAGGTCGTATTTTTTTCTTCTTGGGTAGCGTTTAAAGAAGGATTCTCCCCATCAGCAATGTACCGAGGATTGAGCCGCTTAAAGTCTTTTGTCCAATAGCCATGTAGCGCTGCATTGCCAACAAATAACTCTTCAACCTGCTCAAACAGAGGAGTTAACCAAAGGGCGGTAACTCCCATGTTTTTGAGATAATCTAATTTATCGATGACACCTTGCAAATCACCACCCCAGTACTTACCCCAATCTTGTCTAGTTGGATCGTACAGTTCTGAGTTTGCACCTTCGCTGTTATCTGGATCGCCATCATAAAAGCGATCAACTACAAGAAAGTAAATGGTTTCCTGACGAAATTCAATATCTCTAGTGTACAGAAACTCTAGGTCAATCTCAGTTTCTGATGGTGATGTTTCTATAAGAGCTTCTACTTTTTCTTGTGCAGAATCAACTTTGTATTGATCTGGTGAAAATTGAGATGCAGGGGTTTTTATCATAAAAAAACTCAAAATTAATCTAATTCACATTTGTAGAACCAACAGTACAATGTTTTGAGTATTGAGTGCTACTACAAATATTGGTATAGTGACATCTCACCCACGGTGTAAGTATCTATCGCTAGCTAGTTTATAATTCTATCGGTAGACATAATTCATTTGTCAGAGGATAAAAACAAAAGAATATAGTACTTATTAACGGTAATTGCTTTAAGTTTTTACCGAAAAACGGGGTCTAAAGCCCCGTCCTTCTAGGACGGCTTTTTATTCTATTTTTAATGAATCTTATACCCAACATGGTAGTATAAAGTGCGGGGGTATAGGCTATGCTAGTTTTTGAGTTTAAAGCTTATGGGAAGTCATCGCAATTTATAGCGGTAGATGATGCAATTCGGACTGCAAAGTTCATCCGCAATAGCTGTATTCGGCTATGGATGGACTTTAAAGGTACAGGTAAAAATGACTTGCAGAAATACTGCGCTGTGCTTGCAGCCAATTTTCCGTTTGCTAATGAACTCAACTCAATGGCTCGTCAAGCTTCTGCTGAACGAGCATGGTCTTCTATCTCTCGGTTTTATGACAACTGCAAGAAGGGCATTTCTGGTCTAAAAGGATATCCCAAATTCCAGAAAGATTGTCGTTCTGTTGAATACAAAACGTCAGGATGGAAGCTTGCAGGCAATCGAAAATCCATCACCTTTACTGACAAAAAAGGTATTGGACGATTAAAGCTCAAGGGTACTGGTGATTTGCACTTCTACCAGGTCAACCAGATAAAACGGGTAAGATTAGTAAAACGTGCCGATGGTGTGTATGTTCAATTTTGCATTGATGTAGACCGTTCTGAAAACATAGAACCGACTGGCAATACAGTTGGTCTGGATGTCGGTTTGAAGGAATACTACACCGATTCCAACGGCGCTATGATTGAGAATCCTGAGTTTCTGCGTAAAGGCGAAAAGATTCTCAAACGTTCACAGCGTCGTGTTTCCAGAAAGGTGAAAGGTTCAAAGAATAGAGGCAAGGCAAGACAGATTTTAGGAAATCGCCACCTCAAAATAAGTAGGCAACGTAAAGACCATGCTGTGAAATTAGCACGGTGCGTAGTTCAGTCTAACGACTTGATTGCCTATGAAGATTTGAGGATTAAAAACATGGTGAAAAATCATTGTTTAGCTAAGTCTATTAATGACGTATCTTGGTATCAGTTTCGTGTCTGGGTTGAGTACTTTGGAAAGGTATTTAAACGAGTCACGGTTGCGGTTAATCCGCAATATAGTAGCCAGCAATGCTCTCGCTGTGGTGAACTTGTGAAGAAAACACTATCCACTAGAACGCACGTATGTTTGTGTGGTTGTGTAATGAATAGGGACGAAAATGCAGCGAGAATCATCCTTAGTCGGGGATTGGGTACGGTAGGGCATACCGGAACCTTTGCACTAGATGCAAGTAACGCTTGGGGAGATGAAGCCTCTACTCCGGTTGGTGAAAACCTGCTTGAGCAAGTTTTGTCAGTGAGCCAAGAATCTCGGTCTCTTTAGAGCGGGGAGTGTCAAAACAAGATTTAATTAGTGCCGGATATTAGCTGTCTAAAAGGTTTTATTACACCTAAGCAATACTGAGTAAACCACTTATTAGCTAACTTTTTCTCTAGAAGATTCGCTCCATTGGTAAACTGACCATTGTCACTTTCAATCTGTTATTACTATCAACCAATTAATTCAGGTAGCAATTATGACAAAATATGACAAGGTTTTTAACTCACCAAAGACATCAGAGGAATCACTAAGTCCAGAGGAAGCGGTGGCGGCGATCGCAACTGTCACGGCGATCGCTGATTCATCTATTGAAGATGTAGATGCAGAAAGTTTAGCGGGTATCCTCTGGGAATTCGAGGTCTTCGAGGAATACTCAGAAGATGAAATCGCTGAAATAGTTGATAGACTCATAGGCATTATAGAAGAAGAGGGAATTGGGCCTCTGTTTAATGCCGCCAAAGTATCTCTATCGGATGAATTAGTGCTGGATGGTTTTGCAGCTGGAGTGATAGTGCTTTTAGACGAAGAACTCGCTATTCCCAAATCGAAACAAGCCTACCTCAAAAAGCTACAAACGGCTTTGGAACTTGAAGATGAAGAAGCAGAAGAAATTATCAAGGAGGTAATTGCAGCTTTTGAGGAAGAAGATGCAGATGATGAAGATGAGACGGTAGTCATAGAAGATTTTAGCGACCAGACATATCAATCTCCTTTAGGTAATTTTACTGTACCGATTCCGGTTGATCCGCAGCAAGGCGGCAGAATTCAAAGCCAGGAAGGAGTAGTTGGCTTTTCTGATGACATCGGTACTTTACTGAGAATCGATTATTATCCTTTCCCTTTAGAACAGTTAGAGGAACTGGAAGCTGTTGGACAAGAAGAATATTTACAAACAATTTTAGTAGACAAGTATGTACCCCAGGCGATTTTTGCCAATGTACCAGATGCTTCTGTAGAGTATACCGAATATCTGGAAGACACTTTGCGAGGCGCTTACTACGTGTTAATCGATATGCCCAAAGGTTCAACGATTTCTAAGCAGGAAAATAATGGAACTGCTATGAGATTAGATGCGTACCGGGGGCTACTTACCTTTATCAGTGGTGAATTTTTGTATATAGTTAGTAGTCAGCACAGCTTTATTAACGGCGAAACTCCCGATTCCGTTGAAGAAGAGGCTGAAGATATCAAGGAGAGTATTTTAGAGTTTGTTGAGACTATAGAGTTCAATTGAGTAGTGTAAACCTTAGTTAACTTGTTCAAACTTTAGAAATTCTAGTAATATTGCTCAAATCACAGATGCGATCGCATCTGTGATTTCCACGCCTTTTTGATGATGCCCATCTCGGTAGACAACACTGTTACATTCTGATACACTAAGTTTCAAAAATAATTGAGAATTTTTATCTATAGTATTCTCAGTTAATTGGTATTAGGTGTTGTATAGAGTAGGACATGGCGAATATTATTTCACTGGTAGATTACCAAGAGTTGTGGAGAGAAAGCAATCAAAACACTAGACAACCAGACCCATCAGATCCATCTGATATTATTAATATATGCCCTAAACAATTTGGCAGTGGATATGAACGTTGGATTGAACTGCGGGACATTAATTTACTAATTATTGATGCTGAGTTCCAGGATGATTTAGTTATAGAAAAAAACTTTTCAGATAGTTATGTTGGCGGGCTAGAATTTGGATTTCATCTCTTAGGGTATTGGAATAATATTAATGCCGGAAAAAATTTCTTTCAGAGTGGTGCTGTCCAACAAACTAAGCAATCAGAATTCTTGCGATCGCAACGACTTTTAAAGGTAGATATACATACCGAATCCTCCGAATTAATTAATAGTTTTATTCCAGGTGGTTTAAATTCTATATCGCCGCAAATCCTGAAAAATGTCATCAAAACTAGTCAAGAGCCATATTTTAAAATTGATCATACTACTCCAGAAATGCGCGTTGCTCTTGAACAAATTATCAATTGTCCCTTTACAGGTTTAACGAAAAAAATTTATTTAGAAAGTAAATCTTTAGAATTAGTTGCCTTGAAACTGGAACAATTAGCCACTAGAGAAAATAGTTCTACAAAAGTCACTGCCTTAAAAGGAGATGATATCGATAGAATTCATTATGCCAAGGAAATTTTAAGCCAAAATCTAGATAGTCCTCCTTCCTTACTAGAACTAGCTAGGCAAGTAGGATTGAACGACTACAAGCTCAAGCTAGGCTTTCGCCAAGTATATGGTACAACTGCATTTGGCTACTTACACCAACAACGGATGGAAAAAGCACGCCAATTAGTTTTAGAGGGTCAAATGAATGTCAAAGAAGTGGCGCGTGCTGTTGGCTATACCAATCAAAGCCATTTTGCCACAGCTTTCCGCAAGCAATTTGGCACTAATCCTAAATCCTATGATTTGTTACTTAGAGCTTAAAAATTAATTGATATACAGCTATTTGCTATCAATTTATTATCAAAATCCGTTTGAGGTTCAAAAAAATCCGTTTTGGGTTCAATCATACCTTCAAAATCAAATCGATTATAGATTAAGCTTCTTGAAAAAGATTCTTAGCTATAACAATTAGAGCCTTTGATGTTGATAGAGGCTTTTCTACGTGAGGAGATATGAGGAGACAACCGCAATTATTGATGGGTTTATGGTTAGCAGGGGTATTAGTTACTGCACAACCTGCTTGGGGGAGTGGGAATAGTCCCTTATCTGAACGCGGTAGTACCTCTGCAAATTCTCAAGGATTACTATCTCAAGCATCAGCACCTCAATCTCTAATTCTTGTCAATGGAGTGCGAATTGATACTAAAGATAAAAGTGTAGAAGTAATTTTAGAGACTAAGCAAGGCGAACAATTGCAAGTAGCAAATAGCAGTTCGGGTAATAGCTTAATTGTTGATATTACTAATGCTCAACTGAGTTTGCCATCAGGAAATACATTTCGGCAAGAAAGACCGCTTGGGGGTATTGCTGAAGTTACAGTTGTCAACCAAGACAGTAACACTATTAGAATCACTGTCACGGGAGAAGTGGGAACACCCGCTTATGAACTATTTGATAGTGATGCAGGTTTAATTTTAAGTGTTACACCTGCGACACCTTCCGCATCTCAACCAGAAACACCACAACAGCCACCACAGGATAAACCTACTACAGAAACTCCCATAACAAAACCAACAGATGAGACTGATGCACCTATTGAACTGGTAGTTACAGGTGAACAAGATACATATCGAGCCACGGAAGCATCAACCGCCACAAAATTAGATGTACCACTGCGGGATGTTCCAGCATCGGTGCAGGTAATACCTAAAGAAGTCATTCAAGACCGCCAAGTAATCAGACTTAATGAACTAGCAGATAATGTCAGTGGTGTACGTCCTCAAGAAACTTATGGTGGACTGGCATCTCAAGGTTACTTTATTCGCGGTTTTTCTACAGGCTTTGAAACCCTGCGTGATGGCTTTAGAGATTTTGGCTTTTTTAGTCCCCGTGATGTAGCTAATATTGAGCGTGTAGAATTTCTCAAAGGCCCTGCATCAGTTTTGTATGGTAGTGCAACCAGTCCCGGTGGTGTCGTTAATACTATTACGAAAAAACCACTCGCAGACCCTTTTTATCAAATTAATGGTACTATTGGTAACAACGACTTTTACCGTACATCAATTGATTTTTCCGGCCCCCTCTTAGAAAATCGCGCAGCACTCTACCGGATCAATGCAGCTTACGAAAACGCCAAAAGTTTCCGTGACTTTGTAGAAAATGAAAGCACCTTTATTGCACCAATTATTACCGTCAAAGCCGGAGAACGGACAAATCTCACCTTTGGTTATGAATATCAAAAGTATGACTACACTTTTGATAGAGGTTTTTCTTCCGATAATCAAGTAGTTTTTGACCTCCCTATCAATCGGTTTTTAGGTGAACCTAACCTGAATAGAGGTGAAGCAACATCTAATAATTTCACCTATTCACTAGACAGTGAATTTGGTTACAACAATAACTGGAAATTTCGTCAGGCTTTCAACGTTATTAACGTTAACGGTAATACTAGAGGAGCGCAACCAAGGTTTATCAGAGAGGACGGACGTAATGTAGCACGAAGATATCGCAATGTTGATGAAGAGCAAAATAACCTGTCATTTCAAAATGAAATTAGTGGCAAATTTAATACTGGTTCAATTCGCCATAATGTTCTTGTAGGATTGGAATTGTCTAGTTACAAATACTCCTACGATCTCTTGAGTGGAGACATCGCCGACTTAGATATTTTTAACCCAGTTTATGGCGCACAAGCACCAGAGTCTCTTAGCAGGTCTAATGAGGAGTATGGTGGAGATAATATTGCACTGTATTTTCAGAATTTAATTGAACTGATACCTCAGATTAAATTACTGGCTGGTGGTCGCTTTGACTGGGTTGATTCCTTTTATCGAGATGTAGAAACTGGCACAAGCTATAATGAAAATTCAGATTCCGAATTTTCGCCACGGGTTGGAATAGTTTATCAACCGACTGATTTCACTTCAGTTTATGCTAGTTGGACAAATTCTTTTAACCCCCAAATATTTGGCACATCTCGCAATAACCAGCCTTTTCAACCAGAAACCGCAGAACAATTTGAAGTTGGGATTAAACAGGAGTTTTTTGATACGCGTTTATCAGCAACTTTAGCTTATTTTGATATAACTAAGAAAAATGTTTTGACTACAGACCCGGAAGATGACAATTTCCAAATTCAAGTAGGGGAACAAAAAAGCCGAGGTTTAGAGTTAGATGTTGTTGGGGAAATTCTCCCTGGCTGGAAAATTATTGGCACGTATACTTACACTGATGCTTATATCAGCCAAGATAATGATCCAAACTCAAACTTACTGAATAATAGATTAACAGGTGTACCTTACAACAGTGCGAGTTTATGGACTACCTACGAACTGCAACAAGGTAATTTGCAGGGTTTGGGATTAGGACTTGGTATTGTTTACGTTGGCGAACGAGAGGCGAGTTTACCCAATAATCTGAAAATTCCTTCGTATGTTAGAACAGATGCCAGTATTTTCTATAAACGGGATAATTGGCGTGCTGCTCTCAATTTTAAGAATCTTTTTGACACCAAATACTACGAGTCTCAGAGCTTTTTCATTGTTCCCGCAGCACCTCTTACTGTTTTAGGAACTATTTCTTTTGAATTTTGATGTTGGATTGTAAGGTACATTCAAGCAGTGCATTACGGCTAATTTATAAAACTGCAAATGCTCAAATTATCACATAGCCGTAACACAACGGCAATAAAGCGGGATGAACATCCACACCGCTTTTTGCCTTTCCTACTTATACTTAATCGTGATAAAATATATAAGTAAATAATGAAAAAGCATTTTTATTATTACCTTCAGCTATTTGTAGCGATCGCAGTTTCATGCTTCATAACTATTGCTTGTCATAGTAATTTGCCAGATAGAGCATCATCCAATTCAGAATGCCGATTAATTAAGCATGAATTAGGCGAAACTTGTATACCTCTAAATCCGCAGCGTATTGTTGTTACAGATCAAGTTGCGTTAGAAGATGTAATAGCATTAGGATTGAAACCTATAGGTGCGGCTGATACAGCTTATGTAGCTAGTAAATCTATTTTTCTCAAGAGCAAAATGGGTAATGTAAATTATATAGGCAAAGAACATCAGTTTAATTTAGAGAAAATATTAGATTTACATCCAGATTTAATTATTAGCTTATTCGGTATCAATTCTGCAACCTATCAATTATTTTCAAAAATAGCCCCTACAGTTCAATTTAAATATGTTCATGCTAAATGGCAAGAATCTTTTCGGCAGATTGGGAAAGTATTAGATAAAGCGGAGCAAGCTGAAAAACTTCTGGCTGAGTACGAACAGCGATTAACAAAATTGCGAATTACCCTAAATAATCAAATCAATACATTAAAAGTATCTGTCAGCCGTTTTCATGGACAAGTTCAACTACCTGAGTTTCGTTCTCAATTTTCATTCCCTGGTAGTATTTTACAAGAAGTGGGTATTTCTATGCCAAATGCTCAAAGTCAGTTAATTAAAAACCCTAATGATACTTTGGTAATTCTGAATTTAGAACGTATAGACTTACTTGATGCTGATATTTTATTTGTCGCGGTAGATCCTGGTGCTAGAGAATTATTCCAAAAATATCAGAATACTCGTCTTTGGAAAACATTGAATGTAGTACAGAATCAGCGAGCTTATAGTGTGGATTCTAGTTATTGGATTTTTGGTAGTATTTTATCAGCTAATGCCATAGTTGATGATTTATTTAAGTATTTACCAAGTTTTGTCAGCAAAACGTTAAGGGCAAAGGCTTAAATAATTCGCAATTCGCAATTCGCAATTCGCAATTCGCAATTCGCAATGACGCTCGCGGCGCAGACTCGCTAACGCAATTACGTTTTGTAATGGGGATTTAGACCCCAACACAAAACAAGCAACCTAAACACAACTGCTGCTAAAACGATCGCACTCTGGTAGACTGCATGACTAGGCAATGCTACCTCTTGCTTGAATAGCTTCCAGCCTAACCAGACAAGCAGCGACATGAAGCCCCAACGCATCCAAATCTCTTTGGTGGCGTTCTTAATTCAGTGTTTATAACTGATGAACTTATCTGATGTACATTTGAAAAGGGCCCTCTCTGACGACAAGCCCAGAGGCGGAATGCCTCCGGTATCTATGCTTGTGATTTTTCATGACAATAACCCTGCTAAACAATCGCTATCAAGTTATCCAGGTAATCGGTGCTGGTGGGTTTGGCGAAACCTTTCTGGCTGAAGATGTCCATATGCCTTCTCGCCGTCGCTGCGTGATTAAGCAACTAAAACCGATAACCAATAATGACCCGCAAGCCTACCAGATTATCCAACAACGGTTTGAACGGGAAGCCGCAACCTTAGAGTATTTGGGTGAAAGTAGTAACCAAATACCTAAACTCTACGCCTACTTTTCTGAGAACGGGCAGTTTTACCTCGTCCAAGAATGGATTCACGGTCAAACCCTAACAAACATTGTCGAAGCCAAAGGATTCGAGAGTGAAACTGCTGTTCGGCAAATTCTCTTGAGTCTGCTTCCAGTCTTAGATTATGTCCACAGCAAAGGCATTATTCACCGCGATATCAAGCCTGAGAACATAATTCTCCGTTCTGTTGATGGCAAACCAGTTTTGATTGATTTTGGTGCTGTTAAAGAAACAATCCGTTCAGTGGTGAATTCTCCAGGATACCCGACGCGATCGCTTGTGATTGGTACGCCTGGGTATATGCCAAGTGAACAAGCCGTTGGTCGCCCAGTTTACAGCACTGATATTTACAGCTTAGGCTTAACGGCGATTTATCTGCTGACTGGTAAACACCCGCAAGAACTACCAGCTGATCTCAAAACTGGAGAAATACTTTGGCAGCAGCACGCCCCTAACGTCTCTTCCCAATTTGCGACAATACTTAATCAAGCAATTAAGCCTCATGCTGGCGATCGCTACAGCACTGCCAGTAAAATGCTACAAGCTTTGCAGTCTGTTAACAATATACCTCCTGAGTTAGCTGCAAATACTTCTACAGTCCTTTTTTCTCCCACTACTAGATCGACTCGACAAACCCAGCCATTATATTCCCCACAAAAAACTTCTGCCTCCGCATCTCCTAGAAACTGGCAAAAACCTGCTGTGATTGTTGGTAGCTTGCTGATAGGCGGCTTGCTTAGTGCAGTAGCAATTTCTAACATCACTCGTCAGCAACAACCAGAAACAACCATTGCTACAAGTCCCACCCCATCGCCAGAATCTTTGCCCACTCCTGTATCTGCCGAACCGTCCGCTTCTTCTGAAACTTCTCCAGTCCCAGTTATACCCACCTCACCACCACGACGGCGAATAATTCCCGATGTGCCAACTTTTAATCCCCCAGTTGTATCCACACCACAGCCAGAAAAAGAGCCTGTAACTTCAGATACTCCAGCGCCAGAAGTGCGTTCTACACCACAGCCAGAACCAGAGAATATTCCATCTTCCACACCCCAAAACAACGATCAGCCGCCTAGTAAAGTAGCTACCACTAACAGTAGTCAAAGCGTTCCTGCATTTCCTACAGGTACACCTAGAAGCGCCGTAGAAGCTGCTCTCGGCAAACCAAATCAAGATTTAAGAGGTGTATGGGGCAATACCCGTGCTGTTGTTTACAAACTAGTACCAAACAAAATTGATCTTGGTTACTTATTTGATCGTAATTCTAAAGTGTTGCGTCAAACTGAGGTATCTTTTGCTCAATCGGTAGACTCGCAGGTAATGGAGGCTACCTTGAATGGATTGTTAAATGGGCAAGCCACTGAAGAAATTAAACAGGGACTCAAACAGGTACAACAGCGCCAGTCAGATAATTTTAGGTTTAAGAAAGGCTCAGTTAAGGGTCAGATTATTCGCCAAGAATGCAATTTTATTTACATCAGCATTTGGGATGCAAATTTACATGATTTTGTGAGTCCATCTACAGCCAAAAGGTGTTAATTTCTGGTAAAGATTATCTTCAAAAGTTAAGTTTTTGTATCCTATAAGACAAATATAGTATTCAATATAGTAATTAAAAAACTGGCATTCTTGGACAACAAGCAAAATAATTGCAGTCCTGACAAACATAAAAACCCAGTTTTTAGAATTTAGTCTATTTGTCTTCTAGGTTTTACAATAAACCCATAAAAATCTGTCTTTTGCATGCCCAATGCCCAATGCTCATTTTCAAACTAAGTTTCAAATTCTTAATCTTCATAAAGTTATAAATACCATTATTAAGTTTTTAATAATACTTGTCTCAGCTTCTACATTCATGTCGTAAAGTGCGATCGTAATTGTGTAATCTGAAGACAGCAAAGCTAAATTATTCAATTGAGGTCTGATGACTCCTACAATCATGCGTCAGCTTTGGTCAGTGGTTGAAACTACCCAAGCCAAGCTCCTCTTACAACTGGATGATGCTAGCTTGGTGCAGTGGTTAGTAAAACAAACCGAAACGCAGGTGTTGTTAGATTCTAACGAAACTGATTTTCTCTGCCACTACATCCAATCCCGGCTAGCCCTTATACGTGATATGGCTCATGAACGCCAATGTTGATGAGCAATATCACAATGAATTGATTGATAGTCAAATGTTATTACTATTGACTATTGGCTTTTTGAGGAAAATAACCTTCCACTAAGCAGTCAGAGCCTACTACACGCCAACGAACACGTTCTAGAGACAACGCCTCAGTCATGGTAGTAAAACCTAAATCGCCCACAGGTGTGGGAGCAATGGTACCACCAATGATTTTCGGGGCAATAAATGCTAAAACTTTTTGCACTGCTCCTTGAGCGATCGCACTAGCAGCTAAAATACCACCACACTCCCAAAGGACGCTACAAAAACCCCGTTCATACAAGTATGCCATTGCCTTATCTGGTGTAAGTGATGTTAATTCCACCACCTCCACCCCCTGCTTGAGCAACAGTTCTTGGAAGTCGGGATTAGCACCTTTCTGTGTCAACACCAAAGTTGGAGCATCCGCAGTTTGCCACAGATGGGCACTTTCCGGTAAGTCGAGATGGCGACTCATAACCACCCGCAGGGGATTATGTGCCTCCACCTGACGGGTAGTTAAGTAAGGATTATCTTGTCGGACTGTATTACCGCCGACAATTATTGCATCGCAAGCCGCCCGCAACTGATGTACTTCATTGCGGGCTTCTTGGCTTGTCACCCAGGTGCTATGACCAGAGGTAGTAGCAATTTTGCCGTCTAAAGTCATGGCATATTTTAAAATTCCCAAAGGTCGTTTGTAGAGAATGCGATGCACAAAAGCTTCATTTAGCTGATGACAAGCTGATTCTTCTACTCCTACCAAGACTTCGATCCCCGCCGCACGTAAACGGGCAATACCACCTCCAGCTACTAGTGGATTGGGATCAACCATACCCACCACCACTTTTGCCACCCCTGCTTGGATCAATCCTTCTGAACACGGGGGAGTACGCCCATAGTGATTGCAAGGTTCGAGGCTGACATAGATTGTTGCACCACGAGCGCGATCGCCTGCTGCCCTCAAGGCAAACACTTCTGCATGAGGCTCACCTGCACGAGGATGAAACCCTTCGCCGACAATTTCGCCATCCTTGACAATCACCGCTCCCACTAGCGGATTTGGCGAAGTCCGTCCTAAAGCGCGGCGAGCAAGTTCCAAACACCGGAGCATCATGCGAGAGTCAAAGTCACTTCCGATCTTTTCCTTTGGTGGTGAATTCAATCCTACTGCTGACTCCACTAGATGTATACTTTCCTGAGTGTAATTTTCTAAGGATGCATCTGCTTGAGCAACCACTGGGGAATTATCCATAATTTTAGGCAACACTGTAAATATTCTGCACGCGATCGCGCAGCCTTTTCACAGGAGAATCGCGCTTTGCTCCTGATAATTAAACAAATTAAATCCAGGCGCTATTATTGGCTATCTCAGCTTATGTGATATTTGACTCAACTGTAGCGTTAACTATCCCACTTCTAGTCAGGAGATATCAACATTCCTGCCTGTGCCGCTACCTGCACAGACAACTCTTTCAACCAGATGCACCAGCCCAAGGCCCAATAGGTTTCTCTGGTAGTTCCTGCTGATAGATTTCCTCTTTGTAGAGTTGAAAACCTCTTGCTTGGTAATTGGCAAGTGCATGACTACTATCCAAACTGCACGTATGAACCCACACTCGCTTTGCTCCCATTGCCCAAGCTTTTTCTACACCAACACTCAGTAAATGTCCGCCAATAGACTGCCCAATAAATTGTCGTAGTAGACCGAAGTAGGCAATTTCAACGTTATCGCCTGGCTGTGCTTCTAGCTCAACATAGCCTGCGGGTGTTCCTGAAAGGTATGCTACCCATGTGTGGAGTTCTGGACGGTTTAGATATTTTAACCAGCTTTCGTAGCTCCAGTTTAAACGGTTAATCCAATACCAGTCTCCACCTACGCTTTGGTATAAAAAGCGATTTAACTCAGGGCATGGAATCTCCGCACGGATGACCGTAAGTTTTGGATTGCTTGAAAAAGTAGGACGAAGCTGACTTGGATCAAGCATTTCTAAATACCAGGTGGTCACATCAATTAACATCTAGGAATCCGGTTTGATTGCTGAAAAGGTTTTAAATTACAATTCTTCCTATAGCCTTTTTCATCTATTTGAACCACAATCTCCTGTAGGGTAGCACAGCTAGCTAGCTGTGCTACTCACCCATTTACAACGTCGCTGCAAGTTCCTTTAAGCGATCGCGTCCGTCGCGGAAGACGGGCCAACCATCCCCTACCAACACTGCTTCAACCTGACTCAGTTGAGCTAACCTGTGAACAGAAGCAACAGCCTCCTCTCGATTCAGCAGCTTGTCATCTGGCAATATAGTTAAGCTACCTGCTTTGCGTGCCCTGACTAAATCCCCTGTAATCAAAGTTGTCTCGTCCAGTAACAAAGCCAATTCACCGGGAGTTTTTGAGCCTTGGAGTTCAATTACCTTAAGTCCTGGCACAAATTCTTCACCATCAGACAGCCAGCGATCGCAAGCTATAGGAAAAGTGTCTTTTTCTGCCACAGGGCCAGCTATTTTAGCGTATGTTTGATCGGCAATTTCTTTACTTGCCCTGACATGCTCGGAATTTGTCAGCACAATCCAAACCACACCACCGAGGGATTTTAGATGATTCCAATCATGGTTTGATAGGGCTACTGGGTCAATCAAGATGTTGCCATCTGGGCGAATCCAGGCAATCCCATTGAAATCAATATTTCTTGCCGGATTGAAATTAGACCAGCTATAGAGATCGGGACGGTGCAAAGATTTCATGATGATTCTGGATCAGTACTTCAGTAATTGACTATTTATATCAATAATTAAGTATATAGATAATGAGGGCATTGGGCATTGGGCATTGGGCATTGGGTACTTGTACTGAGTGTACTCCTACAGAAAAGTAAGCTACGCGTAGCTTCTCATAGAAAAGTATTGGTTATTTCCCCCTGCTCCTCTGGATCTGGGGTTTGAGTATACTACGTTAATCCTATCGGTATTATGATTTTTATTGGTTTTAGAAAAATTTTTGTATAACCGCAATAGAGATAACTAAGTTAATAAATAGCAGGTTATCATAAGTTCATAAATCTCTTTTTTAGGCATTTATTAAAAATAATAACATTATTTTTGCGCTAGATTTAACTCTAACTTTTGATCCCCAATGAGAAGTTGATCTGCTCAATAAAACCCCACTAAAAAATGGGGGATTATAAGCCTTAATGCATAGTAATCCTTAGAAAAACAACACTAACCTAGTGTAGAATTCGCTCTAATTATCGGTAATTAGATCGGGATAGTAGGCTTACAAATGCTAGATCAAAAACCCCATTGACTCTTTAAAAAGATAGAACTAATGTTAGAAGTAGTCCTTCTAAAGGACACTTTTTATGCATCAAAAAATCAAGAGGTATTTCCTATGATGATGATGATGATGACTGAAACTATGACTGCCGAAATGCAAACCTGCATAGAAGCTTGCATGGACTGCCACAAAATGTGCATGGAAACCATGACTTACTGCATGGCGAAAGATGGTAAGCACATGGATAGCAACATGATGAGTATGATGAGCATGATGCGCGATTGTTCTGAAATGTGCATGATGTGCATGAATATGATGATGAGCGGTTCTGAGTTCATGGGACGCACTTGTATGCTCTGTGCTGAAATGTGCGATCGCTGTGCAATGGCTTGTGAAATGATGAGCGATGATGCGAAAATGATGCAATGTGCTGCTGCTTGCCGCAAGTGTGCAGAGTCTTGTAGAAGTATGCAGATGATGCCCGCATAAATTACTTTAACTAGCAGAAGTTTCTCTGCAACCTAATATTCAAGCGCTCAGACTCTTTTGGTCTGGGCGCTTGAAGTAATAATATTATCTTGAAGAATTTCCCGCATCTTGTGTATCTCTGCGTTTATTCCATCAAAATCAAGCGCTGAGGATCTAAACGCACATACCAAGGAAAAGGTTGGTCTTTCATAATGGCCCATTTTTCTTTAAAGACTTCAGCTTGCAGATGGTAGTCTTGAGAGTTCTTGCCAACAGAATTTAGTTTGAGAAACAACGTCATTCGATGAGGCGTTTCACTTGTTCGTACTACCCAGCAGGGAAAAGTATTTTCCTGAGATGAGTCGTTGGTAAAAATAAACTGATGGGCACGAATGCCGATGTGAGATAATTCGCTCTTGATTGGTTCAATTATTTGAAGGGTACAATCCCAATCAATTGCTTCTACTTGTTGCGATGATTGGAGAACAACGCGGGAAAAGTTTTTACATCCAGTAAGTTGGGCAACACTAACGCTAGCAGGATGCTTAAAAATATCATGTTTGCTACCATAATGAACGGCTCTACCATGCTCCAATACCAACAGATTTGGGCATATCCGATAAGCTTCTTCCATATTATGAGTGACAAATAGAGTCACACCTTGATAACCAGCAAGAGTTTCTGTCATTTGCTGCTCTAATTGACTACGCAGATGGGTGTCAAGTGCCGAGAACGGCTCATCTAAAAGCAATGCTTCCGGTTGACTTGCTAATGCTCTTGCTAAAGCTACCCGTTGTTGTTGTCCTCCAGAAAGTTGATGCGGATAGCGATCGCCTAATCCCTGCAACTGCATTGCTATTAGTTGCTGTTCTACCTGGACTCTAATACTCCCAGCCGATAGTTTTTTGGGCAAACCAAAAGCGATGTTTTGCGCCACATTCATGTGCGGAAACAGAGCGTAATTCTGCACTAAAAAACCAATACGGCGATCGCGGCTGGGTAAATTAATTCCTTGTTCCGAGTCAAACAGAACTCTGCCATTTAAAACTATGCGCCCGGTTGTCGGCGTTTCTATCCCCGCAAGGCAGCGCAAAATCATGCTCTTCCCTGCACCAGAACCTCCCAATAATCCCAAGGGTTGCTCATCAGTACTAAAAGCAACTTTTAAATCAAAGCTAGGAAGGATTTTTTCAATGTTGACAAACAATCCACCAGATTCAAAGCTAGATTGCGGAGTATAAAGAATTTCTCCCCCCACTCCCCACTCCCCACTCCCCACTCCCCCCTTCTTTTCCCTCAATTCTTGCCAGAAGTTGGCTGCAATAATTCCAGATAGAGAAATCACCATAATAGCGATCGCCCAGAACCACGCCTCATTCATTGCTCCCGCTTCCACAGCAAAATAAATTGCCATTGGGATTGTCTGCGTTTGTCCAGGAATGTTACCAGCTAACATCAACGTCGCTCCGAATTCTCCCAAAGCACGGGCGAAAGCGAGCATTGTCGCGGCTGCAATACCGGGTAATGCTAGGGGAAAACTAATGCGCCAAAAGATTGTGGTTTCAGTTGCACCAAGGGTTCTGGCTACTCGCAGCAAATTAGCATCTATTTGTTCAAAAGCTCCCAATGTAGTTTTATACATTAAAGGGAAAGAAACTACAGTAGCTGCGATCGCGGCACCATACCAAGTAAAGACGATGCTGAAGTCAAAAGCCTGCATCAGTTTCCCTACAGGGCCATTTTTTCCAAAAAATAGCAGCAACAAGAAACCGACAACCGTGGGGGGCAAAATCAGTGGCGCAATAAAGATACTCTCAATCAACGATTTACCTTTGCCACGATATCCCAGCATCCAGTAGGCAGCAGCGATACCCAAAAAGAAGGTGATAAATGTAGCAAGTAATGAAGTTTTGAGTGATATCCAAAGAGGCGATAAATCCAATGGCATAGTTGTCTGGGAAAGAATTAGCTCAACTAATCCATAATTTACCAACTTTAGTTAAAATATGTTCGCAAAAGTTGGTAGATTACATTTTTTGGAAAAATAAAAGCACAACAATGTTGTGCTTCCGTAGTTCCTTTGTATTCAGTTAATTGTTACAACAAGATACTTGCTTAATTAGTCCAGTTTTGTGCTGTAGGCGCTAAAACCATAAGCCAAAGTTTCCTTTAGATTATCTGATGGCTTAAGGCTCCTATTGATCGCATTAGCAAATGGCACTGGAATTCCTTTAACGGTTTCCGGCAAAATTGCATATTCTTGCGTTGGTTCGACAATGTATTGTGGACACTTCGTTTGTATGCCAGCAGTTGCTAACATTTCATTTATTTCAGCAGATGTATATTGCTTAAGATAAACTGGATTTCTCACAAATGGATTCAACCTTCTGATAAAATTATGGATAATATGAGAAGGACAAGCTTTGTTGTGAAAAGAATGATTAAAAACAAAAATTCCACCAGGTTTTAATACGCGAGATATGTCAGCTAACAAATTTCTTAATTGTGCATCTGGGATATGCATAAAGACGCAGTTAGAAATTACCAAATCTATAGAATTATCTTCTAAAGGCAATATTTCAGCAGAAGTACAAATCAAGTTAAATTCAGCTTCTGGAAAAAAATCATATTCTTGTTTAACCTTAATTAACCGCCGCAACAAAGGTTCAGAAATATCAATTCCATAATATTTTTCGCATCTCAAATTTTTTGCTTTAGAGAGATGCAAAGGTGCGCGACCATAACCAGAACCAATCTCCAGAATAGAACCAACAGATTTATTCAAGGGAAATTTGTTCCAAGTACCTCCAGGTGTGCCAGTTAATAGAGTGTAATCTTGTTTGATGGGCGATGTATCTACAATTTTTTCGATTTTTTGGGAACCATAATATGTTTTACCAATTGCATCCCATGTTTTTTTATGTTGAGTATTATTCAATTGCTCATAGTCACTAGGGAAATAAATGCCATCTCGTAATTCAAAGTCATTCAAACTGAATTTTACATTTGCTAATTGAGCCATTAGAATTATTCCTTATGAATAGTTAAGTCTGTTTCCTGTTATACTCTTAACTCAGCATTAACCGCAAGTGATTTTTACTGACCTGCTCCACTTTAGCCTTTCTTTAAAGTCTATAACTGTTTTCAATCCGATGGAATATAGTTCGGAGGGCGCACAGATATCGTATTGCATCCAAACAAAAACCACTCTAATAGCAACCGTCATCTGATGAGAGCGGCAAGTTCGTATACATTAGTTGATAGACTGCAACAATCGGAGGCTGGGATGGTAGAAGGGTCACGACAAAAACGGGTGGTAGTTGTAGGTGCAGGTTGGGCTGGTTTAGGAGCAACCTACCATTTGGCAAAACAAGGGTATGATGTGACACTTCTAGAAGCAGGTCCCTATCCCGGTGGACTGGTAGCAGGTTGGCAAACAGGCGCAGGAAAGTCTGTTGAAGCTGGCATTCATGGCTTTTGGTATCCTTACAAAAATATTTTTTCCCTAATCAATGAATTAGGAATTAATCCTTTTACTACTTGGACTCGTTCTTCGCAATATTCGCCAGCAGGCTTGGAAGTTGAATCACCGATTTTTCAAGACTTACCGCGACTTCCTTCTCCATTAGGAACTTTTCTCTACACACAGTTTAAGCGGTTGCCACTAATTGACCGTCTCAGTGCCTTGCCTTTACTTTATGCTGTTGTTGATTTTGACAATTCCGATGAAGCTTGGCGGCGCTATGACTTTGTAACTGCTCGTGAATTGTTTAAAGATTTCAACGTTTCTGCACGGCTTTACCGCGATGCTTTTGAACCAATGTTATTAGTGGGCTTGTTTGCCCCTGGTGAACAATGTTCAGCCGCCGCAACTTTAGGGATGCTTTACTTTTTTATTCTGGCTCATCAACCAGATTTTGATGTAGTTTGGTGTCGGGGAACTGTTGGAGAAAAAATATTTCGTCCTTGGGTAGAACGTATTGAAAAAGCTGGTGCGCGAGTGTTACCCAAGCGCCGGGTTACAGACTTAATTGTTGATAGTCATCATCGAGCCAAGGGTGTAGTTTGCGGTGATGAAGTAATTGAAGCAGATGCCGTGATTTTTGCCGTTGGGATCACGGGAATGAAGAAAATTGTTTCAACTAGCCCTAGTTTACAAAGCCGTGAAGAATTCCGTAATTTGAGCAATTTAGGAGCAATTGATGTTTTAGCAACGCGACTATGGTTCGACCGCAAAATTGATATTCCTCGTCCTTCCAATGCTTGCTTTGGATTTGACGCAACTACAGGTTGGACATTTTTTGATTTGAATGCTCTACATGATGAATATCGGGATGAGGCGGGAACAGTGATTGAAGCTGATTTTTATCACGCAAATCAGTTTCTCAATTTGAGTGATGAGGAGATTTTACCAATAGTTCAGGGTTATTTAGCAACTTGTGTACCGGCGTTTCGAGGAGCAAAGATCATTGATAGCAGTGTAATTCGGCTACCTCAAGCGGTGACTCACTTTGCACCTGGTAGTTACCGTTATATGTTGCCTGCTAAAACAAGTTTTGAGAATGTGTTTATGAGTGGGGATTGGATTGTGAGCCGTCATGGTTCCTGGTCACAGGAAAAGGCTTATGTTAGTGGTTTAGAAGCGGCAAACTTGGTGGTGTCTTATTTGGGAGAAGGTCAGCCATCTGAGATTTTAGCTGTAGAAGAGGATGAAGCGCATATCCAAGTGGCGCGATCGCTCAACCAAACTTTGCGTGACTTGGGCAAATCTATCCTACCTGAATTTTGGTTGCCGTAATCCGTAGGAGCGCAAAGAGTTAATCATCAATTGTAATCTAAATTCGGTAAGCTAAAGAAAGCTATTGTTATACCATCCTTCTAATGTAAATCAAATCACATAAGCTTATGGAGCCAGACTCTTTACAAACCGAGGTGATTTTGACGCATCCGCGTGAGTCACTCGGTAAAGTGCAACTTGATTGGACACCCCAACCCGGAAATTACCTTGATTTTGAAGGTAAAACTTATGCGGTTTTAGAGCGCCGCCATAGATACCAACTTAAAGCTGGGCGCTACCGCTTACATAATGTTGCTATTTACGTACAGTCGGCTAAACGACCATCTGAGAAAAGTTTGGTAGGTGGACGTTGGGTAGTTGGCGATGCCACTTGCTCCTATAATGCTCATTCAGAACTCATTCGCTGTGCGGTTAACCCAGATGGCCCTTGCGAATCTTGCCGCTTTTATGAAAAGTTAGAAGTTACAAGTTAAAAGTTATTCTCCCTCATCTCCCACATCTCCCTCATCCCTCTCAACTACCCGCGCCAAAAACTTCTCCCACAGTTAAGCGGGTACCATTAACAAAATCCCATCCCGACTGGGGACGTTTACCAGCTAGCTGAACCTCTCGTACCAGCAACAAACCTTCCCCAGTTTGGACGATCGCTCCAATTCCTTTGGCAATGCTGACTACAACTCCCGGTCTGTCTGATAAATTTGACAAATCGGGCAATTTATGAATTAATTCTTGTAATTCTGGTGGGAGATCGCTTACAGAATCAAGGGGAGCAGAAGCGGTGATTTTTAGCAGGTTGTTACGAAAGGTAGCGGTGCAGTTAGGGTAAAAGCCTCTGATTTGATTGTGTAATTGGATAGCGCTTTTTGACCAATCCAAACCATAATCTTGTTTTTGAATCAGAGGTGCATAAGTAGCTTCTAAATTATCTTGGGGAATTGGTTGAATTTCCTGGCGTTCCAACTTCAATAGAGTTTCCACTAACAAATCCCCACCGATCCCAGCTAGTCTTTCAGCTAAATCTTGAGTATTATCCAGTAATCCAATCGGTGTAGTGGCTATTTGTAGCATTGGCCCGGTATCCATCCCCACATCCATTAACATGGTTGTGATCCCCGTTTCTTTCTCACCGTTGTACAAGCACCACTGAATCGGTGCTGCACCCCGATATTTGGGTAAAATCGAGCCATGCACATTAATACAGCCCAATTTTGGCATATTCAATATTTTTGACGATAATATCTGTCCATAGGCGACAACAACAAACACATCTGCGTCTGATTGTTTGAGTTGGGTTAAAGTTTCGGTGTCTTTTTTCACCCGATCCGGTTGCCATACTGGCAAGTTGTGAGCAGTTGCGATCGCTTTTACTGGTGAGGGGATCAGTTTATTTCCGCGTTCCCGGCGTTTATCTGGTTGAGTGACAACTGCCAACACCTCAAATTCTGAATGATTCAATAACTTTTCTAACGTGGGCACAGCAAACTGTGGTGTACCAAAGAATACAATTCTCATTAATAATTAGTTGTTAACTGTTAGTGATTAATTAATAGTAAATAATATTGGCTGTTTGGTGGTATAATGTTTTCGTATTGGTGAACCAGAAGACTGCAAGACTGCAAAATTTAACTTAATAGTTAAGTTGACAAGTATAAAAGCTAGTATTAACCGCATCTACCTTTAGTGATCCCAAGAGTTTAGTGGGGTATCGTCACGAACCGCTAGAGCATCTACCGAGTAAATTTTGTTGTGTTCCTGATAATTTCACCCAAACTAGCGTTAAATGCAATTGTGTTTATAAAAAAACTATTGCATTTTATAGCTATTTTTGCAGTAGTTGAGATTGCAATTTATAACTTTGGGTTGCTGACAGCAGTGTTTTCTGAGTATGATGTGTTATGCGTCCGCTTTAAGAGCTTTTCACTTAACGCCTCACGTTTACCATTATGAGGGTTTGCCCTCTGATATTAGTGTGTAACTTGGCTTGTTTGTTGTGTACTAGCGATCGCTAGTACGATCCCCAATAGCCGATTTATCTCACTCTTGGTTGCCAGCGTTATTGGCTAAACTATACGCTGAATATCCCTTGACTAATACCTGTTTTTGGTGTGTTTAGGTATAGCAACAGCAACATTACATATTGTGTAGTAATTACTGAATTCTCAGCATATTTACTATACTCGCATATTTTTGTACAAAAACATCCAATACCTGAGAAAGAAGGGGTGTAAAGATGATACTTAATTTGTGTAAAACTCTGCAAAATTTGAATAAAATATATCGTCAAAGTTCTTAGTTTCTTGTTATACATATAATTAACGCCTGCCCCATTGCTGCATAGGTATTGCTTCTCACATAGCAACCGCCCCCCTCTAGAGATTCTACAAATGCTTAAACTCCTTTTGCTGTCAGGATGGTTCCGCACGCAACCATTGATCAATTACGTTGTCGTTGTGATGCTAATCGCACCCTTGCTAGGCGCATCGGCTCACTCGTTCCCAGTAAAATCCGAAGTAGCTAAACTAACTTCGATCACTGGAGATTCTGATGTATCAAAGGAAATAGCTGTAGTTGGGGAACCTGAGATAGCTGAAATACTAACCACAGAGCAAACTTACTCCTTAACAGAAAAATTTGACTCTGTGCCAACACAAAGTACTGCTGTTCAGGAACCGCAAGTATTACCAGCAGAGAAAATTGAGTCTTTAGCTCAAATAGATAGTTTTGTCTCAAGTAGCGATTTAACTGTTCCCGATTCTTTGGCAGCAGTTGAACTCGCACCATTAACAGATGTTCCTGTTAGTCAGCTTAATTTAATCCGAAAACTCAAAGCTGCTAATATCAAGTCTTTGAAAGGACAAGAAAATTATTTCCTCAAAGAAAAATCTTTTACTGAATCATTGACAGCAACTCAAGTAACACCAACTCTTAGAGAATCAAAACCAACCACAACAACGGAAATACCTGTTTCTGAACCACGTGATGAGTCCCAAGCAGAACAAATAGATCCTATAGGTAGTCCTCATCCTATTCCTTGGAAATGGATTACAGCGACTCAAGAGGCGATTGGTTCCAAGGGCGGTTCGGGAGTACGCCACTACCGTAGCGTACCGGTGGTTTCTCCAGATGGGAAATATGCTGTTTATAGCCGGGTGCAACTGGAAGTAAAACCAGAAATGTACAACAGCCATGTTAACAGCGTTCTGTTTGTCCAAGATATGCACACCAAGAGGTTGTGGGTGATGGCTTCAACGACTCCTGTTAGCGATCCTTTATTAAAGCTAAAGGCTGTAAAGGTGGCGGCATCAGAAGAAACTGATACGAGTGGTAAAATTGGGGTATTAGTTCCAGTTAGCTGGTCGGAAAAAGGCGATCGCTTCTTGGCACGTAAATTTGAAGGTATATTTAATGCAGGTGATTCTACAGATAGTGCAGTGATTTGGGATCGGCAAAAAAATCACACTAATATAGTTGCTCCAGCTACTCAAGAAGATGAGCATGAGAAAATTGCCGTATTGTTAGGTTGGAGTAAAAGCCAACCAGATCATGCACTGTTCCGTGCAGGTGAATTGGGCGAGGAAAACTGGCCATTAATGCAAGTTGCTAATGATGGTAAAACTATCCCCATAACAGACGATGATCAACCTATTACTTTTGGTAAAAAGGTTACAGAAATTTGGGCAGGCCCACAAGTTGCTTATCGATAATTTAGGGAAAGAAAATTTTATAATCTCCCTTTGTTTTGTGAGCCGCATTTGTCGTCAGTAAGGCTTAGGACAGTGACCGACTAGGTTATCCCTAAGTCTTTCCAAGCCGCTTTGTAGCATCTAGCATCACTTTAGCAACCACAAGCAAAACTCCAGTCGGCACTGCTAGAGTATAAAATACTTTAATAGCATCTCCCAAGTTAGATTGAGCAGGTGCAGTAGTTCCAATAAAAGTGTTTTGAGGGTTGGTGCGATCGTACCAAACCTTTACTATTTGTCCCTTGTCAAATTGAGGATCTCTGGGACACGTTCTCTGCCTTGAATCTTGACAAGGACGGCGTTTTATAGAGCAAGGCGAACTTTGTTGTTCATACTGCTGACCTTGAACCATAAATCGAATTACCGGACAGCTGAGTTTTTTACCCTCTGGATCAGACTTTGTAAAGGTGAAGGTTTCTCGACGAACTACAGTTGCGGAGGTAGATTCCCATTTAATACGTGGCTGAGTTAGAACTGACCAAGTTGACAATCCAGTGATTGTAACAACCATCACCCCCAAAAGAATAGCCAGCCCGATAAAAATCGAAGCAGATACAAGCAAAGTGATGCGAAAAAAGATGATTTTAAGCCGTGACATACAAGGCTAAACATAGTATCGATAATACCTGTATGTAAGTATGCCCAAATCAAATACTGTGTTATCTCAACTCATTTGACGTAGAATCACTTTTTTATAAAAACTTTTATTAATTCAAAAGTTGGGATGATTCGTCGTAATTGGCCATAATTTCACTACATCCTAAATAAAAACACTTCAGGCTAAAACTATAAAGACTTATTTATCACCCCTTTCCCATTCAGGTATAGCCCCTTTGACTCTGCGGATGGGCAAATTAGCAATTAAAGCTGTAGTTCGTTGGTTGCTTTCTAAGGAAAACTCCAAGCCCTCCGTCTCAATTTCGACATAGCGACAGACTACATCTAAGATTTCTTTCCGCATTTTTTCCAATGTTTGAGGATCTAAATCAGCGCGATCGTGAGCAATCACCAATTGCAGGCGACGTTTGACTTGAGTTCGACTGCTATCAGTACCGCGAGAAAAAAGTCGTTCTAGAAGTTCAATCATTACGAATAGGTCTGGCGCGGAGACTGGAAAATAAATTAAACAATCTTTGTCCTGAACAATCTTCGTATCCGGGCGAAGATGCTGTCTTGGGATGAGTCGATCTCCAGAAATTCGACACTTTCCCCTTCTAATCTACGAGCAATGTTCTCAAAGGCTGTGGCAGCTAAAGAGGGATTTTCCGCTAACACTAAGGGTTCGCCGCGATTGGTAGATACAATAACACGCTCGTCGTCAGGGATTACCCCGATCAGGGGAATGGCGAGAAGTTCCTGAACATCTTGCACTGACATCATATCATTTGCTTGCACCATTGAGGGTCTGATGCGGTTAATTATTAAATGAACACGCTTGACACCTTGTGCTTCTAGTAACCCCACTACCCGATCGGCGTCACGAACTGAGGAAATTTCTGGTGTGCTGATAACTAGCGCTTCTTTTGCCGGGCCGATCGCATTTTTAAACCCATTTTCAATGCCGGCGGGGCTATCGATGATCACGTACTGATACTTTTGCGCCAATGCATTCACCAATAACTTCATCTGTTCAGGTGTGACTGCATCTTTAGAGCGATTTTGGGCTGCCGGCAAAAGTACGAGATTGGGTTGGCGCTTATCTTTCACCAAGGCTTGTTCTAAGCGGCATTCTCTGGCTAAGACTTCCACCGCAGTATAGACAATGCGGTTTTCTAGCCCTAGCAGCAAATCCAAATTTCTCAGACCAAAATCCGCATCAACCAAGGCAACTTGACGCCCCATTTTGGCTAAAGCCATGCCCAGATTTGCCGAAACTGTGGTTTTACCCACTCCTCCTTTGCCGGAGGTAATCACAATAATGCGAGTCATGATAGAAATACGGTCAATAAGGGTTCAGAAAATATAAAACAGTAAATTGCAGTATAAAGTATGAAGTATCGTATCAAGTATGAAGAAATATCTGGTCTTCCTCATCAGGGCGAGGCATGAATATTTGTATTATTTCATCCTTATCTACTTCATCCTTTAAGTAAATATTTATGGCTCTTGATTGCTTTAGGTAAATTGGTTTCTGGAAAAATCAGTAGCCCTAGCAATGCGAATTCCTTGGGGCGTAATATGTGCCACCTCTGGAAAAAACTGTATTGGCAATTTTTCTGGTGCCCTAGCGACAGCATCTGCGATCCGCAATTGGGTTGGTTCCATTTGCAAAGCCATAATCAGACACTCACGATTGCCTCCAGCACCAGCATGAGCGATTCCACGTAGGCGACCCCAGATGATAATATCTCCATCTGCAATTACAATACCACCTGGATTTAAATCTCCCAATAGAATTACTGTTCCAGGATGACGAATTTCAACTCCAGAGCGGACTGTCATTTCCAAATAGAGAGCGTCTTCTTGGGGTATGGCTGTAGGTTTTGGCTCGGAATTCAGGGAAGTTACGGGCTGCAATTGTTCTACAGAATACCCAGATGTGACGGCAGCGATCGCAGTTTGCCGACGACTAGTCGAGACTGATATGAGCCGGAGTTGGACTTCATTCAAAGCCTCAGCGAGTTCTTGGAGTTGTCTGGCATCTACTAGACGGTCTTGTGCCATCAGATACACAGGGGTATTAGATATGCGGAAGCGATCGCCTGCATTCAAACGTTGTCTTATTTGTTGCCAAATTTCAGACCAAGTGAGTTCTGAGGCAGATACTTGGGATTCCGGGGGCAAAATTAATAAAAGTCGTCCCTCCTTACTTTTTAACTGGACTTGAGTATTGTCATTTACGCGATGCCCTGGTAATGCTGACTCATTAGGGTTTGAATCAGTAAGGATAAAATCTAATGCTGTATCAGCATTTGACTCTACATTTGGGTTGCCAGGATTTGACTCTATATTTGGGTTAGCAGGATTTGACTCTACATCCTCAAGGACAGTATTTGATTTTAAATAAAGGAGGACAGATTTTAACTCCGCATCCGGGAGGATAGAATCTGACTCTACATCAGAAACAGTAGGATTTACCTCTACCTCAGAAAGGATAGAGTTTGGTTCTGCATTAGGAAGTGCAGAATTTGACTTTAGATCGGGAACCGCAGAATCAGAAGTCATGCATTACTAGCCAAAAGACAAAGGATACACAGATTTTGGATTTTAAATTTTGGATTTTGGATTTGTATTACCCACGAGGGCTGAAAGCGCGTAGCAAGAAGTTAGTCTGGCATGAAGCAGAAGATTATTTAATCTCAAATCTTAAATCTCAAATTGGCAGGGTCAACCTCTGATAAACTGTCCCCAAGGCATCAGCATCGCCGACATTACCGGGAAACAGCACCACAGGTAAATCAGGAAACTGGGGATGATCGGAAGGCGTTAACACTATTGAACAACCAGCTAAAATTTGACCGAGTAAACGGGCTGAAGTTAAAGCTAGTCCATTACTCAAGACATCATTAGAGGTAATGCCACCCTTGCTGATTAAGAATCCTATATCAGATGGTAAACCGCGTACAATATCCATCAATAAACCTGAAACTTTTTCCCCAAACTCCAATCGTGTGTTGACATCTTTAAAATTCAGTTCCTGACGGCTAGTATAAACCACTGGTGTTTTGCCAGCCTTGTGTGCCGCCCGTGTACTTTCTTTGATTTCAGTTAGTAGTACCGCAGATTGATTTGCATCATCAAGTAATCGCGCTACATTCACCTCGATGCCCACTGTTCCTTCTACTCGTAACAGTGCTTCTAACTGCTGAGTAGTCTTTTTCACATGGGAACCAACAATCACCGCACCTGGTTTGCCTTGCCGCACGTACTGGGCCATGTTTTCGGCGGCAATGGGTTGGGGAGGTAAAGCTGCTAAAGCTGTTAAAATACTTGCTGCACTGCGAAACAGAAAGCGTTTACCTTGACTTGCTGCGGCTAATATGTCTACTGCAAAGCGATTGAGATCATCTTGAGTTTCACCATCTACAACACCGCACTTATTACCACTCAGTTGTAACAAGCTCTCCAAACTACCAGCGCGAATATCAGCTAGGAGAAACCTTTCTACAGCTTCGGCACTAATTTGTCCTTGAGTCTTTTCTTCGACGTACTTGGGTAAGTAACTGTGATGGTAACTGAAGACTGAATCACGGGCAAATTCAGTTTCATGCACTGGGGTGGGTACACCGCCGATAATTAAATAATGAACGCTGTCGCGGGTGATCCGCCCACCCTCAAAAAAAGCTGGTACGAGAAAATGAGCATCAAAAGGGCCGAGTTCTTGTGCGATCGCATCAGTTTCAATGGGATAATGTCCCCGCAAAGTAGAATCAGAACGGCTGACAATCAGAAAATCTTCAATTCCTTCAGCATTCAAAGCGATTTTCAAGTTTTGGCAAACTTGTGTGGTGACAGATGCAGCTGACTCTGGCGTTAGCGATCTAGTATTAGTTAGCACAAAGAAAATCGGCGAATCATCCTGCAACCCGATGCGTAAAGTGTCCACATCCCAGTGCATTAGCAGCAAGCAGCTGTGGACTGTTTGAGAACCCGTAGGGTCATCATCCAGGACAATTATTTTTGGTTTGTTGCTCATTTTAAGTCAACGGGGCGATTGTTTTTTAGGAAATTTATCAGCAAATAAAAACTCTACTTAGCCTTTGTGCAATTTTCTGATTTCTGCTTGCACATCGATCGCAATTTGCAATGATTGATTTAGCAGTTGAGCATATTCGCCTGCTTGACTACTAACTTGTAAAGCTTGCAGACTGGCTAAATTATTCACAAATAACTCTTGGTTATTAGCAAGCAATTTTTTATTATCCCGCAAAATTCGTTCCGTTTTCAGAGCGCGGACTAAATCTTCTCTAATTAGTTGCAGGGCGGCGGTTACTTTATCTCGGTCATGAATACTGCTTTCTACGTTTCCTGATGCTGCCAATTGGTCATTAATATCTATGGCAGCAACTAGGTCATGATATTTATCAACTTCATCTAAAAGTATTGTCAGCCCTTCAGGACAGGTCAACTGCCGCCAGAGCCATCGCCCCACTAATATCGGCATTGGCACTAAAATAAGTAAAAGAATTCCAAGTCTAATTGAAGAACCAATTGTCGGCAGAATAATAAAAGCGTAAATAAAGCCCACAATTATTGGCGTTAGCGCCAGCGTCACCAGCATTTCATTGATCAAAAACCCTAATCGCTTCTTGCTGTCTCGCAAAACAGAGGGACGAAAAACGTCTTCTGGATCGAACCCAGTCAAACGTCTCAGTTCCCCCTTACTAATTTCCAAGCCTATTAAGTCCGGCTGCACGGCTCGATAACTCCTATGGAAGCCCAAGTTGCGTATTTATTTTAATCGGGTTTGGTAGATAAGCAATGGATGGTTACGTATAGTTATGATAAAAAGCAGATTGTGGAACACGATTAGATAAAGCTAAAAAGCATTTGCACTTATTTCCTGCTCTATTTTGGATACAATGCAGTACTTATGTAGGCGATCGCGTTTAAGCGCATACTAATTTGAGTAGTATGGCCCCAGAACACATAAAACTAAATTATCGACCGCAAGCCACTAATACAGCATTGATGCCGATAGTTATTTGTTTTCCCGGTTGCAAAAACTCTCACTTTAACAACGCATAAAAATGTTCGCGGCTCATGAAAGTGTGGTAAAAAAAACTTTGCCTTGCAGGAATTAAATCACAACATTGCAATGCTTCCGAGAAGGAAATTCGTTGTATATTTACGCGTGCTTTGTTGGCAGAAAAATTTTTCCAATTAAACTCTTATTGTTTGGACTTATTACAAACTGTGTGTTTTATGCACCAATTATGCTTCAGGTTTTGAATATTCAAAATTTCCTCTAACTCTGCACCAAAAGAAAAGTACCTTCTGTCACATCATCATAATAAGAAAGTTGAGTTACCCCAAGCGCTCCACCAGAAATCACCTGCATTTTATAAATAACTTCTAAGCTCTACTTTACCCAGCAATGGGCTTAGTACATTTCTGTGTAGGAATCTTCATCTGGTGTTCCAGGTTTAGGTCGTAGCTTTGAACTACTAATGATACATACTCAGTATCCATCATGCCAAGGTTATGGATTTCATTTAAAGTGCAATAGCGAAAATATTCCTTAAGTCTAAATTAAAGCTTACTGAAAGAATGAGGTTTTAATTTACTAAGTCATTGAGAATATACGGTATCTCATTTATCAACCCCCAAATTCTCAGCCCTATAAATAGATAATTACTAAGGGAAAAGAAAATGGCTAAAACTAAAGCAACAGACATTCTTTCATTAATTGAGGCAGAACATCGCCAAGTTGAGAAACTTTTTGCAGAAGCAGAAAAAGCTAAGGGCGCAAAATTGCTTGAACAATTTAATCAAATCTATATAGCACTGAACTTACACGCTAGAACTGAAGAATTAGTCTTCTACCCAGCTATGCGAGAACACGAAGAAACTGAACAATATATTGAAGAAGCTGAAGAAGAACATGAAGAAGTTTCAGTAATTTTAGAAGAGATTAAGGCGCTTAAACCTACTGATCCTGAGTTTAAAGAAAAAATGAGCGAATTGAAAGAATCAGTTGAGCATCATGTAGAAGAAGAAGAAAGCGAGATTTTTAATGCTGTGCGCGAATGTATGAGTGAGAAAGAGCTAACTGAATTGGGTCAGGAATTTCAGGAAGCGAAAGCTAAGTTGGTACCTGATATAGAAGCTGCATTAGCAATGTAATAATGCACTTTTGCTAAGTGTTTCATCAACAGTTAGCCATAATTTGCACGTAATTAGTGCATGAAAATTACACAAGTATTCCTTTATCGGAGAATAGAAAAATGACTGCTACAAATGGCAACCGCAAAATTCGCTACGCTGTCGTTGGTTTAGGTTGGTTTGCCCAAGAAGCTGCCTTACCTTCCTTTGCCCATGCCGACAACTCAGAATTAGTGGCACTGGTTTCAGATGACTCTACTAAAAACGAAGAATTGAGCAAAAAGTATGGCATTCAGCATACTTACTCTTATGAGGAGTATGAAGACTGTCTGGCAAGTGGCGAAGTGGATGCAGTTTATATTGCGCTACCCAATCACTTGCATTGTGACTACACTATGCGAGCTGCTAATCAGGCAATTCATGTGTTATGTGAGAAGCCGATGGCAATAACTGAACAAGAGTGTGAGGCAATGATTAAAGCTGCCAATGACAACAATGTGAAGCTGATGATTGCCTACCGTCTACATTTAGAAGAAGCCAACTTACAAGCAGTCGAAATTGTCCGCTCAAAGCAAATTGGTGAACCACGTATTTTCAACTCGATATTTACTCAGCAAGTAGAAGAAGGCAATATTCGTTTACGAGATGTTACAGGTGGTGGCACGCTTTATGATATTGGCATCTACTGTATTAATGCTGCACGTTACCTATTTCAAGATGAACCAATTGAAGTATTTGCTGTAGCTGCCAATAAGGGAGAACAACGCTTTAGCGAAGTGGAAGAAATGGCTAGCGTTATCTTGCGTTTCCCTAATGAGCGATTGGCAACATTTACCTGTAGCTTCGGAGCTGCAAGTGTTTCAACCTATCAGATTGTAGGTACTGAAGGCGATTTACGAGTAAAACCTGCATATCCTTGGCAGGGAGAACTGAAGCACTACTTGACAATTAATGGTGAAACTCAAGAGCGTACCTTTGAGGATCACGATCAACTAGCAGCTGAATTTACGTACTTCTCTGATTGTATTCTCGAAGATAAAGACCCAGAGCCATCTGGGACGGAAGGGCTGATTGATGTTGCTATCATTCAAGCGCTGTACCAGTCAATTGAGACGGGCCAACCAGTGCAGATCGAAACTCGCGATCGCCATCAACGTCCCACATCGGAACAAACTATTGAGCGTCCTCCTAGTGACGATAAGCCAGACTTGATTCATGCTGCTGCGCCTTCTGGGCAGTCGTAAATTTGGTTGAAGAAGATGTTTAAATGCTTTGCATGGGAATGCTTCATGTGTTCTGCTGACTCAATGTCTGACTGGAGACAGCAGCCCCTAATTAGTCATTCCCATGCAGAGCATAGGAACAAAAGAACAATGGGGAAATCTAGCTTTTTTCGACTTGTATATACACCGTAGATTCCTTAGTAGATGGCGATTAGTGGTGAGGGCTTAGGTTTAAGTAAAAGTTGCAATGGCGTTAATTCATAATCTATGTACAACTGCTGAGGACTATTGAAGGAATATATCCATTTGTAGGGGATGAAATTGGTACCCAACCATCTTTTCCACGATTTTTAATTGTTACTTGCTGACCACTTTGTAGAACTCCAAGAATAGGACTATTAATTGAGGGTTCTTGCCTTACACGCAGAACTCCTCCCACAAAAATTTTGCGACAGTTATCTGTTTGAGAAGTTGTTTGTGAGGGAGGTACTGGCTGTCCACATTGCTTGAGATAAGCGGCAGATACATAGCCAGACTGCGGCGATGATATTGGCACCCAGCTGCTTGAAGAATTGGTCTTTTCGATAATTACGAGTGAGTAATTACGCAATGTTCCAATAATTGCACCATCTGGACTAGATCGAATATTGAGATTATCACCATCAGTCTCAACTCGGCGACAGTTATCTGGGGTCTGTACGAGTTGGTATTTACTTGAATGTTGGAGTGATGTAGGAATATTAGAGTCAGCAGGATATGCTGTCAGCGTCAAGGAAAGTGTTGCAGTTATTGCTAAGTGTTTTCGCCAGTCAAAAAACGTTATCATAACCAAACTTCTCAGTCTAAAAATAATGACTACTAAATACCAATTCTTTGTGAAGCTGCACAAAATTAAGCTTGGTCAGACTTGGGGTTTAAGTCCTAAGTTCTAGAGCAACTTCACAGGTAATCGGTATAAGTTGTATTTCTAATAAATGACGTTGGTGAAGAAACTTGTGTTGCAAAAAAATGTGTGATTAGCCAAAAAGTTGCTTGAAGAATTAATAACGCCTTTTTTTGAGTTCGCTTGCTATATGTATTAAGTTTCTTATTGTAATATCTAAGACATTTAGTAGTAGTTATGTAGCGATTGCTCAACCAGAAAAGGCAGCAATTTTAATGGCTCTTCTAGTGAAATTGCTGCCAACAATGATCTATTCTGCCCTGTGAACAACTAAGTATAAAATCTTAAGGATAAAGGCCTCTGTCAATCAGCGCCTGAGCGACTCTACCCACCCCTAAAGTGTAAGCTGCTAATCGCATAGGAATTTGGCGCACCTCGGACTGATGAATCACCCGATGGTAAGCTTGTACCATCAAATGCTCCATTTCGCGGTTAACCCGCTCCTCATCCCAAAATACGTAGGAAAGACCCTGCACCCACTCCAAATAACTAACTACCACACCGCCAGCATTCGCCAAGATGTCGGGTAGCACTGTCACACCTCGCGCCTCTAAGGACAAGCTAGCCTCAAGAGTAACTGGCCCATTAGCCGCTTCGGCAACAATTTGCGCTTGCACTTGATTCGCATTTTCTTCAGTGATTTGGTTTTCCAAAGCGGCTGGAATCAAGACATCGCAGGGTAAAGTTAATAAATCTGCATTGCTAATTGGTACAGATTGCGGGAAACCCATAATACTCTTGCGATTTTCAGCAGCATAGACCTTCAACTTGGGAATATCAAGACCGACTTCGGAAAATATTCCTCCAGCACCCGTTGAAACAGCGATAACTTTCGCGCCTGCAAGATGTAGTAATTCTGCTGCGGCACTACCAACGTTACCGAAACCCTGAATAGCTACTCGCACTCCTGCTAAGGATTTACCTTGCTGTGCCAGCGCCTCACGAACAATAATCATCACGCCACGTCCGGTTGCCATTTCCCGTCCTAGCGAACCACCAATAGAAACTGGTTTCCCAGTTACAACCCCTGGTACAGCATGACCGACATTTACAGAGTAAGTGTCCATCATCCAAGCCATTTCACGGGCAGAAGTACCCATATCTGGGGCAGGAATATCTACAGCAGGCCCTATATCTTTAATTAACTCGCTGATATAACGGCGGGTAATTCGCTCTAATTCGCCAACACTGTAGCGTTTCGGATCTATCGGAATGCCACCCTTCCCACCACCGTAGGGAATACCTAACAAAGCACATTTCCAGGTCATCAGCATTGCGAGAGCAGATACTTCGCGTAATGTCACAGCTGGATGGTAACGGGTTCCACCCTTGTAGGGGCCTAAAACATCAGAGTGCTGCACCCGGTGTCCAGCAAGAACCTGTATTTGCCCATTATCTAATTTCACGGGGATGGAAACCGTCACAACCTTACGCGGGTGGCTAAGAATTTCCAGCAAACCCTGATTTAAATTTAATTCTTTAGCTGCCGCTTCTAAGTAGCTACAGGCTTGATCAAATGGGCATATATGCGCCGGAGAAGCTGGTTCTGGCAGCAATAGGGATTTTGAAATCATAGAATTTTCTCCTAATCGCGGTATCTTTACGAACCGGATATCATCTGTATTTAGCTTATCCTTTTTTTTGGAAAAAAAGAAGTTTTGTAGTTTTTGTTACAGTTTTATATCTTATATCCTGCTATGGCGGCCAAAGGAGAGTGTTTATACATTAACTGGTCGCGGTGAGGAGTCCCCCACCATACCTTTATGTTGATGGCGGGAGGAACGCCTCTCCGGTACTGGGGACTGGGAAACACCCCAAAATTTGGGAGGGGTCAGAGCAACTACCATAATTTTTCCCCAATCCCTTTTACAAACAAATGCTTAACTAAAACTTATATTATGATGTCGGTCAGATAGTTAAACTTATAAATTTTTACCTTGCTAGTGCGATCGCTGCATTCTGTCCCCCAAAGCCAAAACTGCAACATAGTACCTGCCTAATTTTACTTAAACGTGCAGATGTAACGATATCTAAATCAAACTCTGGCTGCTGAAATCCTACACAAGGTGGTAAAATTTGATGCTTTAAGGCCATGAGAGAAAAAGCTACACCTAAAGCTCCCGATGCTCCTAGTGTATGACCTGTACTTCCCTTGGTGGAACTAACTGCCACGCCTTGGGGAAACAAACGCTGGATTACCATGCTCTCCATCTGGTCATTTAGCTGGGTAGCTGTGCCATGAGCATGAATATAATCAATATCAGCTGGTGTTAGACAACTACGTTCTAGACATTGTTTGATAGCAGCGATCGCACTTTTCCCTTCAGGTTCTGGTGAATTACCATGATATGCGTCGTTGGTTAAGCCAAAACCGAGAATTTCACCATAAACTTTTGCTTGACGCTGTTTTGCCAACTCTGCTGATTCCAAGACAAATACAGCTGCGCCTTCACCTAACACTAAGCCTTCCCGGTACAAATCAAAGGGATAAGCCCCAGTTTTTGCCAAAGCACCCATCTGCTGAAATCCAGCTAAAGTTAGGGGTGTAATCGGCGCTTCCACTGCGCCAGCGATCGCCTGTTGACATTGCCCAGTTTGTATAAGCAAAGCTGCTTGAGCAATAGACCAAATTCCGGTTGCACAAGCTGCCATTGGTGCCAAAACTATCCCAGATGCACCAATTTGCCTTGCAGCTGCGATCGCATTCATGTGAGGTAATGTATCTAACCAATTTCCAAAAAAGGACACGGGCAAATTTGCCGCGTCTTCATACATTTGCCGCGCCAGCGTTTCCCAAGACGCTTGATAAGAGCGACTCGATCCAATTACTACAGCACAATCAGCTAAAGGTAGAACTAACCCAGAATCTTGCAAAGCAGAAGCAACAACCATCTGAGTTAACATTTTCAACTCAGATGGTTGTTGACCAATTAAACCTAGAGGAAGTGGTGTAAGTTCTGGAAAGGGTTGATGTAATCGAATTCCAGATTTACCTGCGATTAAATTTCGCCAACTATCCTCTAAGTTTCCACCCAAGGCGGAAATTAAACCAATACCAGTTACAAGAACCTTTGCCAATTTAGAAGTTAATAGTTAGGAGTTAGGAGTTAGTAGTTATTTTCCCCCTGCCCCCTGCCCCCTGCCCTCTTCCTCTACTGCCCTGGTGCTTTCAGATTTTCAGCACCTTGAGTGACTTTAGCCGAATCAATGCGATCGCCTTGCTGAATTTTGTTGACTACATCAAAGCCTTGAGTGACATTGCCAAACACGGCGTAGTTACCATCCAAGAAAGCTAGATCCGCTAAAGCAAAGTAAAACTGGGCAGAAGCGGAGTCTGGTGATTGCGATCGCGCCATCGCTACTGCACCCTGTTTATGAGGCAATATGACGGGTTGAGCAGTAGCATCAAATGGTTTGTTGTAAATCGGAGTATCTGAACCTTTCGCCTTAACTTCTAAAGGTATATAGCGAGCATTTCCCGTTTTTGGGTCAATATAACTACCGGTTCCCAAGCTATCTGCCGAAACTTTCGGGTCTTTGCTTTGGGGATCGCCCCCTTGAACTACAAACGGTTGGGGTTCGCGTACAACTCGATGGAAAGCTAAACCATCGTAAACACCTTTTTGCACTAAATCTACGAAGTTGCCAGCTGTAATGGGGGCATTAGTGCCGTCTACTTCGATAGTAATCGGCGAACCTTTAACCGTTAGCACCACAGTAGCTTTGCCTTCAAGACGTGGTAAATCAGTGATTCCAGGAATATCACTACTAGTTTGAGATACAGATGTTGCTTCAGTAGTCGTTTGGGTGCTTGACTCGCTTGTGTCCGAGGTAGCTGTCGAGGTTGGAGAAGAGGTATTAGAACCTACTTGCTGTGTTGAACATCCTCCCAACATCAAAGCACTGATAATCACAAGAGAAAGCAAAAATTGTGAAATTTTTAAACGCATTGCCAATTACTGATTTAACCAGAGTATCTTATCGTTAGTCATTGGTTATTGGTCATTGGTCATTAGTCTTGAGTTCTTCTCTTCCAATGCCCAATGTCCCATGCTCCATGCCCAATTAATTAAAGTCCTTCTAATGACACTCCCAAAAAGCGGGCTAATTTTGCGCCTTCTGTTTCCAACTCTGTTAAAGATAACGGTTGTCCAATCCGTGTTAAGGGTATATCTCGCCGCCCCTTAATGCGTAGATAGAGGGCGCGAAGGGGATTAAGTCCTTCTTTGACGGTTATTCGTACAGACTGCACATCTTCTATGCGACCGTCAATCTCAATTCGGCGGTTTTTGCCAGGAAATCCCCAACGGAATATTTTGATTGTGCCAGTTTCCTGATTAAATTCGTTGTAACCGCCTCCCACGTCCCATAAAATCACTAGCCACAGGTATGTAGCTAATAACAAGCCAGCAATACCATATAACCCCATCACCAATCCTTGGGGGACAAATACCAGTTGAGTTGGATCGGAAACTATGAGTAAATTAACTTTTAAATAACTGGATATCCCAGCCAATAAAAAGCCGCTTGCTCCCAAGGTAACGATAGTTGCCCAGCCGTAGTTGCTGAACCGACGAGAACCGAGAACATTTTGATGCAGGACGCGATCGCCTTTGTTAATCGTTGTTGATGCCGTCATTGAACTACCATTGCCCCGTGAGATACTCGCTGTAACATACAAAGCACACTGAATGCTCTTGCATAGAGTGGTGGCTCTCTGTACCAATCCGGCTATTGCTTAGGAGGCACTGAGAGCTATGTTTTAAGTCCACGGGATACTTTACCGCAGACGATGAATTTTTTACCCTGTATTCCAGAAATTTTACTGTTCCGGATGATACTGGCTTACTTGCACTATGGGACAAACCACTTAGGCTATTTGTATTAGTCAAGATGTGCCAACTTCCTTTCCCTTTATCCAAAGTTTCACATATTTTCCAGAGGTGTATCAATGGGTGTGGCGGCGAAGTAACCATCCACATTTTACCAAACATTGCTGACAAAAACTCAACTGCGCTCATCCCTGTTGCCGCTACCCATATAATAATTTCTTAGGGCACGTTATATTATTTATTCACTTAATGACGGATAAAAATTCTTTCTCTCCTGCCCTTTACCCCTCGGCTCCCCGCTCCCTGCCTCTTTTCGACCTCTTGGGAATGATTTACCTGCCTACCTCCATCTGCACTAATTTTTTTTACATTTCTGAGAAAAGTTGTGTCAAATTGTAAAATTTCTGATATTCATATTATTAATAAGGTTCGTGTTTCATACCTGATTTGCTTTTGTGTATCAGGCAAAAACCGTTACTAGTGTGATAAGTTAAGAATCATTAAGTTACCACAAGCTAGATTACTAGCCGATGGTACGTGTAATGGCATAAAGAAAGAGAAATGCTGATTTTACTGGTCAGCAAACTCTGAGAATCTCATTTGCTTTCACGCTGTTGAGATTGTCAAAAAAAAACGTTAATTCCTCACGGCAGTCGGTTACACTGGCTCTCCGTACTGTCTTAGAAACGTTGCAATTTTAGTAAAAAAAGAGGATTTTAGTCCGATGACCATCGCAGTTGGACGTGCCCCCAGTAGAGGGTGGTTTGACGTTCTAGACGACTGGCTCAAGCGCGATCGCTTCGTATTCGTAGGTTGGTCAGGGATACTATTGTTCCCCTGCGCCTTCCTAGCACTAGGCGGTTGGCTGACCGGCACCACCTTCGTCACCTCTTGGTACACCCACGGGTTAGCCTCCTCCTACCTAGAAGGCTGTAACTTCCTAACAGTGGCAGTATCCACCCCCGCCGACAGCATGGGACACTCCTTATTGCTGTTGTGGGGACCAGAAGCTCAAGGTAACCTCACCCGTTGGTTCCAATTGGGTGGGTTGTGGCCATTCGTTGCCCTACACGGAGCCTTCGGTTTGATTGGTTTCATGCTGCGCCAATTTGAAATTGCGCGTCTAGTAGGTATCCGTCCTTACAACGCTCTCGCCTTCTCAGCTCCCATTGCAGTATTTGTCAGTGTATTCCTGATGTATCCCTTGGGACAATCAAGCTGGTTCTTTGCACCCAGCTTTGGCGTAGCAGCAATTTTCCGGTTCCTGCTATTCTTGCAAGGTTTCCACAACTGGACACTCAACCCCTTCCACATGATGGGTGTTGCTGGTGTATTGGGTGGTGCTTTGTTGTGTGCTATTCACGGAGCCACAGTCGAAAATACCTTGTTTGAAGACGGTGATGGTGCTAACACCTTCCGCGCCTTCAATCCTACTCAGTCTGAAGAAACCTATTCAATGGTGACGGCAAACCGTTTCTGGTCACAGATTTTCGGTATTGCCTTCTCAAACAAACGCTGGTTGCACTTCTTCATGTTGTTCGTGCCAGTCACAGGCTTGTGGATGAGCGCCGTCGGCATCGTCGGTTTGGCACTCAACCTACGAGCTTATGATTTCGTTTCCCAAGAATTACGGGCGGCGGAAGACCCTGAGTTTGAAACCTTCTATACCAAAAACATTTTGCTGAACGAGGGTATCCGCGCTTGGATGGCTCCTCAAGATCAACCCCACGAACAATTTGTATTCCCTGAGGAGGTATTACCACGTGGTAACGCTCTCTAATAGACCAAATATATTAGGCGGTACTGGACGTGACCAAGAATCCACTGGCTTTGCCTGGTGGTCTGGTAACGCGCGTTTAATCAATCTATCTGGCAAACTACTGGGTGCTCACGTTGCCCATTCTGGTTTGATTGTATTCTGGGCTGGAGCGATGACTTTATTTGAAGTCGCTCACTTCGTTCCCGAAAAGCCCATGTACGAACAGGGCTTGATTTTGTTACCTCACCTTGCTACCCAAGGTTGGGGTGTTGGTGCTGGTGGTGAAGTTATCGACACCTTCCCCTACTTTGTTGTCGGTGTACTCCACCTAATTTCCTCAGCCGTCCTTGGCTTTGGCGGTATCTATCATGCCGTTCGTGGTCCAGAAACCTTAGAAGAATACTCTTCTTTCTTTGGTTACGACTGGAAAGACAAGAACAAGATGACCAATATCATCGGATTCCACCTGATTATTTTGGGATGCGGTGCGCTGCTATTGGTGTTAAAGGCAATGTTCTTTGGTGGTTTGTATGATACCTGGGCACCTGGTGGTGGTGACGTTCGTATTATTACCAATCCGACATTGAACCCAGCAGTTATCTTCGGCTATGTACTCAAATCTCCCTTCGGCGGCGAAGGCTGGATTGTCAGCGTCGATAACTTGGAAGATGTGGTCGGTGGTCACATCTGGATTGCCTTTATCTGTATTGCTGGTGGTATTTTCCACATTCTTACCAAGCCTTTTGCTTGGTCACGTCGTGCATCCATCTGGTCTGGTGAGGCTTACCTCTCCTACAGCTTGGGCGCTCTGTCGTTGATGGGCTTCATTGCCTCCATCTATGTTTGGTTTAACAACACCGTTTACCCTAGCGAATTCTACGGACCTACTGGTCCAGAAGCTTCTCAAGCTCAGGCTTTGACCTTCTTGATTCGTGACCAACGTTTGGGTGCTAACGTCGGTTCTGCTCAAGGCCCCACAGGATTGGGTAAATACTTGATGCGCTCTCCAACTGGTGAAATCATCTTCGGTGGTGAAACCATGCGCTTCTGGGATTTCCGTGGCCCTTGGTTGGAGCCTCTACGTGGTCCCAATGGTCTTGACCTGGAAAAAATCAAGAACGATATTCAGCCTTGGCAAGCTCGTCGCGCTGCTGAATACATGACCCACGCTCCTCTGGGTTCTTTGAACTCCGTGGGCGGTGTGGCTACCGAGATTAACTCCTTCAACTACGTATCTCCTCGCGCTTGGTTGGCGACTTCTCACTTCGTACTAGGATTCTTCTTCTTAGTTGGTCACTTGTGGCACGCTGGTCGCGCACGGGCTGCGGCTGGTGGTTTTGAGAAAGGAATTAACCGTGAGACTGAGCCAGTGATGTTCATGGACGACCTAGATTAGGTTGTAAAGTTTATTTCATCACTGACAATTAAATAATTTAGAGGCTCTTGCATAAAAGCAAGGGCTTTTTTTATAGGAAAATTAGTCATCTCTTGATTAAAGTGAGTGACTTACCAAGGTAATTAATACTATGAGCGATTCCAATTTTATTGATGCTTTGCGATGGACATCTGAAGCTAAAGAAAAGTTACAAAATATTCCCTTTTTTGTCCGCTCTCAAGCTAAAGCCAGAATTGAACAGTTGGCTCGTGAAGCAGGCCAAGAGGTTGTGACAGCGAATTTGGTAGAACAAGCTAGGCTTGAGTTTGGACAATAAAACATTCTGGAGGTCGTAACAATGACAGTCGCCAAGAATCGAGCAGACCGAGTAATGCTTTACGACATTAGCTGGCAACAGTTTGAAAATCTTCTAAAAGATTTGGGAGAGCATCGAGCAGCAAGGTTAGCTTACGATCGCACTACTTTGGAAATTATGACACCTTTACCAGAACACGAACATTACAAAGAGGTAATTAGCGATTTAGTCAAAGAAATTGCTGATGTGCTGGATTTAGACTATGAAAGTTATGGCTCGACTACTTGGAAGCGAGAAAGCCGAATGGCAGGGGTGGAGTCAGATAACTGCTTCTATTTCCAGAATGAAGCTGCGATTCGGGGTAGATTGGATCTGGACTTGAGACAAGACCCACCGCCTGATTTGGCACTGGAAATTGATGTTACCAGTAAGTCTCTGAATCGTTTTCCCATTTATGCCCGCCTGGGAGTACCAGAACTCTGGTGTTATGATTCCGGTGAACTAAAGATTTATCTCCTCCAAAATGGGGAATATGTCGAGTCAGAGAACAGTTTAGTATTTCCTACTTTAGCTATTCGGGATCTGCCCAAACTGATTGAGCAAAATCGGGCGGATGGCAGACGGGCAATTCGTCAGGCGGTGCGGAAGTGGGTGAAGATTGAACTACCCAATCAACCTAATTCATAATTACGAATTACGAATTATTATCAACTTCCTCCGACATTCATTGCTGTTAAAAAAGCCTTCTGGCTCACATCTCTGTAAACTGTATTCAAATGCTTCATTACCACATCGCTCGAAGTTGAATTTACTGGATTTTCCTCTTCTTTCGCTAGGGGTATTGCTCCTAATACATCTAATACCATCTCATTAGTAGACGGCGCAATCACTACCAAGGATGACTCTAGTGGCTCATTGTATTGCCAGAAAGAATCAATTTTTACGGAGTATTTGTTATTAGAAATTGATTCTTGAATTTCGGGTGTTTCTGTGGTATTGGGTTGAATCTTGGCACTACGTAATTGACGTAAATCGCTGATAATTTGCTCTTTGGTGCGTCCGCGCAATTGAAATAGTACAAAGGGGTCTTCACTGAAGCGATCGCCTAACTGATAGTACAGCGCACCAATGTGTTTACAGGGATTTGCTTTATCAGGACAAGAGCATTTACTCTGGACATCACCAAGGGTAAAAGGAAATATCGAAAGACCATTAGCCGTAAACACTTCTTCTATATTTTGTGGCATTTCTCCTGCTAGTAGCTTGGCAGCAAAAATTGCTCTTTGGGACATGGTTTCAATTACATAACCCCATTGTTCATCGCTAAAAGGTTCAAGGGAAAGGGAAACTTTATAAGGTTCTACTTCGCTACCTTGCACCCTAGCTAATACTTTTGCACCTTTAAATTCGATGCTGAGAACATTTCCTTGACGAGCATAATTTCTGGCACGTTCTAAACGCTTTTTAAAGCGATAGGAATCTAGCAAATCTAGCCATTGTTGTGACCACCATTCTCGACTTGCTTGTAATGTGTAATTAGTCATAGATCAATTGAAAAACTTTAGTAGTATTTTGGCGGTTTCGTAGTAATGACTTAAGTTTTTACTACAAACTTATTCTGCATCATCGTCAATTACTGCACTGCGATCGAGTATTAGTAAGTTGCGAAGTTGATCTGTATCTAGTTCAGTCAACCATTCTTCACCAGCACCTACAACTTGTTCAGCTAGTTGTTTCTTACTTTCAATCATGTCATGAATTTTTTCTTCTAAAGTGCCTGTGCAGACAAATTTATGTACTTGCACATTGCGGGTTTGACCAATCCGAAATACTCTATCTGTAGCTTGATTTTCTACGGCTGGATTCCACCATCTATCAAAGTGGAATACATGATTTGCTCGTGTTAAATTCAGTCCGACACCACCTGCTTTCAGAGAAAGAATCATAATCGGTGGCCCTTGAGGGTCATGTTGGAAACGGTCGATCATTTCCTCCCGTTGTTTTTTACTGGTGCTGCCATATAAAAAGAATATTTCTCGCCCAAGCTGTTTTTCTAAATAGGGTTTAAGTAACTTACCCCACTCAGCAAATTGTGTGAAAATTAAAGCGCGATCGCTTTCTGCTAAAACTTCTTCTAACATTTCTTCTAGCCGCAGAAGTTTGGCTGAATTATGTTGCTCTAATGTCGCCTGTTTCAAATATTGGGCTGGGTGATTGCAGATTTGTTTGAGTTTGATTAGCAAAGCTAAAATCATCCCCCGGCGTTGCAATCCTTCAGCAGATTCTATCTCTACTAAAGATTGTTCTACAACTTGTTGATAAAGTGCAGCTTGTTCGCCAGTTAAACCGCAAAATACGGTCATTTCTTGCTTATCTGGTAAGTCTTGAATAATGTCGCGATCGCTTTTCAATCGCCGCAGTATAAATGGCTGAACTAATGAACGTAATTGAGTCAAAGAAGCCGTATCACCATACTTTTCAATTGGCATGGCAAACCGACGCTGAAAAAATTGCTTATTGCCTAAATAGCCAGGATTGAGAAAATCTAAAATAGACCATAATTCTTGCAGTCTATTTTCTACTGGTGTTCCTGTTAATGCAATGCGAAATGTCGCTTCTAATTCCCGGACTGCTTTTGACTGCTTCGCCTCTGGGTTTTTCACATTCTGGGCTTCATCTAAAACAATTATCTGCCAAGAGACACTTTGCAATGATTTGATATCTCGATGAAGTAGTGAGTAGCTGGTAACGATTAAATCGTGCTTTTTCACTGCTTCTAAAAACGCTTTTCCTTTTGGGCGTTTGTCACCGTGATATTGCAAAATTTTCAGGCTTGGTGCAAACTTATTGACTTCCCTTTCCCAATTACCTAAAACAGAAGTTGGACAAACTAATAGTGTTGGATTTTCTAGTGCATCTTGTTCTTTGAGATGTAGCAAAAAAGCGATGAACTGCACGGTTTTACCGAGTCCCATATCGTCTGCAAGACATGCACCTAAACCCCAACGTTCCAAGAATGACAGCCAAGCAGCACCTCGTTCTTGATAAGGCCGCAACTGTCCTTTAAAGGCTGCTGGTGTCGGTAAAGGTGCGATCGCTTGATTATTGCTTAACGCCCCAATTAACTCTTGCAATGCCCCAGATGCCTCAAAGCTGACCACTGGTAATTTTTCAATTACTTGGGTATCCCCTGTACTGAAACGCAAGGCATCTTCCAAGGAAAGGGCCATTTGATCTTTGCGAGTGGTAAAAAAAGTTTGGGCTGTCTTAATGTCTTGGGGGCGCAATTCCACCCACTCACCGTTAATTTCTACTAGCGGACTATTTAAAGCCACAAGTTTATCAAACTCAGCTTTGGAAATAGTTTGTCCTCCAATTGCCAATTGCCATTGGAAATTTAGCAGACTCTGCAACCCTAAACGCCCCTGCTTTTTCTTTGGGGTTTCGGCTGAAATTTTCAAACCCAAACGATTCGCCCATCCTTCGCGGTTCGCTAAACTGGGAGGCAAAATTACTCCTAAACCACTGTCTTCTAACCTCCAAGCTACAGCTTTGATAAATTCATAAGCTTGCATGGGGGTGATCCGAGAAAATTGAGGATATTCGGTTTCAAAACTGGGTGCGATCGCTGGATATAATCGAGAAGCTAGCCCCAAACCTCGCAAAAATGTTTCCTGTGGTTGCTCAATTGTTCGATTTTCATAAACCAATCGTTCAACTGGATTGTTCCAAATAGTTGCTGCATCGACCAAAAACTCAGGATCGTCAGCCGCTTGCAGGAAATACGCCAATGTCCAATCTGTTTCGCCAGACTCTGGAGAACGCAGTTGAAAACAGGTGCGAAATAGAGTTTTAAGAGTTAATTGGTATTGTAGCGGCATAGTCCAAGCCTTCAATGCCGCTTCCAGTCGTTCCACTTCAATTGCATCTGCATTAACTGTACCAGCTGCACTAGTTAACCCTTGCAACCACTGCCGCACCGCAGATGGTAAAGATGCGATCGCCTTAGCTTCAGTTGGAGGTTGAGAACCCGCCATCCCGCGCACTTGGGCATCTATCGTACTGTTGAGAAATCCCAGCAACAATTCTTGAGGTTCAGTAGGGAAGTTTACTGCTAGGTGAGGGGATGAGGAGGATCTTACTCCCTCATCTCCCCCCACTCCCCACTCCCCACTCCCTACTCCCTCCTGATAAGTCCGACAAACCAACGGCATATTCGCAGAAAATTTTTCTAAGCGAGTTCCATCTACAGCACTATCTAAAAGTACTTGCCATTTAGCAGCAACATCTGATTGTCGGTTAATTGTTGGTAAAAACTTACACCGCGAGATTAAATCTAAACTCCACCGGGAAACTTGCGACCAAAAACGTAAATCTCCTCCTAAAAAGGCATCTTCCCCTTTAGCAGCATTTAAGGGAACAGCAGCGAGAAATTTTACCGCCTCGCTGGGGTTGAGACAAAAACCTTCAACTCGCCACGGTTGCAAATATTGTGGGGAGTCTGTATCTAGCCCTAAGCTTGCAGAATGTACCGGGAAAATTCCTGCTGTTCCTTCGCTACTGCCTTCTGGGATATAAGTTGGCACGGCAATTATCTGCAAATGCGTTGGCATTATCTGGGTAGGACTGGCGGCTTTACGTGTTCGTCCAGTAGTAGCCATTGCAACTTGAGGTTGCTGGATGAAGTTGGTAATTGCCATGTTCTGGGAAACCAACCACTCACTCAACTCTACTGATGTCATTGCCAATGGATGTAGTGGGATATCTCCAGATCCATTAGGCTCGAAATTCACTCGTGGCGATCGCCAAGTTTCCCCCCAAATAAATAAACAACCATTTTGATTTTTTAGTAACCAATTACAGTGTAAAATCGCCATTTGCTAATTACTCAGTTTCTCGTAAAATTCAATAATGAAAATTGCAACTATTCTACTTTTTACATCTTCACGAAAAGATTTTTTAGCTCAGATTTGCATATAATTAATATTTAAACAAACATTACATTTAAAGATTCTTAATAATGATTTTTCCCCTAATTAAAGTTTTAAAAAGTGGGATATTAGTGGAACTAGATTATATGCATCCTCAAGAACAGGAGGTTGTAAGAGCATTACTCAATGTTGTAATTGTTGAAGGTAAAACTTATCCCCAAAAGCAACCTCTATCTCAGGCAGAATTTTCAGCTTACTGGTTGAGTAAGGATGCCTTTGTTGTCAGAACATCTGGTCAGGATGGTACACACAAGCCAAAAGAAATATTAGGGGCGTTTTATTTAAAACCAAACTTTCCCAGTCGGTGTTGCCATATTTGCAACGCTGGTTTTATTGTACAACCTGCCTTACGCGGTCAGGGGATTGGGCGGTTCATGGGGGAGGCAATGCTCTTGATAGCAGCAAACCTGGGCTACGAAGCAGTAATGTTCAATTTGGTCTTTGAAACTAATATACCTTCAATTACCCTTTGGCAGTCGTTAGGATTTGAGATTATTGGGCGCATTGAGCGTGCGGCGAAGCTAGAAGATGAAGTAGTAGACGCACTGATGATGTATCGCACCTTGGATTTATTAACTGTTGACGATTAATCGTCAACAGTCATCAGTCAACAGTTATCTTTGTATGTACCAGAAGCCAGTCATAGTACATAAATGTTAGGATTGCCACAGAATAGAGAATAGCGAAAGAGAAGGAAAAAAAACTGAATGGCAGAAGTTGATAAGTCAATATCCTTCGATGGAAGGGATATTCGGCTGAAAGTAGGCTTGCTAGCTCCCCAGGCAGGTGGGTCGGTTTTGATAGAATCAGGGGACACATCCGTTTTAGTGACAGCTACGCGATCGCAAGCCAGAGAAGGCATTGATTTTCTTCCACTCACAGTAGATTACGAAGAAAGGCTGTATGCCGCTGGTAGAATTCCCGGAGGGATTATGCGCCGCGAAGGTCGTCCACCAGAAAAAACAATTCTCACCAGTCGTCTTATAGACCGTCCGATGCGTCCCCTGTTCCCTTCATGGCTACGGGATGACCTGCAAATTATTGCCTTAACGCTGTCGATGGACGAGTTAGTTCCACCCGATGTGCTAGCAGTTACAGGTGCTTCGATTGCTACCCTGATTGCCCAGATTCCTTTTAATGGGCCAATGGCAGCAGTGCGGGTTGGTTTAGTGGGAGATGATTTCATTATTAACCCCACTTATGCAGAAACTGAAGCTGGAGACTTGGATCTGGTAGTAGCAGGTTCACCACATGGTGTAATCATGGTGGAGGCGGGAGCCAATCAATTGCCAGAGCGAGATATTCTCGAGGCGATTGACTTTGGTTATGAAGCAGTGCGGGACTTAATCAAAGCGCAGCAAGATTTAATCGCAGAACTGGGCCTAGTAATAGTGCAAGAAGCACCACCAGAAGTAGACCAAACTCTGGAAAATTATATCCGCGATCGCGCTAGCGGTGAGATTAAGAAAATCCTGTCTCAATTTAGTTTCACCAAACCCGAACGCGATGCAGCTTTAGATGTCGTCAAGGATGAAATTGCCGCGACGATTACCGAACTGCCAGAAGAAGACCCAATTCGAGTTGCCGCAACTGCAAATAAGAAGGCACTTGGTAACACTTTTAAAGATATTACCAAACACTTCATGCGGCGACAAATTATTGAAGATAACGTCCGCGTTGATGGTCGTAAACTCGATCAAGTGCGTCCCGTTTCTTGTTTAGTTGATGTCTTACCAAAGCGAGTTCACGGTAGCGGTTTATTTAACCGGGAACTAACTCAGGTATTATCCACTTGTACTCTGGGTACACCTGGGGATGCTCAAAACCTTAACGATGATATGCAGCTAGATCAGCACAAGCGTTACCTGCATCATTACAACTTCCCGCCGTTCTCAGTCGGGGAAACCAAGCCAATGCGGGCCCCAGGAAGGCGCGAAATTGGTCACGGGGCATTAGCCGAGCGAGCATTATTACCTGTACTACCGTCAAAAGAACAATTTCCCTACGTGATTCGGATCGTATCGGAAGTACTTTCTTCCAACGGTTCCACCTCAATGGGTTCAGTGTGCGGTTCCACCCTAGCCCTGATGGATGCTGGTGTACCAATTATCAAACCCGTCAGTGGTGCAGCAATGGGTCTGATTAAGGATGGGGACGAAGTGCGAATCCTCACCGATATTCAGGGCATTGAAGACTTTTTGGGCGACATGGACTTCAAAGTTGCCGGGACGGATACCGGAATTACCGCCTTGCAAATGGATATGAAAATCTCCGGTTTGTCGTTGGAGGTTATTTCCCAAGCCGTTCACCAAGCTAAAGCAGCCCGGTTGCATATTCTGGAGAAAATGCTTGCCTGTATTGACACGCCACGGACTGAAACCTCAGCTTATGCCCCACGTCTGCTAACAATTAAGATTGATTCAGACATGATTGGTCTGATCATTGGCCCTGGAGGCAAAACTATTAAGGGTATTACAGAGGAAACTGGTGCAAAAATTGACATCGAAGATGATGGCACCGTGACGATTTCTGCTGTGGATGAGAACAAGGCCAAGAGAGCCAAAAACATCATCCAAGGCATGACTCGGAAGCTGCATGAAGGGGATGTTTATGCAGGGCGCATCACTCGAATTATACCGATAGGTGCATTTGTAGAATTTCTGCCTGGAAAAGAAGGGATGATCCACATCTCACAACTAGCTGACTACCGCGTTGGCAAAGTTGAGGATGAAGTAGCGGTGGGCGATGAAGTGATTATCAAAGTGCGCGAAATTGATAACAAAGGTCGGATTAATCTCACTCGCTTGGGTATCCACCCAGATCAAGCAGCAGCAGCACGGGAAGCTGCGGCGGTGAATCGGTAACTCGATTTGGGATTTTAGATATAAATCTAAAATCCGCGATGCCTACTGTGAAGGCATCGCCGTATGCTTCTCTAATTAGTTGCAATCTTAACTTAATAGCAAGAAGACAGTTAATAAATGTTTTAAACTCGCCTATACCTGTTGAGCAACGTTACTACATTATTTATATTATTTTGGCAAGCCGTAATTAAAGTAATTTAAACTATACCTTTTATGTATTTACAAATTGAGCAGATTGTTTGATCATAACGACACAAGACAAAAGATGATGAACAAAACTTTTTTTTATAAGAAGTATTAGTTTATGTAATTTGTCTGATGAATGTTATATCAAAAATCTCATGGCTTTAGTTCAAACGATAAAGAAACTGACATCAACTCAAGTCCCCAGACTTAATGATTGCAGTTCAGAAAGCCTGCTTAACTACTTTGAGACTTCTTGGCGACTTGAAGAAACACTTATGAAAAGTTTGGTCGGGGAAGAAACTTTTTATCTTAACCCCGATCCTTTAAGAAACCGTCTAATTTTTTATCTTGGTCATTCAGCCGTTTTTTTTATCAACAAGTTAATTGCCGTTGGTTTAATCAAAGCTCGAATTAATCCAGAATACGAAACCCTATTTGAAATCGGAGTTGATCCACAAACACCGACAGAACTCGAAGCAGCTATGCAAGGGGTTAGCTGGCCTGATGTAGAAAAAGTTTGGCAATATCGGGATCAGGCACAAGAGGCGATCGCAAAGGTCATTCAAAATACTCCCCTGGATCTGCCGATTCATCAACAGCATCCCTTCTGGGCTTTGCTGATGGGGATAGAACATAGTCGCATTCACTTTGAAACCTCTTCGATGCTGGTGCGTCAATTGCCTACCGATCGCTTAAAACGTCCCCAAGGCTGGAATTACGCACCTAGCAACGCGAAGATTCCCAACAATGAAATGCGCTCCATTCCAGGCGGTGTGGTGAAACTAGGAAAACCCAAGGATGATCTTACATTTGGTTGGGATAGCGAATATGGTGATCGCACTGTTGAAGTGAAACCGTTTTTAGCTAGTCAATATCTCATCACTAACGGCGAATATCTGAAATTTGTTCAAGCTGGTGGTTACAACAATCCAGACTACTGGAATGCTGAATCTTGGGATTGGAAACAACTCTACAACGTCCAACATCCCAAATTCTGGATACCTTTCGAGGATGGCTACCGCTATCGAGCCACATTCGACGAAATAGACTTACCCTTAGACTGGCCTGTAGAAGTCAATTACTACGAAGCGATCGCATTTTGTCGTTTTCAAGGCTCAGAAATTCGCTTGATGACTGAAGCTGAATGGAATCAAGCTTTACTTATCTCTGAGGATAACCAGTTATCAAATAACTATAATCTCAACTTACAATTCACTTCCCCCAGCCCAGTGGGAATGTTCAAACCAGCTAACAGTGCTTCTGGGCTTTACGATCTCAGAGGAAATCTCTGGGAATGGCTGGGAGACACATTCAACGCCCTACCAGGATTTGAACCTCATCCGCTTTATGAAGATCAAGCAGCACCCTTTTTTGATGATAAACATCAGATGATGCTCGGCGGTTCTTGGGCTACTAATGGTTCAATGGCATTACCAACATATCGCAACTGGTTTCGTCCCTACTTTTATCAACACTCTGGTTTTAGAATTGCCCAAGACATTTGAAAGGAGATTACAGAGAATGAGGCCAAATGCAATCCCACCAAAACCCGGTCAAGAATCAGTTTGGGATTATCCCCGTCCGGCTCGTTTAGAAGATAGCAACAAATCAATTCGGATAATTTGTAATGGTACTGTTTTAGCAGAAACAACTAAAGCTAAAAGAGTTTTAGAAACTAGCCATCCTCCTGTTTATTACCTTCCTTCTGAAGACATTAAACTAGAATATCTGATTGAAACACCTAAAAAAACTTGGTGTGAATGGAAAGGTAAGTGTCAATATTATGATATCAGCATCGGTGAAAAGTATATAAGGAATGCTGCTTGGCGATATATTGAACCCACACCTGATTTTATAACGATTCAAGAATACTATGCTTTTTACCCTAGTTTAATGGATGCTTGCTATGTAAATGATGAGCTAGTTATGTCTCAACCTGGCGATTTCTATGGTGGATGGATTACTGCTGATATTGTCGGGCCATTTAAAGGTAGCCCAGGAACAATGGGGTGGTAACTTAGGGACTTTCAAATGATAAAACTCCATCCCCTTGTGGGTGGAGTTTTTGGGCATGGGGAAGAAGGTACCAATGCCCTATGCCCCAAGCGACGGGGCGACTATCCCTCTACAGACACCTGGGGATGGAGTTTCCCGTCGCTTTCATTTTTCCTGTTGATTTTTTGCAGATTGATTAGTAGAATCATTTGGAGTGTCTGTCTGCAACTGGCTTTTTAACAAAGCAATCAAACCTTCAGAAAGTTGAGATAAAGAATTTTCTAACTTGGGTGAAACTTGTAATGGTAAACTTCCAGAATCTAAATGTAGTGAGCGTTGTGGAAAAGGAATATTAATATTTTGCTGCCGGAAAGTTTCGTCAATTTTAAAATATAAATCGCTCTTAATCTGAAACTGTTTGCGAGGTTTAGCAATCCAAACTAGCAATTGAAAATTTAAAAAATCTTCACCATATTGTTGAAACCAAACAAGAGGTGTTGGTTTTTTTAATATATCATGATTTTCATGCGCTACTTCTAATAATGCAGAACGGATAGTACTAATATTTGCACCATAAGCCACGCGCACGGGCAATACTAAACGAGATACCGAACCCCGATGGTTCCAATTGACTACTTCTGTATCTAACAAACGTGAATTGGGTACAATAACTACTATGTCGTCTAAAGTACGGATATGAGTACTGCGAGCATTTAATCGCTCTACGGTTCCCATAAATTCGCCAATTTCCACAAAGTCACCAACTTCAATAGCACGCTCAAAGGTAATCACAAAACCGCTAACTAGTTCTTTAGCAACTCCCTGTAAACCAAACCCGATGGCTACACCAAAAATACTGGCTAATATTGCTAGGGAACTGATATCTAAACCCCAAATTTGCAGCAACAAAACTGTACCGATAAAAATCAGACTGTACTGGATAGAAACTGCAATTGATTCTTGAACACCACGGCTAACATTGGTCATGTTTAGTACGCGCGATCGCAGCAAATTAGTCAGAGTTCCAGCTGTAGCCAATACTCCAAAAAATAAGCTGATGAAGATAATTATATTGATTACCGAATAAGAGCTTTCCCCAATGCTAATTACTGGTGACGTTAAGCTCATCCAAAGAATGTTGGCACTGCGCCTACTCCATTCTCGTGTTAAAGGAAATAAGTCAGTAATATAGATTGCGATCGCTATCCACAACAGCGATCGCACTACAAACAGGGTCAATTTTAAAAATAATTCAATTCCTTTGGGTTGCGCTCCAGTTTCGGGGTGATTCACTTCTCTCGGAAGCAGCCGCCGGAACCAATAGCGCGAAACCCAACCTAACATTAAATGCAGAGCGATCGCACCCAATATTGATAAACCTGCAAATAACATTGCCCGCCAAAAATAACTTAATCTTCGTTCTTCTTGACCTTGCTGAACTGCCTCACGAATTCGTTGTGCCCAGATTTTTGCTTGCTCTTGTTTTGTTCTACCAGTAAAGGTATCTTCTTGCGTTACCGTCAGTAAATGGCGGCTATTCACCAAAATTACAGGTAATTGATTAATTTCTACAATCTCTACCTTCACAGGTTCTGGGAAACGGACTGCTTCTCTTAAAATTAAGTTGGCATCCGCAGCACGACTTTCAGCACTAAATTGTCCTGCTTCACTCACTTCAAATAACTTGCGACCATCTACCGAAATCACATCTGTTGATATTGATTGAGCTTGCAGCGACATTTCAGTGGTTAAAAGGCATCCTATAATTATGTTTGCAACAATTACAAGGATGAAAAAACCAGTTATTTTCTTTAGCATTTACTGTGTCAAAAGTAGAAAGCCCATCAACTTTAGCCGTAGGATGAATACTTTATTTACCATAGATTATTCCATCCTATCGCGCTTCGTGTAGCGCAATAGGATGGCTTCGTTCATATACCTGTGACTTCAGTAGCTTGGCTTCTCCTTTGCTTAAGCTTTTTTCAACCAGCTAAACATAGCGCGTAAATCTTTGCCGACTTCTTCAATTTTGTGTTCAGCTTCTTTACGACGCATAGCGGTAAATCCTGGTTTACCAGATTGGTTTTCTAGAACAAATTCTCGTGCAAATTGCCCAGATTGAATTTCGCTGAGAATCTTCTGCATTTCGGCTTTGGTTTGTTCAGTCACAATCCGCGGCCCACGGGTATAATCGCCATATTCAGCTGTGTTAGAAATGCTGTCGCGCATTTTGGCTAAACCGCCTTCTACAACCAAGTCAACAATCAGTTTGACTTCATGCAGACATTCAAAATAAGCTAATTCGGGTTGATAACCAGCTTCTACCAAAGTTTCAAATCCGGCTTTGATTAAAGCACTCAAACCACCGCACAATACTGCTTGTTCGCCAAATAAATCTGTTTCGGTTTCTTCGCGGAAAGTAGTTTCGAGAACACCAGCGCGAGTACCACCGATACCTCTAGCATAAGCCATCGCGCGATCGCGTGCCTGACCACTAGCATCTTGATAAACTGCAAACAGTGCTGGTACGCCTTCACCCTGTTCATAAGTCCGTCGTACTAAATGCCCTGGCCCTTTGGGTGCTACCATCACCACATCTACGTTAGCCGGTGGTACAACTTGCCCAAAATGAATATTGAAACCGTGGGCAAAAGCTAATACATTCCCTTCTTCTAAATTGGGTTCAATCTCGTTTTTGTAAATCGTTTTTTGAACTTCATCAGGTAACAAAATCATGATGAAATCAGCAGCATTGGCAGCATCTGCAACATTTTTCACAGTTAACCCAGCAGCTTCAGCTTTTGCTACTGATTTACTACCCGGATATAATCCCACAATCACATTCAAACCACTATCTTTGAGATTGAGAGCGTGGGCATGACCTTGCGAACCATAGCCGATAATGGCAATAGTTTTTCCAGCCAAAAGGTCTAAATTGGCATCTTCGTCATAATACATCCGGGCCATAGAAGCATCTCCTGTCAGCAAGAATCATCATTAATTGGCAGGTTTATGATTGTACCCCAAATTGAGTAACTACAGATGAACTGTCAAATATTGAATTTATTGGGGACTGGGGATTAGGGACTGGGGAAGAATAATTATTGACAAATGACCAATGACTAACTCTGTTACATAAATCGCAACAACGCAGGCTTTAAGGTTTACCTCAGCAATACTGGGTTTAACTTCATCCATCTGAGGATAGATTATGTACACTTCAACTAAATTACCGCGCACATCTGTTTTATTTGTGAGTGCGTTATTAGGAGGGTTGATTTTGACTAGTTGTGCCTCTTCCGAACAGACAGCAAATAAGGCTGCACCTCCAATTGCAACCAATGGCGCGGTAAATCAATTACTTGCTAATGAAGGAAGTATTTCCCAAAAAACCGAAGTTGCATCAATAGTCCGTTCTCGTCCCCAACTGATCAAAAAGGCAGCAATCTCTTTGACTGTCAACTCTGTAGATAAGACTGTTGATGCTGTTTCGCAAATTATCAATAAACAACAAGGCGATTTGATTGGGTTGAAACAACAACAACCCAAAACCGACAACCCGCGCCACACAGCAACAATACAATTGCGGGTAGCAGAAAACTTGCTAGAACCCACCTTAGAGCAACTTGCTAAATTGGGCACTGTCGATAATCGTAATATCACTGCCGAAGATGTGGGCGATCACTTGGTAGATTACCAAGCTAGATTAACCAATTTGCAAAAAACGGAAGCCAATTTACAAAAAATTATGGATCGGGCGGGTTCTGTTAGAGATGTGCTTAGTGTTGCCCAAGAACTGAGTAATGTCCGACAAACAATAGAACAAATTAATGCCCAACTGAAAAGCCTACGAAATCAAGTTGCATATTCCACTATTACGCTGAACTTAAAAGCAGCAGTTTCTAGCACCAGTTCACAACCTGCCTTTGGTTTGCAAGTTCAGGAAACTTGGAACAAATCGACTCACTCTCTTAGTTCATTTTCCGTTGGCTTACTCAAGCTGGGTATTTGGTTAATTGTTTACAGTCCCTATTTGTTAATTTTTGCTGCTCTTTTCTATGGCTTTAGCCGTTGGCGGCAAACTCATTCGCCACGTTTGACACAAACCCCAGAATCAACTACTTCTGAGTGAATTTGCATAAATCTTACATCGCCCCTTGAGAGATTTACATAAGCAAAGAGCAATTTAAATATTACCAAATCTTATTGCCCGCACCTCCATCTTGAAAAGTTCTGTTTATCGTGTAGTTTTGGTTACTTTCAATACTTCATCAAATGTAAACAGGAATACAAAATATGTGATGACAATTTTGATACAAATTTGTTAAGAATAGTTACAATAGTGGGAATACACAATAATATTTCTTATGGTAAATTCACTTGACAATAATCCACCTCATCAAGTAGTTATTGTTGGCGGTGGTTTTGGTGGACTTTACGCAGCAAAAACGCTCGCTAAAGCTGCGGTAAACGTTACTCTGATCGATAAACGTAACTTTCATCTATTTCAACCCCTCTTATACCAAGTCGCCACAGGTGCGCTATCTCCTGCTGATATCTCCTCACCGTTGCGTTCTGTACTAAGCAAGAGCAAGAATACGAAAGTGCTGCTGGGAGAGGTGAATAATATTGATCCAGAAGCAAAACAAGTGACTGTAGGCGACGAAGCAATAGCTTACGACACGTTAATTGTCGCTACAGGAGCCAAGCATTCCTACTTTGGCAAAGATAACTGGGAAGAATTTGCTCCAGGCTTGAAAACAGTAGAAGATGCCATAGAAATGCGTCGCCGGATTTTTACGGCGTTTGAAGCCGCAGAAAAAGAAATCGATCCAGTAAAACGTCGTGCTTGGTTAACCTTTGTAATTGTTGGTGGTGGCCCAACTGGTGTAGAGTTAGCGGGTGCGATCGCAGAATTGGCAAATCAAACCCTCAAAGAAGATTTCCGCAACATCGACACCTCAGAAGCCAAGATTTTGCTACTAGAAGGGCTGGATCGCATTCTGCCACCCTTTGCACCAGAGTTATCGCAAGAAGCAGAAGCATCCCTGACACGGTTGGGGGTGGTTGTCCAGACAAAAACACTGGTGACGAATATTGAAAATGATATTGTTACCCTCAAACAAGGCGATGAAGTTAAAGAAATTGCCTCAAAAACGGTATTATGGGCAGCAGGTGTAAAAGCATCAGCAATGGGGAAAGTGCTAGCAGAACACACAGGTGCTGAATGCGATCGCGCTGGACGGATTATCGTTGAACCTGACTTGAGTATTAAGGGACATCCCAATATTTTTGTAATTGGCGACTTAGCAAATTTTTCTCATCAAAATGGTAAACCTCTACCTGGTGTCGCACCTGTAGCGAAGCAAGAAGGTGAATATGTAGCAGAACTAGTCCAAAAGCGGCTTGCAGGTAAAAGTTTACCACCCTTTGCTTATACTGATTATGGTAGTTTAGCTATGATTGGGCACAATTCTGCTGTGGTAGATTTAGGCTTTATCAAGCTGAAAGGTTTCTTTGCATGGCTGTTTTGGCTATTGATTCACATCTACTTCTTAATTGAATTTAACAACAAATTAGTAGTAATGATTCAGTGGGCATGGAACTATTTCACCCGTAATCGTGGAGCAAGATTAATTACAGGACAAGAATCGCTCACCGAGATTGTAATTAGCGATCGCAACAGTTATTCAGCCGATAATAAACAGCCAGTAAATGTCTAATTGGGCATGGGGCATTGAGTATGGTTATTCTCCTTGTCCCCTTGTCTCCCCCATCTACCTCATCCCCATTTCCCGCCCTTATAAATTAGCAGTAAGCTATTTGAGGGCGTTTTTCATAATCTATATAATGGCAACTATTAACGACAACTACCTGAAACTGAAAGCGGGTTATCTGTTTCCAGAAATTGCTCGGCGGGTGAATGCCTTTGCAGAAGCAAACAGTAATGCTAAAATCATCCGCTTGGGCATTGGTGATGTTACCGAACCTCTGCCGGAGGCTTGCCGCACAGCTATGATTAAAGCTGTGGAAGAAATGGGCGATCGCAATACCTTCAAAGGCTACGGCCCAGAGCAAGGCTACGCTTGGTTACGAGAAAAAATTGCTACTCACGATTTCCAAGCACGGGGAGCGGATATAGATGCTTCCGAAATTTTTATCTCCGACGGTTCCAAGTGCGACACCGGTAATATTCTGGAAATTTTTGGTCATGACAACATCATCGCCGTTACTGACCCCGTTTACCCTGTGTATGTAGACACTAACGTAATGGTGGGAAATACCGGAGATGCCAACGATAAAGGCGAATTTGAGGGTTTAGTTTATCTACCGATTACTGCTGAGAACAACTTCACCGCAGAGATTCCCTCAAAGAAAGTCGATTTAATTTATCTCTGCTTTCCCAATAATCCCACTGGCGCAACTGCTACCAAGGAATATTTAAAGGCATGGGTAGACTATGCCAAAGCTAATAACTCGATTATTTTCTTTGATGCAGCCTACGAAGCTTATATTACCGATCCGTCGCTTCCTCACTCAATTTATGAAATTGAAGGTGCAAGAGAAGTTGCGATCGAATTTCGGTCTTTTTCCAAGAATGCAGGTTTTACAGGAACTCGTTGCGCGTTAACCGTTGTACCGAAGACACTCACAGCAAAAGCCGCCGATGGTTCCGATGTGGAACTATGGAAACTCTGGAATCGTCGCCAGTCTACCAAATTTAATGGCGTTTCTTACATTGTCCAACGGGGAGCAGAAGCGGTTTACTCTGAAGAAGGACAGGCACAAATCAAAGGATTGGTTAGTTTCTATCTAGAAAACGCCAAAATTATCCGCGAGAAACTCACAGCCGCCGGATTATCAGTTTATGGTGGCGTGAATGCACCTTACGTCTGGGTGAAAACTCCTAATGGTTTATCCAGTTGGGAATTCTTTGATAAGTTGCTGCAAACTGTCAACGTTGTGGGGACACCTGGTTCTGGCTTTGGTGCTGCGGGTGAAGGTTACTTCCGCATTTCGGCGTTTAACAGCCGGGAGAATGTCGAAGAGGCGATGAAGCGGATTACTGAGAAGTTTAAGGTGTAAAGCGATCGCTTTTGTTAAACTCATTCTATTAGTCTAAAGGTTACGGTGGGCTGTATTTTCCACCGCAACCTAATAGATAATTATTGAGATTTAGCTTATTGATATTTTGGTTATGACTGCTGCTATCCCCGTTTTTAAAGCTGTTAGCCAGATGCAATTAGCACCTGGTAGTACGGTGACAATTCCTGATGTTAGCTGGGAAGAATTTGAATCTATTTTAGAAGAATTGGGACAAAAAAGAACTACACGAATTGCCTACAGCCAGGGTGTTTTAGAAATTATGGCTCCTTTACCAGAACATGAAATTCCCAAAGATTTAATTTCTGATATTGTCAAAATATTGCTGAAGGCTAAAGATATCAGATACCAACCTTTTGGTTCCACTACTTTTAAACGGCAAGGTGTAGCAGGAGTTGAACCTGATGCTTGCTTTTATATTCAGAATTATCAACAAATGATTGGTCATCGCCGCTTGCAAGCTGATGATCCGCCGCCAGATTTAGCGATTGAGACTGATGCCACATCGAAAACTACTCTTGATGCTTATGAAGCCATTGGAGTTCCAGAATTATGGGTTTACGATAGTGGAAACCTTTCTATTTATTTGTTGAGAAATGGGAAATACATAAAATTTAATACCAGCCCTAATTTTGAGGATATAGCTATTACTCAAATTATTCATGCTGCCGTGGAACGTAGTTGGCAAGTGGGAAGTTTGCAAGCTTTGGAAGAATTGGAAGCGATGATTTAGTAAATGATCAATTAGGCATCGCTTATTGTCAGTTACTGCCAAATGTGGAGATTGGAATTATAACGCTATATGCAGTAGCACCCGATCTGCTGGAAGCTGCGATCACATTTAGGCAAAAAGTTAGAAAAATACCGAGTTAAATAGTTTTTTTATTTGTGTTTGCAACATTTACACCTAGAATATTCCGTACTAGCTTGTCTTTTGCTATACTACAATATCCACAAGGAATAAGGAAATTATGGACAGAATCACAAGTGGATTTTTAAAAGCTTTTAGGCAAGAACAGTCTCTTCCTGAAGATTTAGCACAATTTGAGCTTTTTGAGCATTTCGTTAATTATTGTATAGTATCTAAAGAATATAATGATACCTTTTCAATTGAAGATATCCATGTTGGCGGTGGTACTGATAAAGCCTTAGATGGTATTGCAATTCTTGTTAATGGTAGTTTGATTAGCTCGAAAGAAGAGCTTGAAGATTTAGAGAAAAGAAATAAATATTTAGATGTTGAATTTATTTTAGTTCAATCCAAGACCAGTAGCACTTTTGATGCTAGTGATATTGCTAAATTTTTATTAGGCTCTCAAGACTTTTTTAGTGAAAATCCAGAACTACCTGAAAATTATAAGGTACGAGACAAATCAGAAATAATAAGGTTAATATATAACCAAAGCAATCTTTTTAAAAATAGGAACCCTATATGTAAACTGTACTATGTTACAACTGATAAATGGTTTGATGATCAGCATCTGAAGGGAACAATTGAGACTTTAAAGAAAAACATTGAAAATATGCAAATGTTTGAAAAAGTTTCTTTTTATCCTATTGATGCTGACAGCCTTCAAAATTTATATCGGTTAGCAAACAATAAAATATCAAGACAAATTAAATTTGAAAAGCGTACTGCACTCCCTGAGATAGAAGATGTAAGAGAGGCGTATATTGGAATCTTACCAGCACGCGAGTATTTGAAATTGATTACTGATGAATCTGATAATATTATCAGAGGACTATTCTACGATAATGTACGAGATTTTCAGGGAAAAAATGATGTAAATCAAGAAATAGAGGCAACGATAAAATCTGATGACCACAAATCATTTGTACTCTACAATAACGGCATAACTATTGTTGCAGAAAATATCAATGTTGTTGGAGATCGGATTACTATTACAGATTATCAGATTGTTAATGGATGCCAAACCAGCTATGTTTTGTATCATAACCGAGAATCGATTGATGATTCTCTTTGTATACCAATCAAAGTAATTGCTCTAGCTCGTGACAGTAGATTAAAAAACAACATTATTAAAGCTAATAACAGACAGACACCAGTAAAACTGGAAGAGCTTGAATCATTAACTGATTTTCAGAAAAAACTTGAGGAATATTACAAATCTTTACCAGAAGAAAAACAACTATATTATGAAAGAAGACCAAGACAATTTAATGGAATTGAAGGTATTGAAAAAATAAGAATAGTGGATATACCGTCTCAAATGAGATGTTTTGCATCTATGTTTCTTGAACAAGCTCATAATGCAGGTAGATACCATGCAAATTTGCAAGATGAAACTAGACAAAATATATTTTTATCCGATCATCATCCAATAGGGTATTACGTCAGTGCATATGCAAAATTCCGTTTAGATGCACTCTTTAGAAAGAAACACATAGACGCAAAATATAGTCCGTTTAAATACCATATGCTTAATATTCTTAGAATACAGGTATCAGGCAAGGATATGCCTAGCATAATATCGAATAAGTTCATTAAGTATTGCGAAATAATGGAAATAACTTTGTCGGAAGACAATAAATGTAAAGAGGCTTTCTTGAATACTACTGCAATCATTGATAGTCAGGGAAATGGAAATTATGATCGTGCCGTTGCAAAAACTGTAGCTCTTTCAAGAAGCATAAAAAGTTTTTTATTTTAAATTAAGCGAGAATTGATACATTATATATGCCCCGATTAAAGGTGAAATTTTTCAGGTGAGGTGAAGCGCGATCGCTTCATGTCGTGCTTGTCAACTTAGCATTTTGGGTAAGTTTGGCAGAATGATTTTCTGGTTCTGAATACATAGCGAATAACTCACTAAAAACCTCTTCCCCATTAATCTCTCCACTACTAACAAATCTTTCTACCTCAACCGAACCATCCTCAAAAAATTCCACTTCCCATCGTTCACCAGCCACCGCCACATTCACCATAATGGTTTCATCCCGATTATGGGCTAAGGTATAACTAATTTTCTCTTGTTCCAATTGATTTAGAAAGGTAACTAGTTTGCCAAATCCATGATTCTTCATTTGTCAAACCTCTTATCGCTTAATAACTTGCGAACAACTTTAAAACCTGATCGATTTACCTCTGCTCCCGCTTCAATCTCCTCCCATAACATTTCACAAAACTCATCCCAACTGGGCGATTCTTCTGGGAGTGGAGCCTGTTTTATACTACCCTTCTTGTACTTCAGGATTTCAGACACCTTTTGCCCAGCAAATTTGTGTACGATTTCTCCCTCTCCTTTTGATTGAGTGGCTAATTTATTTTATACAATAGCGATCGTGCATACATGACTACTTTAACTAAACCTCGTCCATGTTGAAACCTGGAGTTTTGAATTATCCTGTTGTGTCATGGCGACATTCGCTCTTAGCGTTCCCCTAGGGTAGGAAGCAATCGCAATTTATTAATTACATCAAAAACTATTCCTGAGAATTACTTCTTCCTTCTTTAGTATCATCGGGTAAATCAATTTTTGGTTGCCCATAATTAGCCAAAGTCATCCCTCCTTATAAATATACAGCAGAGTATTCACTCAACCAAACTCACGGTTTTCCAGCACAATGACAGGTATTAAACTAGCTTCTAAAACTGCTTGTGAGACTGAGCCAATTAATACTTGCTCCCAAGGTTTATGCCCGCGTTTTCCCATAACGATCGCAGTTACACGATACTCCTCGGCAATGCGAATAATTTCTTCTGGTATAGCGCCTGTAACAGTCAAAAATTCATATTTGATATCAGATAAAAACTGTTTGGCTTGTTCTTCGATTTGTTGGATATCTTGCTGATTTAAAGTGTTAACTACGTGTAAAATGATCGCTTCTCCATTACTGCGGCGTGCTAAATCTGCGACTTTTGTTAAAACTTCTGTGGCTAAACTCGATGTATCCACTGCTGCTAGGAACAAGGTACGAGTAACAACTGTGACTTTGGTGGGGTCAACTTCGCCTTTGGTGAGCAATTTCGGAGCAAAGGTCATGGTTGCCCAAGCGCCTAACGGTGCAGTGATTAAAATTGAAAGAGCTGCGATCGCTAAAATTATCTCACCCCCCGCAATTCCTTGGGAGAGGGGTATTGCCCCAATAGCAGCTTGGACTGTGGCTTTAGCTGAGTTTCCTGGGAGCAAAAATAATCTTTCTCGCCAATTCCAATTACTACCCAAAGTTGAGAGATACCAGCCCAGCATCCGACCTATAAGCAAACCAATTGCTAAAATTAAAATGCCTGGTAACAGAATCTTCTCTAATACTTGCAGTTGAATAGTTGCCCCTAATAAGACAAATAAAAAAATCTCAGCTACTATCCATAAACTGTCAAATCCGCCCCGTAATCTTCGAGCTAGGGGAGCATCTAATTCAATTAAGAAAAATCCCATAGCCATTGCTGCTAAATAACCAGAAAAGTAAGGTAAGGCATGAGAGGCAATTACCAGGAATAGAGCTAAACTGGCAGCAATCACAGTATCTTGAACGATATTCTGAGTCCAGTTTTGTTTAATTAATAGTAGAACTAATAAACGAGCTGCTAAATAGCCAAATAATATTCCTAGCAATATTTGCATGATAATTTGAAATGGCAGTAGTTGTAGAGCAGTTAAAGTCAATCCCCCAGGTAAGACAATCTGCTCAACACCTCCGTCACCTAAGAAACTTAGCAGTAGGCTAAAAACTAGCAATAGCAGCACATCAGATAAAGCACTACCAGTTAAAATTGCATCGGGAATTCCTTTAGTGACACCCCAGCCTAAACTTTTCAGCCTGAGCATTCCTGGAACAATTACAGCCGGAGATTCCGCGCCAATCACACAGCCCAACAGTAACCCAGTGGGAAAGTCAAATTTAAAAATTATCATAGCGGTAAGAGCGATCGCGATCGCTTCTGTTGCTGCTGGCAAAAATCCCAAACGTAGCGCCACAGTTCCCTGTTGAGCTAGCTTTTCTCTATCTAAACCCAGTCCGGCTTTCATTAAAATAATCATTACCGCCAAAGTTCTTAACTCATCAGCAGCACCCAGCACATCTGAACTGATGACATTCCGAACTTGGGGACCAAGAATAATCCCCACTAAAACCATGCCAATTAAAGGCGGAGCTACTAAACGACGGGCAAGTTGACCGGCAAAAAAGCCCATCATTAAAATCCACAATACACTGGCTAGCATCCCATGACTCCTTGAGGCGCGATTTGTAGACTTACACTTTCTACAGGGGAGTCAGGTAATGCATTTAGCCAAGCCCTACTCTCCCGCAGTCAGCGAAGAAAGTAGGAGCCATCAGCCTTCCAGTCATGAATTTAACCTGTACTAGAAAGGCGGTTTTGGCGAGCTCCATCGCCATAAATACTATTTAATTAATTCAACAATACCATTTTGACTTCTGTATTGCTTTTTCGTACTTGTAATTTCTACCTGGATAAACAATTTATTTCTATAGATAGATGCGTTTATGATATTTATAAAGATATATAACTTACGCAAAATATCTTTCAAACTCTCATTTCTCTGTGTCCTCTGCGTCTCTGTGGTTCGTTATTCCCTAACTCATGCGTAAGTTATAAATAAATCTTCTTCCCAAAAGAACAAAGATCAAAAAGAACTATAGAACTATAATTAATATTTATAGAAGTTAAGTAGGAAAACCGTACTTATCTGATAGGTTTTCTGTACCATATATCTAAGTTTAGCTGGATAAAATCAAAATGTAGCTTAATGAATGCTGTTTAAGAGAAAAATAATACAGCATTAGCAGGAGAGCGAAAATATGACAAATCAATTGAAAACGGCTGTTTTGCTAGCTGCGCTAAGTGGTCTTTTGATCGCAATTAGTTACTGGGTAATTGGCGGTTCTGGTGGCTTAATTATCGGAATTGCGTTGGCAGCAGTAACAAACCTGTTTTCTTGGTATCAATCAGATAAGATTGCCCTGGCAGCATACCGCGCCCAGCCTGTAAGTGAAAGGGAAGCACCGGGACTTTATCGGATGGTGCAAAGATTAAGCGATCGCGCTAATATTCCTATGCCTAGAGTTTACATTGTCCCAAGTCTTGGTGCTAATGCCTTCGCTACAGGACGCGATCCAGAACACGCTGCTGTTGCTGTCACCGAAGGCATTTTGAATATATTGCCAGAGGACGAACTCGAAGGCGTTATCGCCCACGAACTCACCCACATTATTAATCGTGATACCCTCACACAAGCTGTTGCTGCTACTGTTGCTGGTGCGATTTCATTCCTAGCGCAAATGGTGAGTTACAGCTTATGGTTTGGCGGTGGTTCACGAGATGATAACAGAGGTGCAAATCCTTTGGGAGTCTTATTAACAGTAATGCTTGCGCCATTGGCTGCGACGATTATTCAGTTAGGAATTTCGCGCACACGAGAATTTTCTGCTGATGCAGGTTCAGCTAGATTAACTGGTAATCCCCGCGCCTTAGCTAGGGCACTGCAACGGTTAGAAAGCTCAGCAAAACAGATGCCTTTAAATGCCAATCCAGCTTATGAGCCGTTATTAATTATCAATCCTATCTCTGGGCAGTTTATGGGTAACTTGTTCTCCAGTCACCCTGCTACTGAGGAGCGAGTTGCAGCATTACTGAAACTAGAGCAACAACTGCCAATCACAACTTATTAATTAGTCATTAGTCATTTGTGAAATTTATAATGACTAATGGCTAACAATATAGGGTGCAGTTTTCATCGGATAGTAAGCTTTGCAATTAAGGATGTTTTAACTATGAATGCTAACAATATCGATTCCTTTGGAACCGGAATAATTGAATCTAGTGAATCCATAGTAATTGTAGAAATTAGTCCTCAAACCGACAAATTAGTAGAAACCGAAATGGCTGGCGAAAGTGATGAAGTGAAGCGCGAAACCAAAGCGCTGATTGAGGCACTAGAAAGACGCAGCCAAGCAGAGTCAGCAGGTACTCTCACGCGTGAAACTTATTTGAAAGCTGTGCGACAAGCACGGGAATTGATTGAAGGAAGGAAACTGATAGAACGCGATCGCTTAGAAGATTCTTGGGCGATAATTCAGGCTGAAGCTGAGAGAAACTGGCATTTAATGATGAAAGACTTTGTAGATTTCAGCTTTCGCCTGCAAAAAGCGGCTATTGCTGCTTGGGAAACCTTCAATCACCCTTACTCTCGTTAGTTCCACAAACTTCTCTCTGTCTTGAATTAAAGTTCAAATCTGTCCCTCTCCGACTCGGAGAGGGACAGGTTTTGCGTAGTAAAACCAGGGAGAGGTCTTTTTATATAGATTTTCGGTCACGGATAAGATAAAGGAGTAATTACAGCTCCTCACATAAATAGCAATGACTTCAACCCTGCGGAAACTTCCTCGTCTTAATACTCCAACCCTGCATCAGTTGCCCAATGGTTTGACAATCATAGCGGAGCAGATGCCAGTTGAAGCTGTAAACCTCAACTTATGGATTAAAGTTGGTTCAGCCGTAGAATCTGATGCCATTAATGGCATGGCTCACTTTTTAGAGCACATGATTTTTAAGGGAACAGAACGACTAACTAGCGGCGAGTTTGAACGTCGAATTGAAGAACGGGGTGCTGTCACCAATGCCGCAACTAGTCAAGACTATACTCATTACTATATAACCACTGCCCCCAAAGATTTTGCCGAGCTTGCTCCACTACAAATAGATGTAGTAACAAATGCGAGTATTCCTGATGATGCTTTTGAACGTGAGCGATTAGTCGTTTTAGAAGAAATTAGGCGTTCAGAGGATAATCCCCAACGGCGGACATTTAGGCGGGCGATGGAAACAGCCTTTGATAAACTACCTTATCGTCGGGCGGTATTGGGGCCAGAATCAGTAATAGCCGAACTTAAACCCCAGCAGATGCGGGATTTTCATACTAGTTGGTATCAACCCCAGTCAATTACTGCTGTAGCTGTGGGCAATTTGCCCGTGGAAGAATTAATTGCGATCGTTGCTGAAGGATTTACAAAAGCTAATAAAACTCAGTACTCCCCACTCCCCACTCCCCACTCCCCACTCCCCACTGAATCACCATTTACAGAAATTGTCCGTCAAGAATTCACAGATGAAAGTCTCCAGCAAGCAAGGCTAGTGATGGTTTGGCGGGTTCCAGGAATGGTTCAGTTAGATTGCACCTATGGACTGGACGTTTTAGCAGGAATTTTGGGACACGGACGAACATCAAGGCTGGTGAGGGATTTACGAGAAGAACGGGGATTAGTTTCTTCAATTTCTGTGAGCAATATGAGCAATCAGCTGCAAGGAACATTTTATATTTCAGCTAAATGTGCAGTGGAAAATTTAGCAGAAGTAGAGGATGCGATCGCTCAACATATTCGCACAGTTCAAACCGAGTTAGTCACAGAATCAGAAATTGCCCGTGTGCGGCGGCGAGTAGCGAACAGATTTATTTTTGGCAACGAAACACCAAGCGATCGCTCTGGGTTGTATGGTTATTATCAGTCTTTGGTGGGAGATTTAGAACCCGCCCTTAACTACCCAAATTATATTCAGAGCCAAGATGCAACTGATTTAATGCAAGCAGCCAAAGAGTATCTTTCCCCAGATGCTTATGGTGTAGTTGTCGTTAAGCCGTAAATTAAAAATGGGGAATTATAAAGTTAGGAGTTAGGAGTTATGAGTTATGAGTAAAAAGCCATGATTGTGTCTCCTTACTTCTAACTTTGGTTTAACTCCTAACTTTGATTTAACTCCTCACTCCTAACTTCTCACTCCTAACTTTTATTTAACAATGTGGACTCAAATCGATGCTCATATTAACCAAGTGACTGGTGAAAAATTTCAGAGCCAGCAACGGCGATCGGTTGGTGGCGGATGCATCAACCAAGGTTATGCTATTTCCAATGGTGAGATAACCTACTTCCTTAAAATTAATCAAGCATCTCAAGTTGCGATGTTTGAGGCTGAGGCAATGGGTTTAAAGGAAATGCTAGCCACAGCTAGTATTCGCGTCCCAAATCCTATTTGCTGGGGTGTGGCTGACAATTCTAGCTACATCGTGCTGGAATGGTTAGAACTTGGTAACGGTAACAGCAATTCATGGGAAGAGATGGGGCGCAAGTTGGCGGCAATGCATAAAGCTAGCAGCAGTCAAGGTTTTGGTTGGAAAATTAACAATACCATTGGTTCCACGCCCCAAATCAATAGTTGGACAGCAGACTGGACAGAATTTTATATTAAACATCGCCTGGGTTATCAATTTCAGCTGGCAAGGCGACGAGGAGGGAATTTCCCTCAGCAAGAAAAATTACTAGCAGCTATCCCTGAACTATTGGCGCATCAGGTGCAACCTTCCTTAGTACATGGCGATTTATGGGGCGGAAATGCCGGGTGTACTAACTCAGGAGAACCCGTGATTTTTGATCCAGCAACTTATTTTGGCGATCGCGAAGTTGATATTGCCATGACAGAATTATTTGGTGGATTCCCCGCAGCATTTTACAAAGGTTACAACGAAGTCTTTCCTTTAGATGCAGGCTATGAGCAGAGAAAAACGCTCTATAACCTGTATCACATTTTGAATCACTTCAATTTATTTGGCGGCGGTTATGCTTCCCAGGCAAACCGGATGATTGACCAGATTTTGCGCTAACCACAACTTTGCGCTCCTCTGCGTTTCCCTCCGCGCTCCTCTGCGTTTAAATTTCACCCCTCAATTCCCCACCATTTGACTCACCATCACCCCCAAAGCCAATATACCCAAAATCGTCATTAATCCCGCCGGCATAAACTTACGTGTTTTTACCAACCTAATTGCAAAGACAACTACCAAAACACCAGTAACTATCACTGCTAAAATCGCACCCCAGCTTTGCCCTTGGAGTTGAAAATAAGCAGCAAATATTAGTAATAAACCACTAATGCTACCACTGATGAGTGAAACCTTACTTGTAGCCTGAATGTAGCCAATAATGCCCCCTGCGATCGCTAATATGCCGTAGGCGAAAGCAGCAATTATGCTTAGATTCATTGTTAAAACATCTGTAGATTTTGACTTTACTGCCAAGGTCAGCAGACAATTTACCATAGCTATTTAGCTATATCACACAGTTAATTGATGGATAATTAAGCGATGCCAATGGCAAGTACTTCCTCATATACAAAGGTTCAATATCTCCAACGCCAAGCAGCCTCACTTTTACTGTACCAGTCTGTTCTCCAAGGCGAAGTGGGGATGGCATTTCTGGAACTGTTGCAAGCTATACGTTACACTGATGCCGATGCACGGGGTTGTCTCCAAGCCTACGGCAGTTACTTCCACGCTTTGGCTGCTAGAAATGAAAATTGGGAAGACTATTTAATTACTCAACTTCTCTTGTCTAAGAATCCTTTCACAAGGCTGGCTGAAGTGCGAGAATTTAAAGATTTGCCCCCAGCTTTAGTAACAGCAGTTAAGCATGATTTACAAATATTGCAAAGTCTCTACGAATGTAGCAGCGCTTCTTTAAGTGAGTGGGTACAAGGCGTAGCTCATATGCCGATTTCACCAGTAGTGTGGTATAAAGAGCAAGAATTGGTAGGAGTAGAGACATTCGCTACGCATCTACAACAGTTAGACAATTGGGGTGATGCTGTAGAAGAATTAGCAGCTTATTATCGGCAATGTGGCTCTGGTTTATTTGCAGAATATCGCGCTTTACGCTGGCAATCTGGGCAGTTTATCGGTATTCGGTATTCTGATCCTGTTAAGCTGAGTGCGCTTGTAGGTTACGAGTCTCAAAGAGATGCTTTGCTAAAAAATACAGAGTTTTTATTATCAGGAGAGATGGCACTACATGTATTACTTTACGGGAGTCGGGGTTCTGGCAAATCTTCCTTGGTGAAATCTTTGTTAAATGAATATAGTAATCGCAGCCTCCGCTTGTTAGAAGTAGCAAAATCTGATTTAAAAGACTTACCAGAAATTGTGGAACATTTACGGGGAGTGTCACAAAAATTTATCATCTTTGTCGATGATCTTTCCTTTGAAGAAGATGATGATGCCTTTAAAGCGCTTAAGGTAGTTTTAGAAGGTAATTTAACCGCGCGACCGCAAAATGTAGTTGTGTATGCTACCTCCAATCGCCGCCACCTGATTCGGGAGTTTTTTGTGGATAGGCCTACGCCTAAGGATAACGAGGAAATCCATGCCTGGGATACCATGCAGGAGAAGCTTTCGTTTAGCGATCGCTTTGGTTTAACCTTGACTTTTGAACCAGCCGATCAAAAAACTTATTTGAAGATTGTACAGCATCTAGCGGCACAAGCTGAAATTAATATTACCCAAAAAGATTTAGAATTTCAAGCATTACAATGGGCAACTCGCCACAATGGTCGTTCTGGACGCACAGCACGGCAGTTTGTTGATTTTTTAAAAGCAGATTTAAGACTTTTTCATGCAAATACCAATATATCTAACACTTCAGATTAAAATTATTTTATTGATGATTGTAGTTTTTTGTTAGTTACATAACAATATTATGCACCAGTAACTAAAACTAAATATTTCAGAACTACTATGATACAAATTTTGGAAAAATGCCTTATTTAACCAAACAGAATAACCTGTCTACTCTAATTACCAATTACATAGCTTGCTTCCCGTCTTCGGTAAGTATTACAGATTAGAATGATTAATTATTCTGATAACTTAACTACGCTAAAAACTAGCAATATGCAATCAGTAACGATCAGCAATCGATTTATCTTAGGCATAGTTGCCTTTAGTGTGAGTTTTGGCCTTAGCCTTGTTCCAAACTGGGATTTTAATAAAGCCTTTCTCACAGGTTTAATTACTGCCGTTACTATCTATGCAGCAGCATTATTCGTAGATAAGCGACGCAGAAATTATGAAGTGTTTGTTGTAGGTTCTCTCCGCAAACGAATTAAAGAAATGGAGGGTTTGAAGGCTCGTGTCGTCAGAGAAATTAATCAAATCGAAGAACATCATAATTTATTATATGCAGAGTCTCAACAACTGCAAAACCAAGTAACAGAAAGCCGTAACCAAAGGGATAGTATACATCGAGAGTTAAGAACATTTGCGGGGCAAAAAAAGCAGTTAGAAGCCGAAATTAATATCCTGCAAACTGAAATTAATAATTTGCAGAAAACTCAAACAGAATTGAACAATGCTTTTTCTGTTCTGGCAGCAGAGAAACGTCGTTTAGAGTCTAATTGTAATGTATCTCGAAGTGAAATTACCCATTTGCAAAGTAAAATTTCCGAACTCCAGCAGGAGAAACAAGAAATTGAAAGTAATTTAACTCTTTTAGGCAGACTAAAACCCCAATTAGAAGAAAAACTATACGAACTGCGGATTGCAATTCAAGAACTAGAAGTTGAGACAACCCAAAAAAATCAATTGCTGGTAGCGACAAAAACCGAAAGAGAAAATATCCAAGCTATCCTGAATTCTTCACAAACTCAACTCGTAGAACAAAAAGCCGAATTACAGCAGTTGCAAAGCCAAGTTTCATTATTGCAAGAAGAACGCGATTCATTGCAAAATCAAGTATGGGAACTACTCCAACAAATAGAAACATTCAATCCAGAACCTTTGGTTGATAATTCCAAAGAAGATGATACTGAATTGTTTCCCTTTTCTGAAATAATAGAAACTACAACAGTCTTAGACAGTTCGGAAGTTAAGACATCAGAGAATCTACCTAAAGAATGGACTGATTTTTTAGAAAATCTTCCAGTATATGAACTAGAAGTATTAAAAGCCATAACGGAACAAGAGAATCCCAAAGCTGCTATTAAAAAAATTGCCGAAGCAAATATTACTATGCCAAATCTTTTAATTGATTCTATAAATGAACGAGCAAATGATACTATTGGTGAATTAATAATTAATACAGATTCGGAAAGCCTAGAAGTTTACCCTGAGCATATTACCCATGTCCAAAAAATGATTGCAATGCATGAAACCCTCATAGCTAGACATACTTCGTCAAATTAAATTATTATTGCCGTCGTAAGATTAGTATTAAGGTGAATATATACCTTACCTATTTACTGCGTGCTTCTGTGTTTAGAATAAAGTGAAGTTTAATACATGGCAAAGCTCAAAATCTCGAAAAAAATCTCCACTGCTTTAATCAATTCCCTTGGTGCGGGGGTAGTACCAAGAGTGGGAGTTGAATATATAGCAGTAGGTCGAGAAAAAGAACTCAAAAGCCTATTACAAAATCTCGATGATATTGCAGAAGGTGTAGCAGCATTTCGCTTCATAATTGGTAACTACGGTTCCGGGAAAAGTTTTTTATTGCAACTAATCCGCAACCGCGCTATGGAGCAAGGTTTTGTAGTAGCTGATGCTGATTTATCCCCTGAACGCCGATTAGCTGGAAGCAGCAATGAAGGTGTAGCTACCTATCGAGAATTAATGAGTCACCTAGCTACAAAAACTCGTCCTGATGGTGGTGCTTTAGTCTCGATTTTAGAAGGATGGATTAATAAAATTCAACAAGAAGTTGTTAAAGAAACTGAAATGCGTCCGAATGACGATGGTTTTGATGACAAAGTTGAATCAAAAATTAGAGAAGTAGTTCAGTATATTGAAGACTTAGTTCACGGTTTTGATTTTGGTAGCGTGATTATTGCTTATTGGCGTGGCTACCGAATGGATGATGAAAATTTAAAAAATGCGGCAATGCGCTGGTTGCGGGGAGAATTTACGACTAAAGTTGAGGCGAAAGCAGCTTTAGGAGTGCGCGTGATTATTGATGATGATAGTTGGTATGACTATATAAAGCTGTTTGCGAAGTTTGTCGCTGAAATTGGTTATAAAGGGCTATTAATTTTAGTTGATGAAGCCGTACATTTATATCAAATATCTACCACCGTTACACGAGAAAAGAATTATAATCGGCTCCTCGCAATGTTTAACGATACCATGCAATGTAAAGCAGAACATCTTGGTATTGTTATTGGTGGAACAACTAAATTTTTAGAAGACCCCAAACGGGGACTTTTTGCAGACCAAGCTTGGCAAAGACGCACAAAAGAAAGCCGTTTTGCTGCACAAGCTAATGTTCAGGAACATTTAGGGCCAGTAATTCGGCTAAATCCGTTGAGTGAAGCAGAAATATTGACGCTTCTGCAACGTTTAGCTGAGATTCATGCACTCAATTTTGGGTATGAACAGACTTTGACAAATCGGGAGTTGAAGGAGTTTGTGCAAGAAATTATTAATCGCTTGGGTGCAGAAGCATTATTAACACCAGGGGAAATTGTGCGAGATTTTATGAGTGTGCTGAATATTCTTCACCAAAATCCAGTAATTGCGTTTGCTGAATTAATTCATGGCTCTAAATTTAAACCTACTGCTATGGGGAAGGATGCAGATGTGGATGAGGATGGCGCAGCAGAATTTAGTTTGTGATTAATGATGAAGAGACTGAACAATAAAAGTAAGTACATTACTCTACAAAGTTTACTTTTTTGTAATTGGTAAACCTAGCCACTCACTAAGTTCATGAGCTAGCCAATCAAGTTCCAAAAGAGTTACAGTAAAAATATCGAGTTCACTACTGGAAATTACATATTTTTTTATACCTACCCATATTGTTAAATAATATTTATTGAAATCACTTTTGTTTATATCTAAACGTAGAATCTCTTGTCTAGAACTTGGAAGCGGATTGTAACGCTCAAGCTTAAATATTTTGTAAATCAAATAAATCTGCTGGCGATTTATGTAAAGTCGCTTTCGCCCAAATACACATATACAAATCAGAATAAAAGCTACAGGGGAAATTACTAAAATACCTCTAATTAAACTACTCACATCACCACTTAAAAGCGGAATACTCATCATAAAAAGTATAAAAAAGTAGAGAATTATAAATGTAAGTGTTTGAATAGATAATAATCCTACCCCTGGAATGATGATATCTATAAAACTAGCATTCTTCTTCAACAAAATTTTACTACCAGGAGGTTTTTTAGGAATTGAATTAGTTGCCCTGCCCCTAAGTTGACTCTGATTATCCTCTAAGGTTCGCATAGCATCTTCAGTAGAAGCCAAGCGTTGACTCATAATAGGTTCTGTCATCTGCCTTAACCAACTGCTAAAACCAAGACTAATATTAGCAGCCTGTTCAAATTCAATTCGTAGGTCTGTTTGTGGTAAGTCTGCGGGATGTTGACCTGTAACTAAATAAATTAAAGTTGTTCCTAAACTGTAAAGGTCAGAAGTACAAGTAGCTCTACCATTAAATTGTTCTGGTGGCATATAGCCGTAACTTCCCACAACTGTCATAGTGCTACTTGTTCTGACGATGGTTTGCACTGAACCAAAATCTACTAAGTAGACTTCACCCACACTATTACCAGAGCGATTTTTTAATAAAATATTACTTGGTTTGATATCACGATGAATTACGGGCGGCTGACGGCCATGCAAATATTTGAGAATTTCTAGAATAGCTTTTGCTAGTTCCTTAACTTCTTCTTCACTGAAACTACGCCCAGCTTTGAGTTGTGCTTCTAGAGATTGGGCTGGGATATGACTTTGTACGAGTGCAAATCCTCTGCTGCTGGGTGAATCTAGCTCAAAGTAGTCAAGGTAACGGGGAATGGCTGGGTGAGAGAGTGCTTTGAGAGTTTCAGCTTCCCGCTCAAATAGTTTGAGGTCGTTCCATTCAAATTCATTACCAAAGGACAGTATTTTGACTACTACTAATTCTTGAGTTTGTAAGTCACGAGCTAGCAGCGTCCGCCGTCCGGCTTTTTTGCCTAGTTCCTGTTGCACTTGATACCGTTCCAACAAGATTTCTTGGTTAGAATCGGGCGATTCCTGAATTGTCATTTGCTCGTGACTCCAAAGCTTTGTTGCTTTTATAGCAATCCTATTTGTTACTGCCCCACTGTAATATTACTTAAGTCAGCAATAAGTATCAGGGAAAGTATTTTTTCAAAATTCGACCTACTATCTGTTAGCACGCCTAGATTAAAATTCTGGGTTACTACGCTGATTTAAAATAAGTAAAAAAAGTGTGTGAGTAGAAATGTCAGCTAAAGACTTATTCCATGAAGCAGTTAAGAAGGGTCTTCAGAAAGAGCAGTGGATAATTACACATGACCCATTAAGGATTGAGTTTGGCAAACAGGATGAAGTTAGAATAGATTTGGGTGCAGAAAGACTCTTAGCGGCTGAAAAAGCAGGAGAAAAGATTGCTGTTGAAATTAAAAGTTTTTTGAGTGACTCAGCATTGTTTGATTTTCATCTGGCACTGGGCCAATTTTTGAATTACCGTTTAGTTTTAGAAGCTAGTCAAAGAGAACGCATATTATACTTAGCAGTGCCAATTGCCACTTATGAATCGTTTTTCCAACGCGATTTACCCCAAGCATCAGTGCGGCAATACCAAATAAAGTTGATTGTATATGATCCAGTGGATGAGGTGATAGTTAAATGGATAAACTAGCATTTTATCGTCAGTGTATTCAACAACTATTGACTGAATACGGCGATGTTAGACCGATAAACGACGAAATTGAGACGCAAATACTTTTTGATACAGAACACGACCATTATCAAATTGTTGATTTGGGATGGGATAAACATTACCGCATTTATAATTGCGTGATGCATTTGGACATTAAGAGCCATAAAATTTGGATTCAACGTAACCAAACGGATAAGTTGATTGCTGATGAATTGGTAGCAATGGGTGTACTAAAACAAGATATTGTATTAGGCTTGCAGCCTGTCTATGCCAGAGAATATACAGGTTATGGTGTAGGTTAGGGCTAACCAAGTTCAATCGTATTCAACTACAGGGGCGATGCCTGCGGCGAGCTACGCTAATGCACCCTCTGGAAACAAGCGACTCAAGTCCAATAATGCATCTTCAAATCCAGGAATCGTCACTGATTGATTCGATAAAGAAATCTGCTTGTTGAGATAGCTAAACTTATTTTGAGCATTTTGATACGGCTGGCTATGACGCTCAAGTTGACGAGCCGGCAAATTCACAATCCAGTAATCAGAAATTCCGGCTTCTGCATACAATGACAACTTGATGGTTTGGTCGTAATCTATGGTTTTATCCGAAATTTCAATTACTAACAAAATATCTTCGGGATAGGGATGATGAGCGAGATAATCTTCATCTCTTCCTCTTGCAATGACAACATCCGGCTCAGGCTCACTCTGATTAGGAAGGGTGATAGGATCTTGTCCACGGATGACTGCCAAATCGCCTAGAAGTCGATCCAATTGACGGCACAAGATAGAACTACAAACTGTATGAGGCGTTCCTTTTGCTGTCATTTGAATCAGTTCTCCTCGAATCAATTCAATATGATTGGCCTCTGTTATAAATCCGAGTTCAATCAATCGATGGTATTCTGCGATCGTAAATCGCTTAGGTGTCACAACATTCATGAGACATCTTTCCAATAGTACTTGTACACTAGCAGAGATTAAACTGACTGCGTTGTTTACCGCCGCAGGTATCACAATGCCTCAAACTGCTGCCAACAAAGGTACAATGCACGCGGTACGTGAAAACATCCTTTCCATTTGCCACCTTTGAGGTTTAACAATACTTCTCCACGCCGATTGAGGTAGCCGAACCATTCACCGTATTCTGAATCAGCAAAATGTGACCAAGTGTAATCGTGCATCTTTTGATACCATTCCCAACACACCTCACGCCCCGTCAGGCGATAGCCCATTGCTAATGCAACCAAAGATTCTAGGTGAACCCACCACAGCTTTTGATCCCATTCCAATTGTTGTGGGGGATGACCGTCTGCATCCATAAAGTAATACAATCCGCCGTACTCGCTATCCCAAGCAAAATTCAGGATATTTAGCACCACATCAACGGCTTGATTAATAGTTTTGGTGTCGTTTTGGCGATGGGCGATATCCATGATAAACCACATAGCTTCAATACCGTGACCTGGATTAATTAGCCGTCCCTCAAAAGAATCTATGTGAGAACCCTCAGGGGCAACGTTTTCGTACATTAATCCCCGTTCCTGGTCGAGAAAATCGGTCATCACTTCGCGGACAGTCTCAGCTAGGACATTCTCTAGTGTTTCTTTTGGTAGCAACCATTCCATTTCTAGAGTCAGGTTGGCTAAAATCATCGGTACAGCCAATGATTTCATGGGGCGTGTGCCGGGATAGGTTTTATTATATTTGCCCTTCGGGTTATCTTTGCGGCGTAAAACGTTGTTGTAAGCCTGCATCGCCACATCTTTTGCCCATTCTTCGCTGCTAGCGAGTGCATATTTACTAAATGCCATCGCTGCAAAGCAATCAGAGAAGATGTTGTAAGGCTCAACTAGTGGTTTCCCTTCACGGGTGAGGGCAAAGTACCAGTTACCATCACTATCTCTGCCATGTTGGGCGAGAAAATTAGCGCCATTGCTGGCAACTTTCAACCAGTTTTCGCGTTTTTCTAGTTGGTTGTAAAGCATAGAAAAAGTCCACACTTGGCGGTTTTGCAGCCAAATGAATTTGTCGGTATCATAAATTTTGCCATAGCGATCAAGGCAGGTAAAATAGCCGCCTTGCTGCCAATCGAGAGAATATTTTTCCCAAAATGGGAGGACATCGTTGAGGAGAGCGTTTTTGTAAAGTTCAGCGTAGGCGTAGCCCGCCGGAGGCATCGCTTTAAAATCATACTCCATAATTTTCCTCCCCTTTTTTCCTAAGACCAACAGCGTAACAGTTATCAGTTACCAACTATCAATCAATTTTCTCAAATTTACAACATTGAAACCGCTTTTAAAAACAGAGTTTACCCGGTTTTTCATTCCCAAAGGTCTGGTGGAAGGTTTACGCTTATTTGGTAAGGTTTTGAGATATGAGGTTGTTATGAGTCACATTGAACGAGTTGCGATCGTTGGAGGTAACCACGGTAATGAGTTAACAGGAGTACATCTAGTCAAAAGGTTTCAGCAGTATCCAAATTTAATCAGTCGATCAAGTTTTGAAACTCTGGCATTACTTGGCAATCCCAAAGCTATTGAAGAAGGTAAACGATACATTGACAAGGATTTAAATCGTTGCTTCACTAATCAAGGCTTACAAAATCTCCAACTATCCAGTTATGAAGATACGCGGGCAAAAGCAATCCAACAGATACTGCAACCGCACAATCAGCCATTTGTAGACGTAATTGTTGATTTACACAGTACAACTGCCAATATGGGGTTAAGTCTGATTTTTTGCAATATGCATCCTTTCTTACTTCGGTTAGGTGCTTATTTAAGTTCTATCAATCCGATGGTAAAGGTTTTTATTAATCCACAATCTAAAGAAGGTGGTTTTCTCCGTTCTTTGTGCGAATTAGGTTTTGTCATAGAAGTTGGTGCTGTAGCTCAGAATATCTTAAACGCCGAATTATTTCAGCAAACAGAGCAGCTTATTTATGCAATTTTAGACTATTTTGAAGGTTGCAACCAAGGTAATATTCCGCAGACCAAAAGCACGCTTACATTCTATCAATATATTGAAACAATTGATTATCCTAGAAGCAATCATCAAGAAATTCAAGCTATGATTCATCCCCAGCTTCAGTTTAGAGATTATGAGCCTTTGAATCCAGGTGATCCAATGTTTCTGACTTTTACAGGACAAGATATTTTCTACGAGGGAGCGTCTACTGTTTATCCTATTTTTATTAATGAAGCAGCTTATTACGAGAAAGGAATTGCCATGTATCTCACTCAAAAACAACAAGAGGTAGTTTAAGAGGTTGTTTGAAAAGTGGCAAAGTATACTAAGAACCCCTCTCCAAACCTCTCCCCGAAACGGAGAGAGGCTTTGAAAGTCCCATTCTCTTGTAAGGAAGAGGGGCTGGGGGGTTAGGTTTTCGTGGACTTTTTCACATAACGTGAAAAGTTAGAAAAACACCAACTAGAAATTTACGCTCGTCAATTGAATTACTGATAATATAGATTCTCGATAAAATAAACCGGGTAAGAGACACGATCTACATCAGTAGTGCTTATATCATAACTGCACAACAAACTTGAGAAAACTAATCACTTTTAACCTCACCTAATAATTAGCGATCGCACATACGATCTGCTTTCTTTAGATGGACAAGATGCTTACCTCGCATCCATTTCATGTAATTTATCTGTGCAAATTAGAAGTTTATTCAGCTTAGTCTCTCTTTTTTTTACGCAATGAGTTGAAAAAATGTTGCAATAAGTTTAAAGTAATATTCTGATTTTCTATGCAACATCTAGAAAATAACAAGCCAAAATTGGTATATTTAGTTACTTTTTTGCGGTTCAATAGCTGAAAATTTGCTCAAATTATCAAAAAAGATTATTAATTTTATGGTTGAGAAACAGTTAACTATTGACACAGCAGACAAATAGAATGACAAAAGCTTCCACAATGTCACCTAGAGGATGGAAAAAGCCCGAATTATCACCCTTAGCTGGCCTGGTTTTGGGGCTGGTTATCCTGTCGATTTGCTTGGTATATAGTGTGACTCTAGGCGCAGCAGAAATACCCCTAGACAAGATTTTGGCATCCTTTGTCACCTTTGATGGTTCCTATGATCACTTAGTCATCCAGACTGTGAGATTACCGCGATCGCTCATTGGTATCCTTGTAGGCGCAGCTTTAGCTGTTGCAGGAGCTTTAATGCAAGGTTTGACACGCAACCCTTTGGCAGACCCAGGCATTTTAGGTATTGAGGCGGGTGCAACACTGGCTGTTGTTGGAACAATTTTTGCTTTTGGTAACTTGCCTTTGAGTGTTTTAACCTTTGTGGCCTTCTTGGGTACAGCAACTACAGCAATTTTAGTCTACTTTCTAGGTTCCTTGGGACGGGGAGGGCTTACACCCCTGAATTTGACAGTAGCAGGCGCAGCACTCATGGCACTTATCTCCTCCTTAACTACTGCTATTCTCATTGTCAGTCAAAAAACATTAGATGAAATTAGATTTTGGTTAGCTGGTTCACTGGCTGGTCGCGATATCAACATACTTTTACAGGTACTACCTTTTGTCAGCGTCGGATTATTAGTTGCTTTTGCCCTTGGTAGACAAATTACTACCATGAGTCTCGGTGAAGATGTAGCAAAAGGTTTAGGTCAACAAACAGCTTGGATCAAAATCATTACAGGCATCAGCGTAGTTTTACTGGTTGGAAGTTCAGTATCTCTGGCAGGGCCAATCGGTTTTATTGGTTTAGTAGTTCCGCACATTGTGAAATTTTTCATTAAAGCTGATTACCGTTGGATTTTGCCTTATTCCGCAGTTGTGGGGGCAATTTTAATCTTAATTGCAGATATTGCTGCGCGTGTATTACTCAAACCGCAAGAACTACCTGTAGGTGTAATGACCGCACTTGTAGGCGCTCCCTTCTTTGTATATCTAGCTAAGTCAAAGGTGAAAAAATGAAAGTTGATTGGCTAGTCATCCGTTCCGAAGCGATATCTTTTCGCATAGACCGACGTGTACCACTCATGCTGCTTTGTTTAGCAGCAGTGATTGCAGTGGCAATGGTGATGAATGTAGGACGGGGTGAATACCCAATCTCGCCCTTAGATATTGTCAAAACTGTATTAGGGTTAGATACAGGCAACCGGGATCATGCTTTTGTGATTCACAATCTGCGTCTACCCCGTACCCTTGTAGCTTTTATGGTGGGGGTAGCACTGGCTATTTCTGGTACTATTTTCCAAGGTTTAACACGCAACCCCTTAGCTGACCCTGCTATTATTGGCATCAATGCTGGGGCAAGCCTAGCAGCCGTTACAGTAATTGTACTATTCCCTTCAGCCCCAATTTACACCTTACCTTTATCAGCCTTTGCTGGTGCTTTGTTGATGGCTGGTTTAATTTATTGGCTGGCTTGGAACAATGGTAGTTCTCCTCTTCTATTTATTTTGATGGGTATTGGCTTAGATGCGATCGCCAGGGCAATAACTAGCTTGTTGATTACCTTTGGAGAAATTTATGATGTCAGCAATGCTCTGGTATGGTTGGCTGGCAGTGTCTATGGGCGTACCTGGGAGCAAGTCTTTTTATTGTTACCCTGGTTAATTGTTTTTGTGCCTATGGCGTTGACATTAGCAAGACATTTGAATGCCTTGAATTTGGGAGATGATGTTGCCAAAGGTTTAGGTAGTCGTGTGGAATGGCAGCGTGGTTTACTCGTGCTAGTGGGTGTAGCATTAGCAGGTGCAGGAGTCGCCACCGCCGGCATGATTGGCTTTGTTGGTTTAATTGCACCCCATTTAGGAAGACAGTTAGTAGGCACAAATCATGAAGGTTTGATTCCTGTCTCGGCACTGTTGGGGGGAATGATTGTTGTGATGGCAGACTTGGTAGGAAGAACGCTGTTTGCACCTATTGAACTGCCCTGTGGAGTCGTCACTGCTGCTATTGGCGCTCCTTATTTTCTGTATTTGTTAATTCGTAACCGCAAAAAATAAGAGACTGAGGACTTGGTAAAAATAATACTTTATCAACCCAAACATCAGGTTTTCATAAATCCAAAATCTAAAATCCAAAATGGGAGCAACTATGAAAGGGCTATCAACCAAAGGTCTGTCTTTAGCTTACGATGGTGTACCAATTATCCGTGACTTGAATTTAGCAATCCCCACTGGAAAAATTAGTGCTTTAGTTGGTGGTAATGGGTGTGGTAAATCTACCTTATTAAGAGGTTTGGCTAGACTGCTTAAACCTCATGGCGGTACGGTATATCTAGATGGGGAATCTATTTTTCAGCTTTCCACCAAAGAAGTAGCGCAACAGTTGGGTATTTTACCCCAAGGGCCAGTAGCACCAGAAGGTCTAACAGTACGAGATTTGGTAGCACAAGGGCGTTATCCTTATCAAAATTGGTTGCAGCAATGGTCATTAAAAGATGAAAAAATTGTCCAACAGGCGCTAGAGATTACAGATTTGTTGAAGTTGGCAGATAGAGCTTTAGATACTTTATCTGGTGGACAACGACAACGAGCTTGGATTGCAATGGCTTTAGCACAGGATACAGATATTTTATTGTTGGATGAGCCGACTACTTTTTTAGATTTGGCACATCAAATAGAAGTTCTGGATTTATTGTATGAATTGAACCAAACTCAGGGACGGACTATTGTGATGGTCTTGCATGACTTGAATCAAGCTTGCCGTTATGCTGATTATTTGGTTGCTGTCAAAGAAGGTCGGATTTTTGCAGCTGGTGAACCCAAACAAGCGATGACCGAAGAAATGGTGCAGGAAGTCTTTGGGTTGGAGTGTCGTGTTGTTGCTGACCCCGTTGTGGGTACACCGATGTGTGTACCGATAGGACGTAAAGCAAGAAAAAGGAGTCCTATTTAATTTCTTAACTTACTTGTCAACAAAGGCAAATGGAAATACTAACACAAGAAGAATATTCGCAACTGCGCGAAGAAAGTATCAAAGCAAATGGTAAGCGATTATTAAATCATGATGGATTTGATGAGATTTGGGAGTGTAAAAATAAATTTTCTACAGATTTAGTTTATACGATAGAGCTACGTCCGGGATTTGAAATGAATATAGGACTCCATACACATAGTTGTGACTTAAGTTATTGGAGTCCTCATGAGCAGACATTTCCATTAATTTCTAAATTTCTTATTTCTGGAAATTACCGAACAATTACCCCAGGCATTAAAGAAATTGCTGATGATTACATTGAGCAAATTGGAAGGAACTACTTATTTTATTTACCTGATTTAAAGGAAATCCATCAGGTTTTAGCCGGAGAGAATATATTATGTTTATCTATTTGTATAGATATCGATGTATTTAAAACTTTCAGTCAAGGTTTTGAAACATTACCTACTCCATTACAAGCATTAATCAATGGAAATTCCCCACGCAGATTTCATTATCCTGTTGGGGAAATTACACCTGTAATGTTTGGAGTTTTGCAGCAAATTCTCAAACCGCCTTTTCAGGGAATGATGAAGCGGATGTACTTAGAAAGTAAAGTCTTAGAATTGTTAGCTCTGCAATTAAATCAATTTCGGAATTGCGAAGAAGCTATTGGAGCGATCGCCAATTTAAGACCTGTAGATATAGAAAAAGTTTATCACGCCAGAGATATTTTAATTCGTCAAGTCGAAAATCCACCATCGCTACTAGATTTAGCAGAATTAGTCGGTTTAGGAGAACGCAAACTGCGGTATTGTTTTCGAGAAATATTTGCAACTACCGTATTTGGATATTTACACGACTACCGCATGGAGCAAGCAAAAATGATGTTAGGCGGAACTAAAATGCAAGTTGCGGAAGTAGCGAATGCTGTTGGTTATTCACACTTGGGTTATTTTGCTAAAGCTTTTAAAAAAAAATTTGGAATTTCACCAAAAGAGTTTCAGTTTGGAAAAAAGCCGCTCAAATGATAAAAAATTGCAGCTCTACAGATAGACGGAATTCTGCAAACCTCGTAGTCTAAGTTGATGAGGTTTTGAGAATTTTTATCTATAGGTGTGAGCGTTATGCAAATAACCTTTGGGAGGTTAAATTGGCAATTATGGGTTGTAACTTTTTTACTAGTTGGATCTCAACCAGCTTGGGCAGGTAAAAAAGAATTACAAATACAAAAGTATTTTGCTTCAACAAAAGCAGCAGATTTATTGGTACAGCAACCGAGCAATCTAGCAGTGGAAATTACTGCTGTTAAAATTACTCAAACAGCTACAGGCATTGAAGTAATTTTGGGAACAAAAAATGCCGAATCGTTGCAAGTAATTAACAAAAGCGATGCAAAAAATTTTATAGTAGAAATTCCTAACTCTCAACTACGCTTAACCAACGGTAACTCCTTTCGTGAAGAAAAACCGTTTGCTGGAATTACTGAAGTATTGGTAGTTAATCAAGATAGTAATACGGTTCGGGTGACAGTGACGAGTGAGGCCGGGATACCAACAGTTAAGTTATTTGATGGGGATGAAGGTTTAATTTTAGGTTTGACACCTGCTGCAACTGCGATGCAACCACAGCCGCAGTTAGATAAACCTGCTAATGAGACACCGCAAGAGGAACCGATTGAGTTAGTGGTGACAGGTGAGCAAGATGGGTATCGCGTGCAGAATGCTACGACTGCAACAAGAACCGACACACCTTTGCGCGATATTCCTCAATCAATTCAGGTCGTACCCCAAACAGTCCTTCGAGAACAACGAGCCACTCGCTTAGGTGATGCATTGAGAAACGTGAGTGGTGTTAACGCAACCAGAGGATCTGGTGACAGAGCGGATTCTTTTGTAATTAGAGGCTTCGAGATTTTTAGTGGTAACGTCCTGAATAATGGACTACCCGATCGCACACTTACTGAAACTAGAGACTTATACAATGTTGAGAGAGTAGAAGTTCTCAAAGGGCCAGCTTCAGTGCTGTATGGTTTAGGAAACCCCGGCGGCACAGTGAACATCGTCACAAAACAGCCTCTTCGTGACCCCTTTTATCAGATAGAAGCCACAGTTGGGAATTATGATTTATATCGAGGTGCTATCGACTTCTCTGGGCCTTTGAATGATTCTAAGACGGTACTGTATCGTCTAAATCTTGCCTACCAAGATTCTGGTAGTTATATTGATTTTATTGGTAATCGCTCATTCTTTGCTGCACCTGCAATCAGTGTGGCACTCAGCGAAAATACAACCGTGACATTCGAGGCTGAATACTCCAATAAGACCATTGATTCTAGGTCAGTTGTTGTCCTACCAGCAGTTGGTACTGTGCTGCCTGGCCCAGATGGTCGCCGGATTCCACGCGATCGCACCGTGTATGAACCAGACGGTTATTCTGAAATTGAAACCACAAGGCTAGGGTATCGATTAGAGCATCGATTTAGCGAAAACTGGTTATTGCGAAACGATTTCCGCGTCACTTTTGATCATTATAGTGATAACGATCAAACGTTTTTTCTTGGTCTTGACGATGACGGTCGAACTGCAAATCGGAGTACTTATACTTCCAAGAGCGATGCTAATATTTATAACCTCACAACAGATATATCTGGGCGCTTTTCAACTGGCTCAATTGAACACCAGTTGTTGTTTGGTATCAATTTGAGCCGATTTGATGAGTTTAACAATTTCGGAATTGATTTAGCAGAGCTTGCCCCACTTGATATCTACAATCCTATTTATCGTCAGCCAATCGCTGGTCGAATTGATACGGTATACGATGATAGTTCTCGTTTAACAGACACATTGGGCATTTATATTCAAGATCAAATTGCGATCGCTAATAACCTAAAGCTTTTGCTCGGTGGTAGATTCGATTTGTTCACGCAAAAGAATAAGAATTTTCTAGGAGATACACAGGAGACTCAAGGGGGCGATGCCTTTACACCTCGTGTAGGGATTGTCTATCAACCCATTCCAGCCATTTCGCTGTATACCAGTTACAGTCAATCCTTTAACCCTACCCAAGGAAGGGCTGAAGATGGTAGTCTATTTGAACCAGAACGGGGTACTCAGTATGAAGTTGGTGTTAAAGCAGAGTTGAATAGCCAACTTGCAGCAACCCTAGCTTTTTATGATTTAACACGCTCCAATCTATTGACACAAAACCCCGACCCGGAGTCCCGTTTTCAGATTCAAACAGGTAAACAACGAAGTCGAGGAATTGAATTAGATATTTCTGGGGAAATCTTACCTGGGTTAAATGTTTTTGCGGGCTACGCCTACACAGATGCACGAATTATTGAAGATAATCAGTTCGCAGATGGCAATCGTTTGACTAATACCCCTAAACATAGCTTTAATCTTTGGACAACTTACGAAATCCAATCTGGGGATCTCCAAGGACTAGGGTTTGGCTTAGGGTTATTTTATATTGGCGATCGCACGGGAGATTTAGATAACTCCTTTGAAGTGCCTAGTTATTTACGCACCGATGCAACAGTTTTTTACCGAAAAGATAGAATGCGAGTCTCATTGAACGTGAAAAACTTGTTAGATACAGATTATTTTGTATCTGTATCCAGTAGAGATTTTGTTCTGCGGGGCGATCCATTCACTATATCAGGTACAATTTCTTGGGAGTTTTAAGAAAAACTTATCTAAACACAGTCCTAGTCTTCTAGACAACCTGCCAAATTTTAGTAAAAGAACAATATTCCTCACAATCACAAAGAGAGCCATTAGTACAATTATGCTATTGTTACTTATTGTTAAAGGTGTTTGCCTTTTGACTTTTGCTAAGTTTGTTTGGGTTGTCAAGACTGTTTTTTCTAGCTTGCGTATTTTGTGGCAACCTCGGCAGATTTCGAGCAATTACAAATTTTTATCATTCTTTCTGACAATAGTTGTGGTATTAGCGATCGCAGCCTGTAACCACAACACATCGCAGCAAGAAAAAAGTCAAACAACGAAAAACTGTCGAATTGTACAACATGCAATGGGAGAAATTTGCGTTCCTGATCATCCAAAACGGATTGTGACTTTAAACCCTGCTGCCTTGGGCAATGCGATCGCGCTTGGCATTCAACCTACTGGAAGTGTTACTGAAGTAATTAATCAGTGGCCCCCTTATCTTCAAGAAAAAATTGAGGGAATCAAGTTTTTAGGTACTTGGGGAGAGCCTAACTTAGAGAGTATTGCCTTACTTAAGCCTGATGTTATTATTGGCTGGAAACATAATCAGCAATCAACCTATTCTCAACTGTCCTATATTGCACCGACAATTTTATACGACTGGATAGTTAATATAAACTATCCAGATAATTGGAAAGAGTATTTTAATTTTACAGCAAAAGTACTAGGCAAAGAAGATATTGGTCAGCAACTTTGGCAACATTACAATCAGCGTATTGAACAATTAAAAAGCGCAATAGGCGATCGCTATAAGAATAAAACAATTTCTGTGATCGTATTTCGTGCTGGTACGATTTACAGTATGGGAGAAAATTCATTTATTGGTTCTATATTGAGTGATCTTGGATTAAAGCGTCCAGAATCACAAAAAATTACCTCAAATGGATCTTTTAGTCTCTCTGAAGAAACTTTAGAAATGGCTGATGGCGATGTGATGTTTATTGCAGACTATGATGGTAAACACAACTTAAGTATTCTCAAGAGGAAGTCGCTGTGGAAAAAGCTGAAAGCAGTTCAACAAAATCATATTTATGATGTAGAACCTACTACCTGGGAATCATCAAGAAATCTCCTGGCTGCCAATACTGTCATTGATGACTTATTTAAATACTTAGTGCGATCGGGTGAAGTATAGCGGCAGTTGAAAAATATCATTTAACTCTAAACTAAACCTCATCTATGTTGAGAACCGTAGTTTTTGTCTTTACCCTAAATCCCTCTCTCTGCTTGGGAGAGGGACTTAGGGTGAGGGCAATATTGCTAGAAGCGGCTGGGGGATGAGGGTTTTTTCTGTTCATACGGAAAGAACTACAGTTTTCAAGGTGGGCGCAGTTTATAAATTTTTCATTATTCCTTGTGTATACTTGCCAAATTTAACTTAAAATTGCCGTTTTAGGCTAAAAAATTACCGTTATTGGATAGACTCATGCACGAAAAGATAGTAAACTCTGCTAGGTAAAAAACATAAGTTATCCACTTTTAATTATTACAATGAAGTCAAAATTTAACCTAGTAGCAGATAAACGCTCTCCCCTCCAACGCTTACTCAACTACGGGAACAAATATCGCCCACAAATTTATCAAGCCACAGCCTATTCTATTATCAATACAATTTTAGATTTAGCACCACCTTGGCTAATTGGCGTTGCTGTAGATATATTAGTTCAACAGCAAGATTCGTTTATAGCTAAAATTGGCATTAAAGAAGTAGTATGGCAATTTGCTCTACTTTCATTAATCACTGTGATTGTTTGGATATTTGAATCACTTTCTGAGTATGCCTATAATAGACTTTGGCGAAACTTAGCCCAAAATATTCAACATAATTTACGCTTAGATGCCTACGATCATTTACAAGAATTAGAATCAGCTTATTTTGAAGATAGTAGTACAGGCGGTTTGATGTCTATTCTCGGTGATGATATCAACCAACTCGAAGACTTTTTAAATGGGGGAGCTAATGAAATTATCCAAGTCACCACTTCATTTATAATTTTAATCGGTGGTGCATTCTTCATTTTACCTCTCAACATTACCTTAGCAGCAATGCTACCAATGCCGTTTATTCTCTGGGGTTCATTAGTATATCAAAAACGCCTCGAACCTCGTTATGCTGATGTTAGAGAAAAAGTGAGTTTTTTGAATTCTCGTTTAGCTAATAATATTACTGGTATTAGCACAATTAAAAGTTTCACTGCCGAAAATTACGAAAGTGATAGACTAGCGATCGAAAGTGAAGCTTATAAAAAAAGTAACGCCAAAGCAATTAAACTTTCTGCTGCTTTTGTACCTGTAATTAGAATGTTGGTTTTAGTTGGATTTACCTCTTTATTATTTCTGGGAGGTATGGCAGCATATTCTCGTAAAATATCTATTGGGAATTACAGTGTTTTACTAGTTTTAGTCCAAAGATTATTGTGGCCATTGGTATTTTTAGGAGAAACTTTTGATCGATATCAACGGGCGATGGCTTCTACAAAGCGAGTTATGGATTTGTTAGATACTCCCATAGAAATTACTACGGGAGATATGTCTTTAGTTGTTGAACAAGTGGAGGGAGAAGTTGAGTTTAAAAATATTAATTTTGCTTATCGAAATAGTAAAACAATAATTAAAGATTTATCTTTATATATTCCTGCTGGAAAAACTATTGCGGTTGTTGGTTCTACTGGTTCAGGTAAAAGCACCTTAGTAAAACTATTGTTACGATTTTATGATGTTTCTAATGGCTCAATTACCATTGATGGAATTGATATTCAAAAGTTAAATTTATCTGACTTGCGTCGCAGTATTGGTTTAGTTAGTCAAGATGTATTTTTATTTCATGGTACGGTGGCAGAAAATATCGCCTACGGTACTTTTGAAGCTACAAATGAAGCAATTATTAATGCAGCAAAAATAGCTGAGGCACACGATTTTATTACACAACTATCCCAAGGCTATGAAACAATAGTTGGGGAGCGAGGACAAAAGTTATCTGGAGGACAACGCCAACGGATAGCTATTGCTAGAGCAGTTTTGAAAAACCCGCCGATTTTGATTTTGGATGAAGCGACATCTGCTGTGGATAATGAAACTGAAGCTGCCATCCAACGTTCTTTAGATAAGATTACCCAAAATCGGACAACAATTGCGATCGCTCATCGTCTTTCGACAATTCGCCACAGTCATTGTATTTATGTGATGGATCATGGTCAAATTGTGGAGCAGGGTAAGCACGAGGATTTACTACTACTTGATGGTATCTATGCCAGTTTGTGGCGCGTACAGTCTGGGTACTTGGGACTGACGCAGTAAGCTGATGATAAACCTTTAAGCAGACACGATATTAAATGCTCACCCCGCCAGCCGATACACAATGACTTTTCCTTTCCAATTTTCTTCCACAAATACCAGATACTCACCATTTGAACGCCGAAAAGCGCGGATACCGTAGGGTATATCAATCCAGCCACTTTCACTGCCAACTTCTGGGCCTGGTTTTAACTGTTGTACTTGCGCTCCTGTCTTGGCATTGTAGACATATACCTCTGCGGTTTTGACTGTCACAGCAAATACATAATCTCCCGCCATACTCATGGCCGCCGTAGACACTTCGCGTTTGCCAGTGGTGTCGTAAGGAATTACAATGCGCCAACGGGGAGTCCGATTTCCTTTACTCCAATTGTCAAAACGGGCAATCTCAGATCCAGCAACTCCAGCATCGTCACCGAATGCGGGGTGATCTACTGTGAAACCTGACAAATACATAGTATCTGTTTTGGGGAAATATTCGATCCGCCGCAAGTCGTTAAAGATGTTGGGAGTAGTTTGCTTCTCCATCGAACTATAGCTGTAGATGGGGTTGCCTTTAGCATCTATTCCCTGTAGAGGATAGTGTCGAATGCCATCTTCTGTTCGCAAGGCTTTCCAAACATCTCCTTTGCTATCTACCCACCATCCGCCGATATATGGATAATCTTTGCTGCTATCATATTCGTTTTTTTCAAATTTGCCATTACCGTTGCGATCGCGCCAGATCCATTCTCCTTGTTTTGGTTGATGGGGTGGCCAATTTCCCTTGAGAAATGGTTTATCGGCGCTATTAGTACCGACAAACATTCCGGCTGGTATGGCAACTTTGCCATCTTTGTCTGGATTAAAACGATATATTTGCAGAAAGCTGTTATACATATCTGTGAGGAACAAAAACGGCTTTCCTTGGATGCGGCGGACAAAGGTTCCATCTGGCGATGTATGCAGTCGGGGATCTTGAGGATATTTGAAAGCATTTAATGTGTAAGCTTTGTAAGTCCATTGCTTACCAGCAGGCTTACTGTAATCCATCAGATAGTGTTCTTGTTTGGTGAATACATCTACACCATCAGTTTTAGGATCAGCATCTGCATTATCGACGAATATTAATCCTAGCGATCGCCACATTAGTTTTCCCGATGGCGAAAATTTCCGTAAATCTGTTCCCGATTTGTTGAAACCATTACTATTTATATAGATATTGCCGGAAGCATCTGTACCAACTCCGGTAAGTCCGTAAAGTTTCAAATCTCGAACTTCACCCGGAACTCCTGCATAGATACCACCCTTACAGCCAAAACTACCCGTCTGCACTGGCTTATCTTTGATATCATAAATCAACATTTGCTGACGCGGCCCATTTTCTGCCACTAACAGCTTACCTTGATGATCAATTGCGATCACAGATGGTTCAACGATATCTGCAATCTCTTGGGGTAATTGCTTTCCACTCTGGGAATAATGGAGAATCTTGGCAGGTTTACTACCATTTTTGCTTTGAATAATCCACAATTTTTTTTGTGGATCAATAGTTATTGCTCCCGGATTAGCAAAGGTAAAGCTGCGGAGTTCCTTCATCGTATCAGTATCATAGACACGAATCCGGTTAGCAGCAAAATCACTCGCATACAATTCGTTCCCCACAGTTGCTAATCCAGTTACTTCACTTTTAGTACTGGTAATTAACATACTTTTATCCCAGCCGCGCCCTTCAGGAAAAGGTGCTGGTTTTCCCGACAAGTCATAGCGTCTAACGCAATGCCAAGTTGTTCCTTCTGGTGGGTAATCTTCTTTTGTATTGCCCCTCGATCCCTGAGTCATGGCAATATAAATATATTTACTATTTGCTGTTACAGCTTTGCCACCGCCACGACTCCAGCCGTGAGTATCCCCAAGGGCACCAATAACCTTACCATCCTTATATATTCCTGCCTCCATTCCCGCCTCATCCCAATGGCTATTGGTGTAGACTGTGCCATCAGGGACAACATACATTGCTTCGATATTGTTCTGTACCCGCAGATTTCCACTGCCAATCGTATTACCTATCCACGATGTTGTATAGGTAAGTGTGGATGTTCCAGTTGTCGCCCAGTCTGTTGTAATTCCAATGGTAGTAAAAATAACTCCAACAGTCAGACTGAGTAAAAAGTTAAAAGTTTTGCTTTTTTGTAAATATCTAATACTTAATATTTTTTTGATATACCGATTTAGTTTGTGACGGAGTTTTAGTAACTGCGTCAGAAATTTATTTTTCATATACTTTTTAGGCTTTTAATTATTTATCTACAGCCATTTTCTATAAAATCCGCAATAAAAATAACTATTTTTAAGTAGTTAAGATACTCGCTAACCCTGAATACGATAAGTAGGAACTTATTTTACATAAGCTTTACAAAGCTCACCTTATTCTTTAAATTATTAGCTAATATCTTTAAAAAACTATTCAGGTATTAATATTTACTTTTGATTCAAACAAAGTTGTAATAATGAATACATAATTTTGCTGTATTCATTGCTTAATGGCGGATTTTATCTTTCCCAGCACAGCATTCACCTTCCTTGATTGGTAGGTATAATATATATCTATTTCGGTATTATCTAGTTAATAAAAACACAACAATTATTTATTGACGTTGACATATAAATAGTTTATAAATTGGTGTTCTATAAAAAACTCTTATTGGTAATGTGTATTCGGAAATTCTAGTGATTCAGGTTTGGATACAGATATAGACGCGCACGACTGTGCGCCTGTTTTAATATATTTATAGGAAATACATCAGTGCAAAAAAAATCAGAAAACTTCTCTTCATCATCTGCATCTATTCTCACGCTGGGATTAGGCTGGTTTCCTAAAAATCCCGGAGGACTAGAAAGGTATATTTATGAACTAACTCATAAATTAGCAGCAAATCAAGATCAAGTTGAATTATGTGGAGTTGGTTTACCAGAGGCTGAAATAAATTCGCCGATTAAACTGACTAATTTGGCTTCTGTTGATAGTGCTATTTGGCTAAGATTATGGTCGATTCGCAATAATTTTCAGAAAACAAGAACAAGCAAACCAGATGCTATTAATCTGCACTTTGCACTATATAGCTTTCCTATTTTAGATATTTTACCAAAGGGAGTACCAGTTACTTTTAACTTTCATGGCCCTTGGGCTTCTGAGAGTCAGCAAGAAGTGGTTAATAAAAATCTCAGTCTTTTGATCAAGCACTGGCTAATAGAAAAAAATACTTATAATCGCTGCGATCGCTTCATTGTTTTGAGCAAAGCATTTGGTAAAATTCTACATGATAAGTATCAAGTACCGTGGAGCAAAATTAATATTATTCCTGGTGGAGTTGATATTAACTGGTTTCAGCCAAATTTATCACCCCAAGAGGCTTGTGCAAAGCTAGGCTGGCCTAGTAATCGCCGGATAATATTTACATCCCGCCGCTTAGTACATCGAACCGGAGTTGACAAATTATTGCAAGCCCTGGCTATAATTAAGCCCAGAATACCAGATGTTTGGCTAGCGATCGCAGGTCGTGGTCATATCCAAGCTGCACTACAACAACAAGCTATAGAATTAGGGCTAGCCGACAACGTTAAATTTTTAGGTTTTCTACCTGATGAGCAATTGCCCATAGCTTATCAAGCTGCTGAATTGACTATTATGCCTAGCCAATCTTTTGAAGGATTCGGATTAGTAATAATCGAGTCTTTAGCCTGCGGCACTCCTGTTTTATGTACCCCAGTTGGGGGAATGCCAGAAATTTTATCGGAGTTTTCACCCGATTTAATTACTACTTCACCAGAAGCCTCAGCTATTGCTGAAAAATTAGAGCAAGCACTATTAGGAAATATCCCCATCCCTTCACGAAAAGCCTGTCGCCAGTACGCTATCACACACTATGACTGGAATCAAATCGCCCAACAAGTACGGAAAATTTTATTAGCTTAAAGAAGTGATTGTAATAGCTGACTTTTTAAGTTATGTGGAAAAGTACATCAAAAACCTAACCCCCTTCCCAACGCGGTAAGGGGGAAAATTCAAAGTCTCTCTCCTTTTAGGAGAGAGATTTAGAGAGAGGTTTTTCAGATACCGTGAAAAGTCAGATTGTAATAGATATTAGGGCCAGTACACGGGTCAAAATTAGATAAAGTAGAGGCTTTATGAAAATTCTTTTCTTAGACCAAAGTGGTAAACCAGGCGGTGCAGAATTATGTTTAATAGATATTGCTAAACCTTATGGTGAGAGTGCTTTGGTCGGTTTATTTGCAGATGGCCCATTTAAAGATTTACTACAACAAAATCATATCCCCGTGGAAGTTCTCGCAACTCAAGCAATCCAAGTTCGTAAAGAAAGCAGTTTGCTACAAGGATTAAAGAGTCTGGGACAGCTTGTACCTTTGATTACTAAGGTAGTTAAAAAAGCACGTGAATACGATTTAATCTATGCCAATACGCAAAAAGCATTAGTTGTCGGAGCATTAGCAAGTTTTTTTAGCCGCCGCCCTTTGGTTTATCATTTACATGATATTCTTTCCATAGAGCATTTTAGCCAAACTAATCTTCGTATTGCTGTTAATTTAGCTAATCGTTTTGCATCATTAGTAATTGCCAATTCCCAAGCAAGTAAAACAGCCTTTGTAAAGGCACGAGGACGCGCAGATATTATCGAAGTTGTCTATAACGGCTTTGATTCAAAAAAATATCAAACTGATGAATCTGATATTAATAAATTACAGCAACAGTTAGGATTGCAAAGAAAATTTGTAGTTGGACACTTTAGCCGCCTTGCACCTTGGAAAGGGCAGCATATTTTAATTGATGCCCTTGCCAAATGTCCGCCAGAGGTGACGGCAGTTTTAGTGGGTGATGCACTATTTGGCGAGCAAGATTATGTCCAACAGTTACACCAACAAGTTGCTGAACTGGGATTAGAAAACCGCGTCAAATTTTTAGGATTTCGTTCTGATATTCCCCAGTTAATGGCAGCTTGTGACTTAGTGGCACACACCTCTACTTCCCCAGAACCCTTTGGTAGAGTGATTGTTGAGGCGATGCTATGTGGAAAAACTGTAGTTGCAGCAAAAGCTGGAGGTGCAATGGAATTAGTAGAACATGGACTTAATGGTTTTCTAGTGACACCAGGAGAACCCCAAGAACTTGCACAAGTAATTATCACCTGTCTTCAGGAGACGGAAATAACTGCAACTATAGCCAATAATGCCCGAACTACTGCTAGTGGGCGTTTTGATGTTGCAATTATTAATCAGCAAATTGCCCAACTGCTATCTCAAAGATTATATACAGACCTAACCCCCAGCCCCTTCCCTACTAGCGTTGGGGAGTAAGATTCAAAGCTTCTCTCCTTTTAGGAGAGAGGTCAAAGTGTATTGCAGAATAACCCCAGATTTAAATCTAGGTTTATAGGCGTGATTACAAACCAACTAATTCACGAGATTCTAAATCAGAAAGTTGTTGAGCGATCGCTAATCTTGCTTCTAACTTAGCTACACTAAACTGGTTACGCAGATATTCCAAATGACCGATCGCATTTGCTTTATCGATAGTTAATCGAATTTGGGTGTCTATTGCCTTTTGATATTCCTGATTTACAAGCAGCACTTCAAAGCGACGAGCCTTGCGTTGAGCATCGTTTTTCAAATCTATCTCAAAAGCAGCGACACGATCAGCATTGCCTTCAAATCGGTTAATTTGGTGCTGCACTGCCATCAACTGAGAATCTATTTCATTAGCCCGTTGGGCAGCTTGTGCGATCGCAGCTGGATAATGACTCAGTTGCATCATTTAATAATTTTCCTCTAAGGTCAAAAATGTCGTGTTTAAGTATAAAACTAACCCTTGAATCCATTTTCCAAAAGGCTGTCACAGAGCAGTTTTATACTTAACTAAGCTTGGTGAACGCTATATATCTATTATAGTATAAATGTACTTAAATGTGGTGGAAAAGGCGATGTTTGAAGTGCAGAGATAGCGATCATTATCCACTTGTTATTTACAGTCGCTTTCATGAATTTTAACGCTATTAATTTTCCGTTCTAAAATTAATTCCACCCATAAAGTTATGATTTTGTTAGCCGTCAGACCAAAGTCTGCGGCTATACGAAGTAAGCCTGTATAGGCAGGCTTGATTTTCTGCTAAATTCTGCACTATAGCTCAAGCCGCTTCTCGCAGTTGTGGTTGTGACGGCACACTCACTTCAGGAAATGAAAGCGAGAGTTGTTCGGCTTGAGGGACTGCGGCTTGCTGCAAAACTTGAACTTCGATATTCACACTTACTAAATAACTGCCTGTATCAGCACCAACCGCTTCAGCAATTAATTTAGCAATGTCTGGGCGTTTGGCAGTCAGTGGGTCACGTAAAATACACCGATCCCATTCATGCTTGGCAGTCGGATTGAGGTTGAGAATGTAATGCTTCATCATCGAACTAACCCTTGAATCCATCTTCCAGAAGGTTTTCACAGAGCCGTTATACATTTCGCTAGGCTTTGTGAACGCTATATCTACTATAGTATATTTGTACTAAAAAGGCAATGTCTGAGTGAGAAAGTAGGAAATATAGACTAATTTCTCTCCCCCTGCTCCCCTGCCTCCCCTCAACAGCTAACTTTATTAACCGAACTGTATTGGTGCTACATCCCATTGTTTTATGGGCTGTGTTTTAATCCAAACGCGAAAAATCAAAACGCGATACCTAAGTTGGGCAAAGCCAACGCCACATTTATCTATTTTCTTTTTCTCAAATTTGGTAGCGTGTGTAAATCCCCAATCTGCAATTCAAGAAAATCTGCCCATAGGTAAGTTCTAACATCATGGTATTGCAACTAAGCTTACAAAGTAACGCCTAATTTATATATAAATTGCTATATGGTAGATATCTATATTATTGACCTATTTGTGATTGGTCTACTTCTACTGATAGTCACATTAGGGTCAGGTTGGATTGCTCGCTTACCTCTTTCTTTTGCTATTATCTACCTACTAGTTGGTATTTTGCTAGGTCCTTACGCCTTTGGGCTGATTCAATTACGTCGAGATGAAGTTTTTAATGCCGAACTGCTAGAAAAAATAACAGAACTTGTAGTAATTATTTCTGTGTTTAGCTGCGGTTTAAAAATAGTTCGTCCTTTAAGATTGGGGGATTGGGGTATTACAGCCCGATTGGTTATATTTTTGATGCCAATTTCCATCTTTGCTCTGGCTGTTGTGGGTAAATTCTTTTTAGGAATGAATTGGGGAGAAGCGATTTTATTAGGAGCAATTCTTGCACCTACCGATCCAGTATTAGCATCAGAAGTACAACTTACCGATACAAATGACCAAGATGAGTTGAGATTTGGTTTAACTTCTGAAGGTGGCTTAAATGATGCTTTAGCTTTTCCCTTCGTTTATTTTGGCATTCATGCATTAAAAGATGACAACTGGGGCAACTGGTTTAAAGAGTGGATTGCGGTTGATTTAATTTGGGCGATCGCAGCTGGCATTGTTATGGGAATTGTTGTCGCCAAATCTATAGTTTGGATTGAAAAAAGAATTCAAAAACGCCGTCGTGCCGATAAGCTAATGGAAGATTTTATTGCTATCAGCACAATTCTACTAACTTATTCCTTAACAGAAATGGTGAATGGCTATGGATTTTTGGCAGTATTTGTTGCTGGCTTAGTTGTCCAACGCAGTTACAGAAATCCTGAAAAACCGCTAGCACAGTTGGAATTTGTTGAGCAAGTTGAAAAGCTCCTAGAAGTTGGGACAATTTTAGTATTGGGTTCAATATTATTATTGCAGCCAATCCTTAAGTATGGTATGCAATCTTTATTAGTTATAATTTTATTATTATTCATAATCCGACCTGTAGGAGTTTGGATTAGCACAATAGGTAAACGCCCTGTAGAGGCACACCGCCGAACCATGCACCCAGGAACTAGGTGGTTGTTTGGATGGTTTGGTATTCGCGGCGTAGGCTCTTTATATTATCTTGCCTATGCGTTTGGTAATGGCTTAAAAGGTGAAGCAGCCGAACAAATTGCTTGGATAACTTACACTACTATTGTGGCTTCTGTGATTATACATGGCATTAGTGCAACTCCATTAATGAAGTGGTATGAGCGCAATATTGTTAATCGGAGAAATGCTACTCCTCCTGCCACAATAGATGAATTTGAGTAAAAGCAATTTTTGTTTGTAGGGTGTGGCATATCAAAGCTTAACGTACTTTAAGTTTTTAGTGGTGCCGTACTCTCAGCGATAACACACCCTACAATTTAATCTTCTAAACCTAACTTAAAACCGGACAGAGGCTTTGAATATTACTCCCATTCCCTACAAGAGAGGGGGTTAAGAGTTAGGTCTATATTTCCTATTTACCTGTCACCTTTTCAATAACTTCTTTCGCTTTCTCACCAAAAGTTTCTGGGGGATTTTGTGCTTGTTCAGCCTTCAAATTCCTTTCGTAAGTCTTCTCTAGAGTAGTAAGATTTTTTGAATCTTTTATTGCTTGCTCATAAGCTTCTTGTCGTTCTTCTTCTTGAATACCAATACCTGGGTCAAATTCGTTAGCACGATTAATTTTTTCTTCAGAATTTGGTTTATACTCTGGGGGTATTAGCTTTAATTCTTCAAGAGTAGTTGCATAACTAGCTTGCTGAACGAAAATGAAAGAACCTGACAAGCTAATGAAAATAATTAAACCAATAACCAAACAGCTTGAACGTAATACTTGTTTTAAAGTTAATAGAATTTTTTGCACGAAAAACTCCTCCTGTTGTTCTGTTATAAGCCTTGGTTATGTATAAATATATTCAATACTTCAGGCTCACAGGCATCCTAAATGTTTAGGTACAGTTTTTACTTCTACCGCAAGGTATATTAATTTTCACATCTAGTAGGGGCGTACATTTGTACGCCCCTACCTATGTATCTTAATATTTCGTAAAATCGGATAGAATTCTTACCAGTGTGCCTAACCTAAGCGTATTAACCTATAACCAACTGTGATTAACTTTAATTCCTCGGCTTTGCATTACTTCTTCAAATAAATCTGTTGGAAGTGCTTCTTCCACAGTAAAAACACCTGGTTTTTTAAGTTTACCTTCTAGCAATAATTGAGCAATACTACCTGTGCCGCAACCAGAAGCCACTGCTGTATTTTCATGCACTACAGTTGAACAATAAACGGCGGTTTCACCATCTTTTTGCCCTGTAACTTCTGAACGAACTGCTACACCAATCCCAGTAAAGTTATTAGTGACATCTGTCATTGAATGGCTGACATGAGACAGAAATTCAATCATGTAACGACGCTGCATTAACCACTTGGGAAAAATATGTGCCGCAATCCAGGTTAGGTGATTGTAAAAATCGGGAACAGAGCCAAACTTAGTAATTACAGTTTTTACTGATGGGAAAGCTTTGGGCAGTGTAAAGGTTTCTGGCATATCAAACCAGTAAACTCCGGTGCGTCCATAGGGAGGTGGAAAATCAACTAATTCTCTTTCACTATAAGGCTTGATTATCTTCCATTTTCCATCTATCCAAGTCTCAAAAGGATACTGCAACCCAAGAAAAGTTGTCCGCATCACTGTAATGCCAGCACCGCCAGAACCCGAAACTAAATAACTTAAATGGATCTTTTCTGGTTTATCAAATTGTTCAACACCTTGACGCACCATGCTGTTAGAAATACCAGGAAAAATGCCAGTATTAATAATTGCTGTCACACCAGCAGCAGCAGCTTGTTCATTATAATTGAGAGCTTTGCTGGTATAAGAACGATGATCGCTGACATCTACATAATTAACGCCTTGAGCAATACAGGTTTCAAGAACATTAGTATCTCGATAGTGAAATGGGCCAGCACAATGGATGACTAAGTTAGAGTTTGCGATCGCATCTTGCAACTTGTCAACTTCTGCCAAATCCAACACCAAAAACTCAACTTGTCCTCCTGAAGACAAGCTAACAGCCTTCCCAAACTCCGCAGAACGTCCAGTAATCGTAATTTGAGCTTGCGTATGGGTAGCGAGATCATGAGCAACACTGCTACCAATCCGCCCTCGTCCACCTAGAATTAAAACGCTGTCTGTCATTACTCCAGATTCGCAACACTAACCTTATTTCATCAGTTTTGTGTCCTGTTTGCCATCGGTTATAAGTATGACTTGCCTTTACAATCAAGGCAGAGTTTTTAATTAAAGTTAAATTGCTCCCCGTACTAACCTGTATTCATTGTTGATCTGCTAATATGCCAATGATGTCATCAGCCTACTGCAAAGGAACAGCAAGTATGGAGCAGACAGGCCCAAATTTCTATGATGATGAGGCGGTTTTTGCAACCTATATGCGCCATCGTCAACGTATAGATACACCGAATGATACCCTTGAAAAGCCAGTGATGATGGATCTGATTCGACCCATTACTGGTAAACATATCCTCGATTTAGGATGTGGCGATGCGGCAATTGGGCGAGAACTCTTTGATCGCGGCGCTGCGAGCTACACTGGTATCGAAGGCTCACACAAGATGGCTGCCGTCGCAACCAAAACACTTGCTGATACGAATGGTCAGATCATTGAGCAGACGATTGAGAATTGGATATATCCACAGGCAGCATTTGATTTAGTTATTGCGCGACTCTCTCTGCATTATGTCGCTGATTTAGCACCAATTTGCACCCAGATATTCCACACACTCACACCTGGGGGACTGTTTGTTTTTTCGGTCGAGCATCCTGTAATTACTTCTTCTGACGCTGGATGGACTTCTGGGACGCTCCGCCAAGATTGGATTATCGATAACTATTTTACGACTGGACTGCGAGTTACGGATTGGCTCGGTGGCACGGTGCAAAAGTATCACCGCACGGTGGAAGACTATTTTCATCTCCTCAATGCAGCTGGATTTATCATTGAGGATTTGCGTGAAGCGTGTCCGCAACGCGAACACTTTCAAGACGTGCAAATCTATGAGCGACGAAAGCGTATTCCTCTGTTTTTGATATTCGCAGCACGTAAGCCTGGATAGCACAAGCGCATCTAATTTTTAGGCTTCAATTTGCCTAACTACCGTCAGCGCCGAATAACTCACCCCAGCCGTACCTTCGCCGGGATGGGTGGAGTCACCAACTAACCACAAATTTTGGATGGGTGTACGATTGGCGAATCCAAAGGGGCCAAAGGTAGGAATTCTTTGACCAATACCGCCAACTATACCGCGATCGCGAGCTGTGAAATGGGCAAAAGTGCGCGGTGTTGCCGCTTCTTGATAAATAATCGTTTCTGGTTTGAGATAAAAGTATTGAGCAAGACGAGCGATCGCTTCTTGGGTAAACTTTTCTTTTAGTTTTTCATAATCTTCAGTCTCCCACCACTGTGCAGGATCGACAAATGAAGAAGCAATAATTGTCGCTTTCCCCTCTGGTGCGCGGCCATCTCCAGGATGACTGACGGAAACAAATAAGGAATTATTCTCGCCAATGGGGCCATTGACATCGTACAGAAATTGCAGGTGCGGAGGGCATTCAGGCGGAATCGCGCTGGCATCTACACCCAAATAAACTACAAATGCGCCCGATGCTTGGGGCAGTTTTTCCACCCGATTTTTATATCCAGATGGTGCTTGTTCTCCCAATAACTGCACCAAGTTTTGCACGGTGACATTGCTAACTATGTGGTCAGCAGCTTCTGTCCAGACTTCGCCAGTTTTCTGATTTCTAATGACTACAGCAGTAGCTTTGCCGTTTTCTACTTTGATTTGTTCTACAGTGTGGCGCATCAACAACTTGCCGCCATCTCTTTCTAAGGATTGTACCAAGCGATCGCTTAATACTTGCATACTTCCCTGGAGGTGAAACAATCCTTGGGGCAGTTGGGATACACTCAACGCTGTGGCTGCATAAAGTAATGCTGTCTGTTCTGCATCCACCTGGGAGTAGAGCTTCAATTGCAAATCTAAAAAAGTTCTCAGTCTTTGGTCATTTCCCAATCCACATAACCGTAAAGCATCTCCTACCGTAAACAAAGTGAAGGGGACGGTAATTAATGTACTGGGACGCACCGCTTGCGCTAGTTGCCACAAATCCCATAAATTACGTGGTGGTAGCACCGGGTCGCGTCCTTGAAATTCCCAACTGGCATCAAACAAAGTTGCCATCAATTGCCAGAATGGTTCGCTACCAGGAAACTGTTTTTGTCGTTCCTCTTGCCATTTCTCTTGGTCGCGCCAGACATTAATCGGTGTGCTTTCCCCAGGTAAATAGACCGCACAAGCCGGATCACAAGGCGTTGCTTGTGGCAAATCTATTTCTAATTCTGAGAAAATGCGGTGGTGAATTCCCCCTGGTTCCAACCCCGCCACCTGAGTTGCGCCCACATCAAAGGTAAATCCCTGGCGTTTAAATGTTGAAGCACAGCCTCCGGGGACGAGAGCCTGATCCAAAATTAAGACGCTGTAACCTCTATGAGCTAATAATGCTCCAGCAGTCAGTCCACCTATTCCCGCACCGATAACAACAACATGAGAGTTACTTTTGTCAAGAGAAATGCTGGACATCGATTAGTTTCTTTAAATTTCTTAATATTCTTACTCATAATTTTACCTTAATCTCTAAGTTGAATGGGATCCGATTTCTCAGTTGAGACAATACAGACCTAACCCCCAACCCCTTCCCTATAAGGGAAGGGGAGTAAGATTCAAAGCCTCTCTCTTAAAAGGAGAGAGGTCAAAGTCTATTGCATACAAACGAGAAGCGCTATATTATCCACGCGGTATAAGAGCATAACTGAGGCATCAGCTGAGATAGAAGCATTTTCAATTGCCGATTCAACGTTTTAGCTTTAACGTGGAACTGCTAACTATATATATTGAGGAGCAATCATGGGGCAGACACAGGAGCTAGGACAGATTATCATCCTGAATGGTGCCCCACGATCAGGGAAGTCGAGCATTGTCGCAGTTATCCAGGAGACATTTGATGGTCTTTGGATGAACTTGGGTGTCGATAGGTTTATGCAAATGACTCCCCCACGATACCTGCCTGGGATCGGTCTGCGGCCAGGGGGAGAACGCCAGGACATCGAACCTCTTGTTCCTATTCTGTACAGCGCCATGTATGAGTCCATCGCCGCCCACAGCCGCTTGGGTCTGAATGTCGTGGTTGATGTTGGACACCATGATGCCTACGCAATCCCACGGGGCATTTTAGCCGATAGTGCGCGGCGTTTGAACGGATTGCCGGTCTTGTTTGTAGGCGTTTGTTGCCCCATTGAAACCATTATGGAACGGCGACAAAACACAGGGGGGAAAGTGGGAAGTACAGCCGACTCGTTGATGCCACATCCGGTTCAGTTATGGCAACGTGAAGTTCACATCCCTGGCATCTATGATCTTGAAGTCGATACCTCGTTGTTAAGCCCAGGTGCGTGTGCAGAGGTGATACGTCAGCACCTCGCAAATATTCCAGCATCGTCGGCATTCCAACGACTTGCTGCACACCATATTTAAGCTGTACTTATCAATAATTGCAACTGTAGCGGCTCCCGAACTTATGGAAGCGGCTCCCGAACTTATGGGAGCAGCTACCGAACTTATGGAAGCAGCTCCCGAACTTATGGGAGCGGTTCCCGAACTTATGGGAGCGGTTCCCGAACTTATGGGAGCGGCTCCCGAACTTATGGGAGCGGTTCCCGAACTTATGGGAGCGGCTCCCGAACTTATGGGAGCGGTTCCCGAACTTATGGGAGCGGTTCCCGGACTTATGGGAGCGGTCTAACTCATGACCGGAGTGGTCTCAATACAGTTCGGTTAAGATCCCCCCGCCTACGGCGACCCCCTTTTTAAGGGGGTAAATAGAAGGAAGAGCAGCCAAATGGCTACAAGATTGGGCACAGCGTTTACAGTGATCATTATCGTGTTTTTCACATTCACTGGCACAGCGATCGCAAGCTTCTGCACAATTTTGCACATTTGAGCATGGAGAATCGTTTTCAAGTAAAAAAGGATTTAGAAGAAAATCCTTCTTTTAAATTTGTGGGTTGCATCAGCGATAATTGCCCGCAGCTACTCAATTACTCTAAAATTAGATGACCTCACCAAACAACAACCTCCAGATGACCAGAGAATTTAACGTCATTATAGAACGCGACTCTGAGGGTTATTTTGTTGCCTCCGTGCCTAATCTTGCTGGATGTCACACCCAAGCCAAATCTCTAGACGAACTTATAGAGCGGATTAAAGAAGCTATTGAACTTTGTTTAGAGGTTGAACAAGAAAACGCTGAAGCATTAGAGTTTATTGGTGTGCAGAGGGTTTCTGTTCAAGTATGAGCAAGCTACCGAGTTTGACTGGACGGGAAGTAATTACAGCTTTAAAAAAAGCAGGTTTTGAGATAGCAAGAATCCGAGGTAGTCACCATTTTTTGATACACAGTGATGGTCGTCGAACTGTTGTTCCAGTGCATTCTGGTGAAACAATTGGTTCTGGTTTGTTAGCACAGATACTCCGTGACTGTCAGATCAGCCGTGATGAATTCCGGGAACTATTGTAAAAATAGGTAAAACTTACCCTTCTGATCTCATGGATTCTCCTATATATGTAGTGTGATATTCCATTTTTTCTTCAACTAGAACTACTACAATTACTATTGATGCTAGATAATGGGAAAGCTTTGACATTTTCTTGCTAATCTAGCCCAGGAAACAATAATTAACACTTATGCGAACTCATTATTGCGGCGAACTCCGAAAAGAACATATTGGAGAAACTGTTACCTTTTACGGATGGGTAGACCGTCGCCGCGATCACGGTGGTGTGATATTTTTAGATTTACGCGATCGCTCTGGAATTGTCCAAATCGTCAGCGATCCGCAACGCACCCCAGATTCTTATGAGCAGGCGAACGCCCTGCGAAATGAATATGTTGTCGAAATCACTGGTAGGGTAACGCAACGTCCCGAAGAATCGCTGAATACCCGCATCCCAACAGGCGAGGTAGAAATCTATGCCGATAAAATTGAACTCCTGAATGCTGTCCGCAAACAGTTACCTTTCCAAGTTTCTGTAGCTGACACCGAGACAGTGCGGGAAGACTTGCGGCTAAAATATCGCTATTTGGATTTGCGACGCGAACGCATGGCGCAAAATTTGCAAATGCGTCATCAAATTGTCAAAGCCATGCGTCGTTATCTGGAAGATTTGGAAGGTTTTATCGAAGTCGAAACCCCAATCCTTACCCGTTCTACCCCAGAAGGGGCACGGGATTATGTTCTACCCAGCCGCGTCAATCCTGGTGAGTGGTATGCTTTGCCGCAATCACCCCAGCTATTTAAACAATTGCTGATGGTATCCGGCTTAGATAGATATTATCAGATTGCCCGTTGCTTTCGTGACGAAGATTTACGCGCCGACAGACAACCAGAATTCACTCAGTTGGACATGGAAATGAGCTTCATGTCCCAAGAAGAAATTATCGAACTAAACGAGAACTTAGTTTGTCATATCTTCAAAACCGTTAAAGGCATTGAGTTACAGCGTCCTTTCCCCCGTTTGACTTACGCTGAGGGGATGGAACGCTACGGTAGTGATAAACCAGATACCCGCTATGGTTTGGAATTAGTTGATGTCTCAGATATTGTCAAAGACTCCGGTTTCAAAGTCTTTCGAGACACTGTAACTAATGGTGGTATCGTCAAAATCCTGCCCATTCCCAACGGTAACGATGTAATTTCTAATGTCCGCATTAAACCAGGCGGCGATTTATTTAAAGAAGCCAGCGAAGCCGGTGCTAAAGGTTTAGCTTATATCCGCGTCAGAGATGATGGCGAAATTGACACCATTGGCGCGATTAAAGACAACCTAAGCGTTGAACAAAAACAAGAAATTTTACACCGTACAGGTGCAAAAGCTGGACATTTGCTATTGTTTGGCGCAGGGGAAGCTGGTACAGTTAATAAGACTTTAGATAGATTACGGCAAGCGATCGCTAAAGAATTTAACTTAATTGATCCAGAAAAAATTAACTTGCTCTGGATTACAGATTTCCCGATGTTCGAGTGGAATGCTGACGAAAAACGTTTAGAAGCACTGCACCACCCGTTTACAGCACCACATCCTGATGATTTGAGCGACTTAAAAACTGCACGCGCCCAAGCTTACGACTTGGTACTCAACGGCGTAGAAGTTGGCGGCGGAAGTCTGCGGATTTATCAGCGAGAAGTTCAACAGCAGGTGTTTGAAGCGATTGGTTTATCTCCTGAAGAAGCACAAAGTAAATTTGGCTTTCTCTTAGAAGCATTTGAATATGGTACACCACCGCATGGTGGCATCGCCTACGGTTTAGATCGTTTGGTAATGTTGCTAGCTGGCGAAGAATCTATTCGAGATGTCATTGCTTTCCCGAAGACACAACAAGCACGTTGTTTATTAACAGATGCACCTTCGAGTGTAGATGCTAAACAGTTGAAAGAATTGCACGTTGCTTCGACTTATAAACCAAAATCTTAATGAACTAAGAAATTGTCTAAGTAGGGTGGGCAATGCTTACTAGCGCTTTCAAAGTGGGTAAAATTTTCGGATAATAATTCCTCTTCTCTCTGTGTTCTCTGCGCCTCTGTGGTTCAATAAATCACTTTTAAACCGCAGAGTTACAAAGAGCGCAGAGAGGAAACCAGAGATTTTAGGAGTGAACTTGCAAGGGCTAGATTGCCCACTAACTACTTGCAATTATGCATTGATTCTCTTTAAAATACTAGGTTGACTTGTACAACAATCTCAAAAATAAAAACTAAGTTTAATTATGAAAGCTTGCTGTTCTTGTTGAATTGATAAGGATACTCAATGGAAGTTTTATTAGCTAATATTAATCATCTTGAAAGTGTTTCAGTACTATTTGATCGATATCGCATTTTTTACAATCAGCCATCAAACCTTGAAGCTGCCAAGGAGTTTCTCAAAGAACGTTTCAACAATAATGACTCGGTAGTGTTTGCAGCTAATGACAATGGAGAATTAGTTGGATTTACTCAGCTTTATCCCAGTTTTTCTTCAGTGTCGATGAAACGAGTATGGATATTGAACGATTTGTATGTAGAAGAGTCACATCGCCGCAGGGGAATTGCAAAATTATTGATGAGTGTTGCGGAAGAATACGCAAAAGAAAGTAGAGCAATTCGAGTAATTTTATCTACTCAAATTTCTAACATAACCGCACAAAAACTCTATGAAGCGCGAGATTACGTTAAGAATGAAGAGTTTTACCATTATGCTTTGCGGTTGCAATAGTGGCATGACAACAAACAAACTCAAAGCCTTAGAGCTTTTTGCTGGTATCGGTGGGTTTCGCCTTTGCAGCAACCGCTATAAATTGGCTATCTAACAGTTTTTAATGCACTACAGTGGCGATCGCAATACGGTAGGATTATCCAGGTAGCAACTACGACGACAACAATAGGTGTAGAAAATCTACTGGTAGGATGAAAGGGATTAATGCTGCTGCCACAATAGAATTAAGCTGCTACCCCCAGAATTCCTTATGAGTGAATCTATCATCTTGACAGACGCTGGCTTATTACCAGAAGATTTGTTACCAGATGTTAGTCATCTGGTGACAGAGGACGATGAACCCTTGGATAGTCTGCCATCTGAAAAACAACAACGGCTGCTGACAGAAACACTTTACAGTTCTTGGAACGGGCCTAGTAATGCCCAAGGGTTTCTCGTGGCTGCCAATGTGGGGTTGTTTCCCAGTAACAAACAACCGCCGATTGTGCCTGATGTATTTTTGAGCCTGGATGTACAAGTAGCTGATAACTGGTGGGAAAGACGGCATCGCTCTTATTTTTTCTGGGATTTTGGTAAACCGCCAGAGGTGGTGATTGAAATTGTTTCAAATCGAGAAGGCAATGAAACAGGACGAAAAATCTTAGAGTATGCCAGGATGCGGGTAATGTACTACATTATCTTTGATCCAACTCGACAACTTGGTGGTGAAGTTCTACAGATGTACGAGTTACGTGGGCGGCAATATATACCCATGAGTGAGCAATGGCTGACTGAAGTTGAGCTAGGTTTATGTTTGTGGGAAGGTGCGTATGAAGGTAAGCGGGATGTTTGGCTGAGGTGGTGTGACGCGACGGGTAATGTAATTCCTACTGGTGCAGAACGAGCTGAACAAGAACGTTTACGAGCCGAACAAGAGCGAGAAGCTAAAGAAACTGCTTTGCAACGAGCTGAACGCTTGGCGGCACAGTTACGAGCCTTGGGTGTTGAGCCAGAAGTATGAGGTGAGGATGGGAGTGGGGTAATTCAACTAATTGAAAAACGCTGTAAGAACCAAATTACCAGGAAACACCTTAAAAACAAAAAAAACCCGCCATAGCGGGTTACACAACAAACTAAGAACATTGAAAACTTGATTTAGCTGGAATACCTCATTTCAGCTTCCAGTTGACGAATAAGTTGTTCGTCGCCCTTTGCTCTAGCTACTTGCAAGCGATGCTCTAAGCTTTTTTGAATATTCTCTCTGTGGGCTTCTTGTGATTTTCTGGTACTTTGTAGTCTATTTTGATTCATAGTGATTACCTTCTTTAATTTTTTGCTTTATATCTTGCATTCTTAACATAGCATAAATTTTGTAGCTGTTGCTACAGAAAGTTACTACTTAATGTATATTTTACCTAAAATATGTCTAAGAACCAGATAGGTCAGCAACTACTCCTAACTTTATTGAGCGATTTTGGCGATCGCGATGTTTATGTAGGCATAATGAAGGGTGTCATAGCCCAAATCAACCCCAGACTTACGGTAGTAGACTTAACGCACCAAATTCCGCCGCAAGATATAGCCGCAGCTAGGTTTTGCCTGATGAATGCTTATCCTTATTTCCCAGTTGGGACAGTGCATATGGCGGTAGTAGATCCGGGTGTAGGAAGCAAGCGACGAGCGATCGCAGTAGAATTTGCTCAAGGGTTTCTCGTAGGTCCAGATAATGGTATCTTTAGCGGGGTACTTAGTCAAAGTCCTGCGATCGCAGCCGTCGAACTTACAAATCTTAACTATTGGCGAACTCCTCAACCAAGCAACACTTTTCACGGTAGAGATATCTTTGCACCAGTGGGAGCTAATCTTGCTAGTGGTGTTTCCCTTAAAGAGCTAGGACAAGAAATTGATCCAGAAAGTTTGGTAAAACTGGATATAGGCGAGTGCAAACAGACAAGCAATGGTCTAGTGGGTTGCATTCAATATATTGACAATTTTGGCAACCTAGTGAGCAACATTCCCGGCAGTTACGTACAAGGTAAAGCTTGGTGTGTGCAAGCCGATAAGTTGAGTATACCAGGCTGTGAAACTTACAGTGATGTCAACGTGGGAGAGGTAGTAGCTTTAATTGGCAGTCACGGCTGGGTAGAAATTGCCATTAATAGCGGCAATGCTCACTCAAAGTTGCAGTTAGATTGGCAAGAAACGCTTCAAGTTGTGCTAAGGTGAACCACTCACGCTGCCTTCTGCCTTTTGCCTCCTTAAAGCAGTTTGCTTTTTAAGTGAGGTACAAGCAGCACTCACGCATCAGACATACTTCGATGTTTGCATAGTGATCGCATTCAACCGCCCTGTATAATCAGTATCCAGATCGTTGCATTCATAAAATTGTCACCTGTGGCGAATCATATTCCCCAGACTGATTTTTGTGCAGTGGACTTTCTGCTCCATCTACCTGCACCCGGACAATATAAGTTGCTGGCTTTACGTTTTTGACAGGAATAGTTATAACATCAGTATCTTCAGTGCGTGGCGCAACCAAGAAAGAGTAAGCTACCGGACTATCACCTGAGGCTTCGTTAAGTAGCAAAACTACCCTCTGTGCCTTACCAACTTTAGGCTGGAATTTAACGGTAATTTCTGCCGTGCGTAAATTGTCACTGCTATTCTCCACTTGAGCCACAAATGCTGTAATTGTTGGATGGAGGACAAAAGCCGCAACGTTGGATTCAACTAAATGATCCATTTGTTCTGCATTGCCTATTGTTAGATGTACAACTTGGATACCCTGCACACTTGCGTACAAATCTGGTGGGAGTAACAGACTAATTTGCGTTTCTTTAACTTCTTGAGGTACTAGCAATGTCTCGGTATTACTTAATCGGATTTGAGTGATTTCACCGCGTAACCGCTTCCCACGAATTACTAATGTTGTGCCCGCAACAATCATTTGATCAGTTTTTGCTGGAGCCAAAACTTGCTCTATATTCGGTTGAGACAAGGGCATCATATATAAACCTTCAGACTTATCATTGCTACTTTCAATCAATACCATTGATGCCAGATAGGTAGCTGAAGGTCGATAGTGGGTTTGTAAAGCAGACCATAACTTAGAAGTTTCTTCCATATTAAAAAACTCCGGAGTCAATTTAATCTGCCCAATTTGTTCAGCTAAATCGTATACAGACACACTTGCTAAAGCTTGTGAAAAACCACTTGAGGTATTTGTTGTAGAGGCATTTATCAGAGCATTTTCAATAATATCAGATGTAATAGCTGGTGTTTTATGTAATAAATGCATTGCATAGCCCAATAAAAGCTCCGCCTGAAAATCCTTAGCTCCGTAGGCTGTAAGCAAGTAATGGAGGTCAAGAGCTAGTGGTGGAGTCGGAGAGCGCGGGTTACCATTCATCCGTGAGTGTTTGCTCCGAAATTCCTGAGATAACCAATCAACATTGCGATTCTGCGTTACCTGATAGAGAAAAAGGTTGATTTGAGCGCGCTCGTCAGCTTCAACTGAAATTCGGTCAGGTGGTAGGGCAGTTACAATTACATCACCAACACTAGCAGTGATCGGATCACTGACTAAACCATTTTCCAGCAAGGCTTTTAGTACTGCTGTCACGGCGGCTATAGAGAGCACATTACTCATCCTCGTTCCTCATGGCAATAGCACATATTAATCATGTAAGCCAGAGTACATTGACAGAATATATTTTGCAAAACTTTAATTATTCTGTAGCAAAAACTATTAGCAAGGCATACAAAAGCGCATTTTCAACTACTAGTACAGCACGGTGTAAATCCAGCTACTATCTCAATTAACAAGACTTCGCAAGAGGCAAAATCCCCTTGTTAAAAACAGGTCAACTTTCGCCACAGTGTACTATACTTAGCAATCAGCACTACTGAAACTGATAACCTCATAAAATTTGCGTGAACTTCACATCAGGAACAAATTTCAACCGCCACGGGTCTTAATTTTAAACATTTTATCAAATTGTTAGCATTACTTTAAGCTACTAATATGTTAAGCTGAGTATGATTAGATAAACACTAGTAGCATATATTACTAAGATTTATCTAAGTTAAGAGTAATCATATTTGTAACACTAGTAGTATATCTGAACTAAAGTTAACAGTTTAAAATAACTAGGATGGGTTGCCCCAGATGAAATCCCCACCTCCTTCAAATTCTTGGATTGGTCGCTTCGTAGGTGATAACCAGCGATACCGTTTAGATAGACGACTAGGCGGGGGTGGCATGGGAGAAGTCTTCCTGGCAACGGACACCCGTGTAGGTCAGCAGGTAGCGTTAAAGTTGCTCAAAGATACACTGCTGGCATCACAAGAAATGAGAAAGCGTTTTGAGCGTGAGGTGGCAGTTTGTGCTGCTTTGCAAAGTGACCACATTGTTAAGATTAGTGATTGTGGTGTCACCGCAGAAGGTTTTCCATTTTACGTAATGGAATATTTGCGGGGGCAAACGCTCAGACAATTAATGCTGCGCGAAAAGCGGCTATCTGTTGAGCGGACTGTGAATATTATGGGGCAAGTTTGTCAAGGTCTACAGCTTGCCCATCAAGGAGTGACTCTCCAACGGGATGGCGGAAAAAGCACTGAGCATATTCAGGTAGTTCATCGTGACTTGAAACCAGATAATATATTTTTAGTGCCTACAGATTTGGGAGAGTGGGTAAAAGTTTTGGATTTTGGTGTCGCCAAAATTCGCAGTGAATCTTCAGAAAATTCCAACATTACAAATATAACTAGTACATTTATCGGTACATTTCGTTACGCACCTCCAGAGCAAATCCAAAGTGATAAAAACCTGGATGCTAGAGGTGATATTTACAGTTTAGGGATTATCCTTTACGAAATGCTGAGTGGAGCTGACCCATTTGGAATCAGCATTAAGGGCAGTCATATCAGCGAAGCTTCTTGGGTATTAGCTCATGCTTATGAGCCACCGAAACCACTGCGATCGCAACCAGGGTGTGAGCATTTATCCGTACAATTAGAAGCTGTGGTGATGAAATGCCTCCACAAGAACCCAGCTAACCGATTTGCAACCGTAGAAGAACTGAATCAGGCTTTGCAAGCTGCTGCCAAATTTGCTACAGGGAGTACTGAGCAATCGCAACCTTCCTACAATCAAGGCTCAAATCACGAAACCGTTCCCAGACAATCGAACGAGGACACGGTTATTCGCCCCCCATCTGCATACAATCAAGGCTCAAATCACGAAACCGTTCCCAGACAATCGAACGAGGACACGGTTATTCGCCCCCCATCTGCATACAATCAAGGCTCAAATCACGAAACCATTCCCAGACAATCGAACGAGGACACGGTTATTCGTCCCCCATCTGCATACAATCAAGGCTCAAATCACGAAACCGTTCCCAGACAGGTTAACCCGATTGAGCAAAGCCAATATGAAGAAACAGTTCCTCCCCCTCAGCCTGGGTACAATCAAGATTCAAATCACGAAACCGTTCCCAGACAGGTTAACCCAGTCGAGCAAAATCAGCAGAGTCCTGTAAATAATCCGAACGCCAACAAACCGGACGTTACTTTGTATCAACCGCGACCTGCATCTAATCAAAGTAGCCCCCAAGTGCCACCAGATAAGACGTTGTTTCAACCGCGACGTGCATCTAATCAAGGCAGTCCCCAAGTGCCACCAGATAAGACATTGTTTCAACCACGACCTGGATCTAATCAAAGCAGTCCCCAAGTGCCACCAGATAAGACGTTGTTTCAACCGCGACGTGCATCTAATCAAGGTAAACCACAAGTGCCGCCAGATGTAACGTTGTATCAACCACGACCTGCATCCAATCAAGGCAGAACACAAGTGCGAACGGATGACACTATCTACCAACCAAGGCTAAATGAGCAGCTAACTACGAGAATTACTCCCAATTTCTTGCGAATCGTGGGAGTTGTCTTAGGTATTGGGCTGACTTTAGCGCTGGGAACCTATATATATACTCAATCTCAATCTGGAAAACAGCCAAGTAATCAGCAAATACCTAATAGCGATCGCATTCAGAACTAACGTCAACAGTTAACAGTTAACAGTTAACGACCGTAAAGAGTGTTTATACAATTTAGGCATGCATCAGCTAATGATAAATGACTGATGACTAATGACTAATGACCATATTCATCCCAAGCCACGGGAAAAGAATAATCTGAAAACGCGGATAAATCATGATTCTCGCTGCGGGTTTCTTCATCGAGAACTTTCACGACTTTGTTATAAATATCTTGTGCTTGTTGCGGGGAATCACCAATGCTGGTTAATCCCAACTTGCCAAACTGTGAAAGGCAACCCATAAGATGAAACACTGTGCCCGTTTCAGTACCACTATCAAAGTGGAGTCTGTGGTGAGCAATGATATCCATCAAATCATTAGGCAATAATCCCTGATAGCGCTCTTTTTGCAGATTATCTGTGGCAATGTAGTATTTTGGACGACCTTGCTGACTATAAAATAAACCCGTGGAAAGGTCATAGCGCCCGTTTGTTAATAATTTCAGGGTCATGAATGGATGAGTTGTACCGCCTTTACGCAGGTTAATTTCGATCGCCTGAATATCCCACTCTCGGTTACCCTTGTCAACGGCAATAAAATCTACGCCAAATCGCTCTAAAGTGCCTTTCTCTGCTAACTTTCTGCCAACTTGTATTCCCAATTGCTGTAATTGCAATCGATAGCTTTCATCAGCCGGAAAGCGACAACCTAAATAAATCTGACCGTCTGGACCTCCGAGAATTTGGTCGTGGGTTGAAAGAATTTCCACTTCACCAGTCGGTGTGATTCGTCCTTGAACACTGGGCGATAGCTTAATTTCCCCTTCCAGAAATGCTTCGCTGATTGCCCCCAATTCAGAGATTCTTCCTGAAAAGTTATCCCAAGTCTCAAGCTTTGCTTGAAAGCGCATTGTTGAAAAGCGATCGCTAATCGCTGCTACCCTTTCGGCATGAGTCCCTTTACCTGGTGCTAAATTCTCAATTGGCCTAAGATCCAGCAATGCATTGCCTTCTCCCGAAATGCCTTCGTTGAGTTTTACCACTACCCGTTTTAATGTCGGTTGTCGTTCCCACAAATCACTGGTAGCTTCTGCCAAATCTGTGTGGTTCCAAACTTTTTCGCTGCCATCTGGATGCGGTACTCCGCTTTCGGCGAAGATTTGCCGACTACCACTTTTTGTCCCCCAAATCTGTAAATCTGGTGCGGCAGCATAGAGAGGTACACCCAATTTTACAGACAATTCGCCTTCCCAATGCGAAGAGTTGTAGCAGATCATAAATGATTTGTCTAACCTCAAAGCTTGATGAATCCGCTTTAGCAGGCGGGGGCGTTCTAAAATCTTTTGGCTAAGAGGTTTAAGGGAGGAATCGTAAGTAGAAAGTAGCACCAAGCGACTGCGAGCATGAGAAAAAGGAATTCCTGGCAACAGTTGTAAGTAATAATCAATAATACTAGGATGTAGCGGTACTGATGTTACATAAACCAGCCGAGTCCGGGGATTTTGCAACCGAATTAAAGAAAATAGTAATCTTTCTTCATAATGTTCACAACCCTCGATCTTTCGGAGTTCGCGCTGGTCGAGACTTAGGGAAGGAATAATTAAAATATCCGCTTCACTATTGTCAAATGACTCGCTCGTTTTCCAGCGATCGCTCAGGGTTAATTGTAAGCGGCGAAACTTTTCAACCTGCTCTAACTCGGAAACATTTAGTATTGCCATAACCCCTACCCTCTAATGATCTCAATGTAGCGCACCACGCAGACTTTTGGACGATTAGTTTGTGGACTAGTTGTCAGATACTTTTGCAAGAAGGTAACTATGCAGATATCAGCCTAAATAAATATTAACATTTAGGAAAAGTGATGGTATAAATGCAAGGATTTTTACAATTACAAAATCAGAAAATATCAATCTTTATTTTTATTTAGAGAAAATGGCATAGTTCTTGAGACAAAAGAGAGGATTGTAGACTAATTCAGTCACTCTTATTATTTTGTTTATTTTACGTCTTAAGGTTGAGTTAATTCCAGCTTGTTTTACCTCTATAGAGCGATAAACTACAGCAACATAATAGTAAACTTGAAAGCAGATGATAGGTAAAAATCCTTCATCACACGAGAATTATGTACTTGTTTTTCATGGTCAGGTAAATAGTGTGTGAGGTGTGAGGAGAAATAATGTAAGCCGCGTACAATTGCCAGCAATAAGTACGTTTGGTAAGCATCCGGGGTATAAGCACCTATGCAAATGGTTAGTGGGAACCAAAGCAAAAAATAAACCTTGGGTTGAATTTTCGATCCAAGGTTTACGTTTGAAATGGGGACAGATTATTCCCTATCACCTCTCACTTATTACCTCTGGCATAACCCAAATTACTAAGTACCTAATTACATCTAAAACTCAATTACCAATACAAAACCTATGACTAATTCAGAAGAGCAACAATTACAACCGCCACAGCAGCAAGAAGCACCAGGTGTTGAATCAGAAATGACGCCAAAACCCAAATCAGATGATGCCCAGTATCGGGGTAGTGGCAAGCTACAAGATAAAGTAGCATTGATTACGGGTGCAGATAGTGGTATTGGTCGTGCTGTAGCGATCGCATTTGCTAAAGAAGGTGCAGATGTGGCGATTCTTTACCTCAATGAACACGATGATGCCAAAGAAACAAAACAATTGGTAGAAAAACAAGGGCGTCGTGCAGTTACCATTGCAGGTGATATTGGCAATGAAGCTTTTTGTCAACAAGCTATCCAACAAACAGTTGGTGAGTTTGGCAAACTCGATATTCTCATCAACAATGCCGCCGAACAACATCCAAAAGAAAGTATCGAAGAAATCACCGAAGAACAACTAGAGCGAACTTTCCGCACAAATATATTCTCGATGTTTTTCATGACTAAAGCTGCACTCAAGCACTTACAAGCAGGCAGTTCTATTATCAATACCACATCGGTAACAGCTTATAAAGGTAGCCCACAATTACTAGATTATTCCTCTACAAAAGGTGCGATCGTGGCTTTTACTCGCTCCTTATCAAAAAATCTGGTGTCAAAAGGAATTCGCGTTAATGCTGTCGCGCCAGGACCAATTTGGACACCTTTAATTCCCTCAACTTTTCCTGAAGAGAAAGTTGAAACTTTTGGTAAACAAGTACCAATGCAACGAGCCGGACAACCTGAAGAAGTTGCTCCTAGCTACGTATATTTAGCCTCTGATGATGGTTCTTATGTCTCTGGACAAGTGTTACATGTCAATGGTGGAGATGTTGTGAATGGTTAAGTGAAATAGTTAAGAGTTAGGAGTTAGGAGTTAGGAGTTAGGATTTATAATCGGTATATTCTTTATTTATAACCTTTTAATCCTTAACTCCTAACTCTCAATTTATAACTCTACCCTCATGGTCTTCCATTAGAGGGATGAATTAATATTGAAATCTTGATAGTCTATCTAGGAGAAAATCATTTAAGAAATAATAACTACGTCTATGGCATCTCCTACACCATTGTATGGCACAGAACTCGTAGATTGTGCTAGAGCAAATGCCAAACAAGGAATTGAAACTGCTGCTTATCAATGTGGCTATGGTCAAGACCTCAACAAATTTGCTAGCGAACTCAGACAAGCTTGTGAAGAAATGAATTTACAAGTAAAAGAACTCAGTGGATTGATTACTGATCAGGACATGATACTGCAATTGGGTACTGGCGAAATTGTTGCTCCAGACACAGAATCAGAATTGTAAAAGTTAGTCATTTGTACTTTATTCTTCACTAATGACAAATGACTAATAACTTTTTTTATAACTTTAAAATTACCCTTGCTAAATTGAAGTAAATCAAAACACCCACGACATCAACTGCTGTAGTAATAAATGGTGCGGACATTAATGCCGGATCTAAACGAAGGTAGCGAAATAGAAATGGCAGTGCTGAACCGGAGATAGAAGCTAAAATAGAAATAGCGACCAAACTAGTGCCGACAGCGATCGCTACTTCTAATTGTCCTTGTAGAAAGTAAGCCCAGACAGTAGCAATCGTACCTAACATTCCTCCCAATAATGCCCCTGCGATCGCCTCTCGGCCAATTACCTGCAATGCGCCAAGCGATCGGATTTCATCAGTATTCATCCCCCGAATCACGACTGTAGAAGATTGGGCACCTACGTTACCACCAGTACCAGTCAGCAAAGGGATAAACGCTGTCAGTGTCACCACTTTTGCCAAAAGGCTTTCTTGCGACTTAATAATCGTTCCTGTAATGGTATTGGTTACAAGTAAAACCAATAACCATACAACCCGCTTTCGCGCAATTTCTAGTAAATTCATTTGAAAATAGTTGTCACCCCCCGACTGCACACCACCACCCAAGGCATAGATATCTTCGGTGGTTTCTTGTTGCAGAATATCAAACACATCATCTACGGTGACAATACCTACTAGACGCTGTTCTCGATCTACTACAGGCACAGCCAAAAAATCATATCTTTGGATTAATCTTGCAACTTCTTCCTGATCTGTATCAGTGTGGACAAACACCACATCACGGGTCATAATTTCGCCAATAATTTGCTCAGGCTGAGACGTTACTAACTCCCGCAACGATACAATCCCCGTTAAGCGCCTTGCTGCATCCATGACATAAAGATAATAAATCATCTCACTGGCATTAGCTAAGTTGCGAATTCGCTCTAGGGCTTGAGATACTGTAAAGTTTTCTTTCAGCGAGATTAACTCTAGCGTCATGATTCGCCCAGCAGTATCAGCTTCATAACCCAATAGTTGGGCTGTAGCTTGGCGTTCTGCTGGACTCAGTTGTTCTAGCAAGCGATTGACGACTTTTGCTGGTAATTCATCAAATAACCTAGCTCGGTCATCCGACGACATTTGATCGACAATATCGCGGACTTCCTGACTTTTAAGTTCCTCAATTAACCGTTCTTGAACACTATAGTCGAGATATTCATAAACCTCTATAGCCTCATCCTTAGAAAGCAAGCGAAAAGCCAAAGCGTGCATCGCTTCTGGCAAACCCTCAATCGCCTCGGCAATATCCGCAGGCTGCACAGGTACGAGAATAGCTTTTGCTCCCTGCAAGTCTCCTGTTTCTAGGAGCATTTGCAGCTGAGTCCGCACTAAATCTCGCAATTCCCTGCGTGAGACATTCTGGATGGTAGAGTTTAAATTGTTTGTCTCAGTCAAAGTCCACTTTCCTCAGCCAGTTTGAACAAGGTTGCTGCCCTTAGTCTAGGGGAAAGTGGGAATGTGCGGCATTAAACTTGTGATTTTTCTGACTTGAAATAAATTAAAAACTTTTGTAACTTAACCGAATAATCAAGGTTTCGGACGCTGATTATTTAACAGTGATGCGTGAAGGCAGGGGAGGCAAAGGAGGCAAGGAAGAGGGTACTAAAGGCTTTGATCTGTTCAAATTCTTTAGCCCGTTTTTGTATTTGGTTGCCAATGCGATCGCAAACTAATTCACACAATTCAAAAATCACAGGGTCACTGATCGCATAATAGACGCTAATTCCTTGTTGCTGACGGGACACCAAACCTCATTGAGTCAACACTTTTAAATGTTTTGAGAGATTCGCTTGTCCTAAACGCGTAGCTTCGCAAACGAAGCAAAGCAATGACACAGCCCTTGTGATTGCTTCACCTCGTTTGCAACGACAAGTGTTCAACTGGACATGATATAAGTTGAGAAATCGAATTTATAACTCATCACTTAATTACTCACAAGTTCCTCAAGTTCTCTCTCTAAATTAAGAGTAAGAGTAGACATAGGACTCCGATAGCGTTCGCGTAGCGTCTCGTAGAGAAGCGGTAGCGAGTCAGACGCTCCTACGTCGCTCTAAGCATACTCCTACGGAGAAGCAAGCTACGCGGTAGCGTCTCTAAGAGTTGCCATGCCGCAGGCTTTACGCTGCGCTATCGAGCGTCTTTGATTTCTGAAAACATCCTGAGACTGAAAAACCTGTTTTATCAGGGTTTTATATGAAATCTTATTCAAAAATTAGATATGAGTCCTATATATAACAAAGATATAAATATAATTCATGGTCAAAATCAGGTTTTCTGCCGGGTATTGTAAAAAAATATAAATATAAAATGCAGTCAAAATGAAGCAAAGATAAATGATGGTTTTTCAAATCTTTAAATAATTCAAATTTTTCTTTATCCAATTTTCATCTAATTAATATTTTTGCAGAGAAAAAACATGAGATTATGCGTATGTTAGTAATTGTTACTTACGTATGTTAGTAATCGTTACTGAAAGTTCATCAAAACTTTGATATTGCTTTAAAAAGGTATCTATTAATGTGAATTTTTAAATAAAGTTCCACAAAAAAGATAGACATAAGACCTTGATCTATTGTCCAATGTATAGTTGATTGATTTTAAAACACTACTTAAAGATAGATATGTAAAATAATACTTTTAAGTACTTAAGTATATGTTTGCCTAGTTGGGCATTGGTTCACCTCAACTTCATGTACCTGCACATCGGTGAGATTATAAGCTCTCAAAAGAAGTAATTTATAAGTTTTGGTTAAGTTCACTCAACTTAATTTAAATCCATCAAAAGTTATAAATTTATTGAGAAGAAACGAAGATTTATAAGAACTAATACACCCTTCAAGTAATTTCTAGTACTTCTTGTCATATAGATTTTTTATCTAGCTGGTTTTAGGACATATAAAGCAATAAATATACTTCATAGTGTTTTATTTGAAAGTTGATCCGATAGGCAGTGGAGTAGTAAAGCAAATTAGCAAAGGAGTAAATAGCAAATAAAATCGTATCAGTAATTAAGTGACATCACATCAACATTAACAAATACATTAGTAAGTTAATCACTATTCACTTACTCATCTATGTATAACGAAACTTGTTAAGCATGGTTTTGAAAAAATCAATCTAAAACTGATTTTTAAACATGAATTATGAAATTAGTTTTAGAACTATTGTGAGGCATATATCTCAATGAATACTTTACAAAAGCAACAGCTATCAACATCTCCAAGTCCAATAATTAGTACTCAATCATCTTTACAGAGTATTGATCAAGCACAACCCAGTATTTCTGCTAGCGCCAGCTTGCTCTCTCAGGGAGATGGACTCAAAGCAGAGTACTACGACAACATAAACTTCACCAACCTGAAGCAAACTCGCATAGATCCGACAGTCAACTTTAACTGGGGTCGTAGTTCTCCAGATCCATCCATCGGTGCAGATACCTTCTCAGCGCGTTGGACAGGTCAAGTGAAAGCCGAGTACAGCGAGACTTACAAGTTCCATACTACTGCTGATGATGGTGTGCGACTGTGGGTTAATAATCAACTACTCATCGATAAGTTTGCCAATCAATCTGCCACAGAACATACTGGTGCGATCGCACTGGTTGCAGGTCAGAAGTACGATATTAAACTTGAGTACTACGAAAATAGATACGATGCCGTTTCTCGACTGTCTTGGTCAAGTTCCTCTCAGACCAAAGAAATCATTCCCCAGTCTCAACTGTATAGTAATGGCAACGGACTCAAAGCAGAGTACTACGACAACATCGACTTCACCAACTTGAAGCAAACTCGCACAGATCCGACAGTCAACTTTAACTGGGGTCGTAGTTCTCCAGATCCATCCATCGGTGCAGATACCTTCTCAGTGCGTTGGACAGGCCAAGTGAAAGCCGAGTACAGCGAGACTTACAAGTTCCATACTACTGCTGATGATGGTGTGCGACTGTGGGTTAATAATCAACTACTCATCGATAAGTTTGCCAATCAATCTGCCACAGAACATACTGGTGCGATCGCACTGGTTGCAGGTCAGAAGTACGATATTAAACTTGAGTACTACGAAAATAGATACGATGCTGTTTCTCGACTGTCTTGGTCAAGTTCCTCTCAGACCAAAGAAATCATTCCCCAGTCTCAACTGTATTCATCAGATATTCAGACCGCTATCACCTTGGGATCATCTTCCACGACAGTTAACGAAGGCGCTGGTAGCGTGACCATAACGTTGCTGAAAACTGGTGATTTAAGCAGCACATCTTCAATCAAGTATGCAACTATAGGTGGTACTGCCAAGGCAGGAGTTGACTACGGAACTGAAGGTACCGAAAGCGCTGGAACACTTATTTTTGCGCCAGGACAAAGCAGCAAACAGATATCCATTCCAATCAATGACGATTCTTTAGCAGAGCCAGAGGAAACCTTTAGTTTTGTCATTGATCAAGCAGAGGGGGCAACACTAGGACTTCAAAGAACTCTTGGAATTACGATTCAAGATAATGATCGCTCTAGCCTAGACTTCACTCAGCCAGTAGTTAATGAGGATGACGGTACTGCTACGGTGACAGTTACACGGGGTAACACTACGGGGACTGCTAGTCTAAATTACACAACCGTGGATGGGACTGCGAAAGCTGGTTCTGACTACCAGGCTGTATCTGGAACCTTAGCCTTTGCAGCAGGACAAGCCAGCAAGACCATTGTTATCCCCATTATTAATAATACAGTTGGGGAGGTAAATGAAACATTTACTTTGAAGTTTAGTAACGCCGTTGGAGTGCAGCTAAATAGTCAACAGGCAACTATCAATATTATCGATGATGACATTGGTAACTTTGCTTTAGAGACGGTAGCTGCTGGTTTGAATCTACCCACAGCTTTTGACTGGACATCTGACGGTAACCGGATGTTTATTGCCCAGAAAAATGGGGTAGTGCAAGTCTTAGACAAAGGCACTTTATTATCAACACCATTTATCGATATTTCTGCACAGGTTAATGATACGCGCGATCGCGGTCTTTTAGGCATTGCCGTACATCCAGACTTTGGCAAAGCTACAAACCCCAAAAACTACGTTTACCTGTTGTATACCTACGATCCACCAGAAACCGACCCAACCAACCCTAAAAACAATCCCAATAGCGGATTGGACAATCCCGATCAGAATGGGAATAGGACTGCACGGCTAACTAGGATAGAAGCTGACCCCAAGACTAATTACACTACTGCTATTGCTGGCAGTGAAGTAGTGCTGTTGGGTACTAATGGCATTTGGGAAAATATCAATCGTCCAGATGGGAATAGCACAAATGTCTCACTTGGCTACGCACCATCAGGAATTCTCAACAAAGATACTGGTAAGCCATTTACCAGCTTGGATGATTATCTCAATAATCTCGATAAAGTCCAAAATGTCCAAAATTTCATAGCTAACGATAGTGAATCTCACTCAGTTGGTGCTGTGCGCTTTGGCACCGACGGTTCTCTATTTGTCAGCTTAGGAGATGGCACTTCCTACAATGGGAGAGATCCGCGAGCAATTCGCGTCCAGGATGTCAATAATCTGTCTGGGAAGATGCTGCGGATTGATGCGATAACTGGTCAAGGCTTATCAAGTAATCCTTTTTATAATGGTGATCCCAATAGCAATAGTTCCAAAGTTTATAACTTAGGTTTGCGTAACCCCTTCCGTTTCACAATTGATAAGAGTACCAATACCCCCGTAATTGGTGATGTTGGCTTTTATTTTTACGAAGAGGTGAATATCGGAAAACCAGGAGCCAACTTTGGCTGGCCATTCTATGAAGGTGGCCTTGATGCAAATAAAAATATCGTCAGCTTAAAACAACCTACCTATTCTAAACTGGATGCGGCGGAAGCCTTCTATAAGAGTGGCACAGTTGTAACAGCACCAGCCTACACTTACGAGCATTTTGGTTCTAATGCTATTACTATGGGTGACTTTTACACAGGCAATACTTTCCCCTCAATCTATCAAGATGCCTTATTCATTGCTGATTTCAGTCAAGGAACTATCGATGCTTTGAAATTCGATAGTCAGGGCAAATTTGTCTCAGTTAAGCGGTTTGCTTCTCAAGCAGACATACCTAATCTAGGGGTGCCTGTACAAATCACCACTGGAAAGGATGGTAATCTTTACTACGCAAACTTGATAGGAGGTGAAATTGCTCGCTTCCGACCTTTGACTACTACTACGCAAACTTCATAGAAGGTGAGATTGCTCGCTTCCGACCTGTTTAACGTGACGTGAGTTCGACAAGTCTTATTTGACCTCTCCTCCAACCCCTCTCCGTGTCGGAAAGGGGAGCAAAAAGCTGAATTTTTCGTTGCTCCTCCCTCTCCGTTTCGGAGAGGGAGGCTGGGAGGGAAAGGTTCATCGAACTCACGTTGTTTAGATAACAGTTATCAGTTATCAGTGAACAGTTGTCTGACTGTTCACTGATTTTGGTCAAGATAACTTTGTTAAAAATCCCAACAATTTTTTGGTATTTGATGTCAGAAGGGTTCGACGATAAGCATCAGCTGCTTTTTTAATCGCTTCGGCTTGAGTGGGATAAGGATGAATTACACTGCTTAACTTACTCAAACCAATTTTATTCACTATTGCCGTAGTTACTTCTGATATCATCTCACCTGCGTGACTGGCAACAATAGTTGCGCCAAGAATTTCATCAGACCCCTTTTTATGGTGGATTTTGAGAAATCCTGATTCTTCACCATCTGCGATCGCTCGGTCTACACTACTAAAAGGTATTTTGATTGTTGCCACCTCAATACCCAATTTTTGCGCCTCGTGTTCGTATAATCCTACATGGGCAATTTCTGGGTCAGTATAAGTTACCCACGGCATTACCAGACTACTGAGTTTCGAGCGTCCTAAGCCAAAGGGAGAAAACAGCGTATTTTTAATTACAATCCGCGCCGCAGCATCAGCAGCATGGGTAAACTTCCAGTTCATGCAAATATCACCAGCTGCATAAATTTTGGGATTCGTTGTCTGGAGATAATCATTTACCTTCACACCTTGGCGCTTGTCGTATTCCACCCCTACTGATTCTAAATTTAAACCTTCCACATTTGGCGATCGCCCCGCACCGACTAAAATTTCATCTACTGTCACCGAATCTCGATGACCATTGGAGGAAAAGTAAAGCCGCTTCCCCTCAGTAACAGTTACCACTTCTTCCAACTTAGAATTCAGCACCACGCGAATTCCTTCATTAACCAAAACCTTTTGGAGAATTTTGGCAGCCTCAGCATCTTCTTTATTCAGAAGATGAGAACCGCTATGGAAAAGTACCACCTCAGAACCCAAGCGTCGGAAAGCTTGCGCCAATTCGCAACCAATGGGGCCGCCACCAATTACCGCTAAACGTTCCGGTCGTTGAATCAGCGAAAAAACCGTCTCATTAGTTAAATAACCCGCCTTTTCAATTCCCGGAATCGACAGTTGTGCGGCTCTTGCACCAGTAGCAATTACAGCTTTTTTAAACCGGAGGGTTTTATCGCCAACTTCTACGGTATTTTTACTCGCAAATCGACCGCTACCCAAAAAGACATCGACACCCAACGATGAGAACCGCTCCGCCGAGTCGTTATGGCTGATACCAGCTCTTACCCGCCGCATCCTTGCCATGACTTTGGGAAAATCAACATCAATATTGTGTTGGGGAATATTAACTCCCAAGTTTTGAGCATTCCAGATTTCGCCAACAACCCGAGCAGACCGAATAATAGTTTTAGATGGTACACAACCAAAATTTAAGCAATCCCCACCCATGAGATGCTTTTCAATTATCGCCACTTTTAAACCCAAATCCAGACCCGCCGCACCCGCAGCCACCACTAACCCCGCAGTACCAGCACCAATTACCACCAAATCGTAAACATCTGTCGGTTGAGGATTAACCCAATTTGGCGGATGGACGTAAGACACCAACTTTTGGTTATACTCATCCGTTGGGCGAACTGTAACTCTCTCTAAATCTGAATTGAACATTGGTGGAACCTCATTTGAGAATTGGAAATGCTCAAGCCAACGCCTTTGCGTTCTTCAAAATTAAGAATCCCTATAAATTTAGGCGGCTCAATTTTTTATTTTTAATGCTTATTTAATAACGAATACAGTCTTTAAACTGTTTTGTCCGTCTGGAATTGACAGATACTATTGAAGCTTTTCTGTATAAAGGTTTCAACAATGGATAATTTATCTTTAGCAGAAGGAGTTTGAATTTTTAATTACTACTTACCTCCTCTTCTAAAGCTTTTCGCGCAATCCGGGTGACATAAACTGTGACAGCTACTGTAGCAATCAAACCCAAAATCCGAATTGCCCATTGTAAAGTCGGGTTGGTGGGTTGAGCTTCAGTACCAATCATGGCAAGATTACCTGCAAGAGAACCAATATAAACGTACATGATGGTTCCGGGAATCATTCCTACAGAGCCGATGAAGTAGTCTTTAAGTGAAACTCCTGTGATGCCAAAGGCATAGTTTAATAAGTTGAAAGGAAATATAGGTGAGAGTCGCGTTAACAGGACAATTTTTAATCCTTCTCTACCAACCGCTTGGTCAATGGCGGCAAATTTTTTATTATCTGCGATTTTATCAGCAACCCAGCCCCTTGCTAAATAACGTCCCACAAGGAAAGCAGCAGTAGCACCAAGGGTTGCACCGATAAATACGTAGAGAGAACCCCAAACTGCACCAAAAATCACACCTGCTCCCAAGGTGAGAATAGAACCTGGGAAAAAAGCAACGGTAGCGATAATGTAAAGGGCAATAAAAGCGATCGCTCCCACTGTACCAAGGCTATCAATCCACTGCAAGGCATCCCGTAAAATTGCTTGGGGATTAAAAGAATTTGGATTTGCAGATTCTTGTGCTACAGCCGGGTCTGTGTTTAATATGAAAATGCTCGCCAATGCCAGCAATATTAATACACTTAGGTTAAAAAACTTATGCAATTTTCTGGCATTAATATTTTTAAATATCTGAATGGTTGTTAGTTTTGTCATGGTTTATTATTTCTTCTAATGCCACACTTTGAGCTAGAGCTTTCTGAGCAACTTTTGTGATGTACACAGTCACAGCAACGGTAGCAATCAACCCAACTACTCGCATTATCCATTGCCAGACTTGAGTTTCTGGAGTAATTGGTTGATTAGACGTGTTAATCATGGCAAGATTACCTGCAAGAGAACCAATATAAACGTACATCACACTACCAGGAATAATGCCAAAGGAACCCAATATATAGTCTTTGAGGGAAACCTGTGTTACTCCAAAAGCGTAATTCAATAAATTGAAGGGAAAAACGGGACAAAGACGAGTTAAAAAGACAATTTTCCATCCCTCTTTAGCAACTGCTAAATCAATCGCTTTAAATTTAGGATGTTTGTCCATTTGTCGAGAAACCCAATCCCGTGAAAGGTAGCGTCCAATGATAAAAGCCAAGATTGCCCCGACTATTGCCGCAATTAGCACATATACTGACCCCCAAAACACTCCAAACAGACAACCGCCTTTGAGCGTTAAGAGAGAACCGGGTATAAATAGTAATGTTGCCAAGTTGTAAATTACTATGTACACAATAGGCCCTAAGACTCCAAGACTCTCAACCCAAATGACTGAGGTTTGTAAAAGTCCCTGAATGTTTAACTGTTTAGCGACAATTATGAGAGTGGCAATTAAGCAACTTAAGAGTAGTAGTTTGAGTTTGGCATTTAATACAGGCTTCCTCATTTTTATAAGTTTTACCTTCAGAACTTGAAAATTCGTGTTCAGAACCTGAAACTTCGTGTTCAGAACTTGAAACTTCGTGTTCAGAACTTGAAACTTCGTGTTCAGAACTTGAAACTTCGTGTTCAGAACCTGAAACTTCGTGTTCAGAACTTGAAACTTCGTGTTTAGAACTTGAAACTTCGTGTTTAGACCCTTAACATTTCAAATCCAATGCCCCTAAGATATACTAAGCAGATGAGAAATAGCTTAAATTCTTTTAAATTTTTCTCGGCAATACCAGCTACAAATTCGTTCAGGTGAAACGCCGAGTAAATAAGCAATAATTACTATTTGATTAAGTAGCGTAGTTTTAAATACTCCCTTTTGCAACCATCTACGGGCTGAGGTAACAACTGGTGTAGGGATAATTACAATCCGTCCGATGCGTTTTAAACGACGGATAAGTTCAAAGTCTTCCATGATAGGCAATTCAGGGAAACCGCCAATTTGCTGAAATACTGCTTTTGTTAAAAAAATTGCTTGGTCGCCGTAGGGCATTTGGTAAAAATGCGATCGCACATTTACACCCAACTCCACCCATCTTAAACTTAAAAGCGATGCATCAATCCGCAAGTTAAATGCACCAGCCACATTCCCAGGTTGTTGTAGCGCTGTGCCAACCATCTCATCAAACCCAATCGGTAAACGGGTATCTGCATGGAGAAACAGCAGAATCTCCCCGGTAGCAGCTACAGCACCCGCATTCATTTGCACAGCACGGCCGGGAGACGATGAGATAACTTTGACACCTAAAGACTGAGCTATTTCTATGGTGTCATCTTTGGAGCCACCATCTACTATGATTACTTCTATATTTGTGTTGAGTTGAGTAGTTACAATTGCTTCTTTAATATTCTCTGCTTCATTAAGAGTCGGAATAATAATAGAAATCCTAGCTGCGTCAATATTCTGACTCATAATTGCTTACAATTTAGCTAAAGTTGATGTCATCCTCAAGATAATCCCTATGTCAGCTATCACGGTCAACTTGAACCCTATTATCCAACTCACCGATAACCAATTTTATCAACTTTGTCGGGAAAACCCTGAAGTGAAATTTGAACGCAATGCAGAGGGGAAACTACTAATAATGCCACCTACAGGCGGAGAAACTGGAAATCGCAATTCAGAGATTTCGGCAGATTTTGTGATTTGGAATCGCCAAACTCAACTAGGAATTTGCTTCGATTCTTCCACTTGCTTCAAACTTCCCAATGGTGCAAACCGTTCTCCTGATGTTGCTTGGATAAGAAAAGAGAGATGGAATGCACTCACACCCGAAGAACAAGAAAAGTTTCCGCCGATCGCACCAGATTTTGTTTTAGAGTTAATGTCACCAAGCGATAGTTTGCGAGAAACGCAAGCGAAAATGCAGGAATATATCGATAACGGAGTTAAGTTAGGCTGGTTAATTAATCCAAAAATGCGTCAGGTAGAAATCTATCGTATTGGTAAACCAATAGAAACACTAGCATCTCCACAAGAATTATTAGGAGAGGATATTTTACCAGGATTTATTTTAAATTTACAAATTATCTGGGGATAAATATTTGCGATTGCAATTTCACAACAAGCTGCTGTAATAGTTATGGAAACCACCAGTGACTTCTATTGCTGTAAAACTGTAACCGTCCAAAGCCGAGAAATTGTCCGTGGGATTTCTCACCCACCGGGAACGCTGTCACACCCAATAAATAGACACCAGAAAAGCTGGGATTCTTCACAGGGCGAAGGGCGATTGTAACTGTCTGTCCCGGAGTAACAGGCGGATCAAAATTCACAGTAACGGTTCGTGTCTTGCGTTCTGCTGTGACTGGGCCTAATGTTAGCCGAGATTCTTTGCGGTCGCTGGTTCCGGCAAAGGCGCGGGTATCATTAAGATCATAGCGGATGTTTTCTGCTCCTTCCCTTTGTGCGATCGTTACCTTCTGGAGGGATTCTCCAGCATTTTCCGGCACATTAATCTTGAAATAGTAAGTTGCGCCCCAAACATTAACATCTTTATAAGTAGTTGTTGCCTCAACAAGTTTCGGCGGTTGGACAAAGTAGACTGTGCCATCTCTAAGCTGCACCGCTTGAGTCACCGGAAGGGTTACTCCTCCAATACCGACTGCTAACGAGAGTGTTATCCCAAACAAAGTTGCGACGCGCATAATTCAGATATAAAAAACGCACTTATTTTAATTCTAATTCTTTGGGAAGGAGCGACTTGGGAATAATAGAAGCTTGTTTTTCCCCATCATAAGATTTCGTGTACCACCAAGCCCAAGCAATTAAAACTGCTTGAAAGGGAAGCCTGACTACGTGTACCCAAGGTGAATTAGGTATATGTTCAATCTTAATAAGATTAACCGCCATATAAATATTGGCAGGGTAAACAGCAATAAAAAGAGCAAGAAGTCCCCAAGCAGCAGCTTGACTTACAGGCGGGACTAATAAGCCGATACCACCCAAAATTTCATAAAAGCCACTAAGATAAACTAATCCTAAAGGGTAAGGTAGTTGCGGAGGCACAATTTTGACATATTCTTCTGGCACAATAAAGTGTGTCACTCCAACCACAATGATGCATATAGCAAGGATGACTCGTAATGTTTCCTTATGCTTATTCATGGCTTTTGCTTGATTATATACTTGTCCTATTACTTAAGTTTGACCGATGGATGTTAATCTGCCTTGAGTCAATAGGGGGAAAAATCCATAGAAATTCTCAAAATGCGACTTAATTAAGAGATTTTCTAAGTTCCCATCACATCTTACAACTATAGCAGTCCTAAATAATTAACAAACTTCTTTCCTACTTTCCTTGGCGGTTTAATCATTTTTACAACTCAAATAGGATTACTATCGATATATAAGCGATTCTTTAATATTCGCGTCACTTAATATGATATTATTCCAATTTATTTATTAGTGTAAAAAATAATTAATACTAATTAAATATTCATGTATTTTACTAATTATTCATAAAAATATGAGCGATGCTTTTAGCAGACTTGCACCCTTCATTCAAGAATATATTTATCATCACCAGTGGACTGAATTACGACCAGTTCAAATTGCTGCTTGTCAAGTTATATTTGACACTGATGCTCATTTGCTAGTGACTGCTGCAACTGCTGCGGGTAAAACAGAAGCAGCCTTTCTACCAGTTTTGACTTTGTTACATGCTAACCCTTGTGCAACTGTAGGAGTATTATATATTAGTCCAATCAAAGCTTTAATTAATGATCAGTTTGAGCGCCTCAACGACTTACTCAAAGAAGCAGATATTCCAGTTTGGCACTGGCACGGTGATGTTTCTCAAAGTCGAAAAAACAAGCTTTTAAAGAATCCTCAAGGCATTCTACAAATTACACCAGAATCTTTAGAAAGTTTATTAATTAATAAAAATAATGACCTACTTCGCTTATTTGGTGATTTAAGATTTGTCATCATTGATGAAATTCATGCCTTTATGGGTTCTGAACGCGGTTGTCAAATTATTTGCCAATTACAACGTTTAGCAAAGTTGACGCAAAGGCAACCACGCCGTATTGGTTTATCGGCAACTCTTGGTGATTACTCAATAGCGGAAGAATGGTTATCTTCAGGAACAGAAAACCCAGTCATTACACCGCAAGCTGACGGAATAAAACGCCAAATAAAACTAGCTGTAGAACATTTTTATATTACTGAAGAAGTAGATGAAGCACAGGCAACAGCTTATGAACAATATATTTTCAATCTCAGTAAATCTCGCAAATGCTTAATATTTGCTAATAATCGTACGCGAACTGAATCTGTAATAGCATCTTTGCGCCAAATTGCCACAGAACAAGGACTACCAGATATATATCATGTGCATCATGGGAGTATATCTGCTAGCTTGCGGCAATCTGCTGAAGATGCGATGCGTGAACCCAACAATCCAGCAGTTACTGCCGCTACTCTGACTTTAGAATTAGGTATAGATATCGGTTATTTAGAGCGAGTTATTCAGTTAGAATCACCCTTGTCTGTAGCTAGTTTTTTACAGCGTTTAGGACGTAGTGGCAGGAGAGGTGAAGCTGCCGATATGCGCTTTATCTGTGCTGAAGAGAAACCATTATCAGAAGCTTATCTACCAGAGCAAATACCCTGGCAACTTTTGCAGTCTATCGCTATAATCCAACTTTATTTAGATGAGCAATGGATTGAACCAATCAGACCCATTAAATATCCTTTGAGTTTGCTTTATCACCAAACAATGAGCATTTTAACAGCAACAGGGGAACTTTCACCTAATGCCTTAGCTAAACAAATTTTTAGCTTGCCACCCTTTGCTGCTATTTCTAAAGAGGATTTCCAATTACTACTGCGCTATTTAATTGATATTGGTCATATTCAGCATACCGAACAAGGTAAATTAATCCTGGGTTTGGCAGGAGAAAAGATTGTGAGAAAATTTCAGTTTTATGCTGTCTTTGCTGAACAGCAAGAATATATTGTTAAACAAGGTGTAACGCAAATTGGCAGTATCGTCACGCCGCCTGCTGTTGGCAATCAATTTGCTTTAGCTGGGAGAACTTGGGAAGTCGTAGAAGTTGACTTTAAAAAGAAGGCTATTTTTGTTAAACAAGCCGAGGGTAAATCTAGTATTTATTGGCGTGGTGGTAGTGGTACTATTCATACCAAAGTTTTACAACGAATGCAACAGATTCTATTTGAAAATATTGAGTACAGCTATTTGCAAAAAAATGCTTTGCAACGTTTACGTAAAGTTCGCCAATTGGTTCAGCAGGTTGGATTAGATAAACAAAATATCTTGCAATTAGAAAAAGGTAAATGCTGCATTTTCCCCTGGATGGGTACAGTTGCTTACCGCACTTTAGAAAGATTACTCAACTCCTACTGTCGAGAATCTTTGGAAATTATCAGTATTGGCGGAGTAAATCCTTATTATTTGACAATTAAAATAGGCAAGGATAAATTTAAATATCTTTATCCTGAAATTGCTTCATTGTGTGAGCAAAGAATTACCTCAGAAGATTTAGTCAGTACTTCAGAAGCACCGGAAAATCAAAAATATGATCAATTTATTCCTCATCCACTTTTACGAAAGGCTTTTGCTAGCGATTATTTAGATATGAGAGAACTAAAACAGCAAGTGTCATTGTGGAGACAATAAAGAAGAAGCTATTACGCATTTAACTTGAACATTTGCATAAAGGTTGATGACCAATGACTGATAACCATTAACCGTCAACAGAAAATAGAATTTATAAATTCTACGAATGATTTAGGACTACTATATAATTCTTAAAAATTATTACTAGGTAATCCAGTAACATCAGTTTGCAGAGCAAACAAATCACCAGAGTAGAAACTTTTTTCGATCTCTGCTTGGCTAAGTCCAACTGAAGCAGTGGTAATATAAAGCGTTTGCAAATTTTCGCCCCCAAAAGTACAGCTAGTTGGCAATTGTACAGGTAGCTTTACCCGCAATATCTCTTCACCCTTGGGATTGAAACGAATTACACACCATCCATCCCACATAGCTGACCAAATATGTCCTTCACTGTCTATTGTCAACCCATCTGGGTAGAAGGATTCATGAGTTAAATCAACAAAAATCCGGCGATTAGTAATGTTTCCTGTAACTGAATTAAAGTCGTAAGCATATATTTTTTGCTGCGGAGAATCTGTTAAGTAAAATGTCTTTTGATTGGGACTCCACCCCAGACCATTAGAGATAGTCAATCCTGTTTCCATTATATGCAATGAACCATCATTGTCATAGCGATAAAGGCTCGCCTGGGGTTTTTCCAAAGAACACATTGAGCCAAACCAAAAGCGGCCTTGAGGGTCACATTTGCCATCATTGAAACGATTATCTAGGAGATTCCCTTCAATTTCTAAAATGGGGTTAACTTCAGCTGTCTGAGTATTGAGAAACGCCAAGTGATGGCGCAGTGCCATAATTAATCTATCTTTACCTGCTGTTGCGATCGCACCTACTACATCTCCCACATCAAAAAAGGAACTTTTTCCCGTAGCAGGATGAAACTGATGCACGCGATGGTTATAAATATCAACCCAATACAGTAGGTTTTGATTTGAGTCCCACATTGGGCCTTCACCTAAGCGGGCACGGGCTTCTAGAACATTGTGGAGTGGATATTGCAACTCGTTCACCATTTACAGAAAGTAATTTCAGCGGCATTGACGCAATAAATATCTTAAAAAACGTCTGCCTTCCTATTCAAGTAAAAACTGAAGATGTGATGAATTGCTTCTTCCCCAGGTAAAAGAAAAAACTCTTCCTTTTGACTAAAACTCAGATTCCCGACTTATTTAATAAATCGAGAATCTTGTTACTACACAGCTTGTAAAATCTCCTCATCTACAGAGAAATCTACTTCAGCTTTGTCTTTTGCATTAGCCAAATAATCATTTTCCAGAGAATCTTGTAATCCAGAAATTAAATCATATTCAGGATGCCAGTTTAATTCTGTTTGCGCTTTGTTCACCGAAGCAAAGAAATGCTGCACCCGCATCGGAAAAGCTTTACGCTTGCCGAAATCAAACTTTTTCGGGTCGTAATGGACAATTTTAACAGCATCGGGTGATTTACCAGCTGCTATAGCGCTAGCACGGGCTAAACCATCAAAAGTGACAAAGCGATCGCCAGAGATATTATAAATCTGTCCTATGGCTTGTTCATTACCCAAAACTTTAGTCATTGCTAGTGCCAAGTCTTTTACATGACCTAGCTGCGTGATATGCAACCCATTTCCGGGGATGGGAATGGGGCGATCGCGCACAATTCTGTCAAAAAACCAGCCTTCTAATTCATTATAATTACGAGGCCCGTAAATATAAGTAGGCCGAATGGAAGTAAAGGGAAATCCCGATTGAGTCAGATAACCTTCTGTTTCATGCTTACCCTTGTGGCGACTTTTGGGATCTACCGGATCACCTTCTACATGAGGCAATTGGTCAGATTTGAGATACACGCCCGCAGAACTCATATACACAAAATGTTGCACTCGGTCTTGAAAAATTTCTGCCAGTGGTTGTGTATCAGTAAGTTCCCGTCCGTTATTGTCAAAAATGACATCAAAGCTTTCATGTGATAACTTTGCCTTTAATTGAGTAGCGTCAGTGCGATCGCCTATAATTTGTCCTACTCCCTCTAAAGAAGGTGCTGGTCGATTTCCCCGATTGAACAGCACTACCTCATGTCCTTGTTCCACTAGTAGTTGAGTCAAATAAACACCAATGAACCGAGTACCACCCATAATGAGAATTCGCATAAATTCACCATTTCTATATCAGTTGTCATCAAAGGAGTAGGGGAACAGGGTAGGCAGGAGAAGAATAACTATTGGTATTTCCGATTCCCCATTCCCCACTCCCTACTCCCTATTCCCCAATCTGAGATTATCAGGTTGCAGCATCCATCTGGAACTTCTGACGAAAAGATTGCGTCTGATGTGCTAATCTGGGTGGCTTCCCGTTAATTGATCACAAGGGGAAACTTTTCAGTTAACGTCATCAAGTTGGCCTTTGTATTTTCCATTTATTCAAGTTAGCTGTGCCCTTGAAATATGCTCTGGTTCATGAGTGGTTGACACCCAAAGCCACCGGTGGTTCAGAACTCGTTGTACGAGAAATTTTGAATCACATTAATGCTGATTTGTATGCCCTCATAGATTTTGAATCCAGCAATCCTGAAAGTTATTTATACAAGCGTCAAATTGGCAAGACGTTTCTTCAGGACTTTCCCTATGCCCGCAACGGTGTACAAAAATACTTGCCTTTGTGGCCTTTGGCAATTGAACAACTTGATTTGCGGCATTATGACATAATTCTGTCTTCATCCCATGCTGTTGCCAAAGGAATCCTGACCACTCCCGAACAGATGCATATTTGCTACTGTCACAGTCCTATGCGCTATGCCTGGGACTTGACTTTTGATTATCTGCGCCACAGCAAAATGGGTAGTGGTTTAGCTGGTTGGGTGACGCGATATCTATTACATCGTTTGCGTCAATGGGATGTATTGAGTGCCAATCGCGTTGATTACTTCATTGCCAACTCACAGCATACAGCTCGGCGGATTTGGCGTTGCTATCGCCGAGAAGCAACAGTCATTTACCCACCAGTGAATATTGCGGAATTTCCATTTCTGTCTGAGAAAGAGGACTTTTATCTGACAGTTTCCCGGTTAGTGAGCTACAAGCAAATATCGTTGATTGTCAAGGCTTTTAATCAACTAAAACGACCACTAGTAGTCATTGGTACAGGAGATGAAATGAAAAAGATTTGCGATATGGCAAACTCTAATATCCAAATACTGGGATGGCAACCCGATAATGTGGTAAAAAAATATATGTCTAGGGCTAAGGCGTTTGTATATGCAGCTTGTGAAGATTTTGGTATAGCCCTAGTAGAAGCACAAGCCTGTGGTACGCCAGTGATTGCCTACGGTGCAGGGGGTGCTCTAGAAACAGTACGAGATATCCGCTCTTGTGTGGATACAGGGACAGGTATATTCTTCAAGACGCAAACAGAGGCAGCTTTAGTGGAGGCAGTAGAAAAGTTTGAAATGTATCAGGGTTCGTTCAGTTCCGAGTATATGCGATCGCACGCCGCGCAGTTTTCACCGCAAATTTTTGCAGATCGTTATCTAGATTTTGTAAACAAGTGCAACGAAAAAAGACCATTTTTGCAATGATGGTCTTGAATAACGTCTTATTTTTTTAGGCTTTTGGCAATTTTCCCCAGAAGCACCTCATTTTGGCTTTAATATTGGGACTATGTGTGGTGTGGATTATTAAGGAGTATGATGACTGCCCAGAGCTCACTCCTCTCCGGCAAGCGAGGCGTAAGGCAAGACACCAGAACGTCTACGCGTTTCTTAAAACGCGGTCAAAAAACGAAGACACCAAAAGTTAAACCCAAAGGTTTATCTTTTCAGGGTTTAAACGGAGAGTTTGCCAAGCGACTGTTCGACATAGTGTTTTCGCTGTCGGTGTTAATTTTGTTCTTCCCCGTCTACTTAATTTTGGCCTTGCTGATTGCTCTCAGCTCAGAAGGCCCAATTTTTTATGTCCAGGAACGGGTAGGAAAAAATTACAAAGCGTTTAATTGTATTAAATTCCGAACAATGGTAAGCAATGCGGATGAAATCCTCATGCAAATGATGGAAACATCGCCCGAATTGCGACAAGAATTTGAAAGCAGTTTTAAGCTGAAACAAGACCCCCGGATTACCAAAATTGGTCAATTTTTGCGAATTACTAGCTTAGACGAATTTCCTCAGTTCTGGAACGTTTTAAAAGGGGACATGAGTGTAGTCGGTCCCCGACCATTAGTAGCAGAAGAACTGCCAAAATACGGTTGTCACATTGATGAGATTTTAACAATCCGTCCAGGGATTACTGGTTTGTGGCAGGTGTCTGGCCGTAACGACATTCCCTACCCTCGGCGAGTCCAAATAGACCTGCATTATGCTAGATTTAGGAATTTTTGGCTTGATTTATGGATCATCTTGAAAACTGTTGATGTGGTCATTGTGCCCAAAAATAATGGGGCATACTGAGTAACTACTTAGGGCCGATTCTGTGGGGCAGTTAATGCCCCTAAGTATTAATTATTGCCATAAGACTAAAGGCAGTCTTAAATCATTTGTAAAAATAAATTAACCGCAGAGGCGCGCCGACACCGTTGACGGTTGACGGTTAACAGTCTTTCGTCTTATTCAATCCCTTTTTAGGGGTAGGATTAGCTTAAGTGTTTCTATTTAGCTAAGATTCCTTTAAATGTATCTGTAGTTCATTTTGCTCTTACTCTGATTTTTGCAATAAATCTAATTTCAAATACTTATTTTATTCAGTCTTCATAAAATCAGATATATATAAAATTTTGACAAAAAAACAACGAACATAAAAAAAGTGTTGATCTATTTGTTAAAAGAAAAAATATACATTATTAAACAAATTAAACAATTTTGATATATTTAAGCTTGGACTTACGTGTTAAATTAATCTTTATTAAGTATATTTATTTAGGAGAAAAGTATCCTAACAGCAATAACTCGTAGGTTTACCATTAGGCAATTCAGCAATTAGTTGCTAGGTTGTATCAGATTGTTTGTAACTTTTTAATCAAAGGCAATAAGGGATAATTGAGCATGGCGCAACAGAAACGAGCGTTAATTACTGGTATTACTGGTCAAGATGGTTCATATTTAAGTGAGTTTTTGTTGGAACAAGGTTATGAGGTTCATGGCATTATTCGCCGGACTTCTACCTTTAACACAGACCGTATCGATCACATTTATGAAGACCCCCACAAAGAGGGAGTGCGGTTATTTCTTCACTATGGTGACTTGACAGATGGTACGACGTTGCGACGCATTTTAGAAGAAGTCCAGCCAGTAGAGATTTACAACCTGGGCGCTCAATCTCATGTCAGAGTAAGCTTTGATTCACCAGAATACACAGTGGATGCTGTCGGAATGGGGACGTTGCGTCTTTTAGAAGCAATTCGGGACTATCAACACCGTACCGGAATTCAGGTGCGATTTTACCAGGCGGGTTCTTCAGAAATGTACGGTTTAGTACAAGCAATACCTCAAACTGAGACAACGCCCTTTTATCCCCGTAGCCCTTATGCTTGTGCGAAAGTTTACGCCCACTGGCAAACTGTAAATTATCGTGAGTCCTATGATTTATTTGCTTGTAACGGCATACTTTTTAACCACGAGTCACCACGGCGGGGTGAAACCTTTGTAACCCGCAAAATTACTAGAGCAGTGGCTGGTATCGTTGCTGGGAAGCAGAAAAAAATTTACATGGGTAATTTAGACGCAAAGCGAGATTGGGGCTATGCGAAGGATTATGTTAAAGCGATGTGGTTGATGTTGCAAAAAGATCAGCCAGATGACTACGTAATTGCTACTGGTGAAACTCACTCGGTGCGCGAGTTTTTGGAACTAGCATTTAGTTACGTAAATCTTAATTGGGAAGATTATGTAGAGTTTGATGAGCGTTACCTACGTCCATCTGAGGTAGAGTTGTTGATTGGCGATTCTAGCAAAGCACGAGAGAAGTTGGGCTGGGCACCATCAGTAACCTTTGAAGAACTAGTTTCGTTAATGGTAGAAGCAGATTTACAAGCATTGGGTCACACTTCACCCAATGGAAATGGTTCGCAATTTCCAGATGATATTGCGACTATTCGTCAACAACTGGGCGCTTTGCACTTCTGATTCGCACCACAGAGGATATAAAATATGACTGCCTTAGAATTAAAAAATAAACGCATTCTCGTCACTGGTGGTTCGGGGTTTCTAGGTCGTCAGGTGATAGATCAGCTGTGTAAAGCAGGGGCTAATCGTGAGAAGATTACAGTAACGCGATCGCGCGATTGTGATTTACGTGTTTGGGAAAATAGCCAACGTGCAGTTGACCAGCAAGACGTAATTATCCACCTAGCAGCTCATGTCGGTGGCATCGGTCTGAACCGCGAAAAACCCGCAGAGTTGTTCTACGATAATTTGATCATGGGTACGCAGCTAATTCACGCTGCCTATCAAGCTGGAGTAGAAAAATTCGTTTGTGTTGGCACAATCTGCGCCTATCCTAAATTTACTCCAGTGCCATTCAAAGAAGATGATCTTTGGAATGGCTACCCAGAGGAAACTAATGCCCCCTACGGAATTGCTAAAAAAGCGCTTTTAGTTCAATTGCAATCTTACCGCCAGCAGTACGGTTTTAATGGAATTTATCTACTGCCAGTGAATTTATATGGCCCAGAAGATAACTTTGACCCTGGAAGTTCTCACGTTATTCCAGCGTTAATTCGCAAAGTTCACGAAGCCCAAATTCAAGGAGAAAAGCAACTCCCAGTTTGGGGTGATGGCAGCCCCACCCGCGAGTTTCTATATTCAGTAGATGCAGCGCGGGGGATTGTTATGGGAACCCAATTCTATAACGAATCGGAACCAGTTAACTTGGGAACAGGTTATGAAATCTCCATCCTTGATTTGATAACTTTAATCTGCAAATTGATGGAATTTAAGGGTGAAATTGTATGGCAAACTGACAAGCCTAATGGTCAACCCCGCCGTTGTTTAGATACAGAACGGGCAAAGCAAGCCTTTAATTTCACGGCTCAGGTGGGCTTTGAGCAAGGGTTAAAAAATACCATTGAGTGGTATCGTCAACACGCTGCATAATCATGTATTAGTAAATGTAGAGTGTTATAAGCTGGGCAATGCCCAGCTTATTTTTTTGACGCAATATTTCATGGATAAAGTTAATCATCAATTAAATAAAGCAGAACTACGCCGAACTCTACTCAAAACACGTCAATCAATGCCTGTTCGAGAGTGGAAAGAAAAAAGCGATCGCATTTGCTCTCATTTACAAAACTCTACTTCGTTCTCCCAAGCAAAAACAATACTTGCTTATTTCAGCTTTCGTCAAGAACCTGATCTCAGTCCACTATTTGCAAACACCAAATACCGTTGGGGATTTCCTCGCTGCATTGATAAATCCTTATGTTGGCATATTTGGACACCTGAAGATTCTGTCCAAAATGGCGCTTATGGCATTACTGAACCACACCCCGACACTCCAATCTTAGATGTTGCCGAAGTAGATTTGATTCTTGTCCCCAGTGTCGCTTGCGACCATCAAGGATATCGCCTGGGTTATGGCGGTGGATATTATGATCGCTTGCTCACTTTACCCCAGTGGCAAACAAAGCCGACTATCGGAATTATCTTTGATTTCGCCTATTTGTCCCAAATACCTATTGAATCTTGGGATAAACCACTACAAGCTGTTTTTACGGAAACCGGATTGACTCAGAAAGGCTAAGGCTTCAGGATGATGAAGACATATCATGAAATATTTTATGGCTAATCCAACATCATCTACCACTGAGCAGGAAGCAATAATCGACGACATTATTGCAACTAGCCTCCAAGCTCAACAAAAAACTGGTCCAGACCTCCGCCAAATTCATAGCAAAAGTCATGGACTCCTTTCAGGAGAGTTTATTATTGAACCCAATCTTCCTGAAGACCTAAGAGTAGGTTTGTTCAAAACGCCCCAAACCTATCCTGCGTGGATTCGTTTTTCTAGTGGTGGTGCACCTAAAAAACGTGGTCAATTCAACTCCGATAGCCAACCGGATGTTCGCGGTATCGCTATCAAGGTGATGAATGTAGATGGACAAAAAGTGCTGGATGATGAAGAAAAAACTCAAGATTTTATACTCAACAATTATCCTACTTTCTTGACTAAAGACGTTCGTGATTACGCTGATCTTTCCAGAGCAGGTAGTGGAGAACTTAGCCCAGAGCGGATACAGGAACTTGGTTACGCCTTTGCTATCTTGCAAAAAATTGGCAGCCAGAAGGTAGGAAATCCGCTTTTGATTCAATATTGGAGCATGGCTCCCTTTAAGTTTGGTAATCGCATTGTAAAATTGTCTGTCAAATCTCAACAACCTGAACAACCACCCGAAACACTTCCCGAATCAGAAAATTACCTCCGAGAAGCGTTGGTGAAATATTTGACTGAAGAAGGTCGAGAAGCATCTTTTGACTTCTTTATTCAGTTTTATGTAGATGACGAAAAAACGCCAATTGAAGACCATGTTAAAGAATGGCAAGAAGCAGATTCACCGTTTATTAAAGTTGCAACTGTCCGCATTCCCAGCCAGAAATTTGACTTTGAAGAACGCAAACGTTTAGATGAGGGTATATTGTTTTCCCCTTGGCATACACTGCTAGAGCATGAGCCTGTTGGCAGCGTGAATCTCTCTCGCAAGAGGCTTTACAGCGAACTTGCAAAGTATCGACGAGAACAAATTGCCCAACGGTTGCGGGAACCACAACCTTATGTAGCGGTTGAAGATTAACCACTGTGAATTAGCTTCAAACAACAAGATAAACTTTTGAAAGCTGTGTGTACAACATCGGACTTTCTACCAATTAAATCTAATTAGTAAAAATTGAAATATCAAGATTACCGACTTTTAAAATAAGTCAGTAATCTTGGTTTAATTAATAAATAATTGTATAACTACTGTTGATGGTTTTTATGAACCTAATGGCTCAAGAATCTGATAAATATTTAATTTTTGTAACATAATGCCTTTTATAAATTGGGGATAAACTATGAATAAAGATAATGAACTAACTGAAAGACTGAACAAAATGCTGACTGAATCTGCCGAAAAATAATCTGTTATTAAGTTTTTAAGATTGAGTAATTATTCAAAAGCCGAATCAATTGGAATTTTAAAAAATGCTTTGGGTATTTGTCTTCTCGAAGCACAAGATATCATTCATAATAGTCAAATATGGAGTGATGTAAAAGAATATGACGCAAAACTAATCAACGACTTCTTTAGACATCTCCAAAATAGTAACATTCTGTGGTAAAAGAACATCAAATAGCTTTTTTGACACAGAAACATGAGCGACATACTGAATCATATTGAACAAAATCCTAAAAAAGCAAAGCGGTTAATTGGTCTGG
>NZ_JACJTR010000022.1 GCF_014698795.1 Nostoc sp. FACHB-892
AGTTTTATCTTGCTCTCTAGTCAGAAATACCCTTAAACGGCTGCCCATATCGCTGTTACCTTTGTAGACACATTGTACGTATTTACTTATCTTTACATAGTTTGGTTTTTTCACCTTGTTCTACTTATTTGCGGATTTTTATTCTGAGCGGTGAGCAAACTCCGAATGAAATAAATAATGGTCTGATTTTTATTTTTTAATCAGTCAACTAGTTCTGTTTCACGGAATGAAATGCGAAATAGATTAGAGAAACGGCAGGAATTAAATTAATTGGGCGCATCCCACTGGGGAAAAAATATCTAAGTATTTGAAATCGCACGCTAGTTGCTTTAATGCAGTAGAAACCTTAGTTGGCGCAGTTTATCGTAAAGAACGGGAGGGAAGGAAGGAGAATGAACCCCTAAATTCTAAAAAGGATTATAGAATAAACTAAAATATAGTCCGTTTTCTTGTAATGTTCGATCATTCGAGTCAACAGATACTAAAGGAATGCCCCAGTCAAGACGAACGGTGAAGCGATCGCCTTGTGACCAACGCAACCCCAGACCAACAGCAGCTAGAGTATTAGGGTCGGGATTCTCTGTAGCCGAACTATTCCAGCCAACACCAAAATCCACAAAGGGGATAACCTGTAAGGTGCTATCTATCTGGGGTAAGCGCAGAATCGGTACTTGAACTTCCGCAGAAACAAAAGTGCCATTATCTGTCAGCAAATAATCTTGACGGTAACCTCGAATGCTATCTTGCCCACCTAAGCCAATTTGCTCTATAGGTAAGAGTGTTGTGGATGCTAGTTGCGTATTTAAACGAAGTAAAAGTAAAGTTTCAGGAGCTAAAAGGCGTGCCCATTGCGCTTGTCCTTGCCAAGAAAAAAAACGGCTATCAGGAAAATCTTGATTAACTGTGGCATTCAACACATCTAGACCCAAATTGAATTGAGAGCGGAGGGCAATGACTTCACGGCTGTTACGACTCGTCCATTCTTGAAAAAATCGCAACGCAGATACCCTGGTGCGTCCCTGTTCATCAGCTCCGGGTGAAATTTGAGAGGGGGGCCCAAAGTCTGATCTCCACGAGATATCACTTTCGCGTCGGGAAGTTGTTAACCCCAGAGCGAATTCTTGTGTAGGAGTTTCGATTATTGGCTGGCGGAATGTCAGTTCGTAGTAGCGAGAAGCCGATTCGATATCTAGGAAGTCGAAAGGAGGCTCAATGACATTGCTTGACGTAGTGCCATAGTTGAAAGTAAGGGTTCCGTTGCGGGGATTGAGTGGTAATGTGTAGCTGGCGTCAAAGGAGTTACTACCATCGGTATTGGTGTATCCTAAACTCAGACCATCTCCCAATCCGAGTAAGTTGGCTTCATTCAATTGTAATCGGCGGCGGAAACTGCCAACACTGGGCGATCGCCCATTATCAAGAACTATTTGGCTATTAAAGGTTTTTGCCTCGCTGATCTTGACTTCTAAGAGACTCACACCACTCCGCGATCCTGCTGAGAGTTCAGCAGAGACGTTTTGAATCAAAGGATTAAGTTGCAAAAGTTGCAGTGCCTCTAGTAGACGCTGTCGGTTCAGAGGTGCTGATGTAGCTATTGCTAGTCGGCTGCGGACATAATTTGCATTCAACCGCCGATTCCCAGTTATCTGGATATCTTCTAATTTACCTTCGACTACCTGAATTTTTACAACACCGGATTGGATTGTTTGGGGCGGAATATAAGCACCAGAAGTAATGTAACCATTTTGGACGTATAAATCAGTAATTTTAGAACGTGCCTGATAGACTTCAGTCAGCGAGATCGGTCGTTTGGTAAATTCAGCAGTGGCACGGGCTAACTCTTCGGGACTGAAGACTGTGCTACCAACAACTTCAAACCGTTCAACAACAATATTTTGAGGAAAGTTGCCAGGGAGTGGTTCCTCAGGTGTGAGAGTTGGGGCAGAGGGTGGAAATAGTTCTCCTGGTGGGGGGAGTGGTTGTGGTACTTCAGGTGGTGGAGGTGGCGGAGGTACGGGTGGTTGGACATCCTGTGGTGGTGGGAGTGGCGGAGTTACGGGTGTTTGGACATCCTGTGGTGATGGGAGTTGTTGTGACAGGATGAAATTACTAGTTGGTAATTGGGTAGTATCAACAGCCTGAGCTTTCAGTGGACTAGAAAATATGTTGCTGAGTAATAGAAGCATACTCAGAGGTAAGCAGGACACTATAATATTCTGAGGATATTTATTAATCATCGCACTGGATTATTTTTTGTCAGAAACTATAGGATTATACGGCGACTCCTTCAGATGTGAATCTTACTTCATCTTGTGTCGCTAAAGTTGATATCTTGAGTAAATCTCAATTTAAAAGCTAAATTATTTGGTTATTGCAGACTTAAAAGCTTTGATGGTGTTTGAACTGCATAAGTTAGCAGATATGTTGGAATTATCTGTTGCTGCGAGAGAAATAGACCTAGTACAGTACGGCTTAAATCCACTTACTATCTCAATTAACAAGACTTGGGGCAAAATCCTCTTGTTAAAGGTAGGCAAACTTCGGTTTTATTTTTGAATTGTTATATGTGGTTTAGGGTTACTCCATATCCCTTTGTTGAAACATTCCCATCAATTTACGTTTACGAGCGTGGGTTTGCATCAAGTTTTCCCGATAGCTTAACCACTCAGCTTTCTTTCCAGATTGCAAGTAGGCATTACGTGCCTTTTTTAACCATTCAACTGCATAGTAGTAATATTCGGCTTTACCTGCATCCATTATCTTTTCGGCGCGGCGACGAGCATTAGCAATTACCCAACTAGGATTATGAGGGATAGCAGCATCCATGACTCGGTAAATTAACTCTGAATAATAAGAAGTGAGTTCATTAGTGATCGCAATTGCATCATCAATTAGCCCCTCATGCAAGAATATATCTACCTTGGCTGATTCTGTTCCCCAAGCACTACAAGTACGAACAATTCTCAGCAGGTCTGTTTTAATACTTTCCCAGTTTTCCCCAGCCAATTCTGCCATTCTTTCGTAGTCAACAAAGGAGGGTTTGACTTGAAAAGCCGCCTTGATTGCTAATAAAGCAGCTTCATTATTACCCAACTCAACAGCTAAATCACTTGTCCAAATACCTAATTCGTGCTGACAATTACCTGGTAAATGTAATCCACTCTGGGCTATATCTAGTGCTTGCTGTAATGCCCCCTGTCCGCTAAGTGTTTTCGCTAGGGCAAAAGCCTCTTCGGTTGAGTTCATCTGGGTTTGAGCAGCATCAATTGCTTCTTTTACCCTGCCTAAACGCCCCAACATTGTTAGATACTGTTGCGTTTGCCCTTCAGCTTCTGCTAAATACAAGTATTCTTGGTAACGTTTCTGACGTTCGAGGATTTTTAGCCGAATTAGTGCCAAATCATCTGCATAGTCTGGTACGTCTTCTTCCCAAGCTCCCCTTTCGGTAATATTACCTTTGAGAACTTGCACCAATGGTGGATAATCCCAACCTTGGCGTAAAGCTTCCATAACTATGCCAAAATCAGCATTCCACTCATCTTGCCAGGCTTCCAAATTTATTTGAATATCAACTTTTTCTTCTGGGGTGAGTTCGGCTGTAAGAATTGCTTCACACCAAGCATTATTCAATTCCTCGACCACTTCATCGTTTTCAGCACCATATTCTGCAACATCATCCCAATTTTCCACACACGTAGAGGTAATCGCTTCTAAAATAGCGATCGCATTTTCACCCTCTCCCCGTTCGCTAAAATCTACCGCAGTTCGCACCATATTCAGCAATTTATCGGCAATTGGGTCTTCTTCGCACCCCTCCTCAAAGTAACGCACGGTATCCTGAAGAATCTGCCGGACTTGCCGCCGAAAAAGAGCCTGATTGATCGTAATGCGGCGCACAGGTTTTTTGGTTGTTTGCTCGACAATAGGATTCGTCATCCAACCTATATGACGATCAATCGCCTCAATTAGTGGTGGGTTTTCATTTACCAGATCTTGCAGCAATCTTTGGGTTTGGATATGATCCAAGCGATCGAGTAGTTGTTCTAAGGTAGGGCGTTGCTCAATATATTCTGAGTTGCGCGCACAGACGAGCATCGTCGCTACAATGTGTTTGCACCACCCATCAAAGTTGTAGGCACAGGTACAGTTTGCTGAGATTAACCCACTGCTATCGAAACTGAGATTGACATGATAAGGTCTTGCTTCAGTCCCTGCAACATCAGCCTGAAGGATGTGACCGCGTTGGATAATAGTATTGACAGCACCAGCCTCATAGTATGCTTCGCCGCGTTGGAAAGATTTAGCGTTAGCATGACGGCGGATAGTAAATTCACTAATTTGGGGAATAGACATCGAGCGATCGCCTGTGTAAATCCTCTGGATCAATCCTAAATCCAGCTTAGGTGTTAGCGATGATACTGTAAAGTCATTAAAAATTGGGAATTGGGAAGAATATTGCATAGTCCCCAGTCCCCAGTCCCTTTAGAGTATAAAAAAAATAAGTATCTAGATTTGACTATAATTACTGAAAACATCCATCTTTTCGCCAGAAGTTAGTGAATCATAATTGAAGTTAGCAACACCTAAACGTTAAATCAGAAAACAGTTATCAGGCGGATGGCAGGGGATTTAAATTAGTTAGCAGTTTCCAGTGTTCACTAACTGTATGCTGGGGGCTTAAACCCAGCAACGAAACTGACAACTGATCATTGATAACTGTTCAAGGGGTTGCGTTGATTGTCGGTCAAGTTGAGAATAAATAGGCGAAGCAGACGGGGAACCTAACGTGAGTCAAGGATTTGATTACGATTTAGTCATTATCGGCGCTGGTGTAGGCGGACATGGCGCAGCCTTACACGCCGTAAGTTGTGGTTTAAAAACAGCGATTATTGAAGCTGCTGATATGGGAGGAACCTGTGTTAATCGGGGTTGTATTCCTTCTAAAGCGCTGCTGGCGGCATCTGGGCGTGTGCGGGAGTTACGCGATGCCCATCACCTCAAATCGCTGGGAATTCAAATTGGTAACGTGGAATTCGATCGCCAAGCGATCGCTAATCATGCTAATAATCTCGTCTCAAAAATTCAAGGGGATTTAACCAACAGCCTCAAACGTCTAAAAGTCGATATTATCAATGGTTGGGGAAAAATCGCTGGGGCGCAAAAAGTCTCTGTTACCGGAGACGGTAGCGAAAAAACCATCACAGCCAAAGACATCATCCTTTCCCCTGGTTCAATTCCTTTTGTGCCTCCAGGGATTGAAGTAGACGGCAAAACTGTCTTTACCAGCGATCAAGGCGTTAAGTTGGAGTCGCTACCAGACTGGGTGGCGATTATTGGCAGTGGTTACATCGGCTTAGAATTTTCTGATGTTTACTCAGCTTTGGGTTGTGAAATCACCTTGATTGAAGCTCTAGATCAGTTAATGCCAGGATTTGACCGAGACATTGCTAAACTTGCCGAACGGGTACTGATTACTCCCCGCGATATTGAAACGAAAGTAGGGATATACGCTAAAAAAGTCATCCCCGGTTCACCAGTGGTGATTGAATTAGCAGATTTCAAAACCAAAGAAGATGTAGATGTCATCGAAGTAGATGCTTGTTTGGTGGCTACAGGACGCATCCCGGCGACCAAAAATCTTGGTTTGGAGTCTGTGGGTATAGAACTGGATCGGCGGAATTTTATCCCAGTTGACGATCGCATGGCAGTACTATCGTCTGGTGAAGTAGTACCAAATGTGTGGGCAATTGGCGACGCTAATGGAAAGATGATGTTGGCACATGCGGCTTCTGCTCAAGGCATCATCGCGGTAGAAAATATAGTTGGGAGGGAAAGAATAGTAGACTATCGCAGCATCCCGGCGGCGGCGTTTACCCACCCAGAAGTCAGCTATGTGGGTTTAACAGAAACCGCAGCTAAGGAGTTGGGCCAAACCGAAGGCTTTGAAATCGGCACAAGTCGGAGTTACTTCAAAGGAAATTCCAAAGCGTTGGCAGAAAATGAAGCCGATGGTATTGCCAAGGTAATATATCGCAAAGACACCGGAGAAGTCTTAGGTGTTCACATTTTCGGACTGCACGCCTCAGACTTAATTCACGAAGCGTCAGCTGCGATCGCAAACCGTCAATCTGTCCAAAGTCTCGCACATCTAGTTCACGCGCACCCGACACTATCGGAAGTGCTAGACGAAGCTTATAAACGAGCCATCTAAAAGTTAGAAGTGAAAAGTTAGGAGTGAGGAATTAATAACTCCTAACTCCTAACTCCTAACTCCTAACTCCTAACTCCCAACTCCTAACTCAGTACTATCATGCAAATCCGCCGTCGTTCACCTAACCCAGCTATTGATGTATCGATATTGCGTTATCAAGCTATCGTGCCTGATGCAGCGCCAAACCACATCTTGGAGGAAATTGTCTGGCAAAAAGAAGTAGAATATGACCAAATGCGGGAAAAACTTCCTTTGCAAGAATTACGGAAGCGGGTACTGACTGCACCGCCAACCCGTGATTTTGTCGCCGCCTTGCGCCAAGGTAAGACTAAACCGGCATTGATTGCAGAAGTTAAAAAAGCTTCACCTAGCAAAGGTGTTTTACGAGAAGATTTTGATCCAGTAGCGATCGCCCTTTCTTATCAGCAAGGTGGTGCTAGTTGTCTATCTGTGCTGACAGATGTCAAGTTCTTTCAAGGTAGTTTTGAGAACTTGGCCAAGGTTCGGGCTGCTGTAGATTTGCCTCTACTGTGCAAAGAGTTTATCATTTATGCTTATCAGATATACTTGGCACGGGTTCAGGGTGCAGATGCTATTTTGTTGATTGCGGCTATCCTGAGCGATCAAGATTTGAAATACTTCCTTAAAATTGCTAACAACCTGAAAATGGCAACCTTGGTTGAAGTCCATAGTTTGGCAGAACTTGACCGTGTATTAGCTTTAGATGGGGTTTCCTTAGTAGGAATCAATAATCGCAATTTGGAAGATTTCTCTGTTGACCTGCAAACTACTTGCCAACTTTTAGCTGCAAGGGGTAGCCAATTGCAGGAGAAAAACATCCTTGTTGTCAGCGAGTCAGGACTACATAACCCAGATGATTTGAGTATGGTACTGACAGCAGGTGCATCGGCTGTACTGATTGGGGAATCTTTGGTAAAACAACCAGATCCCGGCGCTGCGATCGCCCATATATTACCAAAGAATTTTTGAAATAAACGCCTCCCCTATGCCCCTTAGCACAGGGCAACTAACTGCATATATGCATATAATAGTTGGGCAATTGGGCACATTATGCGTAGACACGCAGCATATTGCCATCAAATATCATCATATCTTTGCCAAATCTTTATTGCTAATCAAATCAAAGCCATAAGCAACTAGTTATTTCTTATGTAACAATTTATTGATAAGAGACAAACTTTGATTAGTACAAAATCTCAAATATGAAATCAAAAATTAACTTCATGGAGCAAATTCCTTTACCTTCTCCTATTCACTACGAACTTATACTTCAACTTTTAGAAAGACAAACCATGTTAGCCGTAAATGATAATCCAGATTTACGGCATCAGGTAAACCAACTAATTATTACTTTACGTAAAGCTGCCGTGCAGCAAAAACGGCTAGAAGAAATTTGCGAGTTTTCATCTATGACTGTTGATCACCGTTGGTCAATCAACCATCATCAGGATAATAAAGTTGTTGCCCCCGATTGAAGCTGATAAATTCATATCTCAACCTCAAATTTGGCATATTTGTTAACTTAGGTTACCACCGTCAGAAAGTGTCTCTGTGTATTGAAGAGTTTAGTATTCATAACTTCCGCCGCACTTGCTTGACTCAAATGCACAGTTTGGGTTGTGATTTAAAATGATTCTAGTTACAGTGATTTCTCTGCTTTGCAAAATATCTATAAATGCTAGATGAGGAGTTGAAATCGTTAGTCAGTCTGAATCGCTTAGATTTTAGTTGATAAAAATCTTACGTTATTTAGATATTTTTATAAAGTTATACATAGTTATTTTTTTTCTAAATCCTAACTTCCTTGTTTCCAATTTATACAATAATTTTATTAATGCTGTAGAGAAAATTGTCATCATTATAAAAATTTTAGCTCAAAAAAAAGTTCATATTGATTTATAGAGAACTGTAGATCAGCTAAAATATTGATGAGATTATCTCTCGAATTTGACGAAAGATGAAATATAACAGCATTGACGAACTCCTCAGAAATAATCAAGCTTGGGTTCTCGATAAACTAGCAATAGATCCAACTTACTTTCAAGAATTATCTACCGGACAAACACCACCTTTTCTATACATTGGGTGTTCTGATAGTCGTCTGGCATTAACAATATTTACCCGTACAGAACCAGGAGAGTTATTTGTACATCGTAATATTGCCAATCAGATTTCTCTAACGGATATAAACTTTTTAGCGGTTTTAGAATACGCAATTTTACATCTTAAAGTGGAACACATTATTGTTTGTGGTCACTACGATTGCGGAGGAATTAAGGCGGCTTTAGAAGGAAGAACCATCGGAATTCTTGATAACTGGGTAAATCCGATTCGGGAACTGTATTTACAGAAACAAGAAGAAATCGATGCCTTGCCAACAAGAGAAGAACGTCTGAATCGTTTGGCAGAAATAAACGTTGTAGCGCAAGTAAAAAATCTTTACCAAACTTCCATCATGCGTCAGGTACTCTATGAGCGAAAAGCGCCTATGGTTCATGGCTGGGTGCTAGATATTAGCACTGGGTTAATCAAAGATTTGAACGTCTCAACTGTGCAATGGCAATTGCACATTTGCCCCTTGCTTCTAGAGTTTAGACTCTATGCTATGTTAAAAAATGAGAGCTGATTCGGTATTTATTGACACACGAAAGCCCATATTTTTAGATTTCAAAGCTTTACCTAAAGTAGTCACCTTGCAGGTAATTTATTTTTCTCGTTTTCATACTCTGCATAGAATTGAGGCTCTGACTCACTTTATCACTGTATGCAGAGCCTCAAACCTTCCCTTACAAAGGATTATTTCTTAGCAATTATCCATACTGCATGAATAATCCCAGGAATGTAACCAAAAAGTGTCAAAACTATATTAATCCAAAAATCTATACCAAAACCTACTTGTAAAAAAACTCCCAGAGGTGGTACGAAAATGGCACACAAAATTCGAACTAAATCCATTTAAACCTCCTATTCATCTCACAAAAAATAGCTTGTTGGCAAAGTGATTTACCAATCCTCAAGCATATTTGTACCTCTCAAAGATAACATTCCCTCTCTTAATCTAGATCACCCTTAAGATGCGGTAAACCGCACTCAAGATTAACCACCGCTAATTTTAGCTTTGTAACCTAGTTTGGTTAAAATCTCGACAATTTTCTGCTTGTGTTCGCCCTGAATTTCAATTTCGTTATCTTTAACTGTTCCACCTGTGCCGCACTGGGTTTTTAACTGCTTCACCAAATCTGCCAAGGTTTCTGGTTTGGCTTGAAAACCACTAATCACTGTGACGGTTTTCCCTTTGCGTCCTTTGCGGGAAGCTTGTACTTTAAGATTTTGTTGTTGTGCGGGCAGTTCTGGAATTGGTCTTTCTGTGGCGGCAGAGTTGTCGTTGCCAAATTCGCGGTAGACAAAGCTTTTGTCAGAAGATTTAGAATTGGAAGAAGACATAAAATCAATGTTTAAGAAAAATCTCAAAGGCAGTGGAAACTTCTACGCAACCATTCTGCTGCGATATCAAATTCTAGGCTAACATCACAAATCCATTGCGAGAGATTGAGGATTGAGAAAACTCTTTCCTAGTCTCCAGTCCCCAGATATACCCCAGATATGCCCCATACTTTCTATAATAATTAAGTCATTCCCCTCATCAAAATCAGCTTGTGACTACTACTCCCCTATCTCCAAATTCAACTGCTCAAGTTCCCGATACGCTAGGTCGCTTTGGACGCTTCGGCGGTAAGTATGTACCTGAAACGCTGATGCCTGCTCTTACTGAGCTAGAAACAGCTTATCAGCAATACCGCAATGACCCTGGTTTTCAAGCAGAACTACAGCAGTTGTTACGGGACTATGTAGGACGTGCCACACCTTTGTATTTCGCTGAACGCCTGACTGCTCATTATGCCCGACCCGATCGCACGGGACCACAAATTTACTTAAAGCGCGAGGATTTAAATCATACTGGCGCTCATAAAATTAACAATGCCCTTGGTCAGGTATTGTTGGCAAAGCGCATGGGTAAGCAACGGATTATTGCCGAAACGGGTGCTGGACAACACGGAGTTGCCACAGCTACAGTTTGCGCTCGTTTTGGCCTGGAATGCGTAATTTACATGGGCGTTCATGACATGGAACGTCAAGCTTTGAATGTGTTCAGAATGCGGTTGATGGGGGCAGAAGTGCGTCCGGTAGAAGCGGGAACTGGAACCCTGAAAGATGCTACTTCTGAAGCAATCCGCGATTGGGTGACAAATGTGGAAACAACTCACTATATTCTCGGTTCAGTAGCAGGGCCCCATCCTTACCCGATGATGGTACGTGATTTCCATGCAGTAATCGGCCAAGAAACTCGCGCCCAAGCTATGGAAAAGTGGGGTGTATTGCCTGATATTCTCTTGGCTTGTGTCGGTGGTGGTTCCAATGCTATGGGACTCTTCTATGAGTTTATTAATGAGTCTTCTATCCGGTTCATTGGGATTGAGGCAGCAGGAGAAGGTGTTAATACTGAAAAACACGCAGCAACCTTGACAAAAGGGCGAGTTGGTGTATTGCACGGAGCCATGAGCTATCTTCTGCAAGATGAGGATGGGCAAATCATTGAGGCACACTCAATTAGTGCAGGTTTGGATTATCCCGGTGTGGGACCAGAACATAGCTATTTGAAGGATATTGGTCGCGCCGAATACTATAGTGTGACCGATGCAGAGGCTTTGGAGGCATTCCAGCGATTGTCGAAATTGGAAGGGATTATCCCAGCATTGGAAACAGCCCATGCGATCGCCTACCTCGAAACCCTATGTCCCCAACTAACCGACAGTCCCCGGATTGTAATTAACTGCTCTGGACGCGGCGATAAGGATGTACAAACAGTAGCCAAGTTCTTAAATGACGCGTAAATATACATAAATTTTTGGGGAAAAGCAATAATCAATTAGCAACTCCAGCACCCTATGCTACCGCAACCCACTCACGACGAGTTGGCACGCCAAAATTTTGTGCAAAGTTTGAGAATGCACATTAGCTAAGGGTAAATGGCCTGTTTACCTAAATTCCGAGAGAATGCTCCCGCCACACCGGAACGGTGTGGCGGTGAGATGAATCGAGGGTTAAAAGCTAAACACCCCTTAACTGAATTGAATCAAGCCGCAGGTTTAACAAGGCAAATTAAAGAGCGGGAACAGTGGCGTGCGGAATATTTTGGACGGGTGTTGCGCGTGGTGCAAGAAGAGTTAGAAACCTTTAACTAAGGCTAGTTGAAATCACGCAGATATTTAGCTGAAGAAATCCGTGCAATTTATATCCTACATTCTGCGCTCTCAACTTTTATAAACGGTTTTTACTGCTTTTATAAACACAATTAAAGCTAAAAAATATACTTAATATCAGTAATATGGCTGAATTTTAAAATTCAAAAAGCATAATTTAGAACTAAAAATATAAAATAATATAGTAATTACACTATATAAAGACCTAAGTAGGGAATCTAGGTTATATAACAAACCATACTAATGGTAAAAAACGATTTTTTACTAAACAGCACGATTTTCTTGTAAAATCGTGCATTTAAACGTTGGCTCTTAGTTTTTGAACTAAAAACGTCATAAATAGAGATATATAGACTTATAAACAGTTTGCCACACTGAGTCTAGTTGGTTACATTGTCTAAAAGTTTACTTAAACGAATGATGAAGCCAACAATATACATGATTACTTTAGGCACTATACTTATCAGTAGTGCAGCGATCGCTACTCCTGTAACAAATTCAACTTGTACGCCTAATCCTGAACCCGTATCGAATAATACTATTCAAGTAGCAGCATCTAGCAACAATGCTGCTGTAGAACAGTCGGTTTTCAACCAAATTAATAACTACAGAGTTTCCCAAGGGCTACCAGCGCTGACTCGGAATTCTGCCATCGATAATCAAGCCAGGATTCACAGTCAGAACATGGCTAATGGTAAAGTTTCCTTTGGACACACGGGATTTTCACAACGTGTTAAAGCAATCGGTATTTCTTACAGTTCAGCTGCCGAAAACGTCGCTTACAATCAGGGATATAGTGATCCTGCTACGCAAGCTGTTCAAGGTTGGCTCAAAAGTCCAGGGCATCTAGCCAATATCAAAGGTAATTTTGAAAAGACGGGGATTGGTGTCGCTAGCAACAGTAAAGGCGAAATCTACTTCACACAAATTTTCCTTCGCTGATAGATGTGGTATTTAGGTTTTTTCTCAAATTTCCCAGACTTCAGTCTGTTGGCAAAGCTTTTGCTATATGTTAAACAATGTATAGGACTCATATTTGATTTTTGAAATATACGTAGGGGAGCCAGTGCGTTACAGAGGTTCTCGACGCTCGATAGCGTTGCGTAAAGCCTGCGGCATGGCTTCGCTTAGAGCGACGTAGGAGCGTCTAAGTCGTTAACGCACCATCCAAAAACTATGAAAAGTGGGTTATATACAAAAAACCCTACTTATGGTAGATGGCAACTTACGATAAATACAAAAATTTTTCGTAAAACTGTGAGTTTAAACGTTAACTAATAGTTTTTGAAGATAAAACCCCATAAGCAGAGGTATATAGACCTATAATCAAGTTGTAAGATTGATATTAGCTTGCTTAAATTGTCTGGAGCTAGAGTTTCAGTTAGTTTCAGCAAATGATTAAAACAACAATCTACAGCCTTGCTTTAGGCACTGTTATTCTCAGTAGTGGAGCGATCGCTACTCCTGTAACAAATCCCACTTTTACACCGCAGTCTTCACATATATTAAGTGATACTGTTTATATTGCAGCATCTAACATTGACGCTGCTGCTTTAGAAAAGTCGATTTTCAACCAAATTAATAACTACAGAGCTTCTCAAAAGCTACCAAAGTTAACTCGTAATTCTGCCAGCGATAATCGGGCTAGGATTCACAGTCAGAACATGGCTAAAGCTAAAGTTTCCTTTGGGCATACGGGATTTTCACAACGTGTTAAGGCAATCGGTATTGCCTACAGAGCAGCAGGTGAAAATGTTGCTTACAATCAGGGATATAATAACCCTGCCACAATAGCTTTTCAAGGCTGGCTCAAAAGTCCAGGGCATCTAGCTAATATCAAAGGTAATTTTGAAAAGACAGGGATTGGTGTCGCTAGCAACAGTAAAGGCGAAATCTACTTCACACAAATTTTCCTTCGCTGATAGATGTGGTATTTAGGTTTTTTGTCTCAAATGTCCCAGACTCCAGTCTGTTGGCAAAACTTTTGCTATATGTTGAATAATGTATAGACTTATATTTGATTTTTGAAATAGACGTAGGGTATGTTATCGCGTAGCGTAATGCACCTACGTCTATTTAGATTTTTTCAAAAATCAAATCGGATTTATGTAGTTTCAATGACATTTATTTGCTGAATAGTACATTATTTTTTACTAATTCATGAAAATCTTAAATTATCAACAAAAATAACTGTGATTTCATGAAGCTGACCTATTGAAGTATTGACAATTGGAAATGATTTTTGTAATTCCTATCCAAGAATGTAGCCAGATTACAAAAATTCATCAATCCTTAATCGTATCGTGGTATATATCGTCGGAACAATAGGGTAGAGTATAAGTCTTATATCTCTACACATTACGCAATTCTCCATGTTCCGACAAACTGCTTTTGGCATCGCTTTAAGTGCGCTTGTCCTTGCTAGTGGATTAACGACTGTTCCGGTACCAAATCATTCTTCTGCGAATACATCCATCCGTAATAAGCTATTGTCGCTTTTTTCCAGTCAGGTCGCAATATCGACTCCTACTTTTAAAACTACGGAACTAGAAAAATCCGTTTTTGAAGAAATTAATCGATATCGGGCTTCTAAAGGACTGCCAAAGTTGACCCTAAATGCAAATATTACTAGACAGGCAAGAATTCATAGTCAAAATATGGCTAAAGGTAAAACCCCATTTAGCCATCAAGGATTTGAACGGCGAGTTAAAGCTATCCCTCTTCGCTACAACAGTGCGGCGGAAAATGTTGCTTTCAATCGGGGATATAGTAATCCTGTGGACGAAGCTGTTACTGGTTGGATCAAAAGTCCCGGACATTTAAAGAACCTTAAAGGAAATTACAACCTCACTGGAATTGGCGTTGCTACTAATAATCAAGGTGAAGTTTACCTTACACAGCTTTTCTTTCGCGCTAGGTAGATTTAATTTCTGATTGTTTTGCACAATAATGTAGTGTCTAAGACTTTTATCTGTTGGACACTACAATTATTTTTGAACAATTTATGACATTACAAGATTTTCAGGTGAGCGATCGCGACCTCAGTGACGCAGCTCTTAAACAGTATTTAGAATCTACAGCGATCGCAGTTGATACAGAAACGATGGGATTGTTGCCACAACGCGATCGCTTGTGTCTTGTCCAGCTGTGCAACGAGTTCGGGAAAGTGGCTGCAATCCGTATAGCCAAAGGACAAGCTGATGCCCCAAACTTGAAAAAGCTCTTAGAAGCGGCGAATGTCGTAAAAGTGTTTCACTTTGCTCGTTTTGACCTTGCCACTTTGCGAGCCAATCTGGGGATTCAGGTTAAACCTATTTTTTGTACTAAAATTGCTAGTAAGTTAGCCCGTACTTACACAAATCGCCACGGACTTAAAGATGTAGTGCAAGAGTTAGAACAAGTAGAACTGGATAAAAGCTCTCAAAGTTCTGATTGGGGTAACGCCGCCAGTTTATCTGAAGCTCAACTGAGTTATGCTGCTAATGATGTGCGCTACTTACTTAGTGTGCAGCAAAAGCTAACAGAAATGCTCAAACGAGAACAACGTTGGGAAATTGCTCAAGAATGTTTTGAATTTCTGCCAACGATAGTTTCCCTGGATTTGTTGCAATTTAAAGATTTGTTTGAACACTGATCAAACAATAAACCTTTTGCTCTGAAATATAAGAAGCATTACAAGAGAGAATATTCTGTCTTTTACTTCTAACTTGTGACATCTCTGCTGATGAAAAATTAAGATTAGACCTCTTGATAAATTTTTTAACACCCTACCCCTAACCTTCTCCCGCAAGCAAAGAGGCGAGACTTTAATGTAAGTCAAAGGTAGAGTGGGGTTTTTATTCTTGATTATGCAAGAGGTCTATTGCTAATTTTCTAAGTTATTTTTTGTCTAAGAACCAATATTGGAATCGTCAGTGCCTTTAGGAGCGTTAGATTCACTAATGCCTTCTTTGACATTATTGACTCCCTCTTGAATGCCTTCCTTCAGATTACTGGCTCCCTCTTGAATATTATCCTTGAGGTCACTAGCTCCTTTTTTAATGGCTTCTGTCGCGCTAGGGCCTCCCTTTGGCAGATTTTCTTGGTGATTTTTTAGCCGATCTACAACATTGTACTCATCTGCACCTGGGGGAGTTTTTGATTCAATAATGCCTTCTGTTGGACCACCGATAGCCTTCCATGCCGCAAGACCACCTTTGAGTTGGGAGACATGCTCAAATCCATTAGAGCGCAGTTGCTGTGCGGCTTGGGCAGATTCTTCTTCGTTAGCACCGTAAACGTAAATATCACGGCTTTTATCCAAAGAAGGTACTGCACGCTCTACCAATTCATTTACTGGCATGGGCATCGCTCCGAGAATGTGACCTTCGTTGAAGGTGTTGCGATCGCGTACATCTAGGATTGTAAAAGCTGGTTCGCCCCATTCTAGGCGAGATTTCAATGTATGAACATCAGACTGTGCCTCTACTGGTGGCTGTGGGGGAATAATGCCGCCTACTAAATTGTTAACCATAATTATTCCTTACTGACGATATTGATAGCAATTTAACGGACTAAATGTATTTAATTGCTCTTTCTCTGGGCTGAATTTGCTCGAAATCTCTCCTGAGATAGATAGCTAATTAAATTTTTTTCTACCGTTTAATGCATTGCAAATTCTGCCAGATTAGACTATTAAAATTCATTTTTTATTATTAAATTAAATATATTTTAAGCTGATGTTTGTAATATTTTATTACTCAAACATATTGTGAACAAAATTAAAATAATTAGCCATTAGTACAAGAATTACATACCTTTTCAATCTCTGCGATCGCTAACAATAACACTTTAATAGTTAGCTTAAACTTCAGTAACTCAGCAACCTTTTCGCCAATATAACTCTAGCTATTAGCAAATTTGCACAAAACAAGAGCGAGAAATCGGTTTACCTACAAAAAATTTGGAAAGTAGTTGATAAGCTGTTGCTAATTTATACTGAACTCCGAGTTTTATCTGTTAAAGCTGTTTTTGCTACTCTTAATACCTTCTGGCGATTCTCTCAGTGCTTGGCTTGTTATAGTCTTAGGCTGAGACTTGTAGTATAGTATATGCTTAATAGTGTAGCTACGTGTAAATGCACCCCAGGTAAATTTTCATAACCCTTTTCAGGAACAGATACCTGTTATTTAAAACTACAGTTGGGCAGGTAGGGTTGAGAATCTAAATTAGCTTATGGCTTAGTTTGTAAGCTTTTGTGGATATCTAGTTAATCAGAAACTGTCTTGTTTTTGCAAACTTGTAGCAAATGCCGTAGCGTCTGATGTTTCTCTAGACTATTTGTGGTTATAAGAATGCTCTTTAATTATACTTATTTTCAGTATAAAAGTTAGCATATTCTACCAGATAAATTCAAAATTCTACAAGACTTATAAAATTTATTAGCATTACAATGGCTGAAGTTTTGATAAACTTCATGGAAGATAAATTGTACACAAGTACTACAATAGCGATCGTACTCAGTACAGACGCGCGTGAATACACTTTCAACAGAAATAGGTAAAGTAAAACTGGCACAACGAATCGCCCAATCTACAATAGGCAGTATTATGGTTATGGTTTCCGCTACTACTCCCAAAATTCTGATCGTCGATGACGACTTCAGCGTCCGAAATCTCGTCTATCGTTTTTTAAGTCGGAAATATCAAATAGAATCCGCAGCAGATGGTAAGACTGCCTTATCGTTGTTTGAGCAATTCAACCCAGCTTTAGTGATTCTGGATTGGAATTTACCGGATCTTAATGGTTATAGCCTCTGCCAAGAAATGCAGAGCCGTACTAATGTTTTAGTGCTGATACTGACTAGTAGGACTGACGAGGCTGATAAAATAAAAATCTTAAGCGCAGGTGCTGATGATTTCATGACTAAACCGTTTAGTCTTGCAGAAGTTGAAGTTAGAGTAGAAGCTCTTTTGAGACGGATACGCTACATCAACCCCTCCCCAACACAACGGATCATTTTTAAGCAGCTAGTAATTAACCCAGAGGGTCGGGAGGTAACACTTAACGATAAACCTCTTGCTTTAACAGCGTTAGAATTTAATATCTTACATTTTTTGGCAAGTCATCCTAATCAGGCTTGGAGTCGCCCGCAGCTAATCCAAAAAATCTGGGGTTGCGACTACGTGGGAGATGGCCGGGTGGTTGATGTGCATATAGGTCAGCTTCGCAAGAAGATGGAAGTAGATGCTAGCATACCAGAGTTTATTAAAACTGTGCGGGGCTATGGTTACAAGTTTGAAGCACCTGACGAAAATACTAATTCCTGAGCTTTCTGATTTCAGGAGTACTTTATAAAAAGAATGACTCAGATGAGTTAGCAAAGGATGTTTGTCCATCACCGATAGGCGACAATTTAGGTTAAAGGAAAGGCAAAGGCATTGGCATTTTCACCACTGATTTGCCAGATATTTTTGATAATTTTTATCCTGTAGATACTGTTCGATTTCATCAAATAGGCAGCTTTGAACTCGGACTTGTGACGCTGATAGCCTACCCCTACGGGGAAGCACGCGTAGTGTCTGTATGTAACACTCTACCTACCGCGAACGTAGAGAAGAGAGCGTCATAGCCCACCGCAAGCATCACTCCACAAATTGTACAAAATTGCACAGGTTACGGGTAACAAATTACCGTAAAAAGCACACTTTGGTGTTGGCTCAACCTTTCAAATTAACCTTCCTCTCAAGCTTTGACCCATCTTGATGAGATAAAAATTTTTCACTACTGTGATAGCTTCTTCGCCATTTTTCCAAATGATCTATAGATATTGATTTAGATGTGACGTTCACACCATTTCCTCGCCAAGCCACTTCTGCATCTGTTGTGAAAACCCCGCATTCTAATTGGTCTAACCTCATATTCCAATATTCACTAAACCGACCTTTTAAAGTAATAACTTGCTCAAATACCTTGTTTCGGTGTTTATTTCTTCTTTTTCTTTCTGTAGCTCCTGTTGCTTCTGTATCAATAAACTTAGTTTCAATTAAAAACAGGCTACCTTTAAAAGTCCGGTAGACAAAATCACACTTTCCTAAATCTGTATAATCTGAAATTGGAGATTTTTCAAATAACAGTAATTCAGCGCACGAGGGAAACAAGTCTCTAATATTCAGAAATAAATAAGCTTGCAATAGAAGTTCCTTATCATAAGGAAATAAGATAACTCCTTCAAAAAACTTTTGAATGTCCTCCTGAGTTTGGGGTTGAATGATTTTACAGTATGAAACAAATTTATGTAGCTCGTTCACGATCATCAAGTTCTAACTCCTTCCCCCGGTCGCAGCCTTAAGGGTCTTAGCATAAAAAGATACCACTCCCTCAAGGAAATCATCATCCGCACAAGTAACTAAAAAAACTATTGTAGCCCTAAGTATGTAAGCCAATTTACTGTTGACAATTCAGCACAACTGATATGTAAGCTGCTTTTCAGTATTAGTAAACTTTTCATTTCTGACTTTAGCTGCTAGTCAGCGATTTGATATGAGCAGCAAAACTAGCATTTTGCAAAGCTTGAACGGTTATTCTAGAATCTTGTACGCAAAATTGCCAACCCAAGCGAACAAGTTTCCGAGAATTTTCAGTTTGTATAATTCCGATCACTGGCATTTTTGCCTTCTCTTTGTCTCCTGACTGTTCTTGCAAAATTGTTTTCAAGCGATGTAATTCTTCGATGTTACCTGCTTGCTGGGGATTTAATTCCACCATTACCATTTGTACTGTTTCCACTGGTTCTGCATCTTCAAGAATAAATTGAGTTTGCTCGTCGCGTCGATCTACTTTTCCCCAAATAATTAATCTAGTGTCAACTTGGAGTAGAGAACTAATGCGTTCATAGGTTTTGGGAAAGACTACAGCTTCCGATTGTGTAGTGAGGTCTTCTATTTGCAAAATTGCCATTTGATCGCCTTTTTTAGTAACCACTTTTTTGACGTTATTTAACATGACAACTGCACAAAGCCTTGTTTCTTCTCTTTGCTCTCCCAGTTGCGAAAGGTTAATAGGAGTCAAAAGTGGTGCTATTTGCCGTAACGATTTCAGAGGATGATCTGATACATAAAAGCCTAATAATTCCTTCTCCATCTGCAACTTTTTTTGTGGCGGCAAATCCATTACAGGTTTAGATTTGGGAGCAGTTTCAAAGGCATTATTTGCTCTTTTATTGGGATTAGAAGAAAATCCGTCGCCTAATAAATCTAAGAGATTTCCTTGACCGCTAGCTCTGTCTTTAGCGCGAGATTGTGCCCAATCATACACTAATTCTAAGTCGTTAATTAACTGTTGACGGTTGGGTTCAATTTTGTCAAATGCTCCACAGTAGATTAGCGATTCCAGAGTCCGGCGATTAACAGCACGTAAATCTACGCGATCGCAAAAATCAGCAAGGGATTTAAACTCTCCTGTCTCATTCCTGGCCTCCAAAATACAAGCGATCGCATTCTGTCCCACGTTACGCACCGCCGAAAATCCAAACAGAATCTTTCCTGCTGTTGGCGTAAAATCAATACCAGAACGGTTAATATCTGGCGGATCTATGGAAATACCCATATTTGTACAGTTAGTAATATATCTCTGTACTTTATCGGTATCGCCACTGTTAGCCGTTAACAGTGCCGCCATATATTCCAATGGGTAATTAGCTTTTAAATATGCTGTTTGATAAGTTACATAACCATAGGCAGTCGAATGGGATTTATTGAAACAATTAGAAGCTATTAAGCCATTTTTGATCGCAAAATTATGGTCATGCTCAACCCCAATATCATAGACATTTTGTTTGCCTAAATATTTGCGCGTGACTATTTTGATCATCCTACCCTACTCCCTAAAAAATTTTTGCGAATTTTTTTTGCCAAATTATTTAATTGATAAAATGATGACAATTGTAACTTTAGTAATATTATAATAAAGAATTATATCACTAGAAAAGGCTGCTATAGTCTTAGACCGAATTAGCAAAGTATATCAAAATTTTGTTAAACCATTAAATAAACAGTTAACAGCATTATAATTGCTGTTTTAAAGCTTATTAAACACGTTCCAATACATATTAATCCGCTTAGTCAGATGCCCGGGTAGTGGGGAAGAAGCAGAGGATCTGTTAGGGACTTCCAAATCAAAAAATTTTAATAGCAGGGGGCAGGAGGGAGGGTTTCCAGCTTTTATTGACAATAAAAATGGTGCAACTTGTAGGCGCAACGGTTTAGTGAAGTTTAGAAATTGAATAATTTATTTTTTGGAGTTCTCTTAGCTGGGGACGAGAAGTTTGACCTTATGTGCCCCGCCTCTGTGCCTCTTTCCAATGCCCAATGTGTCAGTTACTATCGTTGAAAAGTAACTCAGTATTAGAGGGTGTGGGTAGGTGAAAGTGACGCTAATCGTAATTTTGGCGGTGGTTGTGGGATTGTTTGTGGTAATCGAGATCGGGCTGCGATCGCTTTTTGGCTTTGGTAATCCTTTGATTTACATTGGTGATGAGCAGATTGGTTATTTATTAGCTCCTAGTCAGCGTACCCGTCGTTTTGGTAATCGCATTGAAATTAATGAGTATTCTATGCGAGGTAGTCCGATTAAAAAGACACCTACACCTTCTGGACTGCGAATTTTACTATTAGGGGATTCTATTGCTAATGGTGGCTGGTGGACAGATCAGACTAATACAATATCCAGCATGATGATGCGTTCTCTGGCATCATCCACTAATAGTAATTATCAGGAAGTAGAAGTGCTAAATGCTTCAGCTAACTCTTGGGGGCCAAGGAACGAGTTAGCTTATTTAGAGAAGTTTAGCAATTTCAACTCGCAAGCAGTAGTGTTATTAATTAATACCGATGATTTGTTTGCTACTCCTCCCACTTCTTTACCGGTAGGACGCGATCGCAACTATCCCGATAGTAAACCTCCCCTAGCATTGGTGGAAGTGTGGCAACGTTATATCGCCAAGCAACAGCCAATTCCCGAAATGAAAGCAGTGCAAAATGAAGCAGGCGATCGCATAGGGATTAATCTGGAGGCGATCGGCAAAATTCAAGCCCTGACTCGCCAAACCAACAGCCAATTTTTACTAGTCATGACTCCCTTACTGCGAGAAGTTGGCGAACCAGGTTCTCGCGATTACGAAATTAAAGCACGCCAGCGCTTGAACGATTTTACTAAAGCACAACAAATTAACTATATAGACTTTTTACCGATCTTCAATTCAACTACCAACCCACAAGCCTTGTATCACGACCACATTCACCTCAACTTACAAGGTAATAAATTTGTCAGTGAAGTTATGGAGCGATCGCTTTTAGAAATATTAGGGGAGATACCACTTTCTCAGAGCTACTAAAGTAGTCTATTCTACCCAAAAAAAGTTCGTAGGGAGCGATTTATGCTTCAAACGATTAAATAACACTCAGTAGCAACTTAGGCGTATTTGGCTTAGTTCTATAGGCATCAGCACCTTGGTTTTTTGTCCATAAGCGGTGAGTTGCCTGATTTTTGCTACCAAAAATTACAATAGGTACTTGTTGATTAGTCGAATTTGTTTTAATGAAGCGACACAATTCAAATCCACTGATTTACAGTATTCCTACATCAGTAATAATTGGATCTATCTTTACTTTTAATATTATTTATATAGCTGATCTTGCACTAGTACAGGACGGCGGAAATAAGCAGACCATTGAAAAGCCATCAACAGCTTATTCCATAATACTTTTGACTTTTGCCTTGCGGTACTAGTTGCATTAATAATATTATAATACAATGACTAATTAATTCTGATTTACCCAGACAATCTTATCTAACTAAAATGGTAGCCATTTAGGTAATACTCAACCTTAAATGTCCAAAAAATATGTTGAGTTTTGTGGAGTTATTTCTTATATTAGAAAATTAAACAATATGTTGGAAGATTACTTTTAGTAAATCTCCTTGAGTAAAAGGCTTAGTTAAATAGCCTGATGCTCTTACTATCTTAGCTTTAGCTCTATCTAAAAATCCTACTTTTCCTGACACCATAATCACAGGTGTATTTTTAAAATTTGAGTGTTTACGCAGTAAAGAGCAGAGTTCGTATCCATCTAAATTAGGCATTGAGATATCCAACAAAATGATGTCGGGTTTAGTATGAACAATCTGCATTAAAGCTTTTAAAGAATCGGTGACTCCCACAAAAGAAAATGTTTGTTCATCTAGATAACTCCTAATAGTATCCAATACCGTCGGGCTATCATCAATACAAAAGATTGTGTAAATTTTTTTTTCAACAGAAGATTGGGTGATTCGCTGACCCTTATGTTCATTAGTATTAATAGAATAAACTGGTGGTTTATAGCCGTTTCTTATAGACGACTTCGATGTAGTTTTGGCATTAGGCTTCAGCTCATTTATTTTGAACAATTGTGAGGGGTGTGATTGAGAAGCTCTTGATGTTTGACGATAAGCTGCTTCTCTACGTTCGCGTAGCGTGTCGCAAACAGAGACTTCTTTTTCAGAGACGCTAATGCCAACGCTTTGGGGTGTTTGACATCGTTCAACTAGTAAGCGGAGATTCAGATGACAAAACTTTGGCATATCATCTAGAAAGCTTTCAGGAATAAATTCATAACTCCCCTCGTCTAAGTTCAGAAATGACTCCAGAATTTCTAGCGCCAATTCCTCTATCAGTATCGCCGCTTGAAATGGACTGATATATTTCTGATTGACTAGCCAACAAATAGCCAGATAATCTGGGTTGGGTATTGCCTGATTTTCAATACCAGTTTCAAATATCGCCCGCAACTGCTCGTGGATTCCGTGAGGGATGGTGGAAATTTGCTGACTCAAGCGTTGCAAATTTCTGTAAAGCGGCTCAAACATTTTCTCTGAGTAGCAGGCATAAATTAGTTTCCCCTCATCCACATATATTGACCAAGAGCCTGATTTGCTAAACACCTGCAAACAACCCGTAACCGACTTACCAGTGATTTTTTTCAACAGAGATAAAGGCTGGAGCTTTTGGAAAAATCTGTATCTACTAATGGGAAGTGTCTTCATTGGAATGGCTCTGAAATAAAATTAACATTTGTAGGTAAAATTAGTGAATTATCTTTTCAGAATTCACCACGACTTTGTTGAAAGTACTATTCAGATAAATATAACGGTCACATTTGAGTTAGTACAGAGATTCCCACCCCCCAACTCTTAATTCACCAATCTCTGTTAAGCTATAAAGCACCAATTACAACTAAACCAATCCATGTTCTTGCCCAATAGCAAAATTGCCCGACTAGTTGCCAGGATATAGTATTTCAAAAATTAGATTGGTTTTCTGTATCTTTCGCTAATCTAGCTAATCTAACAGTAACTCAAGTGCCAGGCACAGACCATTGGCTCTCGCCCATCAGTCACAAAAGGATCATCGTTATCCGTATTTAGCAGCCTAAAATTGTAGATACTTTAGTTTTCTTGCCTAAGTTGTTTTGCGCCTGATGCTAAAGTCAAAAGCGACCAAAACTTATTGTGACGTAGACCGAAACGCCTCTCCCGTCAAGGCTTTTGAGCATTAAGTCCGCGCTGACAGACTATGTTTTTATTGCTGACTTTTTATTCTTACCTAAAAAACCTCACTTCCATTCCTTTTTCCTGCTTTTGAGAGGTACAAGGGCTGTGGGCAAGGAGTTTAGTTTCACGTTGATATTTTCATATAGCGCGAAAAGTCAGTTTTTTGTAGCCATGATGAAAGCCGTCGGGTACTTTTCCAAAAAGTTTATTCTGGATAGCAACTTCTTCAAAAAGTAAGTATAATTAAACACTAAATATTAAAAAACTTCAATGCCTTACTTAGGTTTGTGATTGCAGAGCAATTCTTAGAGTTGGGATTGGGCAAAATTTTCACTTGCACAAGAACAATGGTAACCTCCGACCAAGGATGAGTTAGCTGGTAATTGCCGCCATGATGGTGTGTGGTGAGATGCACAGGCAACGAGATCAGCAGAATGGAATCTCTTCATAATTAGTGGAAACGGGTTCTAATGCTGTGTGGAGCTGCTGTGTGGAGCTAAATAGTCATCCTGCACAATTTAGAGTGACAAATTCAAGAACTTACAGCGAAATTCTTGATTGGTAATACATACCTGCAAAATAGCTCTTTTCAGCTAGATGGTAGATAACAAGTAAGTAACCACTAAAATTCAGATTACTATAATTTTCAAAAAAAGTTAGCAAAAACATATAAACTTCATGATAAATCAGTAAAGGAAACATGAAAACTAATTAATATTATCTTTCAGTATTTATTTGCTCGGATATCCGGAAAGGCTGATAATGTACAGTAAAAGATAATTTTGTATATTTATTAAATTACACTTATAAAGAAGTGAATCATTTTATAGTATCAATCTGCCCGAAAAATCTCAAGTTTTAAAAATCACAAATATAAATATAACATTGTCCGCCTAAGCGTAGTTCGCACTTCTGTACGTTCCCTGCGGGATGCTACGCAAACGCACAGCGTGTCGCAGACAGAGGCTGCGCGTAGCTTCCCCGTAGGGGTACGGCAAAGCTCAGTAACCACTGTAGACATCGCATTTATTAACCCATAACCTGTATGTAGCAAAAAAACGCAAAGAAATTCTTTGCGTCTTTGACGTGAGATTTAAAAGTGGACATTCTCACCGTTATAGTTCTCCATCTACTTAAAACTGCTCCCGCCAGCACCAGCTTAAAAGTGTGCCACCAGCCACCAGCTTAACTATTTCCAGTACCCAATAACTGCCGTGTAGTAAATTCATTGTCGATGGAATAGCAGTAGCAGCTTCAAATAGGTTGAGTTGAACTCCTATAGCGCACATCTGCGGAGTTAAGAAATAGGTGTCAAGCATAGCTATTGTTAGCAGCAATACTGATAAAACAATACTGCCAATTCGCCAGTGATATCGGGTTTTGCTCAAAGCTAGTGCCCCAGTCAGAACGACAGCAGCAGATAATAATTCCATCCGATTGAAATTCCAAAAAATCGTATAGCCTGCTGTCGTAAAACCAGCTTGGCTCATCATGCCGGAAAGATAAAGGCTAGGCATAATTACCCAGTCTAAAACTAAACTAGCACTGAGCCAAAAGCCCAAAGTCAATATGATAGCGGTTTGCCAAATTGGTCGTTTGAATTCAAGGCTAGAAATAGCAGTCATAAAATAATTGCGTATGTTGTATTTCTTAGTTTGTAACTTCACCAGCAGTTTGACAAGAAATATCAACTAACCTTTACAAAGCGATCGCTCTTACATTATTAACTCAATCCCAAGATTTTTTAACTTGGATTGAGAAATATTAAGATATTTTAAAAGTAATTTAAATAAATTTTCCCTGTTAGAAATACTCAATTTTTTATATCGAAAGTAACTAAGCGATCGCGGCAACTATAATGATGAATTATAGGTTGAAGTTTAAATTGATACAGAGACAGATTAGCAAAATCCTTAATTTGTTACAGCCTTCTGCCTTCTGAAGCATCCACTGTAACTTTAGTAAGTCGGCAAGAAAATTTCAATATATGTAAACTAAATTGTTTAAAACCCCTAAATTTATTTATGGGGTTTACCAACTGTACCTCCAGCATAACTGCCTCCTGCCTTCTCATGTTGGTTTTCAAAAGTTTGTGGTTTACTGAACATTGTCTGTTTTATACGCAGACATGAGTAATAGGCTGTTAAGCATAGTAAGAAAACACATTAAAATCGCAGGGGGGCAGTTCTTGCTGGGAGCAAGGGAGAGGGTTTGCAGCTTTTATCACCATGAAAATGGTGCAATTTAAATGACGATTAGCTTACCAAGTTGTCTTTGCTCGTGTTATTTGCTTAAGAGTCAGTTTAGTAGAGATTTTGATTCTAAACAAGACTAATTTTGGCAGCCCCCTATAGTATCAGGTTCAAATAAGTCAATTCCATCTTCTGTATAAAATATCTATCTTTAGGCATACTTTCTTAAAAAAGTATTGTTATCCAGTACACTTCGTTTGGTGGATTGACTTAAATGTATTTACATATGTTATGATTTTTATTGTTCTAATGTTATGATTTGTGTTGTAATTTTAATTTACCAAATGGGAGATTATTTGCTTAATTAGGCTGAAATAGCTTATTTTAGAACTTTAAAGGCAATTCAAGCAAACTTAGAAACTTTTAAAACACAACTGTTCCTTAAATAAAGTTAAAGTTTTGTTACTCATAACTCAGATATTTTTTAAATTCTGAATTTTTAGGAGTTACCAAGGTAGGTATCTTCAATACTGAGCAGTAACTTGATTAAATGAAAAAAGACTTTTACTGCCACTCTGAAATAAATAGAGTGTAGTAATTCATATTTGTTTTTAACCATTTTATGGTTTGAGACTAATGCTAAAAAACAGTTAGCTGAGAATTAATCATGCCTGTAATCTCAAATGTTTACTAAGATGGGACTTTTGCAAAATCTAATGGTTGAAGGTTGATAGAGACAAACATAATGGAGTTAATAAAAGTTCAGATAAACTTCCTAAAAGTAAAGTCCACTGTTATTCTGAAGTAAATAGAATATAGCGAGTTTAGTGATATAAGGTTTGAGACTAATGCTAAAAAACAGCGAACTTACAATTAATCAGGGTTCTAATCTGAAATTTAAGCTTGGAGATCAACGATACAATCAGTTTTTTAGGCGAGAATTTTTGCGGAATCGTACAGTTGGAAAGCCACTAAAAATTAAACAAACATAGTGGAATAAATCTCAATTAAGATGAATTTTCCTCTCACTAAAGTCAATAATCCCAAAAGTAAAGAATGCAAATATTATGGAAAAGTCTTGCTAGTGGGAGTAGTTGACTACTTTAGAGGCTATCTTAAATTAGAGATTAGCCCACCTACAGAATTTACTCCAATGAATGGTGTTGTTTAATAACATTGCCAGTCATAAATATAAGTAAGCTTTTTTATTGAAAGCTCATTTAATGATCTCTTTAATCACAAACGATAAAGAGCATTATTTCCTGCTGGCATACATTAGGGTAAATCTGAATTATTACCGAAATCTCACAATTTTTTAATTGGAATAAGGTCAACACACATGAATAAAGTTCAAGCATCATTTGAAGCTACAGAATCTGCATTTCACGTGCAAGGTTACGAAAAAATCGATTTTAGTCTTGTCTATGTGAACGGTGCATTTGATATTCAAAACAGAGAAATAGCAGATAGCTATGCAAAATTTGGTCGCTGTCTGACTGTAATTGATGCCAATGTCCATGAACTTTATGGCGATCAGATCAGGTCATATTTTAGACACTATGACATTGAACTGACAGTATTTCCGATCATGATTACAGAGCCAGCTAAAACCCTGGCAACGTTTGAAAAAATTGTTGACGCTTTTTCGGATTTTGGCTTAGTTCGTAAAGAACCAGTCTTAGTTGTCGGTGGTGGTCTGGTTACTGATGTGGCTGGGTTTGCTTGTGCTTCTTACCGTCGCAAGAGCAACTATATCCGCATTCCTACCACGTTGATTGGTTTGATTGATGCAGGTGTAGCGATTAAGGTAGCAGTTAATCATCGCAAGTTGAAAAATCGTTTGGGAGCATATCATGCACCTTTGAAAGTGATCCTGGATTTCTCATTTTTGAAAACTTTGCCAACGTCTCAAGTTCGGAATGGGATGGCAGAGTTGGTGAAAATTGCTGTAGTGTCTAACTCGGAAGTCTTTGAACTGCTATACGAATATGGCGAAGAACTGCTTTCCACTCACTTTGGACATATGAATGCTACACCGGAAATTAAAGAGATTGCCCATAAAGTCAACTACGAGGCAATCAAAACCATGTTGGAGTTAGAGACTCCTAACTTGCATGAACTAGACCTCGATCGCGTCATCGCTTACGGTCACACTTGGAGTCCTACCCTAGAATTAGCACCTCAGATACCTCTATATCATGGTCATGCGGTCAATATAGATATGGCTTTGTCTGCAACCATTGCAGCACAACGGGGCTATATTTCAACAGGAGAGCGCGATCGCATCCTAGACTTGATGAGTCGTATCGGTTTATCACTTGATCATCCTCTACTAGATGGAGATTTGCTCTGGGATGCTACCCAGTCTATAAGCTTGACACGAGATGGCAAACAACGCGCAGCCATGCCTTGTCCAATTGGTGAGTGCTTCTTTGCCAATGATCTGACTCGTGAAGAACTTGATGCTGCCCTAGCTGAACACAAACGTCTTTGTGCTAAATACCCTCGTGGCGGGAAAGGTGTTGACGCATACATTGAAAGTCAAGAAGCCAAGCTAGTAGGGGTGTGAAAATATGACGAGTGTTTTAGGACGAGAAACAGCTAGGCCGATAACGCCACACAGTATTTTAGTAGCCCAGCTACAGCAAACCCTCAAATTAGCAGAAGAGAACAACATTCCTGTAGAGATATTAAATTCTTTGCGGCAGGGAGTTCAATTAGCGGCGGGTTTAGATCCCTACTTGCATGATTACACCACCCCCGAATCGAGCGCATTGACAGCATTGGCGCAAAAAACAAGCATTGAAGACTGGAGCAAGCGCTTCAGTGATGGTGAAACAGTGCGTCAACTAGAGCAAGAGATGCTCTCAGGACATCTTGAAGGACAGACATTGAAAATGTTTGTTCACATGACTAAGGCAAAGCGCATTCTAGAAGTAGGAATGTTCACAGGGTATTCAGCCTTAGCAATGGCAGAAGCATTACCAAGTGATGGGCAACTTATAGGTTGCGAAGTAGATCCCTATGTTGCTCAATTTGCTGTTCGTTGCTTTAGTGAGTCTCCCCACGGCGACAAAATCGTTGTGGAAGTAGCACCAGCCCTAGAAACACTCTACAAGCTGGCTGCGAGAAAAGAAGCATTTGATCTGATCTTCATTGATGCGGATAAAAAAGAGTATGTATTGTACTTCCAGACCATTTTGGATAGTAACTTACTGGCTCCCGACGGCTTAATCTGTGTAGATAACACTTTGTTGCAGGGACAAGTTTACCTACCACCTGAACAGCGTACCGCCAACGGTGAAGCGATCGCTCAGTTCAACCGTATTGTTGCCGCCGATCCTCGTGTAGAGCAAGTTATCTTACCCATCCGAGATGGTATAACCCTGATTAGACGCGTTGTGTAATCGAGAGATAAGCAGAAAAGTCTGAGCCTTGGCTCAGACTTGAAAAGAATAATTTTTCGCTTGCTTCCTCATCTCCCCTGAAGCTATTTTTTTGCGATCGCAGTTGTTGTATAAAATACAACGGTATTTAGGAATATGAATCATGCCAGTACTTCGCATCCTTCATTTAGTTGGATCTGCATACAATCATTTTTACTGTGAGTTGTCACGCAAATACGCCCAAATCTGTCTGGTAGAGACAGCAAATCCATCGCTTTATGACTTTCAGATTGCATACATCACACCTGATCAGCAGTGGCGATTTCCTTGCTCCCTCAGTCCAGATGATATTGCTGTCGCCAAACCCATGCCTCTGTTAGACGCTATACAGTTTATAACAGCGCAAAACATTGACCTTATATTGCCACAAATGTTTTGTATCCCTGGAGTGACTCACTACCGCGCACTATTCGACCTGCTTAAGATCCCTTACATAGGCAATACTCCGGATGTCATGGCAATAACGGCCCACAAAGCCAGAACCAAAGCAATTGTCGCAGCAGCAGGGGTCAAAGTGCCTTTTGGAGAACTGCTTCGCCAAGGAGACGTGCCGACAATTAAACCTCCCGCAGTCGTCAAACCCGCAACTGCCGACAACTCTTTAGGGGTGTCGTTAGTTAAAGAGGTTACTGACTATGACGTTGCCCTGAAGAAAGCATTTGAACATGCTTCGGAGGTCATCGTAGAAGAATTTATTGAACTAGGTCGAGAAGTCAGATGCGGCATCATTGTCAAAGATGGGGATCTAGTCGCTTTACCCCTTCAAGAGTATCTGGTAGACCCTCACGAGAAACCCATCCGCACCTATACTGAGAAATTCCCAAAACCGGATGATGGCAACTTGCGTTTAACCGCTAAAGATCATGTCAAATACTGGATTGTAGATCCTAATGACCCCATCACCCAAAAGGTTCAGCAAGAAGCGAAGAAGTGTCATTTGGCTTTGGGCTGTCGCCATTATAGTTTATTTGACTTCCGCATCGACCCAAAGGGAGAACCTTGGTTCTTAGAAGCCGGGTTGTATTGTATTTTTGCCCACAAAAGTGTGATTACCCATACGGCGAAAGCCGCGGGAATTCCTTTAAATGAGTTATTTAGGACGGCGATCAATGAAGCGTTGGGCAAGATTTGATGACCGGCAAATCACCTTTTTCGCTTTCTTCTGACTTGGAATAGCACAAGGTCTTCGCTAGCGACAAGTAATAGAACTTTAATATACACCCTTGCTACAAAATAAAAATAGAGCGATCGCCTAAAAATCTAATGACTTCAAGTGCGTATACAACACCTATTTGTACTCCAGGCAATCTCCATCTAAAAAATAAAGAATAAATATTCTATATTTAGTAAAAAAATAGAGACGATGCGGAAAGAAGTCACTAGCAGTTTATTTCCCCATCTCAGTGATTATTTACTGCTCTTGAAGAATTTTATTGAGTTAATCAAGTATATATCATGTCACAATTACAACTATGAGGGAGCAGATTTTTGCCATATTCCAAAACTTGGGCACACTTGCATTACTAGCGATCGCATTTCCCTTTAACTGTAGCGTCGTACTTGCATCGCTGCTGTGGAATTTTTTCAGCAGCTCGTATGTCAAGCAAGTGGTATCGAACGAGAATCCTAAAAATATCTTGATCGGTGGTGGTAGAATGACCAAAACCCTTCAGCTAGCACGCTCATTTCACGCTGCTGGGCATCGAGTCATTTTATTTGATCTCGACAAATACTGGTTCAGTGGTTATCGATTTTCTAACTCTGTGGCTGCCTTTTACACAGTTCCTGACTCGCAAGAAGACCTGGAAGGTTATACTCAAGCCGTGCGTGCGATCGCCAAAAAAGAAAACATAGATTTTTTTGTCCCGGTAGGTATTTTTGCTGCCAGCTACTTCGACTCCGAGCGCAAACCAGTATTATCAGGCTATTGCGAGAATTTCCACTTCGATGCTGATACGATGAAGATGCTGGATAACAAGTTTACCTTTGCAGAAATTGCCCGCTCACTGTCGTTATCTGTCCCGAAAACCTTCCTAATTACAGATCCCGAACAAGTTCTTAAATTCGACTTTGCCAACGAAAAGCGCAAGTACATTCTCAAAAGTATTGTCTATGACTCTGTTTTACGCTTGGATTTGACCAAGCTACCAATGGAATCTTACGAAAAAATGGCGCTTCATGTTAAAAGTAAGCCAATTAGTAAAGATAACCCTTGGATATTGCAAGAGTTTATTCCCGGTACAGAATATTGTACTCACGATACAGTGAGAAATGGTGCATTAACGGTACATTGCTGCTGTAAATCATCTGCTTTTCAAGTCAATTACGAAAACTTTGAACACCCAGAAATTAAAGAGTGGGTAAGTCATTTTGTCAAAGAACTACAACTGACTGGACAACTTTGTTTTGACTTCATTCAGGCGGAAGATGGAACGATTTATGCGATCGAGTGCAACGCTCGCGCTCACTCTGCAATCACAATGTATTACAACCATCCTGGTTTAGCGGATGCCTATCTTAATAAAGAGCCTCCGGCTGAACCTTTGCAACCCCTGAGTAATAGTAAGCCTACTTATTGGCTTTATCACGAACTTTGGAGACTTAATGAAATTAGATCGTTAAAGCAGTTACAAAAGTGGTTTAAAAATATTTGGCGAGGAAAGGATGCAATCTTTGAAGTTAACGATCCACTACCGTTTTTAATGGTACATCATTGGCACATTCCTTTGCTATTACTCGATAGTTTGCGCTCTTTACGAACTTGGGTGAGGATTGATTTCAATATCGGCAAACTCATACAGTTCGGAGAAGACATAAAATATGGCAATACCTCTGTAACCCCTAAGTTATAGTCAGCCTAGTTATTGGGTTGAACACGAATAGAGACTTAATCAAATTAGCTCGTTAAAGCAGTTGCAATTGTTTAAAAATATTTGACGAGGAAAAAATACAATCTTTGATGTCACAATTATAACTATGAGAAAGAATATTTTTGTAGTGTTCCAAAACTTGGGCACTATTGTATTACTAGCGATCACATTTCCCTTAAACTGTATCGTCGTCTTAACATCGCTACTGTGGAGCTTTCTTAAGCAACCATTTAATAAGTCAATTGATGTCAACCCCAATTCCAAAAATATCTTGATTGCTGGCGCTAGAATGACTAAAACTCTTCAGCTAGCGCGTTCATTTCATGCTGCTGGACATCGGGTTATTATAATTGACATTGAGAAATTCTGGCCAAGTGGTAATAAATATTCCAACTCAGTTGCAGGCTTTTATACTGTTCCCGATCCCAGCAAAGACTTAGAAGGCTACGTTGAAACCCTACACGCGATCGCTAAAACAGAAAAGATCGACTTTTTTATCCCGGTAGCGATTTTTTCCGTTATTCACTACGATCAAGGCAAGCCACCATTACCAGACTGTGTAGAGTTTTTCCACTTCGATGCTGATGTCACGAAGATTCTAGATGACAAATTTGCCTTTGCCGAAACAGCGCGATCGTTCGGTTTATCTGTCCCCAAATCCTTCAAAATTACCGATCCCGAACAAGTTCTCAATTTCGACTTTTCTCAGGAGAAGCGCAAATACATTCTTAAAAGCATCCCCTACGATCAAGTGCGTCGCTTGAATCTCACCAAGCTACCTTGCGATACAAAATCAGAAACAGCAGCATTTGTCAAGAGTCTGCCCATCAGTGAGGAGAACCCCTGGATTATGCAGGAATTCATCCCTGGAAAGGAATACTGCACTCACACTACCGCGCGAGATGGAGAGTCAAGAATGTACTGCTGCTGTGAGTCATCCGCCTTTCAAGTCAACTACGAAAACGTTGATCAGCGAGAAATTATGCAATGGGCGAGTCATTTTACCAAAGAATTAGGAAAAACCGGGCAACTTTCCTTTGACTTCATCCAGGCAGAAGACGGAACTGTTTACGCGATTGAGTGTAACCCCCGGACTCACTCAGCCATTACTATGTTTTACAATCATCCAGGAGTAGCGGATGCCTATCTTGGTAAAGAGCCTCTGGCTGAATCTTTGCAGCCTCTTAGTGATAGTAAGCCAACTTATTGGCTGTACCACGAAGTTTGGCGGCTGAATGAGATTAGATCGTTTAAGCAACTGCAAACCTGGGTAAGAAACATCAGGCGGGGCAAAGAAGCAATTTTTGAGGTGAATGATCCCTTACCTTTCTTGATGGTACATCACTGGCAGATTCCCTTACTCATTCTCGACAATTTACGAAGACTCAAAGGTTGGATAAGAATAGATTTTAATATGGGCGAGCTTATAGATTGATACCAATCCGCTTCTAAAAGTCGGTGGGGCAGTTAACCTTTTTTTAATTAAAAGTTAAAAATTAAAAATTGAGAATAATAATAATTTTTAATTAATTTGGGGTACAAGCTCCCACCCTTTGGGAATTAAAAATGTAAAATTAAAAATAATTCTTTAATTTTTAATTATCAATTTTTAATTGGAGCATTCGCGCAGCGTCTCGTAGAGAAGCAACTTGACCAGTTATTTTTCCTGAAACGTCCAGACTCCTTCATCCCAATCTGAATCTGTTGGGGGTGATTGTAACCAATGCTGACAACGCAACAGATGCAACATAGCAGCTTTGTCATGGCTATCTGCTGCCAAAACTTTGGCAAACTCGGCTCTAGCAAGGGAAAACTGGCGATTGAGGTAATACTCGCGTCCTTTGTGATAATGCTCAATCACTTGCAATTTTTCGCTTTCAATAGGATTGGAACGCAAACCTAGTAATTCATATATGGCTACTGGCTCATTTCTACCTTTGACACGAATGTAATCGAGTTCCCTAGCCCAAATATGATCTTGGCATGGTTTAAAAGTGTTATGGCTAATAATAATATCGCAACCATACTGTTTACTAACGCTTTCTAGTCTAGAACCAAGATTAACGCCATCACCAATGGCAGTAAATTCCATCCGCTTGCTAGAGCCAATATTCCCACTGATCACGGTATCAGAATTAATGCCAATGCCGATCTTGATTCCAAGCTTATTATCTGCATAACGACGTTGATTAAATTCGTGCAGGCGATGGCGCATTTCTAAGGATGTTTGCACTGCCATCCAAGCGTGTTCTTCCAAAGGTAGGGGAGAACCAAACACAGCCATAATCGCATCGCCAATGTATTTATCAAGGGTGCCTTTATGTTTAAAGACTGCCTCCACCATCGATTCAAAATATTCATTGAGCATACTCACCACTTCTTCTGCTTCCAAGTTTTCTGTCAAAGTGGTGTAGCCGCGAATATCGGAAAATAAAATCGAAACTTCTTTGCGATCGCCTCCTAGTTTGGCATCATCCAATTTCAGCAATTCTTCAGCTAATTCCTGAGTCATGTAGCGGTACATTGTACTCTTGAGCCGCTTTTCATCACTGATATCTTCCATCACTACCAGCGCCCCACGGACTTGTTCTTGGTCGCTAGCATCAGCTATTGTGTTAATCGATAAATTGATACTGTGCTGTTCTGTACCAGTGGTTAGGAGTGTACGATCGGGGTAATACTGCTGGCGGCCTTTTAAGTCGGCTGCATGTAAAGCATCCTGATACCACTTGCTAAAGTCGCCTTCTTTGATGCCGATTGCATCAGTAACTAATTTGCCTTCTAAACGTTCTTCTGGCTCCAGCCCTAGCAAACGTTTGGCACTTTCATTGGCGGCGATAATTAACCCGGCTTTATCAGTGGAAACTACTCCATTGGAAAGACTACGCAGAATGTCCCGTTGCATTTGTTCTTGTTGCTTAACTGTGGCAAACAACTGAGCATTTTGCAGGGCTACTCCCGCTTGAATATTAAAAGCTTCCATGAATTCTTCATCGTTGCGGTCAAAGCTAGCTTGGAAGCAGTCAGGAGCTTTGGGCCAATCGGCTGGATTATAAGGTGGAAAATCTCCAGTTTTCTTTTTATTTACGAGTTGGGTAACGCCAATCAGTTGTTGATCGACGTTAAACACTGGCATACAAAGCAAGCTACAGGTGCGATAGCCATTTTGCTGGTCTAGTCGTTGGGCTGTCTCTGAGTCAGGATCGTAGTACAAGTCAAAAGCAATATTCAGTTTCTTGCCAGAAACCGCTACTAGACCAGCAAAGCCTTTACCTACGGGAACTCGCAACTCTTTAGTTGAACCATCATCCTGGGTGATTTTCGTCCACAATTCATGGCGATCGCGGTCTATTAACCATAATGTACTGCGATCAGCATTCATCAGTTCCTTGGCTTCATCCATCACCCGCTTTAATGTGTCTTCTAAGTCGAGACTGCTTTGAGATAAAGACTTGATCGCCTTCATCAGCGCCGCCACTGCTCTTTGTTTTTGGGTGGCGACATAAAAAGAGCGCGAGGATTCTAAAATCAGGCGAATCGAAGGGGCAAATTCTTGAAATAATTGTTCGTCAGCACAGATAAAACCTTTAGTATCAATGCGCTCTGCAAGTGGAGTATCGGGATTATTCGCAGATTTTAATTTATTCAGTAATTGTACTACTGCAACTAATTGCCCATGTTCATTTAACAATGGCAAAGCCAGCATGGTGTAGGTGCGATAGCCAGTTCTTTTTTCTTGTTCTTGGGCAAAATGCGATCGCGGATCGTTATAAAAATCAAAGGGAATATTAATAACTTGCTTGAAGGTGGCGACTTCCCCAGCAATGCCTTTATTTGCGGGGATGCGAATTTCTAAAGAGCGATCGCCCTCCCCCTCAGCTAGAATTGACCAGAGTTCTTGTTTTTCCTCATCCAACAAAAATATTGTCGTCCGGTCTGCCCCCAGTAATTCGCCGGTTTTCAAGGTTATCGAATGCAACATTTCTTGCAGAAGAGTTTCAAAACCCTGAGAATCCAGCATTGATAGGGTTTGATGGACAATCTGTAATTTTTGCTCGACATCCTTAACAACCTGTTTAAAAGTATCTTGAGTCAGGGGAGCAAGAAACGTGGAAAAAGATCCTTGTCTGGTAGCAAGAGCACCTACAGGAGCAGAATTTGCTTGTAATTCGCGCTTTTCTTGGTTGTGAACACCAATAATCAAATCGGCGGTCTCCCCACAACTTCCTTGATACACTGACATAATCGATATTTATATAGCAGGATGAGATTTTAGATGTAACAATGAAATTAAATTTAGGTAAGTGGTGCTAAAAGCAACACTTGCTTGATATTATCCATAGTTTAATCGCTTGTTTAGCTAGCGTCATCCTGTGGAGAAAGGTAGAAGTCGATTTCCAGCAAGTTTGGTGTGACCAGAGTAGAGATGCAGTGATACTCCAAACTCGTGCTATTGTTTACAGACAAGTCTTATAGGATTGCCCCACAGGCTTTTATCCCTCCAAGCTAAACTAGTAGTTAGAGCGATCGCTTGAATTGTGCCGCCTTGCTCTGGTTCCAAACTTCTCACCCGGCAATTGAAAGTCTTTCTACCGGGAGCGAATACCTCATTGCAGAGGTAAAAATTTATGGCTCTGCTAAACTTGCGTTGATAAATTAACACCAATAAACGGCTAAAACAATTGATATAACAAGGTTTGTCTAAAATAAATCAAAGATTTAATAAAAATATGCTTTGTTCTTCTTGAACCCTTACTATATAAGCATTTAACCCGATATCAAGTATTATTTTTTTATAACTAGTCTGGGAGAGCCAAATTTATTTACCCATGAGTGCTTGATACACATCTATTCCACAGAGATATAAACATGAAGAAACTTTGGCGTTGCTGAATTGAAGTATGAAATTAAAAAATCAAAGATTTCAAACTCTTACTCTCTCAGACTTTGCGCCTCTGCATGAGATAAATTCATACTCTTAATCAGCAACGCCGAAACTTTAGCTACAGCAGCCTCTCCCTCCACTACCACGATTATCATTCTTATGCAGATTTATTTCGTCACATGAAGCGAAAATTCCAACAATATTTTTGGCGTTGTGCCCTAGTTGTATTTCTAGCGTTAACTGTATGTGGATGGAGTGTACAGCCAGTACAAGCAATGCTGCGTCAACACCATGATTCTCCTGATGTCTTACGCTACCACTCACAAGTATCTATCAAGGATGAAAAAGGATATGCTTGGCAAGTGCTACTGTTCAAACAGAATTACAGCAGTCCGGTAAAAGACTTACGGTTGCGCTTAGTTGCTTTTCCGGGTGTTGTTGAAATTGCTCACACCCAACCATTATTGATTGAGACAGCAGCAGGAAAATTACTGAATGCATCAGATGCATATGCTTTAACTGCACCCGTCCCTAATGTAGGCGAATATAACTTAACTGATATCTTGCCTAAATTACCAACAACTGATGCACTCAAAGTCTATGTGCCACTCTCTAGTGGACAGCAATTGGTTCTCAACATATCTAATACTGTAGTCACTGAGTGGCAATGGCTAGTTACAGAAATTGAGTAAAAACATTAAATATCAAAATAACCCAATGGTGATGTGGGCTATGATAACTGCCTTCAAGACAGAAATCCTAGTTTTCATACGCTTGCGACTTCCCACATCACACGCAGCACTTGTAATGTTACTCTTGAGGCTCCTCAGAGGTAGGTTCTGATTCGGTTTCAAGTTCTTCTGTTTGGACTTTGACTGGAGGTTTAACAGGTTTTGGGCCACGTGCTAGAGCAGGATTCCCCTGTTGTCTGTTTTCTTCCCCATATGATGCTTTTTTTCCTTTGTCAGACGAGCGATTACGAGGTTTTGAGCTTTTGGGGTTGGATTCAATAGGAGGTATAGAATCCGTATTTTCGGAATTGTTGTCAGCGCTTCCTTGGGACTGACGTTCCGATTTCTTGATTGGGCGTTCTACCATTGTTTATTTTTGTAAATTTATCTGTATAGTACATCAGTTTGGTGATTATAAAACTGTTGAGTAGCATTTTGTAAAGGTTTTGCTGTCAAAATTACTGAATGGCTATATTTATTGATTTAACCAGAAGCATCCACCCGACTTGATCAACAAGCTCAAAAAGCATTCATAACCAATAAGCAATGAACTTACCAAATGTTTAAATGGGTGCGTTATTAATAACGTAACGCACCCTAAAACTAATCAACAAAATCAGGTCGTGCTTTCCCTGTTAATTTCAACTTTTGCTCTAAAACTGCCCAATCTTCTTGCTCAATTAAGTTAGTCAACTCATCGAGATTGTGACGATACTGTTGCAGCGATCGCAGCAGTGCCTGACGATTATACCGTGCCATCATCACACCCAACTCTGGATTCCCACCACCTACACGACTGGTATCCCGAAAGCCTGAACTAGCTAACTTTTGAGCTAATTCCAAAACATCGGGGTCAGTTTCACTCAAACAAGCAGCAATCAACGAGGAACTGACCATTACAGGTAAATGAGAAATCCAACTAACAGCGCGGTCATGTTGCTCAGGTTGACAATAGTAGATATTAGCCCCAAGCGATCGCACAATTTCTTCCACAACCGTAATTGCACTAGTTGGTGTTGTATTTATTGGTGTCAGCACATAAGGTTTATCAACAAATAAATCTCGCTGTGCAGCTTCTATGCCACTGTCTGTCCTTCCCGCCATTGGGTGACCGCCGATAAAATTATCCCAGAGGGGAGAAATTGCCTTAACTATCTCTGCTTTCGCCGATCCCACATCAGTTATGACAGTAGCAGCAGACAAATGAGCGATCATCTGCTCAAATTGGGGCACAATAAGCGCTAGAGGTGTACAAATAAATACAACCTCTGCGGCTGCCAACAGGCTCAGATCAACGGATGCTTGATCAACACTGCCGAGAGCAACTGCTTTTTGACATGTGGCTTCACGGCGACTGACTCCTAAGATATGATGTCCTTGCGATCGCAAATCAAAACCCAAAGATCCGCCTATCAGTCCCAGTCCTAAAATCCCAATATTCATTTTTGATTTTGACATTCCGTTTTTATGACTTTACCAACTATTAAAGTTGGCATCCAAGGGGTAGCATCAATGACTGTAGAGGAATTACTGGAACAATACGCAGCAGGAGTCTTAAACTTTAATGGTGTTGACCTTGCAGAAGCTAACCTGAGTGGGGCCAAACTCAGTGGGGTGAATCTTAGCAATGCTAATTTGAGTATAGTCAACCTGAGCGGCGCGAATCTGAGTGAAGCTAACTTGAGCAATGCCAAGCTGAATGTAGCAAGACTAAGTGGCGCGAATTTATGTAGCGCCATCTTGAACAACGCTAGTCTCAACGTCGCTAATTTGATTCGAGCGGATCTAGGTCGCGCTCAACTTAGAGGAGCTTTATTGATTCGTGCCGAGTTAATTCGTGCTGACCTTAGTCGCGCCGACCTGTTGGAGGCTAATCTCACCAGCGCCGATCTGCGAGAAGCAACACTCCGCCAAGCGAATCTCCGCCACGCTAACTTGAGTGAGGCTGTCTTAAAAGGCGCTTCTTTAACGGGAGCCAACTTGGAGATGGCTAACTTAAATGCTAGTGACCTCAGTCGTTGTGACTTGAGCGGTGCAAACTTGCGAGACACCGAACTCAGACAAGCGAATCTCAGCCATACTAACTTGAGCGGAGCAGATTTGAGTGGAGCGAATCTCCGGTGGGCAGATTTGAGCGGTGCAAATCTTCGGTGGGCAGATTTGAGCGGCGCAAAGTTGAGCGGAGCTAATTTAAGTGGCGCAGATTTAAGCAATGCCAATTTAACGAATACAATTTTCATCCACGCAAATTTAACTCAGGTCAAATTAATTAGGGCGGAATGGATTGGTGCTGATTTAACAGGGGCAACTTTAACAGGAGCAAAGCTTTATGCTACCTCCAGATTTGGTTTAAAAACCGAAGGTATGATTTGTGAATGGGTTGATCTTAGCCCCGCAGGCGATCGCTCCATTATCCAAAACTTCCATGCCGAAGACTCACGAGATTTTTTTAACGAAACACCGCCAACAATCAGAATTATTGTTGATGCCGCCCTAGAACACGAAGCCAATTTTGCTCTTGCTGGTGCTTATTATCAAATTGCTCAGGAATACCGGGGGCTGAAACAACCCCCAAGCATGGAAAGTGGGCGTCGTCGAACTGTTTTCACATTTCATCTAGATAGTGATGAAGCATTATTTTCTACTGCTTACATTGTGATTCTTCCCTTTCTAGATGCGGTATCTACCCAAAAGAATATTTCCAGAATGGTGGAAATGATTAACAATGAAGTTGTTGCAAACCAAAATTTAAAATCGCTAAAATCACCCCAGAGCGTGAAAGAATTAAATATTCTTATAGAGCAAGCGATGAGTCAGGCTACAACAATTAAACAGATGAAAAAAAATATCGAAGTAGCTGCAAAATTAAATTTTTGTAAAGCGCCAACCCAAATAATTTTAACGAATTCCAGCGCCCACACTTTGATTGCCCATGACAATCCTCATTTTGGAAAAAGATTTATTAATCGCTCTGCTCTCAATGCTCCAGCTTATGATGATAACTCTAGTGAAGCAACAAAATATATATTACCATCGTTGAATATGGTTATGGATTTTGTCAAAGGATTTCACAATATTAGTTATTAGTTATGGGATATTAGATATTATTTATAAAACTAATTACTAATGAAAAAAATGAAATTTGGAGGAAAGAATGCGCGATAGCTTTAATAGAATGATTGGTCGAACTCGCTATGTAGTCTTTCGCCTATTTCTGCACTTAGGGGGAGGTGAAGTAGCACCAATTTTGGGAGTATTAAATAGTGCAGGACGAGATGCGATCGATGCCGATGGTGATTTAGAAGTTTTGGGAGAAGGATTAGTAGAAATTAGCCAAACCTTACTGCAATACGATGAATATTGGCTTTCTGCTGCTAACGAAGGTGACGTATTTTTTGATGAAGGCGAGGCAGGAGATTACGTGAATGAATTATTTACTGACTCTGCCCAAAGATATCTCAGTGAACCAGATTATAGTTCTGGCTCTGGATTGAATGAACCTTTATCTATACCTGTAACCCGCAATGTCATTGTGATGCTTACAGTAGCTTATGAAGGAGAAGTACCAGAGCTAGAAACTGATCTTTCTAACGTTCAAGCACTGAAAGAAGGATTGAAAGCATTGATAAATTTGCATTATAAACATAGATTGAAAGCAATCCAAGTACATTTCTCGCCAGCACAATTAGGCGATGAACTCACTAGCGACCAACTGTTGCAATATTATCCAGAATTGATTCCTTTGTAATCTGTTGGGTAGTCCGTACTTACTACTCATATCGAGAAATTGTTAAGCTTGGAGATAGGACAATAATCCAATGATCATGACCATAGTGCGTAAATTTACAGCCGTTTTTTTAGCTATGAGTTTGTGCCTGACAACAGTAGCCTGTGGGGGAGGAGAGCAAAATACCACTACCCCTCCAGCTAAGAACGTTAGCCAAACTTCTCCTAACACCAAGCTGAGTGACGGAGAGTATCAAATACAGCAAGCTACATACGACGATGCAACTGGTGAATACAGCTTGTTTTTGCTTAACAATAATCCCCCAACCTTTGCAACCGAAAATTTGCAAATGGCACGGTTAACTGATGATGAAATCAAGCAGGGCAAGAAAACCTATCTGAAGGTAGAAAATGGACAACCTATTTTATATCTTACGGAAGACTTTAAAATCGAGTACGTCCACAATGTTACCGAGAATAAAGTCAATCCTCAAACAGGACAACAAGAGACGGTTGTAGTCCGTCGAGAAAATAGCTTCTGGGCACCATTTGCTGGGTCTGTGGCTGGTAGCTTGGCGGGTCAGGCAATTGGTAGTATGTTGTTTAGACCTCAGTATTATGTACCCCCTGTCTATCAATCAGGTCAAGGATTGACTGGTTTTGGTGGATATGGCGGAAGCTATGGCCAAGCAGTTCAAAGCTATCAAACTCGCTACAATACACAACCTGCAGCCGTGAGAAATCGCACTGCGTTCCGCAATACAGGGACAATTAGAAGGTCATATCCTGGTAATTCAACTGTACGCAATGCACCGCGTAGCACTACTGGTAATAACCGTCCTTCTGGTTCTGGTTTTGGTGGTAGCACGTTGCGACCCTCTGGCAGAGCCACTTCACCCAGACGTAATTCTGGTAGTGGTTTTGGTAGTGGACGTAGTTCAGCACCCCGCCGCTCAACTGGTTTCGGCAGCAGACGGCGTTAGGATATTTCAAATTAATAAATAGACTGCCTAAGAAGTGAAGGTAGTGTGTTGCATAAAGAAGTCGGAGGCTAACAAGTTAACCCTCCGGCTTCTATTTTTGTATGCAATTGGTGACGGTTAATTATGAATTATTCAGTAAAATAGTATGAAATACTAAATACAAATATTGCTAATAGAACAGGAACCATTTTATTAAAGTCTATTTGCTTTTTTTGAACCATTTCTAAACAAGCCATTGGAATCATTAAAGGCCAGAAGATAGTTGTGACCAAAAACATTACAACCGATAAAAATTTGTCTTCTGGAGTGGAAGCAGGATGACGTAGGGAGAATATTAACCAATTTATTAAAAAATAACATGTCATTAACAGGTAACCAATAGTTAAAGTCAGTTGTATCTGATTCATTGTAAGTACTCCTGAAGTTATTTGAGCTTTACTATAGCCCAATACAGATAACACAGATACTCGTAGGTACACGACAATGCTTTGTCCCTAGCCAGTACTCATTCAAATGAGAATCGCTATAAATTTTCTAGCGTTGCAGAGAAAGCGCGATAATTTGGCAACTTCTAAAATTCCCCCCTGCCTCCGCTGCTCTTCTTTCTCACCCGCCGACATGAACGCCAGGACGCATCTGGGGATTCTTTTCAGCCCGACGGAGCACTTCACGGGTGACCACAGCAATATCGCCTTCCCCAAACAAGATAAAACGTAGTAAATATTGTATTGGGTTGCCCTCAGCCCAGCCGAAGTAGGCATGGGGAATCTTACCTGTTTGGTCACGAATATAAAGCAGTAAAGCCGCGATCGCATTAGGTACTGCTGCACTCTCAGCCCGGAGGATGCGATAATCACCAACTTGTACCCCTTTTACATTGATGACATCCGCAAACTCCGAAGCATCTGATACCTGAATCTCTAGAAAAAGAATTGGATCGTTGGGTGGAATATGATTATCCTCGCGTACCTCTTTCTCTTTCATAAAATATTCTAGGACATCGCCCTTATTTAACCGATTTGCAATCAGTCGTATTTCCCCTTGGCTCTCTTCGGCAAGAAATTGGCTAGCAAGTTCGTCAATTTCAATCCGCTCTGCTCGCAGTTCTGTTGAACGCCAAACACGAGAAACCAGCGAGGTAAAAATGATTGCACCGATGAATAACCCAGCGATCCTAATGCCTTCTGGTCTTTCGATGATATTAACAATAGTGGTGTATATAAATAGCAGTGTGATAATGCCAAAAACGAGTCTTGCCCGCTTCTGTCTGTGACGGTGGGCTGATAAGGTTACGGCAAAGGCGGCTGAGGTAATTAACACAAGCACACCAGTTGCATAAGCCCCACCTTGGGCTTCCACGTTTGCCCGAAAGATAATTGTGACAACAAAGGCGATCGCTGTGTAGACTAACACTAAAGGTCGCGTTGCTCGTGCCCAATTGGGTGCCATGCCATAGCGTGGTAAGTACCGAGGCACAATATTCAGCAACCCTGCCATTGCAGATGCACCTGCAAACCACAAAATGGAAATAGTACTTAAATCGTAAGTTGTGCCAAAGCCATCGCCTAGATATAGATGTGCCAGGTAGGCAAGGGCCCGTCCATTGGCTTTGCCCCCAGATGCAAATTCTGCGGTTGGAATCAGTAGAGTGGTTATAAAGCTGCTGGTAAGCAAAAAGAAGCTCATAATTAGAGCAGCACTGGTAAGCAGCTTGCGTGTATTCCGAATCCGCCCTTTGCGATGCTCTTGAGTATCGCTGCTGTTACCTTCAACAAGGGGCATAACGGTCACGCCAGTCTCAAAACCTGACAATCCTAGCGCTAGCTTGGGAAATATAAGGAGAGCTATGCCGATTAGTAGAAAAGGATTGGAATTGCGTGTAAAAATTGCAGTCTGCCAGTTAGCGATCGCTTCTGGGTGAGTTAAAATCTGATACAAACCGACGCTAGTCACAATGAAGTTTAACAGCAGATAAACTCCCACCAAAAATACTGCAATACCAATCGCTTCTCGGAAACCTCTCAAGAAAACTGCGCCTAGTAATACAACTAATATCAGGGTGATTGCGATCGTCTGATTGTGAAGCCAATGTGGGGTAAGCGGATTTTCGATAATATGGGCTGTGGCATCGGCAGCTGACAAGGTAATGGTAATAATAAAGTCAGTTGCCACAAACCCGAGCAAGCATAGCACAAGTAATTTGCCTTGCCACCAAGGGAGCAAACGCTCTAACATTGCGATCGACCCTTCACCATGAGGGCTTTCGGCAGCAATGCGCCGATAGATTGGCAATGCTCCAAAGAGCGTCAGCAAAACTAGAATTAAGGTAGCTAAAGGAGAAAGAGCGCCAGCCGCTAGTGCTGCAATCCCAGGTTGATAGCCAAGGGTTGAAAAATAATCTACACCAGTCAAGCACATCACCTGCCACCAAGGATGTTGGCGATGTGGTTCTTCCTTGCGGTAGGGGCCTTCCTTTTCTCCTCGGTCTTCTTCAAGCAACCAGTGGATTAACTGGCTACTAAGCCGTTTTGTTGAAACAATTGATTTAGCCATCAAATACGGTTGTGTTGCAAAAGTTGGCTTTGTGGTTTATGAAAATTTTCAACTACAAAGGTATAGCACTATCATTGTAGATTAAGCATACTGTCCTATTGACAAAATAATAGTAGTTCTTCGTAGACATTTGGCGTATCAATATCAATATATCTATTGCAACTTATGGTATGTAAATAATCAATATTGTTGGGTATGTTTTTTAATTAACACCTTAGGACCTTCAAGCTCCATCAGTTATAAAGAAAAGGCAATGCTAGGTAAGGCAGGTACGTAATTAAAAACTTTCTCCTAGTAGGTTGTTTTAAAAGCCACGGAAGGAATAATTTTGGTATTTTGACTTAGCCATTTTGATGTTGTAGAAATTAGCAAACAGCCGAACATTATTCATCTTTTGCATAGGCTGGATTTCGATAGCATTGAGAATTTTATACTTTAAGCGAGCCTATAAATATTAATAATGTCAGATTGTAATTATTGTCTGGATAGTGCGGTTGTACAAATATTATCTATGGAAAACTTTATCACAGAAAAGAGTATTTTGTTGTGTAGATGATCTAGTCAGCACAATAAACATTTAAAATCTCTAGCAGATGAGTAGGTAGATTGGTATGAGTGAAACTACAGAAACGATTTTCAGCAAAATCATTCGGCGGGAAATTCCCGTTGATATTGTTTATGAGGATGATTTAGCCCTGGCATTCAAAGACATCCACCCCCAAGCGCCTGTTCACATCCTCGTCATTCCCAAAAAACCCATTCCCACACTAGCTGATGCTGAATCTCAGGATCATGCTGTATTGGGGCATCTTTTGTTAACCGCCAAACGTGTTGCAAAAGAAGCTGGACTGGAAAACGGTTATCGAGTTGTCATCAACACTGGTGATGATGGTGGCCAGACAGTCTACCACTTACATCTGCATATTTTAGGAGGACGGCAGTTGAGCTGGCCGCCTGGTTGATAAAACCATAAAACCTGATGAATTGTGTCTCTAGATGCGATTCATCACTAAATCATCAACGCTCCCTTCCAAAAGTCTGTAGGAATGTCATCATAGTTAAGGTAAAAACATTCTGGAGATAAGACAACGGTTTACGCACGCCCTTTAGCACGGTTAATTGAGCAATTGCAACGCCTACCAGGAGTTGGTCCCAAATCTGCCCAACGACTGGCTTTGCATATTTTAAAGCGACCAGAAGCAGAAGTAGAAGCTTTAGCACAAGCGCTGATTGAGGCAAAAAAACAGATCGGCTTGTGTTCTGTTTGCTTTCACTTGTCTGCTGAACCTGTTTGTGAAATCTGCCGCAATGCCAACCGTGACAACAATACTATCTGTGTCGTAGCAGATCCTCGTGATGTGATTGCGCTGGAGAAAACCCGCGAGTACAAAGGCAAATATCACGTTTTGGGTGGGGTAATTTCGCCAATTGATGGAATTGGGCCAGAACAGTTGACTGTACTGGCTTTACAGCGCCGAGTGAGTCAGCAAAAACCTCAAGAAGTGATTCTGGCAATTAGTCCGAGTATAGAAGGGGAAACAACAACCCTGTATATCGGTCAGCTATTGAAACCATTTACCAAGGTAACGCGGATTGCCTTTGGTTTGCCTGTAGGTGGTGATTTGGAGTACGCCGATGAAGTGACCCTGGCAAGGGCATTGGAAGGACGCAGGGAGCTAGATTAGGCTTAATTAAGGGTTATAAACCAATACGCAACCCAACAAAGACCGGAAATGTTGGGTTACCATGCAGGGATCTTGCTACGTTCTTCAACCTAACCTACTAATTATTATTTATGAATTATTTTGACTAAGTTTCAAAAGATTAATTCGGCTTACCTGTAATCGTGAATGCTGCCCAGTAGTAAGGATGATTATAAAGATTTTTATCTGATGCCATTTTACTATTTCTATATACTTGTGTCGCTAAATAAGTTTGAATTCGTAATTCTTCAGGATGCAGATTATTCAAGATATCTTCATACCATTTTGTCAGTTCCCCAGCAGTTAGTTCTTTCAGCCATTGTGTTGCCTCAGCTAAGGCAGTAACTGCTGATTTATTAGGCTGTAATCTTCTATAGAACTCTATCATGATCAAGGCGCTAGCCGAAGATTCTACACTCCAAAGAGTACTCACTACATGAGGAACACCCTGACTCACAAAACCAGTCACTAAACTTATATATTCGCTGCTGATAGTGTGCTTGCTAGTACTTAAATTTTCACAGGCAGATAGAGTAATAAGGTTGTAACTTGCTAGATTTTGTTGGCAGATTTCATCTAGAGTAAGTCTGTCTTCGGCTGCTAATGCTAATTCTGATTTTTTAGGTTCAGCTAAATTATTAGTTACACGACCCGTAAAATGAAAGATGTTGTAATTATCAAAAAAGGCATTTTCGACAATCTCTTTTGTAGCTTCTACTCCCTGAATTCGTTGGATATTATTGAACATCTGGCTAACAACTTCAGACTCAAGTTTGGCAAATTTAGGTGTGGGAGAACCTGTACTCTCGGGATGTTCAACACTTAGCAATAATTGATTTTGCCACTGCCAAATATCTTCAGTTCTTATTGATAAACCTATTTGGGCACTAGGTAGATAGGTAACAGCGAAATTTGACTCCACATTCGGCAATTCTTCCTGTGATGGGGAAGAAAGATGGAAAAGGGTATGAATGGGCAATCTGTACAAATCACGGTGTGGAATTAAAACCAGTTGGGTGATGCCTTCGAGTTCCTGTGCAATTGTGGAAATATTCAAGATTTCATACAGTTGCAACAGCTTGTATTCCATATCAACTCGCCAAGAATGCTGACTTTTACTTTCTTTATCTTGGGCCGTGGTGCGATATTCTTGATATTGTTGCTCCCAATCTTCTAGCCAAGTTTCAAATTCAATTAGGCGTTGCACTGCTTCAGGTAAGGGTAATTCATTTAGAAGAATTGCATCTTCTCCTAAAGGTATTGCCCCAGTATCTTGCATGGGTGTAAATAGGAGGATCGGTGATGGCGCTTGGTCTTTGAGAATGAAGGTATGTAGGGCAACTGGACTAATATGCCAGTAAATAATTGCTGTTGTGGGATTGAATAGTTGTTGAATTGCCCCATAATAAGGTGAGTAAATATTATCATTCCAGCCAGAGAGCAGCCAGTTTAAACAAGCATTTTTACCTTGTTCGGCAATTTCCCAAGCTTCAACTAAATCACCGGACTCTACGGCTAAATCAACTGCCAATTGGCCAAAACCTGCAAATTTTAGAGCTAGCTGTTTTTTACTTTCGTCTGAGCGAGTTTCTTCACTCAATAATTGTCGCAACAAATCTGTACCGCGTTGCAGCAATTCTTGAACTTGTGTTGTTTGTCCCAAACCCATCAGCACTTTGCTTAGAGATTGTAAAACTTCTAGGTGGAACTGGGGAAAATACTCTAGTGTCAGGGTTAACAGCGCCTGATGGTACTCAGATGCAGCTTTGCGCCAATAATCGCGGGGATTAGTATTCTTTTTGCCTTGGTCGTAGTAAGTATTACCGATCGCAAAATGCAATCTACCCCAACCTTCTGGGTGGGTATCTGTTCGCAGATGCTTTAACCCTTCCTCGTAGCTGGCTAATTTCCCTTCGTAGCCGCCCTGTTGTAAGGCGGGATTTGTCGCTGTTATACTACTCGAAATTAGCAATGCGTCAGCATCTACTAAATTAGCGATCGCAGTTCCCCGACCAATCCAAGCTTCCCAATAATCTTGTTTAATTTGCAAAGCACTGTCATAACAGGCGATCGCTTCAGCAAACTGTTCTAAATAAAACAATGCTACTGCCTGATTATACCAAGCTAGGTGGAAGTCGGGTTTAATGGCGATCGCTTGCCGATAGGAGGCGATCGCTTCTTGGCGGCGGCCTAAGTTGTCTAACGCTATACCCCGGTTGTACCAAGCTAAGTAGAAGTCAGCTTGAACTGAAAGGGCTTTATCCCAAGAAGCGATCGCTTCTGACCATCTTCCTAAATTAAACAGCACTACACCCCGGTCTATCCAAACTTCGTGATACTCTGGGTTAATTTCTATAGCTCTGTCGTAAGATATAATCGCCTCTGTAAATTGTTCGCCGACAGCTAGGGCTATGCCTCGGTGATACCAGTTTTCCTGGTCTTCTGGTTCCAAATGTAGCGCTTGGTCATAACTAGAAATAGCTTCCGGTAGCCAACCTAACTTCAGCAGTGCCAAACCCTTGCTAGCCCAAGCTTCTTGGTAATCTGGCTTGATTTCTATGGCTTTGTCAAAAGAAGCGATCGCTTCTTCAAAATATCCTAATTCTCCCAGAGTTCCACCCCGGTTGTACCAAGCTTTGTAGAAGTCGGGCTTCAGTTGTGTGGCGGTTTCGTAAGATGCGATCGCTTCATCAAAACGTTCTAAATGGAACAGCGTCAAGCCTCGGTTAAACCAATATTCTGAAGATTTAGGTTGAAGTTCAATAGCTTGATCGTAAGATGCGATCGCACCTAACAAATCACCTGTTTTCGCTTGGCTTAGACCTTGGTAAAACCACCCTTGAGCGTTGGTAATCGGATTATCGCTATGTCGCTCAATAATACCTGGGGAACTTGGGGTACTACCTTGAACAGCCAAGTTAGAAGCAAGTTGCTGGATTAAATTGGTACTTTGATCCAACCTTACCCACAACTGATCCAGGGTATAAGCCACATTTGCCTCTAAATGCGTCAGAGTGTTATCCCAGGTTTCTTCCGAGGCAGATGTTGTTAATTCAGTTCTTTGCCTAGTGGAAAGGAGATTTGCTCTTGTTGTAATTGGAGTAACCTCCTCTTCATCGCCGAACTTTAGCTGGGCTAATGAGGTGATTGAATCTTCGGCTGCGGGGAGAGGGAAATTTTCGAGGATCGTGGTTTGGGTATCTTCCCTTTCAGACTCCAATGCCATTTCCTCTAAATTCCCGGACGATATTTCCTCAAAAGTGGCGTTTTCAGGCGCTGGCTTTATTGGTTCAATATCTGGCAGATCATATTCCCATAACTCTTCACCTAAGCTACGAATTAGCTCTTGTCCAGGCGAAGTTAAGAGAATTTCTTCATCGGTTGTGATTTCGACAACATCTGGCTCATCATAATCCCATAATTGCTCGCCCAAATTGCGAATTAGTTGTTGCCCAGGAGTGATTTCTATGACATTTGGCTCATCATGCTCCCATAACTGTTCGCCCAAATCGCGGCTTAGTTCTTGCCCAGGAGTAGTTTCTACCTCTTCTTGCGTCTGATTGTCCTCATACTCTATCTGTGTAGGTAAGTTTTGCATCAGCCGGATGCCAATGTCATAAGCAACATCGCCAATTCTGCCAACACCAAGTTCCCCCAATTGCACCATCTTTGTTGCTAAAAGAGGATCTGGTGTAGGTGAAGCTAGCAAACTTTCGCCAAACATCACCAACCAATCTATCCAGCGTTCAGGCGGAACCCGATTTTCGATTCGTTGCAGAAACCTCAATGCCCACTGTCGTCCTCGTGCTTGATGCACGCCTTCTAACAATTGGATAAATAATTGTTCCAGATCCGCATTGGTTAGTTCTGGTAGTACCTCCACCAGATTGTGTCCTCTCGCACCCTTGAGAGAATTACCCTGCTTACTTTCAAGGAGGCGCTTTAAAAACCTTTTAAGCGACTGCGATATCCGCCTGAGCATCTGCCACACTCTTGGATTTTGTTTTTCTAGATTGTAGCCATCGTTGTGTTAAAAAAATCATCAATTACGTAAAAATCCATTAGATCAGGACAGCGCTTTCGTCGCAAATTAGCAAAAAATATACCAAACTACAAGAGCATAGCATTACAACGTTACAATTCCCAGATTCAACTCTTGAGTTTTGCTTTGCGAAGCAGTTAATTTTCTGTTTGCTCTGTAGTCAATTGACCAGCAGGATATAATTGATTAATCAATGCCTGGACAAGCACTTGTGGGTCATCTGTCTCAACGCCAAGCTGTTGAGCAATCTGCTGGCGTAAGTTTTCATCCTGCTGTAACATCACAAACAACTCTTCTAGGGTGACAGTTTGGTATTCTCCTTCTGGAAGGTTTTCTGGCGCATCTGCTGACTCTGATATTAGGGCGGTTGGCTCAGATGGCAAAGTTGTGCTGAGAACATCTGGCCCTTCATATTCCCAAATTGGCTCACCTTGATTGCGTGTCAACAACTGCATCCCAATACTATAGGCAACATCTCCGATTTCTCCGATGCCCAACTCACCCAGTTGCACTAACCGCGCAGCTATTTCATTATTGGGCGTGGGTGATGCCAGCAATCTTTCACCCAAGCGCCCTAACCACTCAACCCAGCGTTCAGTTGGGATGCGATGTTCAATATTATGCAACCACTTCCGGGCCCACTCTTCCCCTCGTGCTTGATGTACTCCTTCCAACAGTTCGTTAAAGAGAAATTCCAGATCCGTATCGCTTAGGGGTGGCGCTGGTTTTCTTTCCACATTCCCCCTAGATTTTGAAACAGTCTGTTTTCCACCAAACAAGCTCTGAAAAAGCTTTTTAAACCATTGAAATAGCCGCTTGAGCATCTGCTGCACCATCGAGTTTTGCTTATCCTAAAATTGTAGCGATCGCACTAGGCTATGACGCTAGTTCATTCAACAAAATGTATAGTCATTAGTCAAGAGTTATTGTCCCCTGTTTCCTCATCTCCCTACCTCATTGATAGAACAAATGTACTAAATGCTATGCTATAATTCCGATATATTGATGTTGAAATCATAGTAAAAAATATGATCTAGTTGCTTGCTCTCCTGAGTGCCAAAATTGACGGCATTAGTTGAGTGTAAGCAGTATGGCGGCATCGATAAACAAAGCAGGTACGAGAGTTTAAAATAATTGAATCCCAAACTCGACTCGGTGCTAGTAATTAACTTTGAAAGGCATTGAAGTCTATTTTTCCATGTCTTACGAACCCCTGCACCACAAATATCGTCCCAAAAGTTTTGCTGAACTAGTGGGCCAAGAGGCGATCGCTACTACCCTCACGAATGCGATCGGCACATCCAAAATTGCCCCCGCCTATTTATTCACTGGGCCTAGAGGTACGGGGAAAACTTCTAGTGCCCGGATTCTGGCTAAATCTCTTAATTGTCTCAAAAGTGACAAGCCTACTGCTGACCCCTGTGGCGTATGTGAAGTTTGTCAGGGGATCACTAAGGGCTACGCCTTAGACATAATTGAAATCGATGCCGCGAGTAACACTGGTGTCGATAATATCCGCGAGTTGATTGAAAAAGCCCAGTTTGCTCCTGTGCAGTGTCGCTACAAAGTTTATGTAATCGATGAATGCCATATGCTAAGTACCCAGGCATTCAACGCGTTACTTAAAACGCTAGAAGAACCACCGAGGCACGTAGTTTTTGTGTTGGCGACAACAGACCCGCAACGGGTATTACCAACAATTATTTCACGCTGTCAAAGGTTTGATTTTAGACGCATTCAATTAGAGGCGATGGTTCAGCATTTAAGTGCGATCGCATCTAAAGAAAATATTCATATTTCACCCGACGCTGTAACCCTGGTAGGCCAACTTGCTCAGGGAGGGTTACGAGATGCCGAAAGTTTACTTGACCAATTGGGCTTGTTAGCGGGTGAAGTTACACCGGATAGAGTTTGGGATTTGGTGGGGACAGTAAGCGAACATGACTTGTTGGGCCTTTTAAATGCGATCGCTCAAGATAAACCCGAAGCTGTTCTAGACTGTACCAACAAAATTCTAGATCGTGGTCGAGAACCCCTAACTCTTCTGCAAAATCTTGCCGCCTTCTACCGCGATTTACTCATTGCTAAAACCGCACCTAATCGTCATGATTTAGTTGCTTGTACTCAGCAAACCTGGACAGCGCTGGTTGAGTTTGCTCAATACTTCGATATGAGCGCGATTTTGGCAGGACAAGAACACCTGCGAAAAGCGGAAGTGCAAATTAAAAATAGCACCCAGCCGCGTTTGTGGTTGGAAGTGGCATTACTAGGATTGTTACCCAGTGCGACAAATATTCAGCTACAAACCCCAAGTGTCGCGCCGCGAGTTAACATACCTGCTGTATCTCCAAGATATCCTCCAGCAGTTACCCAAAATCATGTAATCTCTCCTTTACCGGTAGCTGAACCGCAAACAAATCATAATTCTGCGCTTCTGGGCGAACAACAAGGCTCAGTGGCTACAAACCATCATCTAGCGACTGCCCAAAATCAGCCCGTCACTTCATCTCCCCCAGTTGAACGGCAAACAAATCACAATTCTGTTGCTAACTTAGTTTCACCACCAAGCCCAGAATCTGTAGCTGTTCCTGTGTTACCTGCGAATCTTGAACCAGTAACTTCAGAAGTTGTTGAGGAAGCAGAATATGACTTAACTCAGGTTTGGCAACAGGTGCTTGCTAATCTCCAGCCAAAATCAAGGCAAGAAATGCTGCGTCAAATGAGCCAACTCGTAGAGTTCGACGGTGTTGTGGCGCGAATTGCGATCAAACAGGCATGGTATGACAAGGGGAAATCTTATCTACCTATGATTACGGCAGCTTTCCAGCAGACTTTCCAGCGTGAAATCCAGATAAATTTAGAAAAAGGAAGTGCTTCAAACTCTACCTCAGCTAAAAAAAATCTTCCCCCAAAAGACTCTACTCGCCCTCAGCAGCCACCAACTCCCAGTTATAACCAGCAAATTCCGCCTCCAGCGCCAGTACCGCAGCCAGTAACTCCATCACCAGCACCACAAAAAACCGAGTTAGCAGCAAAGAACGGAAATGGTGTAAATGGAAATGATGTAAATGGAAATGGTGTAAATGGAAATGGGGCGAAAACTTTGCCTCCACCGCCACAGCCAACACCTACACCTGATTGGGAAGTTGATGAAGTAGCGATCGCAGCTCAACGTCTAGCAGAATTTTTCAACGGACAAATTATTCGTTTTGCAGAAGATTCACCAGAATTCTCCGATTCCATAACTTCAGCTGAATGGGTAGAGGAATCAGATGTGGATGATGAATAAAAAAATGCAAAATTACTAAAAATAATTTTGCATTTTAAATTTTAAATTTTAAATTTTAAATTCCCTAAAAGGGCTATTCCCCATTCCCCGTATGCAAGGTTTTCACCCATTTTAGCCGCTTTGGTCTTACCGACATCCGGGCAGTAGTACTGCTCATGACGACTAACCAGTGCAACATATATAAACTGCCACGCAGGGTTTGCACCAGCATCAGAAAATATGTAGAAGGTGAAAATTTCTGATCTTGACGTATACGCCTTAGACCTGTAAACATCCCGACCATCGACATAGTAACCGACAAGCCTGTGATGGGACTTAACATTGGTGGACGATGACGAGCGATCGCCATTAATAAATCTGGGACTGCTGCTGTCGGCAAGATATACATAATCAGCATAAAAATCAGCAAATCCCAGCTTTTGCGCCATCCCATGCGGTTTTTGAGAATTAAATCCCAATAATCGAGATAGCGCTGATAACCGCCTTCTGCCCAACGGTTGCGCTGATGCCAAAGTGCGATCGCACTTGTCACTCCTTCTTCTTGCACCGCCGGATGGAAAACACACTCAATGTCCCATTTATCCAAATGTAAACGGATTGTTAAATCCAAATCATCGGTAATGGTTTCCTCGTTCCAGCCACCGCAACTTTTCAAGGCTGAACGCCGGACAAATTGACCATTGCCCCGCAGTTCGCCAATACCACCAAGGGCAGTACGCTGTTGCTGGAACCAGGTATCAAGTGCCATTTCTGCCATTTGACCCTTAGTCCAAAAGTTTTCTTTAGCGTTGGCGATCGCTTTCCGCACCTGTACCGCCCCCACTTTTTCTCTTTGAAATAAAGGTATTACCTGTTGCAGCAAGTCTGGTGTAACTTGGGCATCAGCATCAAATACTGCTACAATGTCGCCCTTTGTCAGGGGCAATACCTGATTCAACGCCCCCGATTTGCCACCACTAGCTTCTGCTGAACGCCTTAGTACTTTCAGTTGAGCGTGTTTCTGTTCTAGTTCTGCTAATAAATTTGGTGTGCTATCACTGCTGTGATCGTCAATAATCCATACTTCGTACTGCCCACCTGGATATTCCAGATTACAAAGATTTTTGACTAATTTAGCAATTACTGCTTCTTCATTTTTCGCAGCCACTAACACAGAGACAGAAGGCAAATCTCCCTTTATTTCTTTTGGATAGCGACGGGATTTAGTAAACACTACCACCAAGGCATGAAATCCTAAAATGGTGGTCAGTCCTAGAATAAATATGGAAGCCCAAGAAACTAAATGTAGAGCGATCGTGCCACTCCAGACAACAGTCAAGACTAGAGCTGCTTTGCGTCTACGACCTTGAAACCGGGATGTTAGAGACACAGGATCTGTCTCTAGCACTGACTCCTCATCTACTGATAGGTCAGACAACAAGGAGTTGAACGGATCAAGCTCTTGATAAGAATCTTCTTCGGGCCAGGAATTCGCTGGCATAGGTTAGGTTGCTTAATTCAAAGACCACTATTTGTCTACAGTTAGTAATTTTACGGACAAATATCCCTAAGCTACTTTTCCCGATATTAATCGGAATGGGCAAACTGCAATACCCGCTATCCCTAAACCAAAAGCCGCTGGGACTAACTTTTTTGTCACCGCCACTCTGGGTAATTACCTCGAATTAACCACGTTTGCTACTCTTAGACAGAGGCTTGATTCCTTTGATAGCCACTTGGCCAGGAAGCTTGTAAAATGGCGCTTTCTCCAGTGAGAACTCCAGTTTGGGCAAAGTAATAGCAAGCTAGCAACAGCTAGTTTTTGGGAGAAACAGCAATAATAACATCCATAACTTTACATTGGGGATTTTTTATGTTATTGCGCCCAGCTTTGATAAAAGTTAATGCAGCCTTATTCTAACCGAAATTTTAATATTTCTTTGCAGTAACTTCATTTGTGAGACATGGGGCATTGGGAAGAGGAAGAGGCAGAGGGCAGGGAACAGAGGGGAAAGAGGTAATTTTTTATTCTCTCCCTTGCCCTCCATTCTCTACTGTGTGCTTTAGACACATCTTTTGGGAATACTACTAACATCCAATAAGATCCCCAGTTGCCAACTAACTTAAGGAATATTTAATAATGTCTATTGACCAACTCCAGCCTGCTACTCAACAGCAAGCCAGTGTTTACTTACCTTACGTTCAGGGCACTAAGCGCAATTTCTTACCTTATGCCATCAGTCTCTATCAAAAAGGGGTCTTGGAGGGACACCGCAAGATAGAGGGCAGTGAACATGTTCCCTTTGTCGCCTCCTGGAATGTTGCTACTTTACCCTCAGACTTAACCCGTTGCCGAATCCAGTTTGATGGCAACGCTGACTTGAGTTACGAACTGATGATGGCTAGTTTTGAGTTTATTAATTTTTTAATTGAACTTATGGATAACTATAAACGTCATCGTGCGACCGATTTTTCACAACCGTTTTATCGCAAACTACTGCGAATAGACGATTGATTAAACACGAGCCGAACTTTTGCCAGTTCGGCTCGTGTTTAGAAACATAACCTCCATTCCCTATGTTCGCCCCGCTACATGAACATGGGGAATGGGGGTTTTAATTTTTAACGTCGCGGAGCGTGATAAAGATAATCGCTCCTCAGATCCCAAAATATAATTAAAAAGCGATCGCACTCTAGTACTAATCCAACAATATCAAACATCCTGCCTAGATCGAAGACGATAGACTTTTTATAGAGTAATTTTTGCAAAAGCTCAAATTTCCCAACATTTCAAAGCAGGTATGGGGCAATGGTGCGATTAAAACCGTGGCAGTGGATAGTCTTAGCAATCCCGATCGCTTTCATCATCATTTTCTTACTGGTATCCGCCGGTTTACAGATCCATACGTGGGGCATTAATTGGATTTGGGGTGTATTCACCCTTTTATTTGTTGGTTGGCGTTGGCTGTTGGTCAAATGGACTCAACCAGCTGTTAACCAAGTGGAAGCTGTATTAACTCAAGTCCAAGAAGAACTGGAATCGACGGCAGAAGATACAGTAGGGCAACCACCAGTAGGAAGTGATGTTACAAAGCTTGCAGAAGCCGCCCTTCAAGAGATTCTGCAAGCAGCACAAAGCGATCGCCCGATTTGGGAAGACTGGGCAACGTTTTGGACGCGATGCCAAAATTTGGTGGTAGCGATCGCTCATATCTACAATCCTCAAATTCAATATCCTCTTTTAAATATTTACGTCCCTCAGGCTTACGGGCTGATTCGGGGAACGGTGGATGATATGGATCGGTGGATGCAAAAGTTATCGCCTATCCTCAATCAGCTAACGGTTGGACAAGCATACCAAGCATATGAGGTTTACCAAAAGTTGGAGCCATCGGCTCGGAAATTCTGGAAAGCTTGGAACTGGGCACAGTGGGTTTTAAATCCTGTGGCGGCGGTGGCAAAACAAGCCAGCAAGGGTTCTAGTAACCAGGCAACTCAGCAATTATTGGGGAATTTGAGCCAGTTATTTCGGGAAGCTGCCCTGAGAAACTTATGTCAGCAGGCGATCGCACTCTATGGACGTAGCACATTATCAGTTTCAGCAACCGTATCCACACCAACTCTACCCAAGGCAAAAACCCAAACACTCCGAGAAATCCTGACTCAAGCTCAACCAGCCGAAGTGGTTGAGCAAAAACCCGTGAATATTCTGCTGGTGGGGCGCACGGGTTCGGGAAAAAGTAGTCTGATTAACACACTATTTCAGGCAGATTTAGCAGCCGTTGATGTTTTGCCCAGTACCGATCGCATTCAAAATTATCAATGGCAAACTCAAAGTGGAGAAATCCTAACGCTTTGGGACACACCTGGTTATGAACAAGTCAACCGTGCTGATCTCCGAAACCTAGTGCTTGATTATGCCATCAACGCAGATTTGCTGCTGTTAGTTACCCCTGCCCTCGATCCTGCCCTACAAATGGATGTAGACTTTTTGCAAGATATGAAAGCAGAAGTTGCAGACTTACCAGCAATCGCGATCGTCACTCAAGTAGATCGTCTGCGTCCCATCCGCGAATGGCAACCACCTTATGATTGGGAATGGGGCGATCGCCCCAAAGAAATTGCTATTCGAGAAGCTACTGAGTATCGCGCCAAACTGCTGGAAACCTTCTGCAATCTAGTTGTACCTGTGGTTACAGGTGACAGCAAAACAAATCGAATCGCTTGGGGAGTAGAGGCGCTATCGTTGGGATTAGTGGACGCGATCGCACCTACTAAGCAACTCCGTCTCGCCCGCTTTTTACGTAACCTCGAAGCCCGCACCATCGCTGCTGCCAAAATCATCGACCATTACACTTTCCAGATGACAACAACACAGGGACTAACGGCATTGCTCAAAAGTCCCGTTCTCCAGTTTGTTTCTACTTTTTCAACGGGATCTCCAGCCCTAGCATATATGCTGGCAGAGCAAATTCCTGTGGAACAGTTGCCGATTGTGATTGGCAAACTCCAAATGGGATATGAACTTTTCTCGCTCTTAAATACAGGTAATCTTAACCCGCTCAACTTTGAATTGCTATCCCTCTGGCCGCTATTGCGGGAAAACTCTGCTTCACCAGATCGCAACGCCTGGGCATTTGGTCACGCCCTAGTGGAGTACTGGACTCAAAATTTAACGGTTGAACAACTCCGGGAGCGATTTGAGTATTATCTGTCGATTGCCAATTGAAGAAGGCAGGAGGCAGGAGAGAGAAGAATAATTTGATTTGTGAATCCTTGGTTCTATACTTCATTTAGCTGCAAACTGCTGTATAGAGGCAGGGGGCAGAAATTGGATAATTTATTTTTTGGAGTTCCCCAAGATTCTAAACATAAACAAGTATAAGATTTTAGGAAAAATCACATAAAAATGCTTACTGTTACTAAACTCAAGCGAATTGCGATGGCTATGCCTGCGGCGGGCATCGCAATCTTTTCTTTCACTCTCCTTGTTTACACCCAAGTTGCATCAGCCGCCTTAACTTTACCCCTACGCAGCAAAAAGGGAATGGTGGTTTCAGCCCATCCCTTAGCAAGTGAGGCGGGAATTTTAATCTTACGCAAAGGTGGTAATGCAGTAGATGCAGCTGTAGCCACAACCTTTGCAATCTCGGTAGTTGAGCCTTTTTCCGCAGGAATCGGTGGCGGCGGATTTTTGCTGATGCACTCTGAGAAAACTGGCGATATGAAAGCGCTAGATTTCCGCGAACGCGCACCCCTGAAAGCTACAAGAAATATGTATCTGGATGCAGAAGGCAAAGTGCGTCCCAATGCAAGTATTAATGGTTATTTGGCAGTAGGGACACCAGGAACTGTGGCGGGACTTTATGAAGTGCATCGTCGCTATGGTAAGCTTTCTTGGCAAGAGGTGATGAAACCTGCGATCGCACTTGCTAAAAATGGCTTTATTGTTAGTGATAGGGTAACTTGGCGTTCTCTGCAAGCAAACGATCCCCGCAAGGAAGTAGTTCTCAACAATCCAGCCGCACAAGAAATTTTCACTCGCAATGGTGAATTTTATAAACCAGGGGAGAAGCTAGTGCAGCGTGATTTGGCACGCACCTTAACAGCAATTGCCCAAAATCCCCAAAGTTTTTACACCGGAAGTATTGCTCGTGCGATCGCTTCTGATATGGTAAAAAATGGTGGTTTAATTACTCTAGAAGACCTCAAAGCCTATAAACCAATCTGGCGTACTCCCGTTTGTGGAAACTTTCGCAAAGCTAAAATTTGCTCAATGCCACCACCATCATCAGGAGGCGTTCATCTATTGCAGATTTTAAATATTATCGCTGATACTGATTTTAAATCTTTAGGATGGCATCATCCCGACGCTTTACATTTAATGGTAGAAGCAATGAAGATTGCTTACAGCGATCGCTCAGAATATTTAGGCGATCCCGATTTTGTCAAAGTTCCTGTACAAGAACTGCTCAGTTCAGCTTACGCCAAAAAACGCCGTCAAGAAATTAATATGCAAGTGGCTAGACCCTCGACCGAAGTCAAGCCAGTAGACAAAAAGACGCTACAACGTTTTACTCAAGCTAATATTCACAAATGGCAAGAAAATATCATCCCATCACGAAATCATACAAGCCGACATGAATCTCCTGAAACCAGTCATCTTACAGTTGTGGATGAAGAACGCAACGCTGTAAGTCTGACTTTCACGATTAATCTCAGTTTTGGTGCTGGTATCGTGACACCGGGAACTGGAATTGTTCTCAATAATGAGATGGATGACTTTGCTGTTGCACCAGGAGTGCCTAATGCTTTTGGTTTAGTTGGTAACGATGCCAATGCCGTCGCACCCCGTAAGACTCCCTTATCCAGCATGACTCCCACAATTGTCACAGAAAATGGTCATTTCCGAATGGCAACGGGTGCGCCTGGCGGTAGCACCATCATCACCCAGGTTTTGCAAGTCATCTTAAATGTGCTGGAATACAACATGGATGTTGGTACAGCTGTTTCTGTTCCACGCATACATCATCAATGGCTTCCAGATGAGTTACGCGTTGAACCCTGGAGTTTGGATGCTCTGACTATGCAAGACTTACGCAGACGGGGGCACAAAATAAAGGAAACTACTCCTTGGGGTAATAGTAACGCGATCGCTGTAACATCTGATGGAACTTTAGAAGGGGCGGCTGATCCTCGCGGTGAAGGTTCTCCCAGAGGTTTGTGAGCTAACAAGGGACTGGGAAGATGCAGAGAATAAGTAATGACCACATACTTCTCTTTTTAGGCTGTGCCCGAAGCGTAGCTATGCCGCAGCCTTTACGGCTTTGCTCAGTACAAGTGACCAATGACCAATGACTAATGACCAATGACTAATAACCAATAACTATTGATTTTGGGCTGTTGACTCTACGTAGCTGCTCCTACCAAACTCATTTGCCCGTGCGGTAGGTACTAGTGTCCAACCTGCTTTGAGAAGTTTTTGATAAGTTGCCCAACCTTTAGAACCATTTGGTATTTGATAATCTGGGACTTTAAAATGTCCAAAAGCAGTGTAAGGACGCCAAGGTTGATTGGGTTCTGTTTGCAAATACAAAATTTTCTCTCCGTTGCCACCAGACTTAGGTAACCAGCACATTTGTCGATGCATTGCAAACTCCTTTGCCTTTAGATAATAATGCATAATAACAGATTTTTGTCAAGGACATTGTCACCCTTGTGGGGTACTTTTTTGCCTAATACTTTAGACAAAGTGTAATTAAGTTCTATCCACTAAGAGTTAATTACTTAACAAGTCCTACCCTGAGAAAGCTGCTAGTAGGACACAAAGATAAACAGCTTTCTCTCACCTTCCTTGTAGGGGAGATTTTTCTAATGTTATCCGCGCTTTTTATGATTGTGTGTAACAATAACTACTGTTTTGACTAAGGTTCGCAATCTGGCTATTTGTTTTTCTGCTTACATACATAAGCGCAGATTTTGGAAACTACTTATTGATTAAGGGAACTCCAAAAAATAAATTATCCAATTTCTGGACTTCACTACGACTTTCCCTCCCCCTGCCCCCTGCCTCTATAGCTTTGGGGAAGCAAGCTACGCGTAGCGTCCCGCAGGGATGGTATATTTTTTGATTTTGAAGTCCCCAAGCTGGAGTTGCAGTTGCGCCTAGCGCAACCGCCATCTCCTCATGCGCCTTGGCATTCAATAAAAAATTGGTCTTTGATAACCCATAACTTGGATTATCACAAAGATGGAGCATACAACTTATCGCCAACAATCTGGCGAATTGTCTCTACTAGTTGAGTGTATGCAAAGTCAGATAAAACTGGTTTTGCTCCTTGCAAATCAATTGGTTGATCTAAATCAATCCATGACTTGCAACCGCCGTATTTAGGTTGGTAGGGAATTTCTTGTTGGCGTAATTTATATGTCCGTAGGAGGAGAATATAAAGCGGCTGGCGTGGTTTCCATTTGAGGCGATCGCTAATAAAATGCTCGTTCCAAATATGGAAGGGAAGCAAGGTGTTGACAATAGACTCGTCACTAACTGGCAAAATATCTGTAATTTCAGCCCAACTGCCGATGGGAACTGTCTCTGGATGCCAACCTGATGTTACTGGATAAACACGATCAGCATACTCAGCTTTCAGCATGAAAGCTTGTTGATGTTCATAAGTAGGATAAAGTAAAACTTGCTTGTGGGCAACTTGGAAATGTCCATTTCGTTCATGGATACCCCCTTTGCGGAGCAACATAATTGTTTTGCCACTTTCTAAGGCATTGACGGCGACTGCCCATTCTTTGAGAGCATGAAAAGTTGTAGTTAATTCCATCAGCATCTACTGTAACTCTGATTTAATTTCAATCTAAAACCGATAACGTGTAAAACTATCCAGGGAAATGAATTAGGAAGCAGTTATGGAAAAGCGCTCGCTTGGTACAACTGATGTGAAAATCACACCCATCTTGATGGGAACTTGGCAAGCTGGTAAAAGAGCGTGGGTGGGAATTGAGGATGTTGACTCGATTAAAACGCTCCGAGCCGCTTATGAAGCTGGGATCACCACAATTGATACTGCTGAAGCTTATGGTGAAGGACACTCTGAGCGAATTATCGCTGAAGCTTTATCTGATGTACGCGTAGACGCGTAGCGGCTTGTCGCCAGACATCGCGTGGAATATGCCACAAAAGTTTTCGCTAATCATCTAAAGTATGAACAAGTCATTCAAGCTTGCGTAGACGCGTAGCGGTGAGGGGGTCGCAGTCTTGGCGGTTCCCGTCGATTGCGACCCCCCGAACCCGTTGGCGAAGCCTCTCGTAGAGAAGGGCTTGTCGTTAGACATCGTTCTTTAACCAACTTGAAAACTGATTACATCGACTTTTACCAAATACATTGGTCCTCTGGTGCTTTCAATAGCAAAATAGTACCTATCGAGGAAACTATGAGCGCTCTTAACCTGCTCAAAGAGCAAGGTAAAATTCGAGCCATTGGTGTTTCCAACTTTTCCCACGCCCAGTTAGCAGAAGCAGCAAGTTATGGACGTATTGATAGTTTACAACCACCTTATTCTTTATTCTGGAGACAGGTAGAACAAGATGCATTGCCCTATTGTATCGAGAACAATATTTCTATCCTTGCTTATTCGTCTTTAGCACAGGGATTATTGACAGGGAAATTTGCTCTCGGTCATAAATTTGACCCAACAGATAACCGTGCTAAAAATAAACTGTTTCAAGGCGAAAACTTTGAACGTGCCCAACAAGCGCTAGAAAAACTGTGTCCTATAGCCCTTCTTCATAATTGTACCCTTGCTCAGTTAGCTTTAGCGTGGTTAATTGCTCAACCCCAAACAAATGCCATCGTCGGGGGGCGTTATCCCAAACAAGCGCTAGACAACGCATTAGCCGCCCAAATTAAGCTTTCTGCTGCCCAATTGGCAGAAATTGATGCCATTAGGCGTATTGTCACCGACAATCTAGATGATAGCCAGATTATGTGGAATTGCTGACAATTCAGTTTGGTTAGCTATGCTGATCTATCCAAGATCCCATTGATTCTCTTAAAAAGAAAGCTGGGGATCAAATTTATGGGTCTAGATTGCAAAATCTAACAGAACATGAACTTTAGTAAACTAAGGGTTGTAACTCACCAAAGTAAGTGATAACTTAAATAGTAGGACACCAAACAAAGCAAAACCAAACAGAAAGGGTCAATGACTTAGTGTCCCCTTGTCATGAACCCAAGCAAATGTCAGCATATCAAATATAGAAGTGGTAAAAAGCCTAATGTAGAAGGCAAAACCAAATTTTAAAGCGGAAAAACGCAAGAATGCTGAGTTTGTTCGTTGTTTAGTCCACCTTAGTTATTAACTTTCAATTACTTAATTAGTTTAACAATTTGAAGCCTGTAAACTCGATAAAACCTGGTCACCCTTGACCAGGTTTTTGGTGTTTTACCAAAACAGAATTCAGGAGTCAGGAGTTAGAATTCAGTTGGATATTCTGAGCGATAAAGCAGATAGCATAGCGGTAGCGAGTCTACGAGCGTTTGAATAAAGGCGTTTAAAAGCGTTTAAAACTTCCACCAAATCGGAAATTTGGTGGTCAACAAAACAGTCGCGGGTCTGAATGCCGCACAGATAGCGAAGCGTCTCGCAACAGAAGGGGAAACGCAAAAGGCGAACAAGCAAGGGTCTTGATTCTGGCCGGCGCAGCGTCTCCGGCTTTGCTCCTGAATTGTGACTGCTGAATTCTTCTTCAAACAAGAGGTCTAATATCAACACAAATAAGATTGTGGAAGCTTAGGCATGAGTAATGGAATGCAAATGCTAACATTACCGTGGTAGTCCAAATACCTACAGTTAATTCTGTACGTTCCTGGTTATCACTTACCTTTTGTCATGCTTATGGCTAAAACAACTAGGATTTTTAGCACGAATTTTGTAAAGATTAAAAAACAAAAGCAGTCAGGGCGTTGGCAGAAGACTAGGCTGGCTCACTTTTTACGCTTGCCTTTGTACTTCCTGATAGGATTGCTATGCATTCTTGGTTCACCCGTGCTGGCAAAAGTTCCTGGCACAATTAATTCTTCCTCTGAACTACCAATTAACAGTGTTACGTCGTTGGCTGTGACCTCTGACCCAGCCTCACTACTACAACAAGGCAAAGTTTTATACGATAGCGGAAAGTTTGCCAAGGCGGTAGAAGTGTTACAAGAGGCTGTCCAAACATATAGGCAACAAGGGGAGAGTCTTAGACTGGCAGCAACACTGAGTAATCTTTCCTTAGCTTACCAACAACTCGGTGCGTGGAATCAGGCACAGCAGGCAATTACAGAGAGCTTAAATTTGCTCAATGAACAGGGTGAAAACCAAAATCTGCAAATATTTGCCCAATCACTTGATATTCAAGGTCGTCTCCAACTGACAATGGGACAGGCAGACAAGGCTTTAGCAACTTGGCAGCAGACAGAAGAAATTTATAGGCAAGCAGACAATAAAAGCGGCGTGGTGCGATCGCAAATTAATCAAGCACAGGCGTGGCGAAGCCAAGGGTTTTACCCTCGCGCTGTCAAAACACTCGAACAGGTAAGCCAGACGTTAAAATCTCAACCAGACTCTATAGAAAAGACAGTGAGTTTGCGATCGCTCGGTGATACCCTTTTGGTATTGGGTGATTTGGAAAAGTCACGTCAGGCGTTAGAAGAAAGTCTGATAATTGCTCGAAATCTGCAATCAAACGCTGATATTGGGGCCAGTCTGTTCAGCCTGGGAAATAATGCCCGTAAACGAGAAGACATACCAAAGGCGATCGCCTATTATCAACAAACAGTTGCAGCATCTCCCTCACCCCTGATAAAAGCCCAAGCCCAACTCAATCACTTGAGCCTACTCATTGAAGATAAACGAGCCGCAGAGGTTCAAACTATCTTGCCGTTGGTAGAGTCTCAAATCGAGCAACTCCCCCTTAGTCGTGCCAGTGTTTACGCTCAAGTTAACTTTTCTGAAAGTCTGGCAAAAGTCAAGAGTGGCATATTGCAAGCATCAAGTCAAAATTATTACTCAGGATTTAGCACCAAAGACTCAGCAGTATTACTTGCCAACGCCATCAAAGAATCTCAAAGTTTAGGAGACAAGCGAGCAGAAGCCTATGCGCTGAAGAGTTTAGGCGGCTTGTACGAAGAAACCAAGCAGTGGAAAGAGGCGCAACAGCTTACCCGGCAAGGATTAGCTTTAGCACAGAGCAGCAATGCACCAGAAATTACCTATTCCTTGGAGTGGCAATTAGGTAGATTGCTCTGGGCACAAAAAGATATTAATGGTGCGATCGCGGCGTATGATTCTGCTGTAGGCACTCTCGAGTCTCTTCGCAGAGACTTAGTAGCCAATAAAGACGTAGTGAACCAGGATGTGCAATTCAACTTCCGGGACAGCGTGGAACCCGTTTACCGAGAGTCAGTAGAATTACTCCTGAAATCCCAAGAAGGAAAACCACCAGATGAAAAAATATTAGAGAAAGCACGAGAGCGGATTGAAGCACTCCAGCTAGCAGAATTGGACGACTTTTTCCGGGAAGCTTGCCTACAAGGCCAGAGAGTAGCCCTCGATCAAGTGGTAGATAAAGATAATCCCACGGCTGCCATCTTTTATCCGATTATTCTTCCTGACGAACTCCAGGTAATTGTCAAAATTCCCAAACAGCCTCTACAAAGCTACAGTAACAAGATATCCCAAGCAAACGTAGATAAACTCTTAGTAGAACTGCGAAAAAATCTTGTCAATCCTACCGCAACCAAAGTCGTTCAAACCCAGGCACACCAGGTTTACGACTGGCTGCTCAAACCTATGGAATCACAATTGCAAAAAAGTGGAGTAAATACCCTAGTGTTTGTGCTGGATGGTCAGTTACGCAATTTACCAATGGCTGCTCTCTATGATGGTAAACAATACTTGGTAGAGAAATATGCAGTTGCCCTGAGCTTGGGTCTGCAACTCCTCGACCCTAAACCGCTAGTACAACAGCAATTAAGAGCTTTAACAGCAGGACTGACTCAGCCGCCACCAGGTTTTTCTGAGTTTGCACCATTGCTTGCTATTAAATCCGAATTCGAGGGCATTACCAAAGCAGGTGTCTCGACAACTAGCTTACTAGATGGAGATTTTAAGAAAAAGAATTTAGAGAGTGAAATTGGTGATACTTCATTCAACATAGTCCATTTAGCAACCCACGGTCAATTTAGTTCTCGTCTTGAAGACACTTTTATTTTGGATTTCGATGGTCAGATTAATGTCAAGGATTTTGATACTCTCTTTCGCAGTCAGGGGAAAAGTATAGTAGAGCTATTAGTTTTGAGTGCTTGCCAGACAGCAACAGGAGACAGCCGTGCAACACTCGGTCTTGCAGGAGCAGCTGTACGAGCTGGGGCACGCAGTACGATAGCCTCTCTGTGGCAGATTGATGATCAATCGACAGCAATGTTTGTTAGTGCCTTCTATCGAGAACTCAAGAGTGGCAAAACCACCAAAGCCGAAGCAATCCACCGTGCCCAGCTAGAACTGCTGAAACATCCTAACTACAAAGCACCAAGCTTTTGGTCTGCTTATGTGTTGATTGGGAATTGGTTGTAATATTTATGAGTTATAGGACTAATATTTGATTTTTGAAATAACTCCATACAACTTAAAAAACCGGGGATCTCGATTGAGCAGTTTATTGTAGCTAACTTGGCTCTGTTACCCTCTAGAAAAACTGCTGAGAAATAAACCCACCAGCCTTCTCCCAAAAACAAGCCAATCCAACCAAAATACAATGTGAACAGCTACTATTATCCAAAATACAACTTGGTATGAAACCTTGCTACTTTTATGGCGTAATTTTCGTTGGGCAATAAATGCCCCCAACCATCCACCCATAAATTCACACAAGTGTAATCTCTTTTCTGATACTCTCCAACGCCCCTGTTTTGCACGAGATTTATCATCCGCATACAGTGTAAAGGTAATAAAACTCATTACAGGATAAAGAATCAGAGGAATTGGGTTGAAAGTTTTAAATGCAAAATGTATTGCTCCTAAACCCGGTAATAATGATAAGAGAAACACTTCAAATATTAAAGAAGATTTCGCTGTGGGCTTGAATATTTTTTTCCCTATTGCAGAAGATGAAGTTATCGGCATAGATTTGGATACCAGTCCCTCAATGAAGGCGTTGCAAGCATGAACTCTTCCGTCTTTATCAACTGTTAGCTGATAGCAAATTACATCACCAACTTGTGGACGATGATTTGTTTCTTTGAGTGCAGTGATATGAAGAAAAACGTCTTGACTGCCATCACTGGAGCGAATGAAGCCAAAGCCCTTGTCATCTTTCCATGTTGTTAGTTGACCTTTATGCAAAACAGGTTTCATAAAAGACGCTGATCTTAATACTTTATTGTTAATGTTCCCATCTCAATAGCAACAGACAACATTAATCCTGAACCCATCTACAAATGACTTTCAGGGCTACGCCTACGCAAAACCCATTGAGCCTTTATATCCTGAGGTTGATTGTCATCGTCTGCCTACTCAATAAGAGCTAATACTGGAACAATGAGAGTAATGCTAAACCGACATAATAAACTATGAGTGAACTTCCAAATAGTCTTGAAGATGCGATCGCCCAATCTCGTGTAGCCGTCCAAGCTGCCCTTGCAGATGGTTGTACTCGCATACAAGTTGAGTTCCTGTTTCCAGAACTCAAGTTTATGCCAGTGGCGGAACAATTTCTGCCACTGTTTACAGAATATGGTTCCCGTTTGAAGATTTTCTTTGCTGACGCTGGTGCTGCGGCCTTAGCCCGACGCGATTGGGTTGATACACCATTTCAAATTTTGGATATCGGTACGGGAAGGGCTGCTTCTTTGGAAACCAAAATTCAGCCAGAGGATGAAATTTTCTTATTCATTGCCCCCACTTCCGTAGAAGTACCGCAGTTAGAAAAGCTATGTGAAGTAATAGGCGATCGCCCTTTAGTCTTGTTAAATCCCCGCCTAGAAGATGCTGGAACTGTGGGTATTGGTTATACAGCAAGAAAAATCCGCGATCGTTTTATCAGTACCATTGAATCCACCTATTACCTCCGCCCTATAGACGATGAAACCGCCCTATATCGCTGCTACCCCGGACAGTGGGAAGTTTGGCTGGAAACCGACGGCGAATATCAAAGAATTGCCGAATTACCCAAAAGGCCATCAGGTGATGAGTTGGATCTCATCCTCTTAAAGGGACAACCGCAAACAACAACAGATGCTGCACCTGTGAGAAAGCCCAGTGTATTTAAGAGTTTGCAACGGTTTTTAAAGGCATTGAGTAGTTAGGATAATGCAGAGGTAGCAGAAGGAAACTTGATCGCCTGCTGCCTCATTTTGAGTTTTCTATACATAAACTTGATGCAGAAAACCCTGTATATTGTGCGACATTGCCAAGCTGTTGGACAGGAAGCTAATGCGCCTCTTACATCAGAAGGAAATCTCCAAGCGATCGCTCTTGCTGATTTGTTATTCGATTTTGGGATCGAGCGGGTTATCTCCAGTCCATTTATTAGAGCATATCAATCAATTGCTCCCCTAACGGAACGTCTGGGCCTCTCAATCGAGATTGATAACCGACTTTCCGAACGTGTGCTGTGTGCAACACCGCTTGCTGATTGGCGTGAGCGATTAGCTGAATCATTTACCAACCTTGATTTATATCTAGATGGTGGTGAGTCAAGTCGTGGTGCTATGGCGCGTGGGATAGCCGTAATTGATGAAGTATTGCAGCAAGAAGCAAACACAATTGCGATCGTGACGCATGGCAATTTGATGGCGCTGATCCTGAAGCATTTTGACGATCGCATTGGTTATGCTGAATGGGGAAAATTGAGCAATCCAGATGTTTATCGCATACAGTTTTTCAATGGTGCAACACAGGTAGAGCGAATGATCTGCGCTAACGACATTAGTATTAATCAAAACTTGCATTACTGATAATTCTCAGTAAGATTTAGATTGATTTGACTGCGCTGGATAATAGTTTTAATAAATGGTTTATTTAAAAAATCGTTATAAGTGTTTAAGGGCACTGCTAAATACAAAACTCGCTCAGAACCTATTTCTTAAGAAAGCATATCGATAATTAATAAGTCGATGTACATATCAGTAATATTTTCTATGCGAATTAACAAAGGATCATGAGTAATTCGCCACCCGTCTTTTTGCAATGCCGATTTTACAACATTGTGAAATTTATCTCTAGCTGACATAAACTGTTTTTTCAGCCTGTGTAGGCATTATAAATATATTTTGCCTTGCCAAAATTCTGAAAGAAGAAGAGGAGCCAAGAATCTTACTATTAATTCCTAACTCCTCACTCTTAACTTTTTTAATTCGCTTGCAACGGCGCGTTTAAGACTTTCTCAATGCGATCGCGTGTTTCTAGTAAGTGCGCTTTGGTATATTCATCATCTGAATTAACCTCCTTGAGCTTATCATTCAATTGTCTAAGTTTATACCAAGCTAAAGTACGAGCATCTTCTGGCACATATTCTTTTCGCAACACCATATCAGTTAAGATGTCCAGGTATTGTCGCTGTAAGCCTCGCCGTAAACTAGCAATCTTCATTGGTTTACCTTTTGGTTGGATTACTTCTGTCCAGATACCTGATTGCAAAGTTTCAAATAGTTCTGGTAGAGTCAGTGCATTTTCGAGCTTCGTTTTCAGTTCAATATCCTTGAGACGAGAAAGGCGATCGCCTGAGAGTAAATCCCGCAACACAGAACCCTGCATGAATAGCACTAAGTCATGAATTGGAAAATCCAAACGACCAACTTGCGGTGTACTACCCCAATGCCGCCAACGGGAAGGTGCTAATTTATTCAGTAATTCTGGTGAAAAACTCAAGGCATCTTCTGCAAATAGATATTTTTGCAGCGTTTCTAAAGCCTGCCGTTGTTCTTCAACTGGTACCGATTCAAATGGTAATCGGCGTTGGCCGACTTCAGAAGCCTTCCCCGAAGGTATCTCGCTAGGATGAATGCGAGAAAAAGACTGTCCCCCAATATATTTTGTGGTGTAATATATTTGCTGAAAATAGTTACCCAATACTGTACTAAAACGTTCGCTCACATCGCTGTAACTATCACCAGCCATTGGGAAACGCTTATCGAGACGTTCCCACATCACCCGCGAATTATTCAACTGCCACTGAGAATAAAGCAGCACATTGCCGCTGTTATCCCAAGCATCTGCTGTGGGGTCAAGGTCATACACATCTTCATCTGTAGAATAACTCAACTCTGGTTTGTAGGATTGTCCAGCAATTTCCTCTAAAATTGGCTTTTCTGCTATGGGAGTTGATGTCTGAATTGATAGGTAGCCGTATTTAATCGCCCACTCATCATAAGGGCCTACCATACTGGGAAAATAATCTCCCTGTTTTGTCCCTTGAGGGGCAATATTTGGAGGAATATAATCCATTACCGAAGTTGTCAGACCTTTGGTTTTGGTAATTTCCGTATTATTCATCTCTTGTGGTGATAGCAGTGTACTACCACGGAAGTTATGGCGCAAACCAAGAGTATGCCCAACTTCGTGAGCGATGATTAAACGTAAATATTCGTTGATATATTGTTTCATCTGGTCTGGAGTGGCCATGGTTTCTGGTAGCAATGACATTGCCAGTGAACCAACGGCAAACTGGTTAGCAGCTTCCATTCCGTAGCATAAATCGTACTCGCTTGCCATTTTAGATAAACGGTTCAATAACCCTTGTCCCTTTTGCATCTGTTGGGGGACACCGCTATTTTTTGCATCTAAACCATTGGCGCAAAGTAGACGATTTTGCATCAAGGCTGATAAAGTGGTGCGATTTTCTGTTTGGCTAGGTTGAATAATTTGGCGATATTCACTTTTGAGTACCCGCACGAAGCTAGCATCTACGAGAATATCTGCATCCAAAATTTCCCCAGTCAATGGGTTAACGCGAGATGGCCCCATTGCAAAATAACCATCTACTGTGTTGATCCAGCGAATCGTGTTATAACGAATATCTGCTGGGTCCCATGTGGCATCATCTGGCATTTGGCGAACTTCAATTGCGTCTTTGAATCCGGCTTTAAGAAAGGCTTTGTTCCACATTAAAACGCCTTCTTTGATAGGATCGCGGTACTCTAAGGGCACAGCGTTATCAATCCAAAAGACAATCGGTTTTTTGGGTGGAGAAATTGCTGCTTTCGGGTCTTGTTTTTCTAAATCCCAGCGATTGATGTAACGGACAAAAGAATCGCCGCGATCGTCTTTGGATAAATCTTGGTAGGCGGTGATGAAATAGCCGATGCGTTCGTCAGCAATGCGCGGGCGATAATTTTTATCGGGGAGTTGGGAGAGACTATAGTGTACGCGCAAGGTATAGCCACGGTTATCAGCTAGCGACGCAAAACTTGCCACTTCACTGTCACCACTACTGCTACTAGAGAAATTTAAAACTGACTCAATTTCTAAGTTTTGAGGAAAAGCTTTAGCAGTACCAAAATATGACTGGTCTGTGGTTGCTGGGACTCCTAAACTTGCAGATAATCCACCTAAATCTGTCAGTAGCAAATCTCCTAAGTCGATAAGAAGAGTTTTGCGTTCTGGATGAATGCTTTTAAGGGAAATGTTGTAAAGAACAGAATCACTAAAAGACCGCGCTAGCGATCGCGCTTGAGGATCTCCCTCACGAGTGCGAAAATTAACATTGCGGATCACGAAGTTTAATTTATCATCCACGCGCTGGAAATAAAACAAAAAATCTTGCAGAGGCATACCGCTGTAAATACCTCGTTCGCCAATACCCGATTCCAGAGTTGCTGTAGCTAAGTAATTTTTGTTAAGTTGCTCTGGCTTAATTTCTAAATAAATTTTATTCTTTTCTTTATTACGATAAAGAGTGAACAATCCTCCTGACTTTTGCGTGTCTTTGATTACTTCATCAAACGGCTCTAAATCATCCTTTGCCGTTGATGTTGGTGTTTTACTAGGTTTAGGTTTTTCTGCGGGTTTTGCAACTTGTAAAAATGGTTGCTGTCCTGCTTTTTTAGGATCTCCCACTACCCAAATAAACGGTTGAGGCTGTGCGTGTTTATTTTGATTAACCACCCAAACTTGCCCTGAAGGTAGCCTCTGCTTCTGATAAATATTGATATTATTTAGCGATAATGCTGAGGTTTTAGTTGAAGAAGTTTCTATCTTTAACTGAGTATTGGATTTCTCTTTGCTTCTGGCTGTTACTACGGCTTCTACAACCGGCGCAGCTTTACGGTTAGCTGACAACTCTGGATCAATGTTAACAGATGGTGACTTGGCGCTAGCCGTTGCTATTCCTAAAAATAAACCATGTAACAAAATCATATAAAAAGTTAATCTGTTCTTCATTCTATATATCTCCGATAGCTATCCCGTAATTAATCTTTAACTTTTGCAAAGTTATGTAGCGGCTTTTTGCCGATTATCTCGGCTGCTGTTATATCAAGCAGTAAGCTTTAGACTTCAATTTTAGTTGCTATTTTTCAGCAATATTCATGCTTTTGTACAGTAATATTTTTCCTAACAATTGCGACTTTCACAAACAGTAAGTATTATTTTTACATCAGACTAATAAATATCTTGGGAAAAAAGTATAACAAATTAGCCAAAGAAGGTGGAAAATTCCTTGATTTTTGAAATAATTTTTCTGATCACACTTTATTTGCAGCAGTAGAAGAAGCTTAAGCTTACTATGGGTTAGCAAGAAGCCGACTTCTAGGAACACCGTCGGTATAGACCATTGGAGATGTCGCCAATGGATGATATTTTTCGTGTAGTATTTATTGATACTATTAACTTCCGGCAATGAAAAGCAAACTAGCATAGAAAAATTTTTAATTCAGAATTATCGAAACAGTAATTTAAATGTAACAACGGACACAGAAATGTCAACATATTTATCTCAAGTCTGGCAACTGCTGAGAAATTATGTGAGGGATATAAGGTTAGAAGAGATGCCAAAGACCACATCTGTAAAAACCGAAGCAGTTTTACCTTTAGGAAAAAGTATTAAAGAACCATATAAAAGCATTAATTTTGCTCAAGATAATTTACAAGAAGATTTATGGTTTCAAAGACTGCAAAAAAGCTTAGAAAAATGGACAATATCAAAGAGCAGTTTGACTTCTGAGATAGTTGATCAGACATCTGACGCACTACCTTCTGGGTTCTGTTTCGGAGTGTGCGATCGCCAGATGCATGAAGAGATTTATGATTTACTAGGCAATCGGGCGCTAAAACCAGAAATAGTTAACCAACTAATGGAATTGGTTGTGACTAGTCAAAAAAATCGCCCAGAACTGCTTTTTTGGCGGCTAGAAGATTTTTATCGTCGCTGGTGTCAGGGAGAATTTATCGATGAGACACCAGATGATAACCTACCTCAGAAAACAATGATAAAGCTAGCGGCGCAAAATATTGCGATCGGGCTGAGGCAGGTAGACATATATACAGGGCTGAACGTATTGATTTTACTGTTAGAGCTACACCGCTACGCCCAAGAGCGAGATGAACTCAAACAAAAAATCACTTTTTTTCCATCTGCTCAACCAGATACAGACAATTTTTTTACATCCCAACTGCTGCGGATCATCAACTATAGTGATGCCCTGGAAATTGGTAATTTTAGTAATATAGTCGGGCAATTCCTCAAAGGCGGGAACTTTAGAGGTGTTTACTTGGGCGATGCCAACCTGATCGGTGCAGACTTTAGGGGGGCTGACCTAAGCCTTGCTTATCTCGGCGATGCCAACTTGACTGGCGTAAACTTCAGTGGTGCAAACCTTAGCGGTGCCAACCTCGGCGACGCTAACCTCAGCAGTGCCAACCTCAGTGGTGCTAACCTCAGTAGTGCCGATCTCAGCAGCACCAACCTTAGCGGTGCTAACCTTAGCTGTGCCAACCTTAGCCGCGCCGACCTCAACCGTGCTGACCTTAGCAGCAGTAACCTCAGCCGCGCCGACCTTAGGCGTGCCGACCTCAACCGCGCTGACCTCAGCAGCACTAACTTTAGCCATGCCGACCTAAGTAACGCCATCCTTTTCGGTGCGAATCTAAGTGAAGCCAACCTCTACAGCGCCAACCTTAACCATGCTGATCTCTGTCGCGCTGACCTCAGTGGTGCTGATTTGAGTCACGCCATCCTCAACGGTACTAACCTCAGTGACACAATTCTTTTTAGTACCAACCTTAGTAATGCCATTCTCATGGCCGCTGACCTCAGCTATGCCAAACTCAACGGTGCCAAGCTTAACAACGCCAGACTCAACGGTGCAATGTTCTTAGGCGCAGACCTTAGCGGTGTAGACCTGAGTGGGGTGATTCTCAACGAAGCCGACCTGAGTGGGGTGATTCTCAGCGAAGCCGACCTCAGTGGTGCCGATCTCACCGACGCGATCCTCTTCGGCACAGACTTCAGCTATGCCAACCTTAACAGTGCTAACCTCAGTGGCAGTAACCTCAGTGGTGCTATGCTCAACGGTGCGGATCTTAGTCATAGTAACCTCAGCTACGCCATTCTCGGTGGTGCCGACCTCAGCGATGCCAATATGGAAAAAATGACCTGGGGTAAAAAGCAGCAGTGGGAAGGTGTGCGGGGATTAGAGACAGCAGTGAATGTGCCGGAGGCGTTGAAGGAAGAATTGGGGCTGAATTGAGATGAGGGGGCAAGAGGGACAAGGGGACGTAAAATCCAAGCTTTGAACAGCAACTTTCGAGTTCTGAACACGATTTTCCGAGTTCCGAACACCAACTTCCGAGTTCCAAACACCAACTTCCGAGTTCTAAACACCAACTTTCGAGTTCTAAACACCAACTTTTGAGTTCTAAACACCAACTTTCGAGTTCCGAACACGATTTTCCGAGTTCCGAACACGACTTTCCGAGTTCCGAACACCAACTTCCGAGTTCCAATCTCAAAAGATGGGGATCTGAGCTTGAGCAGTGATGAATACTACCTCAAAGCCCGCTCTGAGTATGTTAACTGTACACCAGATGCCGATATCCCGCTTGCTAGAGTGTAAGTCGTTCACGTAAAATATAATGCCATTGTTGCGGCAGTTCTCATGACCTCATCTGCGTCGTTTGACACATTAGAGTCTTTACAGGCGGATATCGCTGAATTGATCGCTCGCTTACCGACATTAAAAAATCGGCAATTTATTCAGCAATCACTTGCGACTATTCTTCGTCTAGCTGATACCGAAATTGAACGTCTCGATTGGAAAATCTTGTCGGCTGCATTAGCAGATATGGAGAGGGGTTTCCAGCTATTTTATGATTATCGACATGTTCGTAAAGTCACCATCTTTGGTTCTGCTCGTCTAGCGCCAGATACGCCAGATTACCAAATGGCTCTTAAGTTTGCTCGCGCTGTTTCTCAATTAGGATTTATGGTGATGACAGGCGGTGGCGGTGGAATCATGCAAGCGGGTCAGGAAGGGGCTGGGCGAGAAAATTCTTTTGGATTAAACATTCAGTTACCCTTTGAGCAGGAAGCGAACCCGTTTATAGAAGGTGATCCTAAGCTAGTTCACTTCAAATATTTCTTTACCCGCAAGCTGTTTCTCCTTAAAGAAAGTGATGCTGTAGCCTTGTTTCCTGGAGGTTTTGGCACTCAAGATGAAGCTTTTGAATGTATGACATTAAGCCAGACTGGTAAATTTGGCCCAGTACCCGTAGTTTTAATTGATCACCCTGGTGGCGATTATTGGCGATCTTGGAGCGAATATATTGATAAGCAACTAGTGCAAAATGGTCTTGTCAGTCCTGAAGACCCCAACCTTTATACGGTGACGGATAACGTGGATGTGGCTTGTGACGCTATTACCCGTTTTTACCAGGTTTATCACTCCTGTCGATATGTAAGCAATAAATTAGTCATCCGTCTGAAGACAGATATATCAGATGATCAGGTAGAGCAACTCAATGCTAATTTCAGCGACATTATTATTCAAGGGCGGATTGAAAAAAGTCAGGCATTACCCCAAGAGGCACAAGATGAAACTGTTGGACTACCCCGGCTCATTTTGTGCTTCAATCAACGTGACTTGGGGCGCTTGTATCAGATGATTGCCACAATCAACCAGATGGGTACGCCTTCACCAGAGGATGCAGCGCATCCAGAAAGGAAGTAGGTCTTAACTAATTCCTAATTCGTAATTCGTAATTACGTTCGCGGACTCCTTCTCTCCGAAACGCTAAGAGCGAACGCGCTGCGCTAAGTTAATTTTTGGGTTTGTTGAGTCCCGTACTAAATTCTAAAATTGCTGCTTTATAAGTAGTAGGGGTATGAATCCTTAATTAATTCAATTACGAATTACGAATTACAAACTATTTTGATTTTTATTGCGAATTGCGTTACCGGAGCGGGGCGTTAGCCCATTGCGAATTGGATTTATGTGGCTATCTTTATGAACAATAGGCACTTTGGCATTGTCAAAGGAGCCGCGAAAACAATATTATTCACCCTACTTAACAGATGAGAAAAACAGCAGTTATCATGACTCAATACTGATTCTTGTAAAAAAGCTTGTATATTAGCACAGTAAACTCAAATCCTAACAGAGGAATAAAAAATGCTGGAATTATTGGGTTCAGGTTTAGTGTCGCTCTGGCTAGAGATGGCCGGGGTACAAATCAAACCTCTAGATGCCTTAGATGCTTTGACTTGGCAAAGTAGCCCTGGCTTGGTTCTTGCCCCTGATCCCAATCCAGCTGGGGCGACTACGGTGCAGCAATATCTGAAACAGTTAGTAACATCGAAACTAATAGCCCAAAATCTGGCTGAGAGTCAGGGGATTTGGATGCAGTCGGGGCCGATGTTAATGGCAAATCACCAAGGTACAACACCCCTGCCGGCTGCCTCTTTAACCAAAATTGCCACTTCACTAGTTGCTTTGAAAACTTGGGGACCAGACTTCCAATTTGATACCTTAGTCAGTGCTACCGGCCCAGTGGTAAAAGGGGTTGTACAGGGTGATTTGGTAATTACTGGTGGTGGTGATCCTTTGTTTGTTTGGGAAGAAGCGATCGCTCTTGGCAATACTCTCAATAAAATGGGCATCAAGCAGGTAAAGGGAAATTTGATCATTACTGGCAATTTTGCCATGAATTTCCAACGTCAGCCGATGCTGGCGGGTCTGATGCTCAAGCAAACACTAAATCGTGCGACTTGGGGCCGCCCCGCTATTTATATACACTCAATTATGCCCAAGGGAACGCCCAAGCCTGAAGTCTTGATTGCGGGTGCTGTGAAAGTTGAAGCGCAACCAAGCCCTCAACAAACTTTGTTAATGCGTCATCGCTCGTTGCCCTTGAAGCAACTAATCAAAGAAATGAATGTTTACAGTAACAACGAGATGGCAGAGATGCTGGCAGACTCAGTGGGAGGAGCCACTGTAGTGCAGTCAACTGCTGCTAACCTTGCTAGGGTGCCACAAGTAGAAATTCAGTTAATCAATGGTTCTGGATTGGGGCCGGAAAATCGTATTTCTCCCAGAGCTGCTTGTGCGATGTTGATGGCTATTCAAAAAGAAGCAGCTGCCCATCAATTGAATCTGGCTGACTTGTTCCCCATGTCTGGATTTGATCAGCGAGGGACACTACACTCCAGACACATTCCAGCCGCAACTGTAATCAAAACTGGGACTCTCCGGGATGTGAGCGCTTTAGCTGGAGTGATGCCCACACGCGATCGCGGTTTGGTTTGGTTTGCTATTATCAACCGTGGGACAAATGTCTGGGGTTTGCGGACTGGACAAGACCAACTACTGCAAAATGTTGTAAAACAATTACAACTACCTTTGGCTGTTCCTGTTAATCTCACTCCCCACTCAGCCATCAACTCTTTACCACAGCTAGGCGCAGCCAGTCGAAATGAAATTTTATTCAAAAGTTAGTTCATCGTCTAGAGTCACATCTGACAAGGTTTTGAACTAAAAGTGAGTATCGGTGTCTACTAGCCCTTATTTCCTTTTGATGTGTGTCACTACCTCGAAAGGTTTAGTACAGCACGGTGTAAATAAGCAGACCATTGAAAAGTCCTAAAGAGCTTATTTCATAAACCTTTTGACTTTTTATTTTTGACTTCCGCCTAGCGGTACTAGTATTATTTAGAAATCCAAAAGTTTTATTAATGGGTAAAAACCGAACTTGTAAAGGGTAAATGTCCATAATAGCTTTTGGGTTAAATTTTCAATTAAGTTGATTACAGATAGTTCGCAAAATGCCTTAACCTCAGTATTGAGAAGAGCAGACAAACCTCAAGTAAAAATAACTGTAAATAGATTTGTCACATCAAGAGGAAAGGGAGCAGGGGGTAGGGGAAAAGACCCCATACCCGCTTCCTGCCCCCTGCCTCTTCGGTCACGACTAAGCAACAATTAAGCTTATAAATTAGGTTGTGATTATGCGATTTCCGAAATCATCCCGGTCTATACGTCAACTCAGTAGTCATGTTTTAGCGATCGCGCTAGGAGTTTTGCTAACCGTTAGCACATTGCAGGTTTTGCCCTCCCAAGCCGAACCCGCACCCACAGTAACTGCTGGAGATACTTCGCAACTGATTGCCCAACGGCAATCACCAGCCACTGCTGCGATCGGTAGCAGTAGCTTTGTCACAACAGCAGTAAATCGTGTTGGTTCAGCAGTTGTTCGGATTGATACTGAGCGCACAATTACTCGTCGCGTTGATCCATTTATGGAAGACCCCTTTTTCCGTCGGTTTTTTGGTGACGGTTTCTCTCAACAGATGCCTCCTGAGCAGCAGTTACGCGGTGTAGGCTCAGGTTTTATTCTTGACAAGAGTGGGTTAGTTCTGACTAATGCTCATGTGGTCGATAAGGCTGATAAAGTAACAGTCCGGCTCAAAGATGGTCGCACCTTTGAAGGGAAAGTTCAAGGTATTGATGAAGTTACAGATTTGGCAGTAGTCAAGATTAATGCTGGTAACGATTTGCCAGTTGCACCCTTGGGTTCTTCCAGTAATGTCCAAGTAGGAGACTGGGCGATCGCAGTTGGTAATCCTTTGGGATTTGATAACACCGTTACCTTGGGAATTGTCAGTACTCTCAAACGTTCCAGCGCCCAAGTCGGCATTAACGACAAACGCTTGGATTTCATTCAGACAGATGCTGCCATTAACCCTGGTAACTCTGGTGGGCCGCTATTAAATGGCCAAGGTGAAGTGATTGGCATTAACACAGCCATTCGTCCTGACGCGATGGGTATTGGGTTTGCCATTCCTATTGATAAAGCTAAAGCGATCGCAGCCCAACTACAACGTGATGGCAAAGTAGCTCACCCCTATTTAGGTGTGCAAATGCTAACTTTAACACCCGAACTTGCCAAGCAAAATAACACCGATCCCAACTCTCCTATTCAGATACCAGAAATTAATGGTGTTTTTGTAATGCGAGTTGTCCCCAATTCTCCAGCTGCATCTGCCGGCATCCGACGCGGAGATGTAATTCTTCAAATTGATGGTAAACCAATTACCAGTGCTGAACAATTACAGAATTTAGTGGAAGACAGCCGCCTTGGTCAAGTATTACAGGTGAAAGTACAACGGGGTAATCAGACACAGCAGCTTTCAGTCCGTACTGCTGAGTTGCAAAATGCTTCGTAGGGGCAATATAGCCGATTTTAATAGTGTGGAATAGTAGCGACACCATTGGTGTCAACTTAAGCTCAGGTTTTACCTTAAGTTGACATCAATGTGCCGTGCCCCTACCAAATCAGGTGATATCTACGACGGGCTGCGCCTATGCGCCATTTCTCTACAGTTTTAGCACTAACTCCTGGAACTCTTTCCAAGTCTTGTAAAGATGTAAATTTTTGCTGTTGACGGCTAATAATTATCCGTTGTGCTAACTTCTTACCCACACCAGGGAGAGTTGCTAATTCTTCTAGACTTGCAATGTTGATATTGATTTGTTTAATTTCTTGTAGTTCAGTTGATGAACTTTTTATCTGGGGACAGCGTATTTGTTCTAATTTAATTTTTTCTTGAATTGCTGGTGGTAAACCGGGTTTAATTTTGGTATAAAGACGAGCAAATTCGCGCACATAATGGGCAGCAACTATAGAATTTTCAATCACTACAAGTGTCTCATCGTTACTGTTATTGGCAGCATCTGACCAATTATGAGAACCTGTAATTACTGTTTGGCTATCAATAACACCAAATTTGTGATGTAATAAATCACCTTTGGGTAAAACAGGTACGCCTACAGTAGTAATTGGATTTTGCCAAGGATGGTTATCAACTTCATATTTACATTTGTTACTAAGAGCAACCCCCATCATATCCAATGCCTCGCTATAAGGACGATAGGCAAATTGCGGTTCAATTAAAGCGCGAATTTGTACACTTTGTTGATGGCGATTTTCTAAGATATTGGCAAGACGCTGTTCGGAAAAGACAAACAACGCCATATCAATAGATTTGGTTGCTGAATCTAAAGTTTTGCCAATCAAACCATTACTACTGTTACTCCAAGGTTGAGTTGGTGAAGTAGGCGAAAATTGCACAGTAATTTGGGTGTTACCTAAAGTTATTTGTTTAGGTAAACGCATTGGTTTTTGTATACCAAATTGACTATCTGGCTTACCTCCTGGCCCATCTCCCCACATGATGTTAAACTCTTCTGTAAATAAAGATGCTAATTCCGGGCTGTCAATCTGCAATAAGTTATTAGCATTGCCTAAACTGCTGGAATTTGTGTAATCACCATAAGTATCACTCAAAGTAAAATTGGCAGAAGTTATAATTACGATGCGATTATCCACAATCACAAATTTGTGGTGCATCAAACTACTACCCGCAGAACCATCTGCTTGATCATCTATCCAAGTAATTTTGGCATTCTGCAAAATTATCAAAGCATCCCTTTGATTTATTTCTGTTGAACTAAGTTGATTATCTTGGTTAATATCGATAAATTTGCGAACTTCGTCGTAGCGTTCCTGCTCCCTTTTATCTAACTTACCTACTTCAGCAGATGTTAAGCTACTCCAAGGTCGGCTATAGGTATTTTCTAAAATTATCCTGACTTTTACCCCAGCTTTTTCCCTATCAACCAGTGCTTGGGCAACTTTGGGTAAACGTAATTCTTGCACCGCCACATCTACTGTAGATTTAGCTTGAGAGATAGCATCGACAATCTGTTTTTCTAAATCATCCCCAAGTCGAATTTGCTGACGGTAAAGTTCTTTGTATTCTGAAGACTCAGAATGGTTAAAGTAAACTTGAACTAACGGATCTTGTGGTAAAGCTGCTGGACGCTGATTGAAAGATTGCGCTCGTTGACAAGCAGCAAGGGGAAACATCAGTAAAAAGATATATAAAAAATACCTTCGTCTAGATAAAAGTTGCACTGTAATCTGTTAAAAGTGGATTGTGAGGGGACATATTTATCATTCCCAAAATTTGGTCTTCTGAATTAAGTAGAAAAATAACTTTTCAAGTAAAGGGAAAATCCACTGCTAAAGGCAGAATTACAAAGATTTTTTCAGGATTTGTCCACTCAAACTGGATATGCTGACAAGATCGGCAGCCTACTAACAACGTGTGTTCTCACCATTATCGGTTATATGCAAATTTATCTAGATTACAGCGCTACGACTCCAACTCGAAAAGAAGCGATCGCAGTTATACAAACAGTCCTCACGCAAGAGTGGGGCAATCCTTCTAGCTTACATGAGTGGGGACAACGGGCTGCAACGGTTGTGGAACAAGCCAGAGTCCAAGTTGCTGGATTAATTAATGCTGTCGATCCAGCATCAATAATCTTTACCTCTGGTGGTACAGAAGCAAATAATCTAGCGATTATGGGTATGGCTCGGTTGTATGCTGTTCCTCAACATATAATTATCTCCACCGTGGAGCATTCAGCAATTTCTGAAACAGTAAGGTTGCTAGAAATCTGGGGTTGGGAAGTTACGCGCCTATGTGTAGATGTTAAAGGCAGAGTCAACCCATTAGATTTAAAGGCAGCATTGCGACATAATACAGTTTTGGTTTCTATAATTTACGGTCAAAGTGAAGTTGGAACTGTGCAACCGATCGCAGAACTGGGTAAAATTGTGCGATCGCATGGTGCTTTGTTCCACACAGATGCGGTGCAAGCTGCGGGACGCTTACCCATAGATGTGCAACATCTGTCCGTAGACTTACTTAGCCTTTCCAGTCATAAAATATATGGGCCTCAAGGTGTAGGGGCGCTGTATGTGCGTCCTGGTGTGGAATTGATGCCTTTACTAGGTGGTGGCGGGCAAGAAATGGGACTGCGTTCTGGTACGCAAGCAGTACCTGTAATTGCTGGGTTTGGTGTAGCAGCAGAATTAGCAGCGCAAGAATTGGCTACAGAAACACCACGATTGATTGAGTTACGCGATCGCGCTTTTGCCCAATTAGCTGAGATTCCTGGTTTAATCCCTACAGGACATCCCTGCGATCGTTTACCTCACCATATCAGTATGTGCCTAGAAAACGCCGATGGAGAAAAATTGAGCGGTAAAACCTTGGTACGACAATTGAACCTTGCAGGTATCGGTATTAGTGCTGGTGCTGCCTGTCACAGTGGCAAACTTAGCCCTAGCCCGATACTGTTAGCAATGGGCTATTCCGAAAAAGCTGCCTTGGGCGGAATTCGCATCACATTAGGGCGCGATACGACGCAAGCTGATGTGGATTGGGCAGTAATGGTGTTGAAGCAAGTTTTGCAGAGGCTGACACCGCATTTATCTTTAGTCAAGCATTAAATCAATTGGGAAGCACTTTATATAGATGAGCCGTTTTTTTGTCGCCCTTTTACCACCACAAGACATTCAAGACTACGCCAACCAGATTAAGCAGCACTTTGCCGATCGCTATGCTAGTAGCGGGGCGCTAAAATCTCCGCCTCATATTACTCTGCAACCACCCTTTGAATGGGTAGATGCTAACTTGCCACTGCTAGAAGCATCTTTAAAGGAATTTGCTAGTAGACAACAGCCAGTAGCAATTACACTCAGGGGGTTTGATGCCTTTGTGCCTCGTGTCATATACATTAATGTAGTCAAAAGTCAAGAACTTTTGACTTTGCAAGCTGATTTAATGGCTTATACAGAAAGTAACTTGGGAATCGTTGACAAGGTTTCTAAAACTCGCCCTTTTGCACCCCACATGACGGTTGCGTTTCGGGATTTAACAAAGCAGAACTTTAAAGCTGCTTGGCCAGAGTTTGAAAAGCGCCAGTTTGATTTTGAGTTTACTGCCGACAAATTAACACTACTGCTTCACGACGGTAAGCGCTGGAATATTAAATCGGAGTTTGGTTTTTTGCTTACTGATTAGTAAATATTATTTACTAAATAATTTAAAAATTAATACAGCATTAGGCAGGATATCAACAGCTTATTGGTATTATTTTGATGCACTAACGCAATGATAATAAACCACAATGGATGAGAATCAGCGCCGTGCTTATTGGCGTGCTAATACTGCTTTAATTCGTAATCTTTTAATTGTCTGGGCATTGGTTTCCCTAGTTTTTAGTATTTTATTGGTTCAACCTTTGAATGCGATACGGTTTTTTGGCGTACCCTTTGGCTTTTGGATGGCGCAACAAGGATCAATCCTGGTATTTGTGGCCTTAATTTTCATTTATGCCTTTCAAATGGACAAGCTAGACCAAAAATACAATCTCAAGAAGTGAGGAAAAACCGTGTCAGTTGAAATTTGGACTATTGTATTGGTTGGACTTTCCTTCCTCGCCTACATTTATATAGGTTGGCAATCACGAGTCGAAAATAGTAAAGACTTTTTTATAGCAGGTCAAGGGATACCTTCAATTGCGAATGGTGCGGCTACTGCTGCCGACTGGATGTCCGCAGCCTCGTTTATTTCAATGGCGGGGCTGATTTCTTTTTTGGGCTATGACGGTTCTATTTATTTAATGGGTTGGACTGGCGGCTATGTACTGCTAGCATTATTACTGGCTCCCTATCTACGGAAATTTGGTAAATATACAGTGCCAGATTTTGTAGGCGATCGCTACTACTCTAATATCGCTCGTTTGGTCGCAGTAGTGGCGGCCATTTTCGTTTCCCTCACCTACGTTGCTGGACAAATGCGGGGCGTGGGCATTGTTTTTAGCCGCTTCCTACAAGTTGATATCAATACAGGTGTAATCATCGGTATGGTGATCGTCGGCTTTTTCTCTGTGCTGGGGGGGATGAAAGGCATTACCTGGACACAAGTAGCACAGTACTGTGTGTTGATTTTTGCCTACCTGATTCCAGCGATCGCGATCGCCTGGTTTCTCACTGGTAATCCTATTCCTCAACTAGCATTTACCTTCAGTGATATTGGAGAAAAACTCAATCAAATTCAGGTTGACCTGGGTTTTAAGCCCTATACTGAGCCATTTGTGAACAAGTCGATGCTAGATGTACTGTTCACCACCATTGCTTTGATGGTAGGTACTGCTGGCTTACCCCATATCATCGTCCGTTTTTACACGGTGAAGAGTGTGCGTGCAGCCCGTTTTTCTGCTGGTTGGGCATTGCTATTTATTGCCATTCTTTATACAACTGCTCCAGCCCTCTCCATGTTTGCCCGCTACAACCTGATTGATTCTCTGCACGATCATACGGTTGCAGAAGTGCAGCAGTTAGACTGGGCGACCAAGTGGGAAAAAACTAAACTTTTGGGTTTTGATGACATAAATAAGGATGGGCGTCTCCAGTTAACGCCAAATAAAGACACTAATGAAATAAAGATCGACCCAGATATTATTGTGCTTTCCACCCCAGAGGTAGCTAAACTGCCTCCGTGGGTAATTGGCTTGGTAGCGGCTGGCGGTTTGGCAGCTGCATTGTCTACGGCATCGGGTTTGTTGCTGGTAATTTCCAGTTCCATCGCCCACGATATCTACTACCGGATCGTAGATTCATCAGCCTCAGAACAAAAACGGGTGTTTGTCGGGCGGATCATGGTAGGTTTTTCCCTCGTCCTCGCCGGCTATTTTGGGGTGAATCCGCCAGGATTTGTGAGTCAGGTGGTAGCTTTTGCCTTTGGTTTAGCTGCTGCTAGTTTCTTTCCGGTGATTTTCTTGGGGATTTTCGACAAGCGCACCAATTCTGAAGGTGCGATCGCTGGTATGTTGACGGGTTTAATTTTTACAATAATTTACATTGTCGGCGTTAAGTTTGGGGGTATGCAACCCTGGTTCTTTGGGGTTTCTCCTGAAGGAATTGGTACTTTAGGTATGCTAATCAACTTCGCAGTTACCTTAGTAGTTTCTCGCCTAACGCCACCTCCTCCAGCAGAAATTCAAGCTATGGTAGAAGACCTCCGTAGCCCGATTATTGAAGAATAGGGAATGGGGAATGGGGCATTAGGCATTGGGCATAGTTATTCTTCCCTCTTCCCCTGCTTCCCGTGCTTCCCCTGCTCCCCCTGCCCCCTGCCCCCTACTGCCCAAGTTCTTTGATGTTCTTCATCACTTGTTGGTATAAGTCGTTGTTACCCTGAGTTTGAAAAATGCTTGCTGCTTGTTCCAAGTCTTTAAGCGCTCCCTGTTTGTCTCCATTGGTGGCGCGAGCATTTCCTCGGTTATTATAGGCAGCAGCAAAGTTAGGGTTGAAGCGAATGGCTTGATTGTAATCTGCGATCGCACCCTGTCGATCTCCATTAGCAGCACGGGCATTCCCTCGGTTATTGTAAGCGATCGCATATTTAGGGTTGAGGAGAATTGCTTGGTCAAAATCATCTAGCGCCCCTCTTTTTTCTCCCAAGGTGGCGTGGGCATTTCCCCGGTTGTTGTAGGCTTCGGCATAGTTAGGATTAAGGCGAATCGCTTCACTGTAATCTTTAACTGCTTCTCTGTTATTTCCTAGTGAGGCGCGGGCATTTCCCCGGTTGTTGTAGGCTTCAGCGTTGTCAGGGTTGATGCGAAGGGCTTCATTGTAATCTGCGATCGCTTTTTCCTTATCTCCCGAATCAAAGTGGACTAATCCTCGGCCGTTGTAGGCAGCGCCATATTGAGGGTTTTGAGCAATTGCCTTATCATAAGAAGCGATCGCAGCTTGCAAATCACCGTTTAAATGCTGATTCTTTCCCTGAAGATAGAATTCCCCACCAATAGAAGCTGTAGCTGAACGACGACTAGGTGGAGTGACTTTTATTTCTGTTACCAAAACATTATCATTTCTACTGCAAGAAACACTGCTAATTGCGCTCAATGTAGTAAAAATAGCTATGGTAAATAAAGTATTTACCCTTATTCCCTTTTGCTTAAATAAACGCCGTCTCATAAGTTAATATAAACTGCCACAACGCCTAAATGAAATTAGTACCAAGCTGTAAATTTTAATTCTTTAACTCAATAATTATTCTAACTTTTAATATAAGTGTAAAATTAATTTACGAATTTATCTGATATTCAATAGCTTTATTTAATAGTTTATATATAGGGGCGTTCGCACAGCGTATCGCAGACAAGCCTCTTGTACCACTTCGTGGAAGCAAGCTACGCGTTAGTGTCGCCGTTGATGCAGCCTCTCGTAGAGGAAGAAAGGAGAAGAGAAGACTTTATGTAGCGCATCTACGATAATTTTGATAACTCAAATAGAATTGCTATATAAATTTTGGTATTTGTAACTATATAAACAGTTTACTCATTCTGTGTTTCACTATCTTGAGTTTTAGAAGCTAGCCGCCAAGAGGTAATTTTTTCAATATCTACAGAGAGCTGTTCCAAATTTTGCCCTAAATCTTTCTGGAGTTTCTGAGTTAGTGTGATGGGAAAATCTAAATTAATATCTTGAGTTTGTGCTAGCCTTGCCAATTCTGAAAAAGTAGCTTTAACTGTAGTACGCTCATAACTAGTCAGCTTGTGAGCAGAAGTTTCGGATATATTCTGAGCTTGCATAGCTCTTTTCATCCGTTCTTGCAAATGCTCAAATTCGGAATTCAGCAACTTCCATTGTTGCTCAATTTCTGAGTATTTAGTACTTAGTGATATTAAATCTTCCGTTGCAGGTTCCGGGCTAGCTTGGGCTTGTAAACCTAACAAATTTAAGTGGATTTGAGCGAGATAAATACAATCTAAGTAAGCATACTCTATCTGTTCTTCAGTTAAGGGACGTTTTCCCCAATCGCTGGTTTGTTCTTGTTTATCGACATTGTTAAAGCTACAAAGTGCCGTAGCTATGGTTTTGAGTTGGTAATTAGGTAATGGCAAGAGATAGTAGGGAATTTTTTTTGCCATTTCCAAAGTACAAGTAACATTTTTAGCTTTCTTGTTACCGAGAAGTTTTATATCATAACTGGCGTTGTGAAAAACTTTTTCTATAGTAGAATTTATCATAATTTTTTCAATAAATTCAGCTATAATATTAGGCTGATCTAAGACATCTAAAAGGTAGACGCGATCGCCACTCATATCTTTGGGATTATCTAATACCTGAATCAGCGATAGTCTAGGATTACGACTTTTATAGTCAGCTACTTCTGTATCTATCCACAGCGTTTTAGCGTTGGTATATTCAGCAACAATGGCACTAATTTCGCGGGCGGAAGTAAGGTATGGCATTGGCTAATATTTCCTGATATTTGGGGCATTGTAAGAAAGCCATAGTTTTCTAAAGTAACATTTTGTTGGTAATTTTGCTGCCATACTAATTGCCAAAATGCTGAAGTTTTGAGTTGGGTAGGCGTAAACATCGCCAAACTGACTTAAATCTGATAACATCGAGTCACCACTGTGGGATGGTATAGCCTACCATTGAAAAAGCTACCGGGCATCTACATCATAGAGAGCTACAGGCGGTATGCAGAGCCATCCTAGTTAGCAGCCGTCAGGAAAATTGAATTGGCATTTCTAAAAACTGGCAGTAAAACCTTAGCTTCAAGAAATCGTCCAAGTTTCAATTTTTAGTAACCTAAGCGATTGCTTGGGCACTTTTGCTACTTCACATTTAATTGGTTTTTAACATCTTGCTCCTCACCATGACACACACTTCAATTAATCGCTTCAAATACTCAATTCGGAGAAGATAATGAAAAAGCTAATTCCATTACTAGTTAGTAGCATTTTGGTAGTTGGTACTTTTGGCTGTCAAGAGGCTCCTAAAACTGGTTCCGAAACTCCTAGCACTACAAATGAAACCGCTCAAGTACCAGCAACACCAGCTTCTCAGATAAATCCAACTGCTAAAATTCCCGGAAAAGAAACAACTCCTTTAGCAGCTAGCACAGATACTAAAGTTAAAACCGATTCTAAAAAAACGGCAGCAACAAAAGCTAAGAACGACTTAAAAACTGAAGTTAGCGAAAAATTGAACAAAGGCTTACCAAACAATAAGTTAGAAGTTGAAAATAAAGAGGGTGAAATTATCCTCAAAGGCACAGCAACTTCTGCTGAAGAACTCCAGAAAGCTGAAACCTTGGTTAAAGAAGTTCAAGGTGTGAAGACAGTGAAAGTAGAAGCAAAAGTGGAAGCTATGAAGCCATAAAAGAATAGCTGAAACTCTGAGTTAACAGTGGACTAGCTAAATCAGGTTATATCATCAGAAAATTTAAACAGGGTTTACGCAGATGTAATCCCTGTTTTTTTTGCTTAAATAAGGGTAAGGGTGAGTTAATCAGTAGTTAATTATCTATCGCCATTCATTCTGCATTTTTAATGCAGTTGTAGCATTCACAATTTCGAGACTCTCATCACTTTTTCCCTTTCGATCACCACATGAGACAGCGAAACCCAATAAAGCCGTGAGAATGTTGGGTTTAGTTCCTCTATTAAACTTACGCAAGTTTAAGTTTTTAACCTCAAAACTAGCTTGATAAAGTACTATTACCTAATGAGCATCCATAGCAGCTACTTTTGTAACATGGTTATTAAATTATTGGTAAATTAAGAATCCGGTTTTGGTATTCGTTATCCAAAGATGCTTCAGCAATTAAAATTAATTCATTAATATTCTGACCAATGGTTAATTTATAATTCAAAATAAAAATACCTGGTATATTACGACCTTGGGCGATATGTTCAAAATGTACAGGCATAGATTTGCGATTATTCGTAACCAATAAAAAGTAGTGTTCCTCACACCAGCATAATATTTATGGGTCTAATTGCAAATAATAAAGAATAGTCGCGTAAACTTATTCTAGTGTTAGTGATGTATAAATGTTGGAAATTTCTTCTGGAGTTCGAGCGCGGTCGATGTAATCGTAAAGGATAGTTTCAATTCCTACTCTTGTACCTTTGAGTCGAATATCATCAGGTCGCTGAAAATCGAAGTAATCTTCTAATTGCATAATTTACTTTGTTATGTTTACCCATAAAATTATCTTAAATACTTATAAAATATTCTTGCAATAAATAGTAATAAATTAATAGCGATCGCTTTGTCGTTGATTGTTTTTCCAGTTAGTTATCTCAACTAAAACTGGAATGATTTGATATAGTTGCTTTTTAGAGCCTGCAATGAAATTTCGTGCTTGTGTTAACTCTATCAGTATTGTGTGTTCTCTGAACCACGATTCTCCTTACCCTCTCTGCGTTCTCTGCGCCTCTGCGGTTCAATAATCTTCAAATTTCTCCCCTACCCTCTTGCGAATTTTTAATTAGTTGATACACTTGTTCTTCATTAGCCCAGTTAACCAGCGCCTATGGTTCATATCAAGCGCGTGGAACTTACGAACTTCAAATCCTTCGGTGGCACTACCTCAGTCCCTCTGCTACCGGGGTGTACTGTCATATCTGGGCCAAATGGTTCAGGTAAATCTAATATTCTAGATGCACTGCTATTTTGCCTCGGACTCTCCAGTTCTAAGGGAATGCGAGCCGATCGCTTGCCAGATTTAGTAAATAACACCCAAACCTCTAAAGGACGCGCTTCTATTGAAGCTAGCGTCACAGTCACCTTTGATTTGTCAGGAGAGGACTCACCCAAAGCCGCAAAGGCGCAGAGTGACGAAACAGGGAAAGAAGTAGATGAAGATCAGGAAAATTCCCACTCCCCACTCCCCACTCCCCACTCCCCAACTGAATGGAGTGTCACTAGAAGGTTGCGAGTCACTCACCAAGGGAGTTACACGTCGAATTACTATATCAATGGTGTACCTTGCACGCTGACGGAGTTGCATGAAGAATTAAGTAACCTGCGGGTTTATCCTGAAGGCTACAACGTGGTGCTGCAAGGGGATGTTACCAGCATTATCTCGATGAATGCGCGGGAACGGCGGGAAATTATTGATGAATTGGCTGGGGTAGCGGCGTTTGATCGCAAAATTATCCAAGCCAAATCAACTTTAGATGAGGTAAAGGAAAAAGAAGATAGCTGTCGGATTATCGAGACAGAATTAACTGCACAGCGCGATCGCCTTTCCCAAGATCGGGCTAAAGCTGAGAAATATCAAAAACTCCGCACGGAATTTCTGGCGAAACAATCATGGGAAGCTGTTTTATCATGGCGATCGCTACAAGCACAACAAGAAAAGTTAGTTAACGAAATTCAAACAGGCGATCGCAATTCTAGTGAACTCACTACCCAACTCACAAATCTAAATTCCGAAATCGTCCAAAAAACTGCTGAACTTGAACAACTCAATGCCCATGTCAAAGCATTGGGAGAAGAGGAACTTTTGGCGGTACAATCTACCCTCGCCACCCAAGAAGCTGAACGAAAGCAACTCCAGCGTCAGTTAACGGAATTAGAAACGGCTTCTCAAGAAACTGCTAAACGTCTAACTCAAACTCAGCAAGAAATTCAAAAGCAGCGTCATTCCCTTGAAGAAATTGCCCAAACACAAGTTGTAGAGGGACAATCTATTGTCTACTGTCAGCAGCAAAGAGATGAGACGCAGCAAGCTTTAGAAACTTCCCGCGAAGCAGCCGCAGAAATCGCCTCGGCTTCGGAAGCATGGGTGCAACAACAAACGGCATTCAACCGTCAAATTGAAACTTTGCTGCAAACTCTAGAACCGCAACGCACCGAACAAGCACAACTCAGGGAACGCAATAATCAATTACAGCAATTAATCCAAGAACAAACCCAGTTAATTGAACGCGACGAACCGCTATTAGCTCAAAAACAAACTGAATGTAGTCAAATTGAAACGGAATTTAACGCCTCTAGCGAACCCATCCAAAATTTAGCTCAAAATCTCTCAGCCACAGAACAAGAATTACAAATCCAACAGGAAACCCAAAAGCGGTTACTTTCTGAACAACGGGAAAAACAACGCCAGCTGGATAAAATAGAGGCGCAAGCGCAAGCACAGCAAGAAGTCCAAGGAACCCAAGCTAGTAAAGTCATTTTACAATCGGGAATGCCTGGACTTTGTGGCTTAGTTGTGCAGTTAGGAAAGGTGGAACCCCGTCATCAGCTAGCTTTAGAAATGGCTGCCGGTGGACGCTTGGGACATATCGTGGTGGAAGATGATAGTGTAGCCGCCGCAGGGATTGAATTGCTCAAACAGAAACGTGCAGGGAGAGCAACTTTTTTACCACTGAATAAAATTCACGCTCCTAAATTTACTCAAGATGCAACGCTACGTTTTGCTAGTGGCTTCGTTAACTATGCTGTTAACTTAGTCGATTGCGATCGCCGTTACAAAGATGTATTTAGCTATGTTTTCGGTAACACAGTGGTATTCGCCAGCCTGGAGGCGGCTCGGAAAAATTTAGGGTTGTATCGCATCGTCACCTTAGACGGAGAATTGCTGGAAACTAGCGGTGCAATGACTGGTGGTAGTAACAGCCAGCGTTCAGCATTGCGGTTTGGCAATGCGGAAGCGGCGGAATCTGATGAAGCGATCGCTTTAAGAAGTCGTTTAGTGGACATTGAACGAGTTTTAGAGCGTTGTACAGAAGCGATCGCAACTTTGTCAGCCAGAACCAAAAAACTGACGCAGGAACTCACAGAAGCGCGTCAAGCGCGGCGTGAACAGCAGTTGCAATTGGAACAGTTGCAGAAAGACATTAAGAATTTAACAGCACAATTAGAGGGGACGCGATCGCAACTCACACAAAATAGCGAAAAGTTAGCCACTGCTCAATCCCGATTGGAAATTTTAGAGCAAGAATTACCGGGGCAAGAAAATCAGTTGCAACAATTGCGACACGCTTTAGCAGAGTTGGAAGCTTCCCAAACTCCTAGTGAATGGCAACAAATCCAAGCGACAATTAAAATTCAAGAGCAACAATTGCAACAACGGGAGACAGCGTTACGCGAAGCTGAACAAAGATTAAAAAATTTGGAAAGTCAGCAACAACGATTGCAAGAAAAAATCCAAGAAGGGGAGGAGCGAATTGCCCAATATCATCGTGAGCAAGAGGCACGAAAAAATCAACTAACTTCCCTCACCACTCAACACTCAGAACTCAGCACTCTCATTATTGAAACTCGTGCGACGCTGAGTCAAATGGAACAGAATTTGGGAGAAGAGAAGCAAAAACGCGACGCCACAGAACAAGAAGTGCGATCGCATCTTTTGCGCCAACAACAATTGCAATGGGAAATCGAAAAACTCAAAGAAACCCAAGAGAAGCGGCGGGAGGAACTAATTGCACTGCAAAGCCAGTTACGGGATGTAGGAGCAGAATTACCAAATCCCTTGCCAGAAGTTCCAGATAAGGTAGATTTGGAAGAATTGCAGAAAGAATTGCGATCGCTTACCAAACGCTTACAGGCAATGGAACCTGTTAATATGCTGGCGTTGGAAGAATACGAACGCACCCAAAACCGCCTCCAAGAACTCACGCAAAAATTAGAAACACTAGAAGGGGAACGCACTGAACTACTTTTGCGGATTGAAAACTTTACCACATTGCGGCAACTTGCTTTTAAAGAAGCATTCGACGCTGTTAACGAAAACTTTCAATCAATTTTCGCCATTCTTTCAGACGGCGACGGCTATTTACAACTCGAAAATCCTGAAGATCCCTTTAGCAGTGGACTGAATTTAGTCGCGCACCCCAAAGGCAAACCTGTACAGCGCCTAGCTTCCATGTCTGGGGGAGAAAAATCACTTACAGCCTTGAGCTTTATTTTTGCTCTCCAACGCTACCGCCCATCGCCCTTTTACGCCTTTGACGAAGTGGATATGTTCTTAGATGGGGCAAACGTAGAACGATTAGCTAGAATGATTAAACAACAGTCACAACAAGCGCAATTTATAGTTGTTAGTTTGCGTCGTCCGATGATAGAATCAGCCGAACGCACAATTGGCGTTACTCAAGCACGAGGAGCTTACACTCAAGTTTTGGGGATTAAGTTACAATCATCCAATACACCTGCTTGAGTTTTTGTTAATAATAGTGTATATATAAACCGGATTGGAGATCAGGACTCGGTATAGAATGACCTCTGAACAGATAATTAGACGTTCCGACATATTAAATACCCAGGTGATTACCCGCGACAACGGCAAGCGGCTAGGCATCATCAGTCAAGTCTGGGTTGATATAGATCAGCGAGAGGTTGTGGCTCTTGGTTTGCGAGACAGCCTGATCTCTATTTCGGGCATACCGCGCTATATGTACCTCAACAACATCAGCCAGATTGGTGATGTCATCCTGGTTGATAACGAAGATGTAATTGAAGATATCGAAGTTGAATCTCTCAGTAATCTAATTAACTGGGAAGTAATTACAGAAACAGGTGAAGTCTTAGGCAAAGTTCGGGGCTTCAAATTCAACGGTGAAACCGGGAAGCTTAACTCCATATCCATTGCTTCTTTAGGATTGCCCCAAATTCCCGATCAATTTCTGAGTACTTACGAGTTTTCAGTCGATGAAATTGTCAGCACTGGCCCCAATCGGTTGATTGTGTTTGAGGGAGCCGAAGAACGAGTAAACCAGTTAACAGTTGGTTTACTAGAGCGCCTTGGTATTGGCAAAGCACCTTGGGAGCGAGATATAGAAGAAGAATACGGCTATACTCCACCGCGCCAAGTTGCACCAGCTAATCAACTACCTAGTGGAGTGCCATTGCAGCCACCCAGGCAAAAAGTTCGCGCCCCCGAACCCGTAGCGCGGGAAGAAGAATGGACAGAAGACTATGTGGAAGAAGAAAGGCCACAGCGTCAGGTAATGAAGGCGCGGCAGTATGAATCTATTCAATACGAAGAAGACGAAGAAGAAGATAACTGGAGCGAAGCAACAGGCAGCGACAGATATCAACAACCGCAACCGCTAAAATATGAAGCCCAGCCTTACAGCAAGCCATACGTTGATGAATACGATGATTATGACGACGTAGAGGGCGATGCTTGGGAGGATGTGCCGAAGCCTGTAAATATTCCCAAGAAAGTTAAAGAAAGACAGCCAGAATACGAAGAAGAAGGCGGATATTAGCGAGAAAGGCAGAGAGCAGGAGGCAGGAGCCAGAAGGGAATTCTGACTTCTGGCCTCTGTCTTCTTGACAATAATCCTACCCCCAACCCCTTCCCCGCGCCAGCGAGGAGGGGGTTTTTTTTATAAAAAAAGCAAAGCCCAATGGGCAATGCCATGTCCTTACGATAAATCTATATGTAAGCTGATGCGCGTCTACATTATATAAACACTCTTTACGGTCGTTATTCAACTTCTGAAATTCAGTACAACTTTCCCTGCTCTTAAAGCAATAGGACATTTTTTTATTTGGAAATCCCTAATGTTGCGTCATCCGAAAAAAATTGCAGTTAGAGATAGTACCCTCTAGGGTACTATTAACCTCCAAGTAGCCATACTACAATGTAAACAAGTAATTAAGCAGTTCAGTTATAGATTTAATTAAGTAGAAAAACACAAAAAAGATAGCTATGAAAAGGAAATTAACGGACTAAAATTGTCTTCGCTTCTGCATTTCTCATAACGGGAATGTTGCCCGAATAACAGTTGCTCATGAAGAGAATTTTTAAGACTATACTGCTTTATCTTTTGATAAATATTTAGTAGTTAGTCCGCTAATTAACTTTTGCATAGAGCAGCAAACTTCAAGTAGTTTTGAAATTAGCATTTTGGCTTCAATTTCCCAGTAAACTTGTCTTGCTAAAATGCCTAGCTTACTTCTATTTTGACTACGATAAAGGTAGGTTATTTTTCGCTGCTTATACCTGTAGTTTCTACTATAACCAACAATATTATTTTTAGAGATTAATCATGATTTCAATAGATGAAGCACCCCTAGCTAATGTTCTTGGATTTATAGCATTAGTTAGTTATATAGCCACATTACTTCCCACAACTCTTAGAATTGTTTTTCCGCAAACCAAAGAGACTGGAATTCCGCAATGGCTCCTAAAACGCCGCCGTATCATCGGTATTATAGCTTTCTTTTTGGCTTTAGGTCATGGTTTTTTAATGGTTCAAAAGAGAAATTTTGATTTTTTTGACATTAAAACATTTTGGATATATGTCCAAGGTGTAAGCACTTTCATAATTTTTATGCTTCTTTCTATAACTTCTAATAATTGGAGTGTGAAAAAGCTGAAAAAGAACTGGAAGCAATTACACAAACTCACTTATGTAGCTATGTTTATTTTGATTTGGCATATCTGGGATAAAATGTCAGGTCATTGGACGTATTTAACACCGATTAGCCTTATAGCTACTACCTTAATCACGGTTTTATTTATCATTCGGCTTTGGATTGAACGCCAGGAGAAGCAACAAAAAAAGGCAACCAAAGTAACGAAAGCAAATTTAGCAGAAAAGAGCATTAGATAGTTTCATTCGTACAAAATGGCGGAAGTAACTAATTAGTTGAAAAAGCTAAAGCAAGCTTTATTTTGTTCTAGCTTCTATTTCCTTATACTATTTTCGGCCAAATTGTGTAAATGGAGAGTAACTCTGTAGTGTCAAACTCAATTGTTAATAAAATTTCAATACTACTGGCAATTACCTCTACAGCAACCTTGGTTGGGTTTAGCTCCTATCGTTTACTATTTCCCTTCCAGATGGTTACACCTGACGTTATGACCTTGCCAAGCATTCAACCTTATCAAACTCTCAAAGGACATTCAGCGTGGATTTATGCGATCGCTATCAGTTCAGATGGTAATACTTTAGCTAGTGGTAGCTATAATGGCACAATCAAAATTTGGAATCTGCACACTGGCAAATTACTCCACACTTTTAAAGGTCATGCTGATGCAGTTGCATCCTTGGCGATTAGTGCTGATAAGCGTGTACTCGCTAGTGGTAGCTGGGATAATCGAATTAAACTGTGGAATCTAGAAACAGGAACTCTCATCCGTACCCTTGATGGGCATAGAGACGATGTAGCAGCAATTGCTATGAGTGCCAATGGAAAATTGCTTGCTAGTAGCAGTGCTGACAACACTATTAAGCTCTGGAATCTAGACACAGGCAAAGAATTTACACTCCAGAATGTAGGCTGGGTAAAGTCTGTTGCTTTTAGCCCCGATAGCCAGAAGTTAGCCAGTGGCAGTAGAGATAACTCCATTAGAATTTGGCAGCTAAACACTCCTAGTCCCACACTCATACAGACTCTGACAGGGCATACTCAAGAAGTATCTTCTGTTGCCTTCAGTCCTGATGGGCAAAACCTTGCCAGTGGCAGTAAAGATAAAACCATTAAACTGTGGCAACTGAGTGATGGCAAATTGTTGCACACTCTAACGGGGCATTCCCAAGCTGTGTGGTCTGTTGCTTTTAGTCCTAATGGACAGACTTTAGCCAGTAGTAGTTATGACACAACAATTAAGCTCTGGAATCAAGCTAGTGGCAAACTCCTTGCTAACTTTGCAGGACATACCAAGTCTGTATGGTCTGTTGCCTTTAGCCCGAATGGGCAAACTTTAGTAAGTGGTAGTGGTGACGAAACCATCAAACTTTGGCCTATACCCCGCGATACTAACGCTCAAACTCAAACACTTGAAAGATATTTAACATCGAGTCGTAGCTAAACAAATGTAGTCCATCTCTAATGACTAACGGAGAATTCTCGATATATTCTGGTTCAGCAACGCCACTTTTGTAACTAATGAGTTAACTGGTCAGAAACTCACCAAAAACTGATAGCGTCAAACAAAGGAAGATATCGTTGTGGACGTTAAAGCTTGAAAAGCCGTTCTAATTATTGGCAACTGCTGCCTTATATCCGACTCCAGTGGAAAACCATCACTAAGGGACTTGTTGGGATCTTGGGATACGTGCTGGCAACATTAGTGCTGATAAATCTTGCTGGTAAATTGGCAACTCCCTTTGCACAAGGTAATGTAGTAGCGATCGCTCAAATAACTGGTAACTGTGCTTTAGTATTTCTTGTTAGAGGCTTATTTCAGTCTATACAAGATATGTACATGGCAAAAGCTGCTTTGAGAGTTGCTTTTCATCTTCGTCAGCAAGTCTATGCACATCTTCAAAAGCTAAATCTCAGCTATTTTGAAACAGCAAAAGCGGGTGATTTATCTTACCGCCTCACCGAAGATGTTGACCGAGTTGGCGAAGTTGTAAATAAAGTATTTCACGACTTGATCCCCTGCATTTTGCAGTTGCTAGCAATTCTGATTTACATGATTTACCTAAATTGGCAACTGACACTAACAACGGTGATAGTTGCACCACTGATGGGTATTTTAGTTGGCTGGTTTGGTGAACGCTTACGCAAATATTCCTTAAAAAGCCAAAATCGCGTGTCGGGTTTATCAGCCATCCTGGCGGAAGTTTTCAACGGTATTCGTTTGGTACAGGCTTTTGCTGCCGAAAATTACGAAATCGCCCGCTTTGGCCATGAAGCAGAACGCAGTCTCAAAGCAAAATACTCAGCCGAACGTCTCAAAGTGATTCAGATTCCCATCGTTGGATTTCTGGAAGCCTTAAGTGCGTTATCGTTACTGATTGTGGGAGCGTGGCAAATTTCCCAAGGCAATTTAACAGTAGCGAATTTTTTTAGCTATCTGGCGGCGGCGGCGCTGTTAATTGATCCCATCGGTCACACTACTAATAACTACAACGAATTTAAGCAGGGTGAAGCATCTATAGACCGTGTTTTTGAATTGATGGCAATTCAACCGACGGTGATCGAAAAAGCAAATGCGATCGCTCTCCCCCCAGTCAAAGGCAAAATAGAATATCGTCATGTTTCCTTCGCCTATAAACCAGGTAAACCTGTATTAAAAGATATCAGTTTATTGGTATCCCCAGGTGAAGCGATCGCTCTTGTGGGTGCTTCTGGTGCTGGTAAAACCACATTTGTCAACCTTCTCCCCCGTTTTTATGACCCCAAACTTGGTCAAGTTTTGATTGACGATGTTGATATTCGAGATGTCAAGCTGCATAGTCTGCGGCGACAAATTGGGATTGTTCCTCAAGAAACCATTATGTTTTCGGGAACAATTGCCCAAAATATCGCCTTTGGACAAGATGTTTTTAATATGGAAGCAGTTAAAGAAGCGGCAAAAATTGCTAATGCTCACCAGTTTGTTAGCCAACTGCCGAAGGGTTATCAGACTTGGGTGGGTGAACGTGGGGTAAACTTATCTAGTGGACAAAGACAAAGAATTGCGATCGCTCGTGCTGTTCTGCTTAATCCCCAAATATTGATTCTCGATGAAGCCACATCAGCATTAGATTCTGAGTCAGAATCACTGGTACAGGAAGCGTTGGAAAGACTGATGGAAAAACGGACAGTATTTATTATTGCTCACCGTTTATCAACAGTTAAAAGGTGCGATCGTATTTTAGTTCTCGAACAGGGACAAATTGTCGAATCGGGAACCCACGAAGAGTTATTAGCCTTAGAGGGTCGCTATGCGCGGTTTTATGCCCAGCAGTTTAGTTAGAGGCAGAGGAGCAGAGAGCAGGGGGAGCAGGGGAGAAATAACTAATGCCCCATGCCCCATGCCCCTTTGCTAACTATCTCCTAGACTGAATATCCTTAATTAAGTCATAAAAAGGTTGCCAATTATCTTCCTGAGCAATTGGTTCCCAAATAGATTCAATCACAGGTCTTAATAATGCCGTTTTCGGATTATGAACAGCTAAAGTTTGGGCAATAACATTGGTGCGATCGCTCTCCAAATCATTCAAAATTTTATGATACAGTATGCACCAATCATCAAAAATTCCTGACGCACCCGGTACTGGCACAATATCTGAACTATTCATCACAAAACCTGGTTCATCTCGCCATTTCGATGAAAAAGTACGAGCCATCTCATAGAAGAATTGGTGATAACCAACTTGGCTGTCTTGCAAAAATTCAACCGTTAGATTCAACAGTTCCTCAGCTTGTGGATGCGGCAAATCCTCAAAACCTAACTTTTTCAACATCAAAGAACTGTATTCAACTTGATAATACTCAGCAAACATTGCTAATCCAGTTTCCATTTCCTCTTTATCGATAATCGCCTTTAAAGGTTCCTGGAGCATTTGTAAATTCAACTGACAAATACTTGGTTGATTACCGTAACAATAGCGTCCATAATAATCAAAATATGCAGCTATAAAGGATGGGTTATAAGTTGGGATAAACGCATAAGGTCCATAGTCAAAACTCTCTCCCGTAATCGACATATTGTCAGTATTTAGGACTGCATGACAAAAGCCAGCCGCCATCCATTGCGCTACTAGTTTTGCAACTCGTTTCACTAATTCGGCGTAAAACAAGACATATTTATCTTGTTCAGCACTTAAATGTCGATAATACTGCTCAATTACGTGGTCTAATAACTTCTTAGTTAAATCTGGACGCTGGAAAAAATGCAGTCGCTCAAAAGTGCCAAACCGAATATGAGAACTGCTCATTCTAATCATCACACATGAGCGAGTAGGCGAAGGTTCATCTCCCCGCCAGAGGGGTAAACCTGTTTCAATCATGGTCAGACAGCGCGAGGTACGTACACCCAAGTGGTGTAGTGCTTCCGCAGCCAGAACTTCCCGCACCCCACCTTTGAGCGTCAGCATACCATCGCCACCACGGGAGTAAGGCGTTCTTCCAGAGCCTTTCGTGCCAAAATCGTACAATTCGCCATCAGTGGCGCGTACTTGCCCGTAGAGGAAGCCTCTACCATCACCTAACTGTCTGTTATATTCACCAAATTGATAGCCGTGGTAACGCAGTGCCAACAAGGGTTTACGCCCCTGAAATTTGCCGAAAGCTGTGATAAAATCTTCGTCTTTGACTAATTGGGGATCTAAACCCAAGCGGGGTAGTAGTGCATCGTTACGCCAACGCAGGATGTGTTGAGGAAATTCCTCTGCTGCAACCTCATCGTAGTAGTCATCGCCTAGAGATTCCAAGGCGCTTTCGTAGTTGAGGGAGAGAAAAGGATTGCTAGAATTTTTGTAGTTTGGAGTTTCAGCCAGAGTCATTACAAGCAAAGCTTAATTCATTCTTCCCTTAATACTACCTCTGGCTTCAGCATCAGCATAGACGCAAAAAGCGGCCCATATCTAAAATATCGCAGCGTCACCATTAAAATCTAGAACGCATAATGAATAAAGTTTTGCAATTAAAGAAAAAGTTAGCTCAATTAGCTATTTTAGACGCTACATTTGAGGTTTTTGGCTCAGAATCACACCAATATCAATTTAAACCTTGCTTGAGTAACAAGGATATTCAAGTGTTTGAATCTAGATATAATATTACGCTACCAAGTGAATATCGAAACTTTCTCTTAGAAATTGGTAATGGTGGTGCAGGGCCTGGATACGGCTTATCTGGACTATCGGGAATTGAATCTGAAGATGTCATCCCAGAAAAAGTATACCGAGAGAACTACAAAATTCTCTCTAAACCATTTCCTTTGACAGAGGCATGGAATGATTTAGATTTAATTGTCGAGGACAATACGGATTTTGTTACCAACAATGATGCCTATTTCGACGATAAATTTATTCACGGTACTCTCACAATTACAAATTATGGTTGTGGAATTTATGGGATGTTAGTTATTACTGGTGAGCAGTCAGGAAAAATCTGGATAGATGATCGTACTAATGATAATGGAATATATCCTGCTTGTTTGAGTTTTTGCCATGCTTTCCATGACATCAACTCTGATGATTCTTATCCAAATAGCAATGAGGAGCAGCCTTTAAGTTTTTATGAATGGTATGAAGACTGGCTCAACCGAAGTTTAGAGCAAATCCGCCAGTCTTCTGAAACTTAATCTTAATTAAATAAAACTGATTTTCCAAAACTTGAAGCTGACTATTGCAGAGGTATAAACCAAGCAATTAAAGCTGCTTCAATTTCTGATAGTAAATTAGCGTCAGTTTGTAAGTATGCAAAGAGCAGAGGGACAAGGAAGGGATTTTTTTCGCTTATTTCCCCCTGCTTTGACACCTGAGCGACTAACTCAAATTGCTAGTTAGTTCAGGAAATTTGAAGTCCCTTTACCACCATTCTTACCTACAGCAGGAATTTCTAGTACGTTATCGGCAGCTTTACCAGTACCATCATTGACAACAAACATAGAGTTACCTAAATGTCCATTGGGAATGAACAGTTGCGGATGGTCAAAGGGCGCTTTGTCAGTGACAACTCGCTCATCAGTAAGTCCTTTTAGGAAAGCCACCAAGTCATCTTTTTCAGTTTGGCTTAATCCCAATGGGCGGAGAACCCCTTCCTGGCGGAAATCTCCACCACGATTATAGAAGTCCACCACTTGTGGCAAAGTCAAATAGCCACCATTGTGGAAGTAAGGAGCTGTCAGTTCTATATTGCGTAATCCAGGAGTCTTAAACTGCCCGTCTGCAACTACTGTGTCATTGGGGCTAACTGTAACATTGGGGCTTGAACCGAAAAGTAGCGGGAATTTCCCCAAAGCAGCCACCCGCGACTCCGAAAGCGGATTACCAAATGGGTCTTTACCACCAACACTGATGTCTTCTAGGGTGGGTCTAACACCGATATTGAAGTAACCTCTGTCCGAGACGGTTTTGGGAGTGGTGGTAGTGGCTCTAAGTCTTTGGTTCTTGACGTTGCTAACCGAGGCGCTGGTGAGTTCCAACCCACTATGGCAGAAGATGCAGGCAGCTTTACCCTCGAATAATTGTTTGCCTCGTTGCTGCTGGACGGTGAGGGCAGTGGTTTTTCCTTCTAAGAAGCGATCGTAAGGTGTATCGTTGGCAATGAGTGTAGACTCGTACAACTGAACTGCAAGCCCAAAGAATAGCGAGAAGTTATAATCCAACAGCCTGTACTCATTGGTTTGGGAAGAGTTATCAGCGCTGTTGACAAAAGTCCGTTTACCTTCAGCATCAACTTGGATGAGTTGATTAGAGTTCCACCACTCTGGCTTAAAGGCATCTTTAATCAGATCCTCGTAGGTTATATCCTTGAGTCCGGGTTGAGGCGAGTTACTGTTTGCACCTAAAACGCTGTCTTGTGGATGCACAACCTGTTTGCCTAGTGGTGTGAGTCCAGACAACTTTTGCCCCAGGACTCTGGGGAGCTTTGTACCCCCAATTGACAGAATATTGTCCAGCGAACCCTTAACAACTATAAATTTGCTGAGGTCAATTTGACCAAACTTATTACCAATTTCTTGAAAAGTACGACCATCGGCGGACGACTCGAAGGAGCTGAGTGGCGGGCCGACCGCTTGGGAAGCCAAAGACGAATTATTCAGGCTGACTTTGACAAATTTAAGCTGATTTGGGTTTTCTGCTTTCACCACAGAGGCGTTAGGATCTCTTAAACCGAAGGGATTCACCCCATTAAAAATATCTTGTGCCCTTCCATCCCAGAAGTTGCGGAAGTTGAATGCTGCATTAATTACGGTTGGCGTATTACGCGGCTGGACGCGGCGCACATTGATACCTCCCACTTTAAACACTGGATCTGGCTCACTTGTTTCTAGGTCTTTTGAGCTACCAGGTATAACACCAACAAATTTTGTATTTGCGACTCCTTGAGAGGAGCTAACATCGTTACTGTCAGATACCACAGTCGTAGAATCATTTGGATTTGACAGCTTGTGAAAGGGAAAATCTTCTTTTCTTAGCTGGTAGTTTGGCGCGCCGCCTATATTAAAAATTGTATCTGGATTCTCTGTACCATCAGCATTAATTCGCAAAAGCCCTGGAGCAATCTGATTTATGGATCTATTGTCGGCTCCAGCATGGAAGTGACAAGTAGCACAGGAGGTCTGTCCGTCGCTCCCAACCTGCATATCCCAAAAAAGAGTCTTTCCTAGCTTGATTGCAGCTGCTTTGTTTTTTACAAAGTCTCCAAGATTGTCAGGTTCTGGAACCGATACGCTCTTGAGCGAAACTGGAGCCGACCCCGTAACCTGCGCCGATACACTATTTCCAGCGATTACTGCTACCATAATAATCGCAGCAATTGTTATAGTCTTGGAAAATCTTGATCCTAGTCGGTTAAGCTTGCCAAAGCTTAGTCTCCACCATTGGTAGTTTATTTTCGTCACCAAAGATTTGAGCAAAATTCGACCTCTTGAGGTCAGTAGGAAGTAAATTAATAAGCCAGCAATAAAGGCTACTAAGCTTATTGCAAGTATAATTGTCATAATTTTGGTTACCAAATAATACCGAAACAAGCAGTAGTTGCTCCCACAACGGTTACGCGATACCAGAGCAAGTGAACCTAAATTAATTATCGTCAAGCAAGTACCTACATAATTTACATTGGGCATACAAGTTTTATGCAGAACCAGCCAATTGGTTACAAAAGTTTATAAAATTTCTGTCTGAATCTGACAGCGTAGTGTCTGTCGAGTTTTCAGTTCTATCTCATAAGTTTTTTGCAGACGATACGCAATATTTACAAAAGCTCACTAACTGCGCTACAGCCAATGTTTTCTCCGTAACCCAAAAATGAGGACGGGTCGCACGATGACTGGGATCATCGTGTTCATTTCAATTTTTGTACGCGCTCGAAATTTTCAAATGCTTAGTACCGCAAGGCGGAAGTCAAAAGTCAAAAGTATTATGGAGGGATTTTTAATGGTTGCTCTATTTCCGGCGTGGCGTACTAGAATGACGATTTTCGTTCAAATTAGATTAATAGGACTGCGCGTGTTTTCAGAGATTATTTATTACATTTACCAATAGTTATAGCAAGTAAGTAAAATATATTATCTTAAATAAAAATTATACTCAGCCGTTTTTAAAATTTAGGTGCTTGCCAATTAGGATTGATAAGACTTGTCATAATATGATCTTCCCATTGCCCATTAATTAATAAATAATCTCTAGCATATCCTTCAATGACAAAACCGAGCCTTTTAAGGACATTGCCACTGCGCCGATTGTGAGGCATATAATTAGCCATAACTCGGTGAAAGTTTAACTCTTGAAATAGATATTGAGTTGCGGCTTTTAGCCCTTCTGTCATATATCCTTTACCTTGTTTACTTTCAGCAAGGCTATATCCTACGTAGCAAAAATGAGCGACTCCTCGAACAAAATTACTAAAATTGACAGTTCCAATAATTACAGTGGGATTTGTTTTTGTAAAAATAAATAGCTTTAACGATTGCCCATTAATAAATTCTAGAAAACTATTCTCTATTTGATATTGCCAATATTCTTCAGTGAAAAAACCATCAGCCCAAAGAGGGTAGAATGGAGTGAGATAGGTTTTGTTATGAATGAAATATTTGAGAATTTGGGGTATATCTTCATGGATCGCTGTTCGTAATAATAGGCGATCGCTTGTAATTAGTGGCAATTCTGAGATCATAATCGACGGTATATCTTCCCAGCACATTCTCTAAATTTTATAAATTCTCTCATACCTACGCTTTAACAGCAGCAATAAGATTAACTGTCTCATTATCAGTACAACTGCCCAATGCCCAATGACAAGGTAAGTATTTATACTAGTAATCTGCCATTCATCCAAAATCTTGATAAGCTGATGTCTAATATCTAGAGCGGAAGGATTGAGAGCCAATGGGTGATAAAGCACAGTACGTGGCATAACTTCGATAAAATCGCTTTGCCTAAGCACTGTACCGCAGGAAATTCAACCAAAAGACAGCTCAAGATTTAACCCAGTCTACAAGAAGGATAGTGATGTGGTGGGAATACGCTACGATTGGCAGGAATTAGAGATTCGGGCGATATACGACACGCCATTGCTAGAGCTTATTTATCAAGCTGCTAGCGTGCATCGCCAATATCATGACCCAACAAAAATACAAGTTTGTAAGCTTATATCTATTAAAACGGGGGGTTGTCCAGAAGATTGTAGCTACTGTGCCCAATCTTCCCGCTATAAAACAGAGGTAAAGGCACAAGCACTCCTAGAAAAAGAAACAGTAGTTAACATCGCCCAGAAAGCTAAAGAAACTGGTGTTAGTCGCATCTGCATGGGTGCTGCTTGGCGCGAAGTGCGGGATAACTCGCAATTTGAGGAAGTCCTGGAAATGGTCAAGGATGTAACCTCAATGGGTTTAGAAGTGTGCTGCACTCTGGGTATGCTGACGGCAAATCAGGCCCGGAAATTGGAAGAAGCGGGACTTTACGCCTACAACCATAACTTAGATACCTCGCAGGAATATTACAGCACAATTATTACCACGAGAACTTATAGCGATCGCTTGAACACAATCGAGAATGTCCGTCAGACAAATGTTACCGTATGTTCCGGCGGTATCCTGGGTTTGGGCGAAACTGTCGATGACAGAGTTGGGATGTTACAAACTCTGGCAAACTTACATCCGCATCCAGAATCCGTGCCAATTAATATTCTTTCACAAGTACCGGGGACACCTTTAGAAAATCAGCCTGATGTCCCCATTTGGGATATTGTGCGGATGATTGCCACAGCCAGAATTTTAATGCCAGCTTCCGATGTGCGTCTGAGTGCTGGTAGGGCTAGACTTTCTCAAGTTGAACAAGCTTTCTGCTTTATGGCAGGAGCCAATTCTATCTTTTCTAGCGACGACAACAAAATGTTGACAGTGACAACTCCCTGTCCAGATTATGATAGCGATCGAGAAATGCTGAATTTACTTGGTTTGGGAATGCGTCCACCTTCCCAAAGACAAGAAAAGGTAGCTAGTCCGGCTGTTGTGGGATAAATATTTGATTTCGTGCAAAACATTTAGTCTGGATCTGAATCCTTGACTAAATGTTTTTTCTTTTGCCTTTTTTTAACAAGGTAGCCGCTATTCTCCTTCAAATGAAGTCAAGAGCTTTCTTAACAGCACAATAAGTAATTCCCGTTCTGATGGCTGCAAAACACTGAGGATGCGATGCTCATTGGCAACATGAGCTTTTACGGCTTTCTCAATTAAGTTAAAACCTTCTTCTGTCAATGTAATTAAAGTGCCGCGCCGATCGCTCGGATCTGGAATTCGTTTTACCAACCCAGCTTGCTCAAGTTGGTCAACGCGATGGGTCATTGTGCCCGATGAAACCATCAAAGTGTTAAACAATGCCGTTGGTGATAGCTGGTAAGGAGCGCCAGAGCGACGTAAGGTAGCCAATACATCAAATTCCCCAAGATTCAGACCAAACTCAGAAAACGTCTCTTGGATTGCGTGTTCAAAATGCTTGGCTACCCGTCCCATCCGCCCAATTACTCCCATTGGCGATACGTCCAAATCAGGACGCTCACGTTGCCATTGCGCCAAAATCATATCGACTGAATCGGAAGCCATTGTGCTGATTGCTGATGCAAGTTTCTTGATATCAAATATCTTAACATCAAGATAAATGCTAAAATCTCGATATCAAGTATCTTGATGTCGAGATAAAATCCATGAAGATAAAGACTACCGGAAGGTTTGATATTTGGCTGACAGCCTTAGCACCAGCAATCTGGGGAACTACGTACATTGTGGCAACCGAACTTTTGCCACCGAATCATCCGTTGTTAGTTGCAGCGTTGCGATCGCTACCCATCGGTATTTTGTTAACCGCAAGTTTGCGACAACTCCCCAAAGGTATTTGGTGGTGGCGCATTTTGCTGCTGGGAGGGTTGAATATTGGTATTTTCCAAGCCTTGTTATTTGTGGCAGCCTATCGTCTTCCCGGTGGAGTAGCAGCAACAGCCGGAGCAATTCAACCGTTGTTAGTGGTGATATTTTCGTGGCTATTACTGGGCGATAAACCATCCAAACGCTCAATAATGGCTGCCATTGCCGGATTTATTGGCGTTGGTTTATTGGTTCTCAGTCCTGCGGCTCGTCTTGATTGGATCGGAATTGGCGCTGCGATCGCAGGAGCAGTAACAATGGGCTTAGGAACGACATTAACCAAACGCTGGAAACGTCCAGTTTCTCTGCTGGTGTTTACGGCATGGCAATTGGCGATCGGCGGGATCATTCTTTTACCTATTGCCCTAGTTGTTGAAAAACCGTTGACTAACCTGAGTGTGACAAACCTATTGGGATTTGTCTATTTGGGTTTAGTAGGAACTGGGTTAGCTTATATGCTTTGGTTTCGCGGAATTGAACGATTAAAAGCCACAGCTGTTTCCTGCTTGGGATTGATGAGTCCCCTAGTTGCAACACTGATGGGATTTATTGTGTTACATCAAACGTTAATGCCAATTCAACTGATTGGAGCAGCGATCATATTAGTGAGTGTTTTAGTGGGACAACAAACTAATAGATCGGGCGATCGTTCGACCACTTTTAAGCGCAACTTGTTGTGAATTGAGGGACAGGCAGAGTACCCGTCCTTCAAAAGTCATAGGTTAATAGGTTGAATGTATCTCTGGGTTAAATTATTTTGGCAGTCCGCAAACCGAACAGCAGACCGACAGCCAAACCAAAGAACAAAGCTAAAAAGCCGATGTAAGCTACAATTGCAAACATTTATGTTTCTCCACAATACTTTCTAAATCTATTGAATCATTAGTTGTTGGGCATTGGGCATTGGAAAACTTTTCCCTAATCCCCAGTCGCCAGTCCCCAATCCCCAGATTGCGATAGAATACAGCCCACGGGCGCTTGTTAGGGGTTGAGCAATGACTTCTGTAATTAATGTAAATTTACCAGAGCAGTCTTATGAGATTGCGATCGCATCTTTGAATTTAGATCAACTGGGTCAACAGATGGCCAGTCTCAAGCTAGGCAAGAAGGTATTGCTGGTTTCTAATCCGACGATTTTTAAACATTTTGGGGAAAGAGCGATCGCATCCTTAACATCTGCTGGATTTGAAGTTGCTAGCTGCACCCTACCACCAGGGGAACGCTACAAAACCCTCAATTCCATTCAAAAACTTTACGATGTCGCCTTAGAAAACCGCCTAGAACGTTCTGCTACTATGGTGGCTTTGGGCGGAGGTGTAATTGGCGATATGACTGGCTTTGCAGCCGCAACCTGGCTGCGTGGCATTAATGTTGTCCAAGTGCCTACAACTCTTTTGGCGATGGTAGATTCGGCAATTGGTGGCAAAACTGGCGTAAATCATCCCCACGGTAAAAACTTGATTGGGGCATTCCATCAACCGCGTCTAGTATTAATTGACCCAGATGTGTTGAAAACTCTACCTATGCGCGAGTTTCGGGCAGGAATGGCAGAAGTTATTAAATATGGTGTAATTTGGGATGCCGAATTGTTTGCCCAATTGGAAGCAAGTAAACGCCTCGACCAACTCCGCTATGTAAAACCTGAACTGTTATTTACCATATTAATGCGCTCTTGTCAAGCCAAAGCTGATGTCGTTAGCAAAGATGAGAAAGAAGGCGGATTGCGGGCGATTCTCAACTATGGACATACCATCGGTCATGCAGTGGAAAGCTTGACTGGTTATCGTCTAGTGAATCACGGTGAAGCGGTGGCTATTGGCATGGTCGCAGCCGGTCAAATTGCCGTGGAATTGGGAATGTGGCAAAAAGAAGACACGGAACGTCAAAATTCTTTAATTCAAAAAGCAGGTTTACCGACTCAGTTACCATCTGGGGTAGATATTGAAGCAATTATTGAGGCATTGCAGTTAGATAAAAAAGTCAAAGCAGGGAAAGTGCGGTTTGTTTTACCAACAGAGATTGGTGTAGTCACAGTTACCGATGAAGTCCCATCAGATATCATTCGGCAAGTGTTGCAGGGAATGTGAACAATTTGAAGAAGAATTCAGGAGTCAGAATGGGCTAAACGCCCCGCTACCGCTAATAGGAGTCAGAATAAAAATTAGTTGCTCTGTCCTTCAATTACGAAGTACGAATTACGAATTATTGAGCCATGATACTCCAAACCAAGAATCAATTAACCTTGCAAGAGTTCTTAAATCTTCCAATAGATGAGGGAGATATCACCTATGAACTTGTTGATGGTCAAGCAATTCCTAAGATGTCACCAAAGTTTTTTCACGCAAAACTTACCCGCGTCCTTCTCAATTTGATTGAGCAGTGGTGTGAGGGAAAAGGAGAGGTTTGCCCGGAATGGGCTGTTGCATTAACCCGTCGGGGGCGAGATTGGATGCCAATTCCAGATATTTTATATATCTCTAATGAACGTTTACCCGGCAACTGGGACGAAGACGAAGCTTGTCCTGTTCCTCCTGATTTGGTGATTGAGATTATTTCCCCAGGACAAACCTTTGGACAAATGGCAGCTAAAGCCAAAGACTATTTAGATGCTAAGGTGCTGCGGGTGTGGGTATTAGATAGTAAAGCCAGAAGCATTACTGTTTTTTATCCAGATGCAGCACCACAAACTTATATGGGAGAAGAATTACTCAAAGATTCTTTGTTTGAGGGATTAGAATTTACTGTTGAGCAGGTGTTTCAAAAGGCAAAAATACCATTAGATACCGAATAGCAAACTTTTTGCATCTAACACAATTCTCTTCGTCTCAACGTCCATCTAAATTTTAATCGGCGGTTACTACTCAAACTTTTATATCTTTATCCAGCAACGCCTATTTTTGAAGGTGCGGTTCTTTCTGCGGTTGCTGCTGGCTATTTGTTGGTTGCAATTTTTGAAATAAAGCTGGTGGGGTAGCTTTGCGGAATGCACCGCAGTAGTGCATAGTCATAACCGCCTTGAAAGCCCAATGGTCTGTTGGCACATCACTAAAGGGATTCGGTAAAGTTTCTGCTTGATTCTGAACACAAGCATTCAAAACTTGATTCGATTTTGCTGGAGTGTCGGTAGTAGGTTCTTGAGATTTAACAGGGGTTACAAAGCTAGTAGTAGCTAGCACTACGACTGTTGCCAGAAGTTTGCAGTTCATAATTTAAGTTTTCTAGGAATGAAAGTCTACCCTATGTTAGTTCCCAGGCTGTTGCCCAGGAACTAGAATAAACTTGCTGAGATTAAGCGTTAGAAAACATGGTAAGCATTACTAACATAACAACTAATGCACTGATCCAAAGAGCTAAAGATCCCCAACTAACTGAATCTTTTTGTACTTTTTGCCAGAAATTGCTAACTAAGTTATTCCGAATTGCCATTTTATAATCTCCAATTTTTATTAAACTTGTACTGACTCAATGCATTAAGCCTACATTAAGTTAAGAAAAATTCATGTTTTAGGATATCAGCTTTTATTTGCTGATCCCCAGAGCTAATCAACAGAGAATTAAATTAATGCGTACAGCAATGTTGACGACGGGCTACGCATAAGCGAATACCTGTGACTCAACTCATTACCGAACTAAAAAGCGAACAAAAATTTACAAAAAGATATTTGTTTATCTTAAATTAATTTTCCCATACGTAACTGTTTACACTGCGAAATTTGGCGATTTTGAGAAAATTCTTAACGTTGTCTTAATCACGTATAAAAATTAGTGTTTAACAGTCAAAAACTACTTAAATACTGACTATGTTTCACTTTCAATCGTGATTTATTTACACTTGAAAATAGACACAATTAATAGTGAGGTTGAGAGGTCAATAATGGTGCAACAAATAAGACATAATGAACCGCAATATATCTGTATCATTCCAGTTGAGAGAATTACAGCTAATCAAGACGAAGAAATTATGACCTTTGGTGTATCAGCCGACGAGGCAAAAAAACAAGGTGAGGAATTATTAACATCTACCTATGGTTGTAATCAATCACAAGTTTTGGAATTGATCCAGCAAGCACGAATTGAACCAATAGCTCAGTGGTGTGCCCCTAAAGAGCGTTAAAACTACTTATGACGGTTTTGGCAACAGCAACTATTAACACCCAAAATAGTATGCAAATATTTGGCTAACCTGCATGAAAGAGTAATGAATTTATGACCGATGCAAAGCAAACTTCCCCGTGCCGCCGTCGCTCTTGGGCAGAGCCATATAAAATCAAGGTGGTTGAGCCATTAAAAATTACTACCTGCACTGAACGCCATACTTTTCTACTGCGTTCTCAAGATGTCTACATTGATTGACTCACTGATAGCGCCGCCATGAGCGATTATCAATGGGCAGGGATGATGCTTGGTGATGAAGCTTACGGCGGCAGCAAAAATTTTTACAACTTGCTCACATGGATCTAACTGCTGAAGCAGTTGGAGAAGTTTATGTCTCATAATTGCGATCGCTTACACGGACTCAAAATGATTTACGAACCAAAGTATCTCCGCTTGTTTCAAGCAAGTTTTGAATTGCTTTAGAGGTAGCCAAGGCACTGAAATGGAAAAATTAATATAGAGAAGTCTAAGGAACAGCGCCGCACTACCAACTAAACTATGCTACCGTTCAAAACTCTGCTACGCGTTCGACACTATGAGATGGATGCCCTTGGGCATGTAAATAACGCCGTCTACCAAAATTATCTAGAACAAGCAGCCATTGAACACTCAGAACACCTAGGCTTAACTCTGGATGTATATCGGCAAGTGGGTGGGGTATTTGTCATGCGGCGGGTAGAAATTGACTATTTACGCCCAGCAGTAGCAGGAGATACCCTAGAAGTCACTACTTGGTTGAAGGAAATGCGCGGGACTCGTGCCTTGCGATGCTACGAAATTCGTAAAAAAAACGAAGATAATTTGTTAGTCACGGCAGAGGCGCTATGGGTTTGGGTGGATGCACAGACAATGCGCCCACGACCAATTCCAAGTGTCATGTTAGACAAATTTTTGCAAATCCAAAACCCAGGTGTTACAACCTAAAAATGGTTACTTATTTGCCATTTAATGAATCTTAATTATTCTAATGAAAAACAAATGATTAATTTTTTACCCCAGGTAATGCGGATGATCAAGAATACACAACTATGATGTTATAAGTGCAAAATTTAAATTTGTAGAAACTGCAATCAAAATTAGCTCACTAAATCAGGATTTTCCAGTCAATATTATGGAGCAAAGTCAGCCACAAAAGCGCCGCATCGCTGATCAAGTATTTCAAGAATCCCTTGATCAGTTGGAGGATATTTTACAAGAAAGTTCAGATGAAGAAGAAATTCCACAACTCGCACAACTGCATAGTAGTAATTTTAGTGAAGTCGAAGATCAAGACTTGACAAATATTGATTTAGCCGCTCTTGAAGATGCAGTTGCTGATATTGAACAATATCTTGAAGAAAAGACAAAAACTAAAGAAAATTGATGATTTATGAGTTCTAAGTTTTAACTCTTAACTCTTGACTCATTTGCCGTCGAGCTTCGTACAACATCAAAGCGGCTGCGATCGCTACATTCAAAGATTCTACCCCAGGACTCAAAGGGATTCTTACTTGTTTGTCTGCGATTGCTGCTAAATCTGCTGACAATCCAGCACCTTCATTTCCCAGTAAAATCAAACTGGGTTTGCGCCAGTCCACGTCCCAATAAGTTAAAGTCGCACTGGGTAAGGTTGCCACTACCTGCATTCCTGCCTGTTGACTTTGTTGAACTGTAGCTTTTAAATCTTCAGTTACGGCCGTTGCTAGGCGAAACCATTGCCCTGCTGAAGCCCGGAGAACTTTCGGGCTGTCTAAATCTACACTATCTTCGCTTACCCACAAACCTGATGCACCTACTGCCGCCGCAGTGCGAATCATTGTACCCAGATTCCCCGGATCTTGTACGGTTTCTAAAGCTAGGACTAAACCAGTAAATGGTAGTTGAGTTTGGCCTTTGCTTCGTTTTGCCGTTGCCACCACCCCATCGGGTTGGACTGTAGTAGCGATCGCATCCAATACTTCTGTACTTACAATTTCGGCGCGATCGCTTTTACTACAAGCTTCTTCCCAGAGTGACGAGTGCGCTGCTTGCCAATCTGGAGTACAACACACTGTTTCTAGTGGGTAATTAACCGCACAAGCTTCCTCTAACAGGTGCGTCCCTTCGAGTAAAAATAATTGCTGCTTGTGCCGCTCCTTGGTGGAGTGAAGTTTGCGGATTTGTTTGACTAAGGAATTTTGTAAACTGGTCAACATCAAAAAATTAGGAGTTAAGAATTAGGATTTAGGAGTTAATTTAGTTTTCTTTCAACTTATAACTCTTAACTTCTAACTCCTAACTTAATAATATGCGGAACCCGGGACTTGAACCCGGAAGCCTTGCGGCACTAGAACCTGAATCTAGCGCGTCTGCCAATTCCGCCAGTTCCGCTGGCACTTGTACTTATCGACAATTTCCTATTATTGCGCTATGTTTTACCTTTGTCAAGTGAAAACATAACACCTCGTTTAAGAGGCTCAGACTGGAAACAAGTTTTTTAGGGCATTGGGTCAAATCAAAATATTAACTGAAAAGTACAGCATTGATTTTTAGAGAACACTTAAGTTATTTTACTGAGTATTTAATTTAGCTTAAAACTACTACTTATTCGTTCGTTTTTATTAAATTTTTTAAAAGCTCAAAAGGCTTGCTGTTGCTTATTTTCAGCCTAAAGGTTTCACCAAAAAACAATTTTTTTATGCAATATGTTGCTTTAAAATGTGGACAATTTGAATCTTTAATGTAGAATCAAAACCAACTTCAAACATCATAAAATACGTATTACTTTTGGAGGTAGGCTTATCAATCCTTCTACCAGCTTACCAGATGCCAAAATTGCTCCAGAAGCAGACTCCTCAGTCTTGCAAATTTGGGGTGGGCATCCTTTGCGAGGTCATGTGAAAATTAGCGGGGCAAAAAATGCAGCACTGGTAATCATGGCTGGAGCCTTGCTGTGTCCGGGCGATTGTCGTATCCGCAATGTCCCCTTATTGGCGGATGTAGAGCGGATGGGTCAGGTATTATCGGCTTTGGGTGTAAGCTTAACGCGCCAAGGCGATATTTTAGACATCAACGCTAGCGAAATTAAAACATCTAAAGCTCCCTACGAACTAGTTACTCAACTGAGGGCGAGTTTCTTCGCCATTGGTGCGATTCTGGCAAGATTAGGAGTAGCGCAGATGCCGTTACCCGGTGGTTGTGCGATTGGGGCAAGACCAGTTGACTTGCATGTGCGAGGACTGCAAGCAATGGGGGCTGAGGTGCAAATTGAGCATGGTATTTGTAATGCCTACGTCCCTGGCAGCAGCCGGAGATTAAAAGGTGCGAAGATTTACTTAGACATTGCCAGTGTTGGAGCGACAGAAAACTTGATGATGGCGGCTACCCTAGCAGAGGGCGAAACGATCATCGAAAATGCTGCCAGAGAACCGGAAGTAGTTGATTTAGCTAACTTCTGTAATGCAATGGGAGCAAAGATTAAGGGGGCGGGGACTAGCAGGATTATTATCGAAGGAGTCCCCAAGTTGCATTCTGTTGACTACAGTATCATTCCCGATCGCATTGAGGCCGGGACATTTTTGCTGGCAGCAGCAATTACCCGTTCCGAACTTCTTCTCTCGCCGGTGGCTCCAGAACATCTTATACCAGTGATTGCCAAGCTGCGGGATATTGGGGTGACAATAATTGAGGAAAAGCCTGAACACTTACGTATTCTGCCGGCGGAAACTCTCAAGGCAACGGATATTGAAACTCAATACCATCCAGGTTTTCCCACAGATATGCAAGCGCCATTCATGGCTTTGCTGACATTGGCCGAAGGCGACAGCGTGATTAACGAATCTGTCTTTGAAAATCGCTTGCGTCATGCCTCAGAGTTGAATCGCTTGGGGGCAGACATTCGTGTTAAAGGCAACGCTGCTTTCGTTCGGGGAGTACCGAAATTGTCTGGCGCACCAGTATTAGGCACAGACTTACGAGCATCGGCAGCGCTAGTCATAGCAGGATTGGCAGCAGAAGGAAAAACCACAATTCAAGGATTACAGCACCTTGATCGCGGCTATGATCGACTTGATGTGAAGTTGCAGCAATTGGGCGCTAAAATCCTTCGCGTGGGCGAAACATCTGCTGATACAGAAATCGCTCCCAGCATCAGTAGCCTGTCAAGTTGAAGAAGAGGCAAGGGAGCAGGGAGTAGGGGAAAGAGGAATTCAGGACAAGGAGAATTGGGTACAAGGGGAAAGACTTGTTGCAAATTCTCACCTCTTGTCACCTTGTCTCCCCTACCCCCTGCCTCTTCATTGAGACTGAGGCGGGAACAAGAGGAATGAGGGAGACAAGGTAAAATTTTCTCCCTTTGCTCCCTCAGTCCACCCTAGTTAAATCGTTATACTAACTGTGGGTGGCTGGTTAAACAAACAGCCAGATTCCATAGTCGTGTTTTTTATAGCTTGCTGCACTATGTCCTTCTTCAAAACCCCGCTAATTGGTTTAAAAGCTGACTCATTTCGTCATCCATTAGACCTGGAAGCTACCAAAACGCTCAAGCAAATACCAGGCATAGATATGTTGGTGCGAAATTGGCTAGGTCCAATGGCAGAGCAGGTTTTCTATGTAGAAAATATTGCCTCCAGCATTCTGGTGGGTGAGAAGCAACTCCCCGATTTATACAAGCTGTTATTAGATGCCTGTAAAATTCTGGATATAGAGCCTCCTCAGTTATACGTCCGGCAACATCCGGCTCCCAACGCCTATACTTTTGCTGTACGGGGTAAGCAGCCGTTTGTTGTGCTACACACATCCCTGATTGATATCCTCACACCAGAGGAAATACAGGCAGTAATTGCCCACGAGTTGGGGCATCTCAAGTGTGACCATAGTGTTTATTTGACGCCTGTAAATTTATTAATATTAGCTGCGGCGATTGTGCCCAATGTTGGAACTTTTGTTGCTCAAGCAATACAGGCACAGCTTTTAGAATGGGTACGCTGTGCTGAGTTTACCTGCGATCGCGCCGCATTACTAGCAACCCAAGACCCCAAAGTTGTCATGTCAGTATTGATGAAGCTGGCGGGTGGTTCCCCCATCTTAGCGCCACAACTGAATCTCGATGCCTTTGTTGCCCAAGCCCGCGCTTATGATGACATTAGCAAGACCGAATTAGGCGAAATGGTCAAAAGCGCTCGCACAGCCCAATTAACCCATCCAGTGCCAGTGCTACGAGCGCGAGAAATTGACCGTTGGGCAAGCAGCACAGAATATCAATCTTTAATTCAAAGTCATGGATTGAAGTCTACAAGTAATCAAGTTGCACCCAAAGGCGGATGGCGAAACTGGTAAAGTTACTAATGCGATCGCAATTACTATAGTTCAATCGGACAATCGGATTAAAAAATATCCCATTGCTTAACTCACAGCCGCTACCATGACAGTTGTACCCAACGACCATCGCTCTCAACCCATAAATCTCTTTGAGTATGAAACCCTAGCAAAAGATTACCTGTCTAAAATGGCGCTTGATTACTATAGCAGTGGTGCTTGGGATGAAATCACATTACGAGATAACCGTACTGCCTTTGAACGAGTCAAGGTGCGGCCTCGGATATTAGTTGATGTAAGCGATCGCAATCTCACTACCTCCATTTTGGGACAACCCCTGCAACTACCTTTGTTAATTGCGCCGATGGCTTTTCAATGTCTAGCTCATCCAGATGGAGAAATTGCCACCGCTCTAGCTGCGGCATCCGCTGGTGTGGGCATGGTGTTAAGTACAATGGCCACAAAGAGCATTGAAGAAGTAGCGACTGCGTGTGACAAATTTCCAGATTCCCTGCGATGGTTTCAGCTTTACATCCATAAAGACCGGGGATTAACTCGTGCTTTGGTAGAAAAAGCCTATAAAGCAGGTTACAAAGCACTTTGTCTAACTGTAGATGCACCTGTTCTCGGACAGCGAGAGAGAGATAGACGTAACGAGTTTGCCTTACCCCTAGACTTACATCTGGCTAATCTTGCCACCATCTCAGGACTAGATATTTCCCACGAAAAAGGCGAATCTGGTTTATTTACCTATTTTGCCCAACAGCTAAACCCAGCAGTAACCTGGCACGATTTAGAATGGTTGCAATCTTTATCTCCGCTACCTTTAGTTATCAAAGGAATTTTACGGGGAGATGATGGTGTGCGGGCTGTAGAATATGGAGCCAAAGCAATTGTTGTTTCCAATCATGGTGGTAGACAACTCGATGGTGCGATCGCTTCTTTAGACGCTCTAGCTGAAATAGTAGCAGCAGTGGATGGTAAAGTAGAAATACTCTTAGATGGAGGCATCCGTCGGGGCACAGATATTCTCAAAGCTTTGGCATTAGGAGCAAAAGCGGTACTGATCGGACGACCCATTTTGTGGGGGCTAGCAGTATCAGGCCAACTTGGTGTATCTAATATCATCTCACTGCTACAAGATGAGTTAAATGTGGCAATGGCACTTAGCGGCTGTGCAAAACTAGATGATATTGACCCTAGTTTATTAATTCTGCCACGCCTGTAAGTCAGAAAATTCTTAAACCTATTGTATTATTCCAGCAAAACTTTAAAAATTAATTTTCAGACTTGTTACAAAATCGCTTAATTAGAGTACAATAATTAAGGTTGGAAATTAAGGGCGGGTGGCGAAATTGGTAGACGCACCACACTCAAAATGTGGCGACCTTGCGGTCATAGGAGTTCGATTCTCCTCCTGCCCACTACCAAAAAATTATTATAGAGGTGAAACTGATGCGCCTAAAAAGATGGGAATCTCCCCGTAAAGAAGGCAGGAACGATAAAGGTAGAGGTGGTTCTGCAAGGAAGAGGCAACTTAAAAAACAAAGGCAAATGTTACGACAAAGGCTCAAAGAAAGTAATAAATCAGACAATAACAAAAACACTAGACCAGGGGAAGATGAGTTTATCTTCCCCTTATTTTTTGGACTTTTATTTGAGAAAAAAATAATTTAATGGTTTTTCAGTACATAAACTAAATTAAATTCGTAATAAATTTGCAAAGTCATAAGAAAAATTATTAACCATTTTTCAAAATATACTAATTTGAATTAAACCTTTTAAGCGCATATTTACGTATCAAAATAGACAAGCTGAATCTCTGGTATTTTACTTTGCTATATCCTTGTTTTATGTATAAAATACTACTTTCTCGAATTGATATGTATAGAAATTTCTTGCAATTATAATGCTTACATGAACAAATCAAAAATTAATTATGAAGGAAGTATGAATTTTGGCAAACAGCGTCTAAAATCCTTAGCTTAAAACAGTAAACTAGGACACAGCAGCGAATAATCATAATATTACCGATTAAGTAAGCCAAAAGTATACAAAGAAGGCAATTGCATCTCCATGTGTTAATTTCCAACGATGACACAAGCCTACAAAAAGTCAGGAATCATCCAACCTGAATTTTTCAATATTCGCAATGAATGGTCTAGGTAATCTATGGATTTTTGTCTTGGACACAGGAGTTATTGATGGTGGCAAGAGTGCTTCTACCTACTAAAAAAGTACTAGATTTTTCTATTACTGCTTTACGCTTTGATGACCAAGTACAAACAATACTGAAATGGGCAAAGAGGCGTGAGAGTAAAACTGTATATGTAGCCAATGTACATATGCTCATTGAAGCTCACTGGAATCCAAAGTTTGCTACCGTATTACGAAATGCAGATATAGTTACTCCTGATGGTATGCCTTTGGTATGGATGATGCGAAAGATGGGAGCGCTTTACCAAGACCGTGTAGCAGGGATGGATATTTTCCTAGCATTGTGTCAGCTAACTCAAACACAAAATCTTAGCATTTTCTTTTTAGGCTCTCAAACAGAAGTTCTTTCTAGAATGCGAAAAAGGTTGGAACAAGAATTTCCGCAAATGAAGATTGCGGCGATGGAACCTTTACCCTTTCGTCCCCTGACTGAAACTGAAGACGAAGCTTTGGTTAAAAAAATTAACTCTAGTGGTGCTAGCGCCGTATTAGTATCTTTGGGATGCCCTAAGCAAGAAAATTGGATAGCTCAACATAAGGGTAAGATACAGGCTGTAATGATTGGACTGGGTGGAGTTTTCCCAGTTTATGCCGGAATTCACAAGCGAGCACCCCGTATAGTTCGAGACTTAGGACTTGAATGGCTGTATCGATGGATTCAAGAACCGCGCCGACTTTGCGGCCGCTATGCTAAAACTATTCCATTATTCATATGGCTGGCTACGAAGCAACTACTATCATCAAGTCGTATTGCAGCGGTTTTCCTTCACGAGGCTGGCGATTAAGGAAAGTAAATATGTACTCTCTTTAACAGGACATTGTTAATACACTAATCAATTTCATTAACCAAAAAAATCAAAAACTTATGTTGTTATAACCAATAACTATAAAAGTTAGGCACCACCTAAAATCAAGAAATATAAGCAACAATATCGAAATTTATCAGTAAATTTTCTGCTAAAAATTTGTTCAATAGTTACCAAGTTTCAAAAATATTGTGGTATACTCCTCTAGGATATATTACTTAGTATCAAGAGTATTTTTTGAGATATTACCGCAAGCATTGTTATATATGCTTTTGGTCTAGTTTTTGGAGCAAAAAATTTTTATGACTACCATAACTAAAAAAAACAGGTGGGACTAATTGGTTTGAGAATAAATTATTTAGTTGCTTTTTAGAAGGCTACATCATTAATTTTGCTGGATTCGTAGTGAGCAATAAATTACTTAGTTTCAAGGCTTATAGCTGCTGACTACTAACTTTTAAAATCCATTCAATTAATGATATTAATCGCTACTTAGAAATATCAAAGCTATATAATACTGTAGGTTCTTTCATCGGTAAACTCTGTAATGGAATCATCTAAAGATTCATCAAATTTAAGACAAAAAGCTGTTAAAAGTGTAATTTGGACTGCTATTGAAAGTTGGGGACGTCAAGCAGTCTCTTTAGTCGTTTTCTTCATACTAGCTCGTTTACTTAGTCCAGAAACTTTTGGTTTAATTGCTTTAGCATATATTTTTATTGAATTTGCACAAATTTTTGTTGATCAAGGATTCTCTGTAGCAATTATCCAGCGTCAAGATATAGATAAAGAACACTTAGACACTGCATTCTGGACAACTCTAGGAATCAGTATATTCTTAACTATCTTAAGTGTTGCTTGCGCTAGATTCACAGCTGATTTCTTTAAACAACCGCAGTTAGTACTAATTATTCAGTGGTTATCTATAAGCTTTACATTTAGTGGGTTGAGCGCTGTGCAACAAGCGATTCTTGAACGTAAGTTTGACTTCAAGAGTTTAGCAATACGCTCACTATTGGCAGTGATCATAGGTGGAATAGTTGGCGTAGGGATGGCTCTTTTAAACTTTGGTGTTTGGAGCCTTGTCGGTCAACAATTGTATAGTGGTTTTGTACAAGTTTTAGTTTTATGGCGAGTTAGCGATTGGCGACCAGGATTCAGATTTTCTGCCATACATGCTAAAGAACTTTTTAAGTTTGGAGTTAATATATCTGCGTTTAACATAATTAACTTTTTCAATCGCAATACCGATAACTTCCTAATTGGCTACTATCTAGGATTAGTTGCATTAGGCTATTACTCGGTTGCCTACAAATTGATGCAAGTAATGATGCAGATTTTAATCACTACTACAACTAAGGTTGCACTACCAATATTTTCTAGGTTACAGGCAGAACCAGAACGATTACTAAGTGCTTTCTATACTGCTACTCAGTTCACAAGTCTCATTGCTTTCCCAATATTTCTTTGTGTACCAGTATTAGCAACTGAATTGATAAAAGTCTTTCTTAGTGAGCAGTGGATTCAGAGCATTCCAGTATTGCAAGTACTATCTCTTATTGGTCCTGCTCATGTCATTTTCTTTTATAACAATTCTGTAATTCTGGCGCTGGGCAAACCTTCGTGGAGGCTATGGATACAAGTGATAAATACAGTTACTAATGTCGTTGGTTTTGCTCTGGTAGTCAAATGGGGTATTGTAGCTGTTGCATGTGCTTATGTAGTTCGTGGTTACTTAATATTACCTATTTCGTTATTTGCTGTTAATAAACTTGTTAAGATTAATTTAACTAACTATCTAAGTTTATACATAGTACCTTTAGTAGCTTCTGGAGTAATGGTTGGAACTATATTAGCAACTAAATATTTTTTGGGATCATTTATTGAAGCATGGCTTTTACTAGCTATTTCATTGTTATTAGGTATCTCAATATATATTTTTACTATTTCAGTAATATCTCCAAAGCTTTTCAAACGGTTACTTGAATTAGGAGAGAGTTTAAATTTTAAAAGAAAAAATAAAGTTTAAGAATTCAAAATTCACAAGCTGTCAAAACAACACCAAAATCATAGTTCATTAAAGAGGTCAAAAATGAAAATTGGAATTCTAACTTTTCACCATGTAGATAATTACGGTGCAACACTGCAAGCCTGTGCTCTTTGGAGTTTTATTAATAGTCAAGGTTATGATGTTGAAATAATAGATTATCGGCCTATTAAAATAGTATGGATATATTTAAGACCTTTAATTCCACTCAGAAGGCTTGGAAAAGTTTTCGTAAATATTCCAAGAGCTTGGAAAATGAGACAGTTTTTACTTTCTAATGTGAAGTTGAGCGCTCGAAAGGTTTATGATAAAAAAAGTTTGCGATACTATCATGATAAATATGACGTAGTAATATGTGGTAGTGATCAAATCTGGTGTTTAGATTCTTTTAGAGGATTTAATTCTTCTTTCTTTTTAGATTTTATTAATAAGGAAACTACTCGTAAGATAAGTTATGCAGCCAGTTTTGGTAATACCCTAAAATTAGGGGATTATCAAAAAGAAATATATACTTTAATTAATCAATTTCAAACTATTTTAGTTCGTGATTCTAATAGTAAAAGAATTATTAATGATGAATGTAATAAAGAAGCTACAAAAGTTTTAGATCCTACTTTCTTGATTAAATATGATGATTTACAAGAGCCTCCAAAAATAAAAGACAAATATCTTTTATTATATACCCAAGCAGAAATAGGAGCAGAAGAGGAAGATTTTATAAAATTATTAGCAGCAAACCAAAACCTAACTATAATTTCAGTTGGAAAACCTAATCAATTAGCAAAAATCAATTTAGAAGGTGCTGGCCCAAAAGAATGGCTTGGATTACATAGCCAAGCATCTTACATCGTGACTAATACTTTTCATGGTACTGTGTTTTCTATTATTTTCCAGAAGCCTTTTAACGCATTTGTTCCTAGTGATAAGTCAAATAAAGTAAGAGATTTACTTACTGATTTAGGTTTACAAGACAGAATATTCTCAGATCAACTAAAATCCCAAATACTCAACAAGGAAATCTTTGATATTGATTATGAGGCAGTATCTCAAATACTAGAATCAAAGATCCTGGAATCAAAACAATATTTGCTTGAAGCGATTTCACAAGGAGTAAATAATGTAGTTTTACACTCTACCCCTGTAAAAAAAGGTTAAGAGGGTGTTTTAAAAGTATATAGCTGTAATGTTAGACAGTTATTCATCCCCCCCTAACCTACCTTAAAAAGAGAGTAACTGGAATCAAAGCTCCCTAAAGATTTAGGAGGAGCTAAAAGCATTTAATACATCAGTAGCAAATTTTAAAACATCCTCTCAAACCCTTGCACATAAAGAGAGACTAAACAAGCTACGCAATTGATATGTATAAATCATGTCGAACGCAATCATGAATTTGAGATTTACATAAATGAAAAAAGCTTTCCACGGTTTTTACAAAACTAAACATATATTTATTTTATTGTGCCGACTGACTTCACCACTGATTGTGATTTAATTGAAGCATAACCTGTAAGTACGCACTTAACATCATATTGTCATAAGTTAGGGGATAAGTAGATATCCTCTGTTATGGCTGTACAGTGTTTGCCAAATCACAGATGATCTATTTTTATTTAAAGTTCAAAAGGAGTAGAAAGAGTTCAGATGTCTAATTTAAAGATTGAGTCTTTAACATCAAACAGCCTTTCACACTATAGAACTCGACATAACTTCGAGCGAGTAGGAGAGATTAATAGTGTAGATGACCTTCAAGAGTACTGTAATTGGGCTAAAGAAAAGGAAGTCAATATTTACATTATTGGAAATGGCTCTAACACGCTGTTTGTTAAAAAAAATATCCGCTCATTGGTTCTGAAAAATAAACTACCTAAGTACACAAATCCTTTACCTGATAACAGACTCGAAGTATCTTCTTCTGTTTCAGTTATGGAAGTACTAAAGTACTGTTACCAAAACTCTATGAATTCATTTTATTATCTTGCGTCTGTGCCAGCAACTATTGGTGGCGCATTAGCTATGAACGCTGGTAGAGGAAGACAACATGGATGCACAATATATGACTTTGTTGAAAGTGTAACTTTCTTTGAGGATGGATGTATAAAAACACTTGAAAATAGTCAAATCGCCCGGGATTATCGGGAAACTATGTTTACTGGGATGCACTCAAAACTGATATTGAGCGCAGTTTTCAAGTTTGAACAAACACAATTCACTGAAAATCCTCTAACTTCAAGACAAGTTTGGGCAAAAGAACATCAAGATAATACAGCACCTAACTGTGGCTCGGTATTCAAAACTGCTAATTATAAAATACTTGAAAAGCTCAAAGGTCTATCTGCTGGTAAAACTATGTTTTCTGCAAAAACAAGTAACTGGATAATTACTAAATCACAAAGTAGCTATTCAATAATTATTTTAATTAAAATAGCTCAAATTTTACATTTTATAACTAGACAAAAAATTGTTCTCGAACTAATTACAATTGATTAAACAGTTAATGCCAAGAAGATATATTTTAGATAGAAGCAATCTTACTTTTTCAAGAAACAAGGTAGCAGGATAATTTGACTTGTTTCTTTCATTGGTCGCGAGTGTTATTATGCCATTAGGACTGCTCTTAAGAAACACTAATGTTTCTTTACATCTATCATGTGCGATCGCCCGTAAACACCTTAGATACCAAAACCTTACAAATCCACATCCTAACCAAGGTTTTTGCCAAAGATTTATGTAAAGGCTGAAGAGCGTTAGTTCCAACAGATCAAACTTGCAAATTATACATAATACATATTATACAATTAATGTACTATGTACCTAAATTTAGAGTTTCAAAAATCTTATCCGAAATAAACTACTAAAATACTTGACATTAACCCAGGAATAACTGCTATATTAATTAGAGTGAAGTTGTTGGGGCGTAGCCAAGTGGTAAGGCAGCGGGTTTTGGTCCCGCCATCCCTAGGTTCGAATCCTAGCGCCCCAGTAAATGCAAAGACAGGCTATTATGCCTGTCTTTTAAAGTATTTAATTACATTTTTAAGATACGTCTCAATACATCTAGTTCTGTAAATGTTACTTTTCAGGAGATTTGAGAGCTTGATCCAGAGTCTGCCGAGCCTGTTCTGCTTTAGAACGCGCTTCCTGATAACGCAGATTAGCTTGAGCAAAATTTTTGAGAACTTTAAAACCTTCCTTGAGTCGAGTAATTTCCTCTTCTGTTACCGACTCATCGGTGAACAGGACATCAACCGCTTTGCGAATTTCCAACGCTTCAGATCGTGACTCCTGAACTTTCAACTTGAGTGTCGCCAGGTTACTTAGAACCTGGACAGCTTGTGTAATGGTATCCTCACCGCTAGCAGTATCAATAGTTGACTCTTTAACTTCAATTAATTGTTGAGGGCCAAATCCTTCTTCTAATTCCGTGGGTAGCTTTCCTGAATCCATCAGTTCCATCAACTGATCCATTGCTTTATCACGGGCTTTTGCCGAATCTTTTCCAGAAACAGTAAGGATAATTTCTGGGCTTTGAGCAAGAGTATACTGAACCATATTTGAGCAGAAAATTTGCTGGTTAACCAAACTGAGGCAAGTAATTATAACATACTGTGTGTCCGTTTATTTATTGGTAAATATATTTCGGTGTCGGTTTGCCAAATTAATGTAATTTCTATACTTAATCATTTCAAGCTTCATTCCCACCCCTGCCAAGTCGCTTCAAATAAAACTTTATACTTAAGAAAAGAGAATTAAGTTTCAACAGGAGGGGAGAGCAATGGCTCCTAGTCCCACCATCATGCAAGCTGTGGAAAAACTGGGCTACCGTGTCACTGTTGGTGATGTGGCAACCCAGGCAGGATTGAATGTCGCTGAAGCTAATCAAAGCTTATTAGCCCTAGCATCTGATGCTGGGGGACATTTGCAAGTGGCGGATTCAGGTGATATCGTTTACCTTTTTCCACAAAATTTTCGAGCAATTTTGCGTAATAAATACTTCCGATTACGATTGCAGGAATGGTGGAAAAAGGTATGGAGTGTTCTGTTTTACCTGATTCGCATTTCTTTTGGAATTTTCTTAACTGTTTCCATCGCCCTTATAACTGTTACCATCTTCATGATCATTACCGCTGCCAATTCAGATCGTGACGGCGACAATCGGGGCAGTAGTTTTGGGGGTGGAGGGTTCTTCTATTTTCCAAATTTATTCTGGTATCTTAGCCCAAATTATGACACCTACTATCAGGAACGGCGACGTGAAAGGCGAGAAGAAAGCGATCTGAATTTCTTTGAAGCTGTGTTTTCATTTTTGTTTGGCGATGGTAATCCTAACGCCAACTTAGAAGAACGTCGGTGGCAAGAAATTGCTACGGTGATTCGAAGTAACCGTGGCGCAGTGGTAGCAGAACAAATTGCCCCATATTTGGATGACATTGGCGAGGGATATACAAGAGAGTACGAAGATTATATGCTGCCCGTTCTGACGCGATTTAATGGGCAACCATCGGTAAGTCCAGAAGGACAAATTGTTTATTACTTCCCAGAGTTGCAGGTGAGTGCAGTTAAAAAGCGCCGTTATGCAATATCAGATCACTTGGAAGAATTTCCCTGGCGTTTTAGTGCTGCAAGTTCAGGGCAAATTATGCTGAGTGCTGGGTTGGGTGTACTAAATTTTGTTCTTGCTTTAGTACTAAAAAGTTTGTTGGGAGATGGCACTGTTGCTGCCCAATTAGGTGGACTGGTAGCTTTTGTGCAAGGAATTTATTGGCTGCTATTGGTTTACGGAGCAGGTTTCTTAGGCATCCCGTTATTGCGTTATTTCTGGATTCAGTGGCGTAATCGCAAAATAGGCGATCGCAACCGCGATCGCCTTTCCAGATCAAGGCTATTGGCAAGTCCTGATGAATCTTTGCAAAAAAAGATCGACTATGCCAAACAATTTGCCACAGAAAAAGTCATTGGCAACGAAGATTTAGTATATTCCAGCGAAACTGACTTACTCGAACAAGAAGCTGAACATTCTGCACAAATTGACGCTGAATGGCAACGGCGCTTGGAACGTGGCAGTGGGGAATAGAGTGAAGAGTTGAGAGTGAGGAGTGAATAATTAAAATTTATTTAAAACTCCTAACTCCTAACTTTCTGCCTATTTCGCCTGAATTGGTGTTAAAGCTACACCTTGATAATAATGCCCCAAAATTTGTAGATGGTTTACTCCTTGCCGAGCCAGATTGTACGCCCCCCACTGACTCATGCCTAAACCATGACCGAAGCCAAGCCCTTGCAGTACAAAACTACCATCGGCTCCCTTGGTGACGCTAAAGCGGGTACTTCTTAGCTTGAGAGCTGTCCTCACTTCTTCGCGCTGTAGAAGCTTTGTGCCCTTGTTACCGACAATTTTCAAGGCTTTAACACTGCGGAAAGGCGAGAATGTTTCTGGAATCATCGCCGTCACATTACCAACTTCAGGGAATTTAGCGCTAATATCACTCGTCGAGAAGGTTTTTACCCAATTACACTCCTTGATATTTTGATCGTAGTCTTGAACAGCCCGCAGGTACGGCAAGGCATTTCCCCAAACGTCTTCCACGTTTTCGGTGTGTCCTCCAGAACAAGCGTGGAAAACTGAGAGGATAATCTTGTTTTTATAAGTTAGTACTTGCCCTGCTGTTTCATCAACTGCTTTGTAAGTAGCAGGAGATTCACTGATGACGCCTTTGTAAATTTGCCAGCGATCGGGGGTATTACCTAAATCGTAAATGGGATTATTCCGTTGTTTTTCTCGTTCATAGAGGGCGTAGGTGCGGGCTGCGATCGCCTGGGCTTTTAGTGCTTCTTGGGGCCAGCTGGCATTCATTTCGCCACCGAGAACGCTGTAAAGATACTCTTGATCATCAACCCAATTAACAGCAGTTAAGCCTTTGTCTGTGGGGACAACCAGAGTTCTACCCCGATACCAGCGATCGCCAATATAAACGAATCCCTTACCTGTTGGCTCAATCCAAAATAAACCAGACTGCCACTTATCTAAAGCAACTCCGCCAGGAACAGCTTGGGCATAATATGCACTCATTGCTGGTAACTGTCCGAGAGTCCGGCCGGTACTATCCTTGACGATTCCAGTGGTGGAACTGCCCACTTTTACCTGATTAACGCCCCTCTCAATTGCCACGCGGAGAATTACAGATGCTTGGGCTGGGGCAACCAAAGCAATCCACAAGAGAACACTTACCCACCAATAACGTACTTTAATCTGGGAAAATAAAAATCCTAAGTAAAGTTGGAATTTCATGCTGGTCATCTAAATCACATTAGTATCTAATTGACGCTTTGAATTATGGCGTCTATTACTTTAAGATGAGACACTTCTCCAACATAGGAGGTTGCCATCTCCTACTAATTATGCATTTTGGTTTAGCTATCAGGTAGAAATCAGATAATATTGACACTCGTTCTTGGCAAAAATGTCTACCTCTAGTATTAGCGATCACGCATATTAGAAGTTCTCGTCCGTGTTTCATCTTACAAATATTAGTGCGATCGTATTTGAAAACCGCCCCAAAGAGGACACTAAGGACATAAAGAGCTTCAAGAGCGTCCCCTTTTGAAGGATGCTTATTCCGACGCTCGATTACTCGCTAACGGATTCGACGGAAATCATTAGACGCTCTCATAATTGTTAACGTTCTTAGCCTTTACCCTCCTCCCAAAGAGAGAAAGCTTCCACTTCTTTACTGTATTCGCTACTCTTTGCATCTTATTCGATTTACCTACGATGCCAATACTTTTTGAGAATTGCTCACTTCATTAGCGATAATTCCAATTAAATTCAACTTACTCAAAATTTCTGTTGCTTGAATCACTTCAGTTGGGGTTACTTTTCCCATACGCTCTACCATTACGATCCCATTGCAAAAAGTTGCCACAATCCTGGCATCAACTGTACCTAAAATAGGTGAAGTATCTATCAGTACTAAGTCATATGTTTGCTCAAACAACTCTATTAGTTCTTTCATCCGTTGAGAACTGAGCAACTTTACCGTGTCTTCTGGTTCAGGCCCAGCAGTCAAAATATCAATACAGGGGTGAATAGGTTGGATATAATCTTGAAAATGAGTAGTTGTCTCATCAACTAATAACAGAGATAGCCCCCAGTCATTGGATAGTTCCAGAATTTTGTGCAGGCTAGGATTATGTAAATTAGCATCAATAACTAATACCCGTCGGTGCATGCGGGTAGCGCTAGCAACCAGCCCTAATACTAAAGTCGTCTTCCCTTCCCCTGGTAATGCTGAAGTCAACATCAACGACTTGAAAGGTAAGGGATATTTTAATATTTGAATATTTTGGTAGATCATGTCCAGGGTTTCATGGACGGGTAATCTAGTACTGGCTTCTATTACAGAGGAATCTGAACTTTGTCGCCCATTCCAAGGTAAGACCAGCCTCTGCTTTTTGACACCACGCGACGGTAGTTTTGGTACTGATCCCAGTACACGTAGGTTCGTCAGTTTCTTTAAATCTCCCACACAATAAATAGCGTCATTAAACTTTTCCAAAATCAGGGCTGCTAAGATACCTAAAATCGGCCCAATTACTGCTCCTCCAACTAAAAGTAATAATCTGTTGTTTCCCATATAAGTACCCAGAGCAGGTTCTACCAAAACTTGCCAATTATATCCTTCTTGAGCAATTTTTAACCCTAAAGACTGTTGGGCTTGGAGTATTTGTTCAAGGGCTTTGCGGCTAGTTTCTACCCTTGGCAGCAGACGGTTATACTCTGCTATTAAGCTTGGGTATTTATTTAGCTCAAAGCGAAGTCGCTGTTCTGACTCGGCTAAATTCTTTTCATTAGCAGTTAATCCTAAGACAGTTGTTTGTAACAAAATTAACTCGTCTACTAGCTTTGGCTCAACCTCTACCATCTGCCCTTTTAAGAGCGGTTCTCCTTTATTACTAGTAGTAATAGCTTTCACCTCTTGTCGTAATAGCAACAGTTGACTTTGACGTTGCTGCTTTAGTTTTTGTACCGATGGATAATCGTCTGTATAGCGCAACCGCTCCTTAGCCAACCCTAGTTCAGTCTTTTGAATTTCACTCAATAGCGTTTGGTAGCGGCTTGACTGATTTAAACGAGAAGAAATTAGTGCATTCTGCTGAGATGACAAGGCTATTTGTTGCTCTAGATTATCGTAGCGAACCTTGACATCTTGAAGGTGTGCACGAGTGCTTTGTAGCTGTTTTTGAATATCAGCTAGAGATTCTACGAGGATTTTACTTTGGGCTTCGGGATCGAGTAATTTATGTTTCTTGCGAAACTGCTCCAAATTTTTATCAGCTTTACTTACTTCTTTTTTTATCTCAGGTAGGCGAGCATTTACAAAAGCCAGTCCTTGATTGAGACGTTCTTGCTGTTGCTCTTTATTGTATTTTTGATAGACTTTCTGTAGAGCTTTAAGTACTCTTTGTGCTTTGACTGGATCATTATCATTGAAAGAAACTTTAAATAATTGGCTAAAAACTTTATTAGCTCCTACACCTCCCTTTTCTGGAGTCACTTTTAGAGGTGCTTTTTTGTTTTGTTCTGTTTGACCATTAATATCCTCTAAGGTAATATCAGGATAATCAGAACGAAGTAAATCTACAGCTTTCTGAAGCAACTTAGAACTCAGCATAAGTTTCATCTGAGTAGTGGAATCAATAATTTCAGAATTAGAGTCAGTAACCTGAGTATCTTTCCCTACCGGGATATTATTTAACTGTGCCCCTTCAGATAAATTGGAATTCACCAATATCTGCATATTGCTCTGGTAAATAGGTTTGGTAATGAAAGCTAGGAGGCTAGCAGCTGACATAACTACACAGGAAACCCCCAAAACCAGCAAACGTCGGCGAAGCAAAATAGTAGATATTTGTCTGATGTCAACTGCGCCTTGTGCTGAAGTAGTAATCTGTTGCTCTTGATTCAGACTAGTCTTAGCCACTATCAAACTCCTCTAATATCGAAACACTATATTTATTTGGAAGATTTATGAGAAATATGAAATTTTTTTTACACCTATAGCCGCAATAGCATCTTTAATTATTCTTCCAATAATGACAAGCTCACTTGGCACAATATTATGCCAACTAGTGCTTTCATGTTCATCAATTCACGCATATAAATTCTTAATCAGTATTGGAAGAATAAATTTTTAATAAATATTTTATTGGAGTAAGAAAAATCTTGACGAAAAATTAATTATTTTTCCTAAGTATTTCAGTAGAAAATTCTCTGATTTACAAATTAATCTAGTATTAAAGTAATTTTGATAACTTGTAATATAAAAAACACATTAAAAATAATATCTAAACCATAATCTTTGTAGATTATTGATACACTTAATCAACCGTACATTATTGGTTAATTACTTGACTTACCTACTCAAACTAAACTGCTATCTTTTTGCTGGATGTTATGAGTTAGATTACTAAAATCTAAGGTAGAGCCTGGTTAATTTTAGATTTTAGATTATAAAGGTTCAATAAAAAATCTTAAATCTAAAATCCAAAATTTAAACGCCTATCTTGGTTAACTCTACTTCCCGTCGCCTGGGTACTTCATGAATCATGAAATCATAAGCCATGTCAGTGCGAGGAAAAATAGCACGGGCTTCTTGAAGCAGATCCTTCAATTCTAAAGTATTGCCAGGAGCATAGCGGGGACTGAAATGACTCATAATTAGTCGATGTGCCCCAGCAGCTAAAGCTGTTTGGGCTGCCATCGTAGTTGTGGAATGCAGCCGCTGAAAAGCCATATCTGCATCTTGATGGGCAAATGTTGCTTCGTGAATTAATACATCTGCATCATGAGCTAATTCCACTGCACCATCACAATAAATTGTGTCTGTACAATAAGCGATTTTTCGGCCAATTTCTGTAGGGCCGCATAATTGAGTGCCATCAATCACCCGTCCGTCTGCAAGTGTCACTGTTTCACCGCGCTTAAGTTGACCATAAATCCGACCAGGAGGAATTTGCAATGCCTTGGCTTTTTCGACATCAAAGCGCCCTGATCGGTCTTTTTCGGCTACGCGGTAGCCGAAAGCTGTAATGCGATGATGCAAATTACCGCAGCTAACAGTGAAGTCATTGTCTTCATAAATTATCCCTGGACGGATGGCATGGACTTTAATGGGGTAGGAAAAGTGTGTGTAGGAGTAACGAGAGGCGGCTTGAATATAATCATTTAATCCAGGTGGGCCATATATATCAACTCGTTCTACATTGCCTGCCAAGCCGCAAGTAGCAAGAAGTCCCATCAAGCCAAAGATATGGTCGCCGTGCATATGAGTGATAAAAATTCGCGAGAGTTGGCTGATTTTCAGTTCACTCCGTATAATTTGATGCTGGGTGCCTTCGCCACAGTCGAATAACCATAGTTCTGCCCTTTGGGGTAATCTCAGGGCGACACTGGAAACATTGCGCGATCGCGTGGGTACACCGGAACTCGTACCTAAGAATGTTATCTGCACAGCGTTTTTTAATCTTCCTATTGCTCAATTTGCTGCTCTATTTTCTATAGTGACACGCTTAATGAGCAAAATACTTTTGAGAGGAAATCGCTTTTTTAAACCCAACACTCAATTAAAGATTACAAGACTTATGCAAAAATCTTTAAAAAGCTTAATTGATCTAACTATAAAAGCGCTTTCTGCATCTTAATTTACAAAAGACTCCGTCAACGTGCTGCGTCTCATAAATAAAAATTCGTAAAGTGTGCATAAGTGCTAGATTACGCCTAAAGGCTCGTAGTAGTGCTTTAACGTGAGTTCGACGGATAAAAAACGGCAAAAAGCTTGCTAGATATGAAACATGAGAACCTGGGTAGATGTTGCGATGGTACAAAGCGCCCGCCGAGGCGATCGCTAAGATTAATTGAGAATGAGTAAAAAAGGCACAAAAAAACGCCGAGACTAAAAATATCTAAGAAAAATAAGGGTCTCGGCGATGTCTAGCATTGTATCTCGCCTCGATATCGTACAAATATTCTGTGACGTAGATGATTTTTGTAAGCAGTGGGAGAATTTGTGGCAACAAGTACCACAGTTACCATCCACAAAGGGAGAGCGCCGCAGCACTTCCCGAATGCATTTATCAGAGGTAATGACAATTACAAACGCATTTCATGGTAGTGGCTATAAAACTTTCAAGGAGTTCTACACGTTGCACGTAGTACAAAGCTGGCGTGGAGCGTTTCCAAATTTGGTCAGTTACACAAGATTTGTAGAACTCATGCCCTGGTGCAAAATGATTGTTGTGTTGTTTTTTGCATACACGTTATTGAGAAATTACAGGGATTAGTTTTATTGATTCCACACCGATAGATGTGTGTCACAATTGTCGCTCTCATACCCATAAAGTTTTTAAAGGGTTAGTGAAATGGGGAAAAAATTCTGTAGGTTGGCATTTTGGGTTTAAACTTCATTTGATTATCAACGACAAAGGAGAATTGCTGGCATTCAAACTAACTCCGGCAAATGTTGATGACCGTAAACCAGTCCCAGATATGACTCGTGACTTAATTGGTAAACTTTTTAGAGATAGAGGATATATCTCGCAAAAACTATTTGAAGAGTTATACAAACGAGGTTTAGAGTTACTTACTAAATCTAAAAAGAAGATGAAAAACCGTTTGGTAAAACTGATTAATAAAATTCTTTTACGCAAACGGGCGGTAATTGAGTCTGTCAATGACCATCTCAAAAATATGTGTCAAATAGAACACTCTCGGCAACGCAACGTGTGTTTAACTTTTTGGTCAATTTGATGGCTGGTTTGGCTGCTTACACCTACTTGCCCAAAAAACCGTCGATTGATATTTACCCAAAAGATTTACCTGCACTACCTCCTGCCGTTTTCTAACCGTCGAACTCACGTTGCTTTAGTGGCAAAATTCTATCTAATGTACAAATATCAGTCTGGTCATTGCAGTGGCAGAGTCACTATTACTGTTGTGCCAACATCTTGCTCACTTTCTAATTGAATATGGCCACCATGTAGCTCCACACATTTTTTAACTATAGTGAGTCCGAGTCCTGTTCCTTGAATTACACCCACATTACTGGCACGATAGAAGGCTTGAAATAGACTGGTTTGGTCTTTGAGAGGGATGCCCATTCCATGATCTCTTACCTGGAAAGTTGCGAGGCCATCTTTACAAATTAAATCAAACCAAATAATGCTATTTTGAGGAGAATATTTAATGGCATTGGAAATCAAATTTGTGAAGATAAAATTTAGGAGATCCTCATCCATTTGGGCTTGGGTAGATTCACCTTGAAAGGTAAAGATAATGCTGTGCTGGCTACCTGCATTGACTTGAAGAATATCTGTAAGTTCGGTACAGAAATTTACTAAATCCACAAGTGTAGGTTTATATTCCAGTTTTGCTGCTTCAGTTTTACTTAAAAACAATATCTCATCTAAGAGATGAAGCATCTGGTTAATAGCATTTTGTATTCGATCAAAATATTTAGTTCTTCGCTCATCAGTTAGTTTTTTGCTGTTGTATTCAAGGATATCTACAGCCGTCCGGATAGTGGTCATGGGGGTACGGAACTCGTGAGAAACCATTGCTACAAAGTTCGACTTTAACTCGTTGAGTTCCTGTTCCTTTGCCAGCGCTTGACGCGTGCGTTCTTCACTCTCACGTAGTTGGTTGAGAATTTCGCTCCTTTCAATGGCATAGCGAATAGCACGCACTAACCGTTGTATCGTCATTTGATCTTTAACAAGATAGTCCTGTGCACCTTCGGCTAATGCTTGCAGCGCTAAATTTTCATCATCAAGACCTGTTAACACCACAACTGGAATATCGGGTACTGCTGCCCGATATTCTTTCAAAGTATCCAGTCCAATAGAGTCTGGGAGGCTAAGGTCTAAAAGAACTAGGTCAAATCTGCGTTGTTTTATACTAACTATCTGAGAATTATCAAAGGTGAAAGCGGAGTTTTCCCTGCTAGCATTTATTGCCTCAGATAGCCGTTCAACATGTAACATCTGCCATTGTTCTTGATCTGCATACAAAATTAATCGGCGTAGCAGATGAGCATCACTGCGACTATCTTCTACTAATAGAATGTGAATTGTGAGCTTTTCCATAAGTACAGGGTTATATCGTTAGATAATCTCCTGATTTCCTATTCGTCAGACAGGTTAATTCTCTGGTGTTGTAACAATTTAAATTTCTAACCAAATTACTTCTATGGTAATGTTACTGCTATCAGTTAAAAAGTAGGATATCCAACATTTTAAGTACTAATTATGACAACAAAAATACAATTTATATCAACACTTTCCGCCCATCTATTCCTAAATGATTCAAGTCGAGTAAGATTAAATCTGGACAGGAAACATTAGTAAACTCTTCTTGCTGCCGTAAATTGTTCATAGCATTTTCACCATCCTCACCCCAGTGGAAGTTATTGGCGATTTGGGAATTTAAAAAGCTTTAGATTGCTAGATTAGCATTACTAGGGGAGTTTTGAACTAGCAAAACTTCAATGGGTCGCAATATCTGCTCATAAATCATGCGCTTGTTATGCAGCTATTAAACTGCTATGCGGTATATATATTTAAACATACCTTCCCGATAGAACGCACAAGGTTCCGAATAATCTAACTCTTAGCGAAGGGATACAGAACACAAGAAGTCATAAAAATAACAGGATATAGACGGAGGATTAATTTATTAACAATGATAATTTAAAGTAAATTGCTTTTTGTCAATCAGTTAAAATACTCAAAATAGTCTTTATAAGAGACCATTTATAAAATAAATCTTTAGACGACTAGACGACGCAGCATAATACGGGTCATAACGGCATATATTAGCAGCCTCACCCATTTCTGGGATAAGCTTATAATCCTTACTGAAACGACGGTACTGGTTAAACCAGCAATCATGTTCTTTCTACTACCCACCGTTTGGGCAAAATCTGAAATTCTTGATTAGTACGCTGGATTACCTCAACATGAGCTTGAATCATCAGTCGAACACAGAGCGCAAATTTATTACCGTCATAGCCGGAATCAACCCACATAACTTCAACTTTTTCCAGTAATTCTGGACGCTCTTCTAAGAGCTAATTTCTAAACTTAAGTAAAGTACTCGTCTAGTATGGGTTTTAGGAATTTAAGTCAATAAAGTACTGCTTAGCTGAAACTCAGAGCTAGTAATGAGTTGAGTACTTTTAAGATTTTTTTTACGAATCAGCTCTAAACCCAAACGCATCTATTAAATATTTAATATTTTTAGCTATGGCCATTCTGTAAAAGACCAATTAATTAAATTTGTTACTGGTCGAGGTGGCGTATCAATTATAACTTTAAGTTTAATTGAGAGAAAAGTTGGTAAAACTAATTATTCTTAATATTACTTTAGTTCTCGATCCACAGATTTCCCCTGCCTACGTCGTAGCTGATTTATATAGTCACTGGCGAAGATACAGAATTGAAGAGGCTTTTTGTGTAGTTAAACGTTTGTTTATTGGAACTCTCGTAAGATGGGTAGCAGCTTATCAAATACCAAACTAAATTGAGGACTATAAACAAAAACCCCCTAGTTGGTATGTGAGCTAGGGGGTTTTTGTGTTTTAGTTAGTAAAAAAAGAACCTGGCATCGAGCTATTTTTGCGTAGGGCTACCCCTAAACTATCGTGGCCGCAGCAGCGTTTCACCTCTGAGTTCGGGAAGGGTTCAGTGTGGTTCCACCGCGCAATAGACACCAGGAAAACTTGT
>NZ_JACJTR010000023.1 GCF_014698795.1 Nostoc sp. FACHB-892
AACATATATGACCAGAGTAGAAGGTGAAAATACACGTTTACGTCATTATCTGGCACGCCTACATCGCAAAACATTATGCTATTCCAAGTCAGTAGATATGCTTAAATACTCAATTCGCTTGTTACTCCATTACTTGAAGTATAGAGAAATACCTGTATTTAGTTAATTCATCCCGCATTTATGCAACGCCAAAATTCGATGTCCTCTGACTAACGAGACGATATCTTCGTTCTACAGTTCTATCAAACGGATGAGTTATATCATGTCCGCTTAAAGACTGATCATGAAGATCACAGGAAGCAGGGAAATGACCCCATCAATAACGGACTTCCAAATAAAAAAATAATCAATCGCTTTGGTGAGCAAGTAAAGCAGAGGAAGTAGAGGAAGCAGGGCAAAAAGAAATCGGACAGTCCTATTGGACGCAGGAATTGAGTAATTTAATTTTTGGATGTCCCTAACGACTGTGGAATGAAGGGGGGGACATAACTTTGAGTTCCCCGATCCACTTGGGGTACGTTCACTGACCATCTGCTTTCTTGGCTCTTTTTCAATACTCTACACCCGTCCCGAAACGGTTTGGCAAGGGAAAATGATTTTTAGCTAGCTTCCTGTAGGCGGTGGGAAACCACTGGCCAGGTAAGTTTTCTCCCATTTCTCAATGTTTATTGATAAACTTAATACTGAGCATTTTTTTAACATTATATTAAGAAATAGCTACTTAAAGAATGGTAGATGCCAAAATCTATGAAAATAGCGTTTAATTAAATTGCTAATTTCTTACTTGCTTCCTTATGCTTGCATTATCTTTTGTTTACATGATTTTGTTACTACCTTTACATTATCCCTTAATTGTAAGTGTGGCATAATACACGATATATATACTTCTTAGTTAAAAATGCGTAGTATTATGCTTGGTATTTAGAGAAAAACTTCATCAAAATTACCTATTTAACACTTTTAAGTAAAAATTTATAGAGTAGAATAACTGAAATATTACTCAAATATTTTTAAAATTCAAACCAGGATTTTTTAATGATCAGCTTAAGTAATTCGGAAAACGGCACAGCTAGAAGCACAACAGCCACTAACAGGCTGGCAAGAGCGATGATGGTTTCTGCTGGGGAATTCTCGCTGATATTAGCCTGTTGTAACTGTGTTGAAAGGCAGCAGCACGTGCTGAATGTGCTAACAGAATTTTCATCAGCAGACATACACGAAATTATACTCTCACCTGCGGCAGACACTTTGTATACAGCTATTACAAATGGAATTGGTGCTACTCAACCCGAAGCTTTGATGGTACGAGGTTTAGAATCTGTAGCCGACATCAACCAACTCATCATCAGTACCAATATCATGCGAAATGAGTTTCGGAAACAGTTTCGGTTTCCGTTGGTATTGTGGGTAAATGATGAAATTCTGTGCAAACTAGTCTGGCTAGCACCCGATTTTAAAGACTGGGCAGCCACTACCATTAGATTTGATGTACCTAACAATCAGTTAGTTGAAGCTGAACAGCAAGCCATCAGCGCTTAATATTGGCTGAAATTACTTGCAAAATCTTGTACATACTAGGTTGAGTCAAGCAAAATTTAAGCTACATTCTGTCACATTATTTTATAAAATTTCTTTTATTGAACCCTCACTTACCAGAGTTACGCAAAAGCATTGTAAGCTTTCCTGGCAAGTTATTTTTCTAAACAGGGGTGTGGATTCTCTTCTCCAACAAACTGTTCATAATAATGAATTCTGATGAGCTTCTGAGTTCTTGCTTGATTGCCGTTGGGCTATAAAACGTTTTGATTGAGTGCATTTTCATCCAAAATTTCTATATAACGGTTCCCGCATAGGTAAAGTACAGAAAAAATCGCTATAAGGAACAAAAAATCACTACGTTAGCGTCTTGTCTTTATATCTGTGTCAGAAGACAAGTACTAAGTTAATTACAACCGGCCAATTTCTGGAATTATATACTTTATTGTCTATTAGTGACTAGATACTATTTATGAGTTATATAACTCTTAGCAAAGATTCCTATCTTACTATGAAATTCATGCTGAAAAACTACTTTAACGTTAATCAAACGCGAATTTTCGCTGCTTTGATTCTGACTGGAATTTTGTCTGTAGCTAGCGGTTTAACACTTGTCAAAGGTGCTACGGGCGCTTCTGCGAAATTATCGCTAGAAACAAGCAATGAAGTTCTCAAAGAGAGTATTAAACCAAACGGCTTACTACGTCCAGTAGCTAATGCGGTGTCAGATACATTACCCGCATCTGTAAAAAATGCTGTTTTACAAGCCGCCTCTAAACGTTTACAACAGCCAATTTCTCAGCTAACAATCATTGAGGCTCAACAGCAGACTTGGAGAGATGGCTGTTTAGAATTAGCTAATGCTGATGAATTCTGTACCCAAGCTTTGGTACCGGGTTGGCGGGTGGTTGTAGGAATTGGTGACCAAACCCTGGTTTATCATACCAATCAAACAGGTTCCGCACTCAGGCTGAATGAAAAGGCTAGCTCAAGTCCACTGTCCCCTGTGCAAATTCCAGTCAGTGAGTTACCACCACCGTTACCTGGATATATAGTATTTCGAGAAATTTCCAGTGGTGGTTTTATTGGCAGAACTTACGAGACTGTTTTGCTCAAAGATGGACAATTAATTCGGGTACGGATTGGTGATGCCAATGATTCTGAACGTAGTGTTCGCCGCGTTCCTGTGCAACAGGTGCAAAAATTTGTGCGATCGCTAAAACGTTCTCAATTTAGTCAATTCAAAAATCTGAGGTACCCAGCCCCCAGTGGTTCTGCTGATTTTATTACTTACACTCTTACTAGCCTTGAGGGTACGGTTGAGTATAACGATATTTCTCAAAATAACCTGCCAAAGAATTTACAAGCAGCAGTCAAAGCCTGGAATCAACTCATAGCCAGCGCCAAATAATAAACCTCAGCATGAATAGCGATTGTTTTAGCGCTTACAATCGAAACGATCGCTATTTATGCTGATTGTTCATACTTTGATGATGTTTGTAGCAAATGATGAAAAGGTTTGTAAAGTGGTGTGTTGAGTTTCCTTTTTGGTGGAATACTCCCCAAAGCAGAAAGTCTCTTTTGTTTGCCGTTATAGCTACCTTGAGTGTGGTAGCTACGGTGATGCTATCGTTCCCATTGAACGCTCAGATTACCCTGCCGCAAACGCCAGCATCTGAGTTAAGAGGAGTATGGTTAACAAATATTGATAGTGATGTACTATTTGAGCGCGATCGCCTCAAGGCATCTTTGCAACGACTTGACGAACTTAATTTTAACACCATATATCCGGCGGTTTGGAATTGGGGATATACATTGTATCCCAGCAAGGTTGCACAAAAAGTTATTGGGCGATCGCTTGATCCTACACCCGGTTTAAAAGGGCGAGATATCCTCAAAGAAATTGTTGATGTGGGACATCAAAAAGGGTTAACAGTGATTCCCTGGTTTGAATTTGGCTTCATGGCACCAGCAGATTCTCTATTAGCTAAAAATCGCCCCCAATGGCTCACCAGTCGCAGCGACGGGACTCGGATTGTTAAAGAAGGGACGCATAATCGTGTTTGGCTAAATCCTTTCCGTCCAGAAGTACAACAATTTATTCAAGATTTAATTGTTGAAATTGTCAGAAACTACAATATTGATGGTATTCAATTTGATGACCATTTTGGCTTACCATCAGAATTAGGGTACGATGCCTATACAGTGGCACTTTACAAAAAAGAACACCGTGGTAAAGCTCCCTCCAAAAACTCTAAAGATCCAGAATGGGTGCGCTGGAGAGCTAATAAAATTACTGAGTTTATGAAGCGGGTATTTACAACCATCAAAGCTACTAAAAAAAATTGCATAGTTTCTGTTGCTCCTAATCCTCAGCGTTTTTCCTACGAATACTTTTTAGCAGACTGGCAGAAGTGGGAACGGATGGGAATCATTGAAGACTTAGTTTTGCAGATATATCGGGATGATTTAAATGTTTTTGTTAGCGAATTGGAATATCCAGAAGTGAAAGCGGCAAAGGCCCATATTCCAGTGAGTGTGGGTATTCTGGCTGGGTTGAAAAATCGATCTGTACCGATGCAACAGATTCAGACACAAGTGCAAAAAGTACGCGATCGCAATTTTGCCGGAGTCTCTTTCTTTTTTTATGAAACCCTTTGGAACATGAGCAAAGAAAAGCCTCAAGAGCGTCAAACTGCCTTCCAGAAAATTTTCCCCACACCAACGGCTTACCCAAATTTGCTTGCAGGTTGGAAACCATAGAAATGTAGGAAGTAGAGAGTGGGGAGATGGGGAGAATTCTTCAAACTCTTGTAGAGACGCGATTAATCGCGTCTCTACTCCAAATGCGATTAATCGCGTCTCTCTATCCTATTCCCAAACGCCCAGCCAAGCCAGGAGTTAAGGGTAGAAGGGTACTAATCATCAAGAATAGAGCCAAAAGACCCAAAGCGGCTCTAGCGTCATCGGGTTCAGTGATTTCATTTAAGCTGGGGCGTTCTTGATCTCGTTGCAAGAAGAAAATCACGATCGCCCAGTACATAGCAAGAGTATTACCGAGAGACACTAGCGCCAGTAAAATTAAAGTTGCTACTGTTGCTCGTCCTGCGGTTTTGCGTCCATAAATCGCCTGAACAATACGCCCACCATCGAGTTGTCCTGCTGGCATTAAGTTCAAAGCGTTAATTACTAACCCCAGCCAACCAATTATCACTAAGGGATGAACACTTACCAGGGATGACTGCAACGCCGAACCAAGGACAACTCGCGCCAAACTTCCCACCAAAATCGACCCTTGGAAAAACTGATTGGGCAATTGAAATAAACTACCTGGGTGGGAAAGCAGCAAGCCCGTTACCAGCATTAACAAAGAGACAATACCACCTGCGGCTGGCCCTGCCAAGGCGATATCAAATAGTACCTTGCGGTTGGGTAACAAAGATTCAAAGCGGGTAATTGCACCAAAAGAACCAATTTGCACAGCTGGTAAAAAGAAGGGCCAGCTAAGGCGGATTTTGTGACGCTGGGCAAGTAACCAATGACCGATTTCGTGAACTACTAAAATCGCAAATATCCCAGCGCCTATGGGCAAAGCTTCTTGAAATCGCTCTGGATTGGCAAAGAAATCAAAATTCAGTAGTAATCCCGCAGCTTCTAAACTTGTGGCAATGGTCGCTATCAACAGAATACCTGCAAAAGCTTTTTGCGATAACAACATTGGCCGGGGATCATTGCGACTCGGCAGGACAATCACCACTGGTTTGCCGTCTGTATTTTCCACTAAAAACAAGCGATATTGATCGCCAAGGCGTTGCCGCAAACTTGCAGTTAGACGGTTGTGAGTCTCTTCTGGTTCGCCCCGCAAATTGCCTTTAAAAATGGCTCCATCTTGGTAAGCGATCGTTTCTGTAGCAAAAAACGTATCGATACCGAAAATACCTTTAACTACATTTAAGTCTTCTTCTGGTATCGGCGGTATCTCTGGTTTCAATTCTGCTGCTGTTGGTTGTGGGGATTTCGCTTCAAGTAAAGAATCAGCGGCGATTCTGTCTGTTGCGCGTTGCTTAAGGATGGCATCTTGCCCAGCTGCGCGTAACTGGCTGCCTAAGTAGATGTACAATCCTGCGGAAGTCACTACTAAGAACAATATACCCGCTATATTGATGTAAATCCCTGCGGCAAACAATCCAAAAAATAGGAGCCAGGGAGTCATCAACACCACAGACTGTAACCAGGCTAAGATTCCCAGTTTACCAAAAGGTCTGGCGCGATAAAAGCCCCAGCCCAAAATGCCTAAAGCTAACAGTAGGATTGCCGCCAGGATAGAAGTTTCTGATAAAGTAAACATCTCCAAACCTTTGCTATTGAGACTAAGCCAGAACAAGTCCGGTATTGCAGATACACTTATTAATGTATAACGCCGCCTGTAGTCTGCCCAAATTATCCCCCTTTGAGTGGACGTAGCCCAACCCAGGTATCGGGCAAGTCGAACTTGCAATAGCTCTTACAGTAGATTTTGACTTAATGCATTAGTAGGTTTCAAAGGTAAGAAAGTAAATCAAAAGTTAGGGTGTGTTATGGCTTTCCTAACGCACCAGCTTTTGAGCAATTGTAAAAAGAGCGATCGCATAATATATCAATCGCTCTCTTGCCCAATAATTAATTTGTTAAAACTGTTTTTGAGCGAAGTAGTCTTCTAAGTCCAATACAGAATTTCAGCATTTGGAAAGCGCCTACTAATCTCATTCTCAAAAAAGCTACGCAACGCCTTCATTGTGTCCTTCTCATAAACGTACTTCGTCCCACCAAACTTATTACGCTTGACGCTGCGTTTTGCCTCATCCATCTCTAATTTTGATTGTGGATACCAAGTTTGTAACACTTCTTTTGACCCAGGTGTGAACCGATGCGAGATTAACTCAAAGGTAAGGTCACACTCAAAATCCAGTGCCTCGTTTATCTGGTCAAACAAACGACTATAGTGCATCTGCCAATCGTCTATCGGCATAATTGGCGCGATCACCAAGCCTACTGGATAACCGCCACCGCCGCGCTCTTGTGGTAACGCCAGCCGTCGTAACGCATTCAGTCTGGATGCTACGGATGCTGTGCCACCTTCAAACTTACCAGAAATCGGTGCGGCATTAACACTTGTCCGACAGCGAGTATGCCCATTGTGTGGTAAATCGAGTAATCCATCCACAGCATCAAACTTCGATACCCAACGTAGATGTGCATCGCTACGAGTGCCAAAGTAACGGATACATTCAGCAAGACTTCCAGTTAAATGCTCAATACCCAATGGGTCTGTGTAACAGCTAACTTCAAAACTTGTGTTTTTACCCTGTTGCTCGTAGTTCGCTAAGTTCTCTAATATCTGCGGTAAGTTAGCAAAAGCGCGGATGACAGGTGGCCCCGATAAGCTACCTGCTAGGTAGCAGTATTGACAGTGAGCCGGACAACCTTCGGCAAGGTGAAACTGCCAATCCGCAGAAGGTGGAATGGGACTCAGTTTAAAAGAACTGGGTGGTGCAGTAACCACCGCTAAGGTACGCTTGGCGATGTTGTAAGTATCCCGCTCAGACTCACCACGTAGTCCCTTCAGACGGTTCTGTGATAGTTCTTCTATTGGTAAGTTGAGTGACTGCACACGTGTAAGAATCTGCTGCCCCCAATCTTCATCTAGGGCAGCAGGTGTAAACAGTACCCGTTCAGGTATCCACAACCTTGGCGATCTTGTTTGTGTCTCTGATACTGAAACTTGGTCTGTAATGGTATTCAGCAATATCTTTCTCCGTTATTTAGTTTGCTGACTTCTGCAATTAATTTTCAAGGACTTGCTTAATTCGTCGCTCTAACAAATCAAGATCCAAACTACCTTCATCACGGTTAATTCGGCGCACAGTCGAATTAACATTAGCTAAATTGACCAATAAATCTTGAAGAATTTCTTGCTGCTGACGGGCTTGGGTAACTTCGCGTGGTTCCTGTACCAAATCACGTATGATAGTATCTTCAGCGCGAGAGGCGATAATTGGATCACTTTGCCCTTGAATGTGAACAAAGGTTCGCCGTCCTGGGCCTCGCTCCTCTTCTATTGGTATAACTGCTGTTACTTGGTCAGAACGCACATATTTGCCAAATCCCAAATGGACTAGCTCTGATGAGAGTATTTTCATATAATTGAAGCGTTATTTTTATGTCTTACTTAATATTGTAAAATCTAGAAAAGTGACTTGAAGCCATAGAGCATACGGGTTATACCCAATTCAAGGTAGTAGTTTCCTTTCCCAGCTTTTGGGCTTGTTCTAAGGTTTCACCAAGCTCAATAGACTCAAGTTTTAGGTTAGAGTCCTAACTTTGGCTTGTTAAGTACAGCATTTTATTAATTTGTAGCAAATTAAATTTGGTAATACCTTACAATGCCAATGTATTGACCGCATTGTTAATGCATCCCCTTACAATTTCAATGCTTCGGGATGCATTCTAACAGTCATGTTTCTGCAAGTTTGATTGTGAATAATACCTGCTTCAAGTTGTAAATTTATTAGTAGCCTCTTTCTACACTGGCAGCATATTTAATCTTGCTCTGATTCAATGTCCTCATCTGCGATCGCAAAATCACTAATGTAGTCTCGCGCAACGCGTTCAAAAAATAACGGAGCAGGCAAAGCTGTCCAATCGCTGTAGTGACCAAAGCCGTAGCGCAGTGACTCCACAAAAGCTGCTAAGTCATCAGGATTATCTTCTGGCTGTCTCAAGGTAACAACAATCTCAAGGGGGTTGGGAGTAGGCCAGCGACCAGTAAAAGGAGCTTTTTTAGTGAGTTGATGTACCTTTAACCCAGCTTTGTTAGAAATTTGCTTTTTAGAATCATCCGTTTTTTTAACTAAAGTGTCGGTTGAGCGATAGCAACTTTGTCCACGAGTATATTGATGTGGTAATTCACGCGCCACAGATAGATAAGCTACGCATCCAGTTTGCTTAGTTGCACTGAGTCGGAATAACCCTTTTGCACTAGATGCTGAGGGAATTTCTAGCGCAGGTGGCAGGTTTTTTAGCTCCTCTTTAGTTCTGGTATCTTCTACAGAGGTTTCTATTAAGTGTCTGGCTTTTTTCTCAATAAAACCAGGGGCAAATCCTTGGCGAATGCGAATTATACGTGCGCCTTGCCAGTTAACCTGCATATCTTGATACGAACCAAGGTTAATTTGATTAGCATTAATTCTGCTATCAGCTAACCAAGGCCATAGCTGAACGCAGTTGGTATAATCAATCATCACTAACGGTTGCTTACCTGCTTCCACAGATTCAGAAATAATCTGTTTCACAAATTTCATGAATCGAGTCTGGCACACCTTTTTATCATTACCTAGTTTAATAGGCGTAAGTTGAGCAATAAAAGCTCGTGCATTAGCAAAACTTTCCCACGGACTGGTTTCTAAACTGTTCCCTTTCTCATAAGCACAGCGAAATTCACATTTTCCTGTATCTACATTGAGGCGCATTGCTATGGTTAAAAATGTATTTTCAATTTTGCCACGAACGCGACCTTTTTGTTTACGTTCGATTGTAATTGAAATAATTTCTTTTGGTCTAGCCTCTGGTGAAATATTTTGCAGATACTTATCAACTTTTTCTTTGATATCATCAATGCGACCAGAATGTGCAAAAATTAAATCTTTCAGTGCTGACTGCATCCGATGGAAAAAGTCTGCAAGTTTAAGACGCTTTGTTTTTCGTGTTTTGGCGATGGGTAATAGAAACTGGACACCAAAACCAGCCATTGCTAATGCTTTGCGGGTTGAGGGTTTATTAACCTTATCATCAGGTTTAACAGTGTTTTGACCATTAGGATTTGGATAAAACTGTCGCGCCATTATTAAGCATAAAGTTGGCTGATTGAGCTTTTTAATCTTTTGTGCAGTAGATTCCCATGCTTTAATTCGCTCAGTTGAACGCTCTTTAGCATTCAACTGTTTTCCTGGTAAACCTTCTCTTGGCCCGTGGGTATCTTTTGGCAAGCGACTAATTTTTATGTCAAGAGTATTTCCCCACAAAACTTGAGTAACCTTTTGCAACAGTTTCGCTTCTGTTTGTAAATGAGCTTCATAAAAGATAAATAATAAAGGCCGTTCATTGGGATACAATCGTTGCATCGCTGTTTGATTTGCTTGAATGATAACTTGAAGGTCATCAGTTTGATTCTTTGTGTAGTCGCTAAATTGAAGTGCTTTTCTTCCGCGATCAATTCCTTCTAAACGAATGTCAAAGTGTTTACTTAGCAAATCATCAATTTGTTTGTCGTTGACTTGATCGAGATATTTCGGGGTAAATTCCAAGTTAGTATCTGTTTCCAGAGCTTCCAAAACACCACCAAGCAGTGTAGGAAGATTAATCATGCGTGATGCTGTATCATCTGGTTTATGCTTAGATTTTACTTCTGTATAATCCTGAAATATTTCGATTCCTAATGGTTGAAGAATTTTAGCGATCGCCTCAAAAGCATCTAATTTATCAATCTCTGGTACACCTGTTTCGATACCATATTTTTCAGAAGTTTCTTCTTCGTCTTCTGAATTATCTTGAAGTCCATTACGGTAAGTTAGAAGTACCTTACAGCTATTAGTAGAAGCTGAACCTAAAGCAATTTCTTGACCATTACAAGATGTCCCCAGATTTAATTTACTCCGCAGTATTTCAAAAGCTGTATCTGTTTTCCAAACCGATTTTACTTTATCTTCTTTGTTACTTTCATCATTTTTGCTGTTTTTATCTCGCTCGCATTTGACTTGATAGCTAAAGGCTCTATCAGTATGCTCTTGAGAAAAGATGAAACCGTTAATATTATTGCGGTCATATTTAGGAGCCTTTAACTGAGTCAGCCAGCGACGTTTGGAAACTTCAATTTGTAATAAAGGTTGATGCAAAGATGGGTAATTAATAATTTTCAAACTTACTACAAAACTAAATTTTCCTTTTGTATCCTCCAAGCTAATCGGATCAGTAATTAGTTCTGCAACACCAGAAGTAAACGTACCATTGCTGAAAATAGTGCGTTTTATCGGCCCTAAACCTGGAAAAATAACTTTTCCAGCAATTTGTCGAGCTACATAATCTGCAAGCATTCGATAAGCATATTTATTGTTTGGGTCTTTTGGTTGAGTTGTACCTGTCTGTTTAGACCAACTCCAAGGTAATACTTGAGATTTGAGTTGAGAAATTTGTAATAACTCTCTCCTTGCGTGCAAATCTTCTAAGCGGTCAATAATGCCTACTGGTATATCTTCTTCTTCAGCAAAAGGTCTGAGATGATTTGTGAACCAATCGTTAATAATTGGGCGAAGTGCTTTATTTATTTTTTCTTCATTGCTACCAGTCAAGTAAACAAAAGGTTCTGGCACAGCATCAGATTTAAGATAATTCAAGTCATACTTGCTAAGACCCACATCCGGTTCAATTCGCGTAGCATCTTCTAATACTACTTGTAGAAAACCTCGCAATGATGCATAGGGGAGGTTTTTGACATTAGCTCCTTTTTGAATTTCTTTAAAACATTGCAAACCTAATTTTGTCCAACTAAGAGTATAACCCTCTACCATGATTGGAGAAAGATTATCTGGTACTGTGAAAGCTAAAGGAAATTCTTCAATTGATTTGAAGAATTGCTGAATATACAATGTATCTCATACGCAATCACCTTCAGTTTCTTCGTCTTCCTCTTCTGCTAATAAATCTTCTTCCAATTCAGTTTCATCAACAAAGTTATTAGTCATTTTTACATCTCCAATAGTGGTGAAAACTCGTCAAAACCTGCTTCTTCATCCGCCGATTCTTCTAAGGAATGTAATTCATCAGGATAAATTACTCCTTGAATGCGCTGTAAAGGTTCTAGAAATGCGCCATACAGTTCTTGATAAATTTCTCGAATCACGGGGTCTTCATGGTTCACACATTCTTCTAAAATAATTCGCATCTGAACTAGCATACTATCTCGTCCAGAGTCGGGTTTATCTTCTGTTGATTTTTTAGCCCAAGCTGCATCAACAAAGTAAACTGATACTGGGCATCCATTCCGCATTCCTCGACCAATTGTTTGCAGAATAGCTACCATTTGATTAGCCGTAAATGATTTGAATAGTTCAGGCCCCAAACGGCTTGCCATTAAGGGTTCACGTAACAATCTATTGGCAGTTAACCAGAGGTCTTTTCTTGATTGTCGCCAAGCTGTTGCTATGGCATTCAAATCTTCTGTTTCACTAAAAACTCGACTATCAAATTCTTGTGTTGCTCGTCCTGCCAAGCTGTACAAAAGCTGCATATCATTTTTGGTAGGGTGAGGACGAGTGAGGAAGTAAATAGAGCCAATTGCTGCATCTAGTTTTCTTTCTCCTTTGGTGAAAACTATGTTGACACCTCTACCAATTGCCAGCATGGGAAAGATTAAAATATCACAGTTTTCATCATCTCCTAATGCTTCACACTGAGCAGAAGTGACAAAATCCCTTGGTTGTTCCCCTTCTCTTAAGGAGTTAACAACTGCTTTTGTATATCTACCAATGTCAGGATAATAGTTATTGATGTATTTCTTAATCTGACGAGCTTGATCATAACTGTTCACAACTAAAGCGGCTTTGCGACGAATATCAGACTTGACATCAAATTTATTCATAGCTTTATAGATTTCAGATTTAGTAGTTCCTCCTTTGACAAGAGCATCTACCATCAGTTGAAGATTACGTTTTTGCAGTTCGGGATCGCCTGCGCCACTGTATAGTAGAGGTTGATCACCACGTTGACTATCTGGAAACCATTTGAAACGATAAATGCTTTTTGCTGATGTATGATTTTTTGGCTGACGTGCTTTGAGTAAATAATGTGGCCCGGCGTTAATATGATAGGCTGGACTGGCTTGTAAAAATGATGTAGCTGAGGTAATTAAAATAGCTGGGCTGGCTTGTCCATTATCTGCTTCTAACAACCGATGAAAGCGGTGCATTAACATTCGAGGCGCACCTACAAATGTAATGTAAGATAACTCCACATTTCTAGCAGCAGTGCGTGTTGTTTGTGCTTTGAAAAAACTGTATTGCACACCAGAAAATGAACCTAAAATGCTTTCTGGAATAAATTTTCTTAGTTCTGGTGATGCAGTGGATTCTACAATGGGTTCACGAATGAAGCCTTCTGCAACCATTGTTCTTGTTCCTGGGACAATTCGCTGATAACCCAAAATTACAAATGTAACAGTTATCAGTAATTTAATTAAATCCTCTGCTTCGATAGTTAATTGATGCTTGGGAAAACAGAGTTTGAAAAATAATTCGATAATTTTTTGGACAATCGCATCACGTTGTTTAATCAGATTTTCAGCTAAGTAGCGGCGAAAATGATAAATAAGATTTTTCCATTGCTGTTCTAAGGTTTCCTTGTTTATGCCTATGTAATGAGGCCAAAAATCTGCTTTAAAATCTTGAGGGTTATTAACACCTGTGCGGTCATAAAAAGCGTTGTATGCTGCTTTTTCCCAAAATTCAGCTAACGCTCTACTTCTGGTAACTTCTGTTTTTACCTCTTGTTCATCAATTTCATCTTGCTTAGTAGATTTTTTCACACTATTCAAGAGTTCGCTAACAATTCGTAATACAGTCAACAATTGATTTTCGTAGCGTTCTTTTACCCGCGACCCTGACATATTATGGATGGTGGTAATCAAAGAGGTATTGTGATTGCCAAATTCCGCTAAGTCGCGACTGTAAAGTTCTATATCCCGATCAAATAGTCGATAGTTTTCACCACGAGCAAAGCGGTGATGGATTTGTTCGAGAATGACTCTATGAATTGAGTGTTCTGAGCCAGAAATACTTAAAGTTGCAGCGCCATAATCATCTAAGACTTTCTGCACCATGTCGCCTTCATCGAAAACAACTAGGTCAAAGGTACGGGCAATTAATTCAAAATATCGTAATTGTTCATAAGTGGCATGGGGTGATATTTGAGTATCGAGCGATCGCACATGACCAACCCAAATATTCGCATCCAATAAATCTCGCTGTGCTTTATTACGACCACACATTGTCCAGAGGGGACACAGGCATTTTTTCATCTTTCCCTGTTTGCCTCCTCCTTGCAATATCTCGTTGCAAGGTGCGTAACCAAAGCCCCACAAAGACATATCCGCAGTTGAAAAGGCTGGTAGAACGCAGTTCAGTCCAAAAACTTCTGCCTGTTCTAAGGTGTAAGCAAAACCACCATTGTTTCCTGTAGCGGCGATCGCTTCTGCAATATTGTCTGCATGGCGACGACGAGTTTCATCACCTTGACCGACAAGCATTCCCACTTTAACTTGATGAAATGCCAAATCAGCCATGTACTGTCTAGCAACTTCAATAGAGGGAAAGACAAACATTGCTTTATAGTCATGTTGCCCCAACCAGACAGCTATCAACACCAGTAAAGTAGTTTTACCCGACCCTGGCAAACCAATCAAGTGTTTGATATCCTCTAATTCCAGCACATCATCTTCTTTCCGCAGTCCTTTTCCAGCCTTCGATACCATTAGGTCAAAGCGTTCAAAGCGCTCCGCCCAGTTCCCAGTCCGTCGTTCAGGATATTGCTGTTCACGCTCGTCCATTTCACGAGCCAAATCACGCAGTTCTTTTAGGGGAATGCGAATCTTTCCTCTTGGTTGGCGGTTGAGGGAATGGGTGCGATGTACAGCAATCGGGGCAGAGATACGCGGAATGTCTAACTTCACAGAGGTTGAGTCTTCACCTAACGCCACAGCCATTGGCTGACGAGGATCGGCAACTGTAAAACCATAGTTATCGTAGGGCAAAGGGGAACTGAGAATTTGCCGCGCCTTTGTAATTAACGAATCTTCTAAAGCGTCAGTCCTGTGAAAGTGAAGTGTTTCAATATCAATTTCATACGTTCCTTGAGTATTGTTGCAGTAATGATAATTGTTATAGAGAGCAATTGCGTGCTTAACTGACTGGTGCGTTACATAAGCCAGTGACATCTGCCGCATATTAAAAATAGCTTGACGAGCTTGTGCAAATGTAGGTGCATTTAAAATGCTGGCCATACCAGACATGACTACTGGGGTATGCTCCAATGAATTAGTGCCGATAAATTCTTCCATGAAGACGCAAAGCCAACAAATTCGCTCTGCACCTTTCCAAAAATCAGGTTTGGTTCGCATAGGGCATCTTCTTTAAAAACTCAATGACTGAGGAAACTGACATAATTTCTAGACTGGCTGGATCGCCTTTTTTATCAAGTGTTGATTTGAGCGTGGAAATGTAGCTTGGGTTATCCTCAATTAAGCGATCGCTCACAGCCAAAACCCGACGACGATAATAAATCAGTCCCCCAATACTACGATTGAGACGCAAAGCCAGAGTCACTGGACTTGTGTAAGATTTAGCATCAATGCCAATTGCTCGTTCATTAATCGCTATATCGCATAAATCCGACTCTGGATAAAGTTCAGCGTCTAGTCCGTTTTCTTTGGCTGTATCAAATATGGCTAATTCGTCAATTGCTGGGCCTGTCCAGTAGGTGAGAATTTGCGGCTTGGCAATGCGTAAAATGTCTTCGTTGGGATCTAGTTTCTCGGATACTTTTGGCAATTCATGACCAATACACTGGCGAATAGGACAGCACCCTTGTGCAAAAAGTTTATTGTTAGGATGAGGTCGCATGAGTGTGCCGCAGTATGCACAACAGTTTGCTAAACCATCAATTAGCCAGATATCCGGTACTAAATCGAAAAATCTATCAATAATCATTCCCTGTAAAGGAGTTAAGTCTTTTTCAACCAAGTAATCTAATAGTTGGCGTTGTCCTATCAGAGAATACCTACCAAAAAACTCTCGTAATGCAGTGTAAGCCTTATGTTGACGACGACCGCCCAACCTTTGAGTTGCGTCGCATAACTCAGTATAAAGACGATGTTCAATAACATTATTTTCTCCAAAACCCCCACTGAGGTTGGCAATCTCTGCACAGTCTGATGTGGGAACTCGCAAATCTGGATCGATGATGGTTGCGTTAGAAAAGCGAAAGTCTGATTTGTTAAAAATTCCTAACCCCCAAAGATTAGAACTAAGAGGGTAGCGTGCGTTATCCAAAACAGTGTGTACACAAGCCGCGCGATCGCTTTGTCCTTCTTCAATATATAGACGACCCAATTTGCACATTGCTTGATACAGTTCTGGTGGCAATGTACTATCCTCTTGACGGACAATTTGTTGCCCTGGCAGTACTCGTTCATATTGGCGAATAATTCCTTGCGCTAACAACACTACTGCATCTTCAGCCAGATCCATTGCTGGTCTGTGTCCAGTCGGTAACGGCAAAGCAGTTGCGGTGATTGCGGGTAGCCACGTGGGGTCTTGACCTTGTCCTTCTGCCAGAATTTGCATCTCCAAAGTATCGTCAGGGAAAGAAGGCAATACTTGAGTAATTGCTGCAAGTGTCCAACCTTTCTTCAATAGGAGAGCAGTTGCCAATCCCTCCAAAATCTGCCGAAAGCCAAATTCTTGTCCTTTGGGTTGTGATAAAAGTTGTTTCGTTCTCCACGACCGAACGGTACGCAAGGCAGGTGGTTCTATAGACAGTTCAAGCTGTTCAATCTGGCGTTTTAGCTCCTTTGCCAGAGCCTCCGCAGTTCCCTGCCACTGACGCACGTCCTCAAAGTACATAAGTGTAATCGAATATTTTTTACATCAATTGTTGTTTACATTAAATGATGTATTTTAGAATGTCAATATATCAACAAGACGCAAAAAGGAATTTTTGTGTCTTGGCGCGGTACTAATGATTTGAGAATTAGGGATTAGGGAACTTGGTCAAAAGAGGATAAAATCAAATAATTGATGTGCCATTTCCAATTTAGAACAAGGTGCGATCGCTAGCTGATTACCTTGACTATCTAAAAATATCGCTTGATTATTATCGCTCCCAAAACCACTATCAGGTTGATCGATAGGATTGGCAACAATAGCATCAAGTTTTTTACTCTGTAATTTTTCTAATGCAGGCTTGACAATATTTCCAGTTTGTGCTGCAAAACCAATTAATATCTGATGCGGCTGTTTGAGTTTTGCTAATTGGGCGACTATATCCGTTACTGGTTCCAGGGGTAAGGCTTGGGGGAGCGATCGCTTGGGTAATTTCTGTGTACTATAATCTTTTGGCTTCACATCTGCCACAGCTGCTGACATCACAATTAGATCAGCGTTGGGTAAATATTCCAACATGGCCTGCTGCATTTGCTCGGCACTAATGACGGGAATTGCTTGCACTCCTAATGGTACATCCCAATTGGCTGGGCCATGTACTAGGGTGACACTTGCGCCTCGGTGAAGTGCGGCTTGCGCTAAAGCTAATCCCATTTTACCTGTTGAAGGATTGCCGATAAATCTAACTGGGTCAAGATACTCTCGCGTTCCCCCAGCACTAATTAACACTCGTTTACCAGATAAATCTCGTTTACCTTGAGTGTGTAACAGCGATTGGATATGAGCCAAAATTTCTGGAGGTTCTGCTAATCTACCAGCACCGATGCGATCGCACGCTAATAAACCCGATCCTGTATTCATTCCATGATATCGGCTATCTATCAATAGCTGTTGCCAATTTCGTTGCACCGATAGCTGTTCCCACATATCTGTATTCATTGCAGGTGCCAACAGCACGGGACAAGTAGAAGCCAGCACGGTATTGGTGAGTAAATTATCAGCCATGCCGTAGGCTAACTTTGCTAATGTATTAGCCGTCAAGGGGGCAATTACCATGACATCTGCCCATTCACCCAACTCAATGTGTAAAGGACGAGAGTGGGTTGGTTTCCAGAAATCATCATCTGTGTAGGCGGGATGACGAGATAAGGTGGCTATTGTTAGAGGCGTAATAAATTCTTGCGCTGAACGGGTGAGAATAACTCGGATTTCCACCCCAGTTTTAAACAGCGTCGAAACCAACTCACAGATTTTGTAGGCGGCGATACCGCCACCTACACCAATTAGAACTTTGTTCGATTTTGGATTAGTCATGGTAAAAAGTTAGAAGTAAGTAGGAATTTAGGAGCAAGTAGTTACGAATATTAATTTCCAACTCCTAACTCCTAACTCCTAACTCCTAACTCCTAACTCTCAACTACGCTTCATCGTAAGGTTCCAAGTCTAAGAGATAGATATAGGGTTCAACTAACTCTGGACGCTGAAATGCGATCGCTCGCAATAAATGCCAATCATTTAAACCCTCAAAAGCATTACTATAATTATCTAGCTCCAGACGTGTAGCCAGTTCTTCTACTTCTGCCACAGTCATGGCAGCAATTTCTTTCCTGGAAATGCTTAGAGTTGTCATAATGCTTGCCCCTCCCTTATGCAGCACTCGCCTTCAGCATGGGTTAAGTTGCGCCCAACGCAGCCACCCTATATATATTACTCATTAGAGAGCATTGATTTCGTGAAAATTTTCAGCATTTATACCAGAATTTATAAAAAATTCGTAATTCTGACTAGCCAATTACATTTACAACAAAATTCCGTAGCACCTCTAACGTTTGTGGATTTATTTCATGCCCCATGTCAAATTCGTGGTATTTTACCGCCACTCCTAGAGACTCTACAGTTTCTCGTACCTTCCAGGCAGCTTGTATTGGAACAACTTCATCATATTTACCGTGGGTAATTAAAGTTGGCGGAATCCCTTTTTGATCAGCCGTTACCGCGTCAGGGTGTAAATACCCACTCATGACAGCTAAACCTGCTAAGGGCAATTTTGAGCCAACATCTAAAGTCATTGCCCCGCCTTGAGAAAATCCACTTAAGATGGTACGTGATAAAGGTACGCCAGTGGTACTTTCTAAAGATTGCAAAAAGTCTATTAACAGTTGCCGACTTTCTGCTAATCCTTGATACATATTTTCCACCCGCAGGTCATACCATGCCTTCCCTACAGGGGAATAAGGATAAGGATAAGGTGCGTTGGGTAATACAAACTGATAATCAGGTAAGTTGAGCAAGGGTAACAAAGATGCTACATCCTCAGCATTAGCCCCCCAACCATGCAAAGTGACAATTAAGCCTGCGGGGGATTGATAAGTTTCAGGGGGAACGGTAATAAATTGTAAAGACAGAGGTTTACTCCTAAAATTTTATTTTTCTAAATAGATCCTATCTCTTCAAGCAGACTTATTATCCAGCAATGGTTTCAGAAATCCCGTGCGTTTGCCTTGCCCCAAGTTTTTTTAATTGGTAAGCTTCATTATCAAAAGAGAAAGGAGCCGATAGAACCGCTATTTATTCTCTTGGAATCTTGGGAACATCAGTATTTGTAGCTTGGAAGAATTCCTTTTTCTGAAATCCAAAAATATTAGTTACAAGCGAGTTGGGAAAACTGGAAATTTTTTGGTTATGAGCTTGCACCGCTTGGTTGTAACGCATTCGCTCTACAGCTAGGCGATTTTCAGTACCCGCTAGCTCATACTGAAGATTGATAAACATTTGGCTAGATTGCAATTGGGGATTAGCGGCTGCATAATTGCGGAAGCCGTTGATTGCTTGATTGATTTGTACCGTAGCAACAGCTTTTTCATTGGGAGTAACTGCTTGCAAATAAGCTTCACGCGATCGCACCAACAAAGAGACTAACTCTTTTTCTTGTTTGGCATAAGCTTGTGTCACATTCACAAGGTTGGGGATTAAATCGGCACGTCGCTGGAGTTGATTTTCTAGTTGCGCCCGAGCTGCTTCAGTTCTGATGCTACTGCTTTGTATAGAGTTATAAGTCCAGCTAGTCCAGATAGCCAATGCAGTTACTATACCTGCACCAAAAAACAGTAATCTTTGGTGCAGATGCTTTAAGTGGTTTTGTTCGTCAAGTTGTTGCTTGTGCCTTGCCTCTACATCTCGGATGGCTTGCTGAATAAACTCAGCCGGAATATCAACTTCCTCTGCTGCTGCCACCAACTCAGAAGCCGAGTAACTTTGGGTGTGATTGGCATAGTAGCGCGATGCTAACTCTAGCACCTCTGGAGCAATCTCTTCTGGAATTCTCTTTTCTTGATTATTCATAGTATTCATAAGTTACAAATTGCAGCCAAGCAAATGCTGAAAAACTAGATAGGATAAGGCTCTCCCCTTATGCCCTCTGTCTTTTGCTTACCAGCTACCGCCAGCACCACCACCACCACTACTGCCACCGCCAAAGTCACCACCGCTACTACCGCCACCGCTACCGCCACCCCACGAACTACTGGGAGGAGGAGGTGGGGGAGGCGGTGGCAAGCGAGGAATTATTTCTTCACTCTGGTGGTGATAAGAACAACTGTGACACTCATCAATAATTAGTCGTCTACCCGAACTATATTCAGTAGCTGATTGGACAGTCTTCTCAGTATGAATGACAGTCAATTCTTGACAGTGAGGGCATTCCCGAAATTTAGATTCATGGGACTGTTGAGCGACAATGTGGAAACCACTACCAGTTAGCTTCTGGCTGCAATTGGCACATCTCCAGCCTTCAAATTTAACACTACCTATATTTTGTGCTGTTTTTTGCGATTTGCTCAGAGATGAATCAACTGTGGCTTCGTCTACTTTTTCCATCGGTTGTTGGCAATCAGCACACAAAAAAGTGTAATTGCCCTGACTTCGGCGCGTATACCCTTCCGGTTCAATGAAAATTTTCCGAGGACGTGCCAGATAAACACCACCTCCGATCACCACTGCCAATATTCCACCCGCAGTTACAAACCATAATGTAGCGTTATCTTTATTTGTTTCTACATTTGGGGAAGCTAACTGGTTTGGAGTTGTTATCGGGTTTGCAGACGATACACCATCAGACTCTAAGACAAATATTACTGCTTTGGTTCCCGCCAGCGTACCACCTTCAAAGTCTCCTTTTTTGAATCGCGGGATGATTTCAGTATCAATAATGTTGCCCACTTTGGCATCGGGCAAAATTGCTTCCACACGGTAACCAGTCTCAATTTCTACGCGGCGATCGCCTACTGAAATTAAAAACAATATGCCATTATCTTTTCCTTTCTTGCCAATTCCCCAATAATTAAATAGTTCCGTTGCAAATTTTTTGACAGAATCAGCAGGGGCAGTTGCTGGAACAGTTACTACCGCTATCTCTGTGCCATTTTTCGCCTCTAACTGAGAAATTCTTTGATTGATTTGAGTTTCTGTTTCTTCGCTGAGGATACCTGCCATATCAGTTACCCATCCACCGTATTCCTTTCGGGGGTTAGGAACTTCTTGGACAGTCAAAGCCAGCGCAGAAACCGGAAAAAGAAATATAGTATAGGAAAATAAACTCACCCAAAAAACGTTTTTTGGTTTACTAAAACTTAATTTCATAATGTTTTGTGTAGGCGTAAAGTAAGATAACCCTCTTTCGTCACTTTCGGCAACGGAAAATTTGAAATTTTTATTTAACAAGGTTTTTAGCGATTTATTAAGTTTTCAAAATATTCGCTATATTTTGTTAGTCATCAAATATTCAAATTTTTAACATATCTGGATTTGAAAATTAGGAAATTATTGTTATAATTCCCCATTTGACGGAAGAGGGTGAAAGCGATTGTCAAAATCCCATTCGTCACAGCCCAAAAATTCACCCTAAGCTGCCCTGCGGGTTAGACATGAGGCAACTTATTGTTTTAGCTAAAATCTGAAAGTTGTCCGCACAACTCCTACCCAAAAGGCGTTGTTACTATTATCGTGTTCTAAATTTAAAATGACCAGTAAATCGGGAGTAAGATCAATGTTGTTTGCGGCTCGATAGCGATAGAAACCTTTCAAATTATAAGAAGGTTAATTTTTTTAACGTAGATGCAAAGTGGTGAAGCAGCGCTAGCTTCTCCCAAAGGGAGACAACTCGCAGCCACGCTACGCGAACGTAGAGAAGGACGGAAAGAGAAGAAAGAAATACTTAGTTAGGTAGTGTTATTTTATATTTAACTTTACAGCTACTTTGCGGGTTAGGCTATTTATGACTTTGACTTCAATGGCCTTTGCTGTTTGTCCGTAAAGATTCAGTTCACAGAAGGTAATAGCCAAAAAAAATGTCGTTTGACAACAGAGTGGCAATAGCAGTTTATGATGTTATTGAAATATTTAATCAATAAAATTATTGATTATTCCGAGTAATAGTTTTATTTCTGGTGGATGAAAATTATGAAGCGCCGTAAATTTGTCTATATAGTGGGGCTAGCAACTGTTAGCGGGGGATTAGCGATCGCTTGTAATGCTAATCAAACTCCCACCGATACTGCTCAATCGCCATCAGGGCAGGCTACACCGACTACGGCTGCTAGCGGTACATTAGAAAAAGAGCTAGTAGTCTACTCAGGACGTAACGAAAAGCTCATTGGCGATCTGATCAAACAATTTGAGCAACAAACTAATACTAAGGTAAAAGTCCGCTACGGCGATACTGCTGAGTTAGCATCAGCAATTTTGGAAGAAGGGACAAACAGCCCCGCAGATGTCTTCTTTGCCCAAGATGCTAGCGCCCTTGGAGCTATGCAAAAAGCAAATAGAGCAGTACAACTACCAACATCTCTTCTCAATCAGGTAGATAGTACCTACCGTTCACCAGAGGGGAAATGGCTAGGTATTTCGGGAAGAGTACGTACAGTAGATTACAACACTAAATTAGTAAAACCTGGGGAATTACCATCGTCTATTTTTGGCTTTACTGAACCGAAGTGGAAAGGTAAAATTGGCTGGGCACCCACAAATGGTTCCTTTCAATCTTTTGTCACCGCCTTGCGAGTTGCAGAAGGAGAAGACAAAGCTAGGCAATGGTTAGAAGGTATTAAAGCTAACAATCCTAAAGTTTATCCTAATAATAGTGCGATCGTGGAAGCCTTATCTCGCGGCGAAATTGCTGTGGGATTTGTCAATCATTATTATCTAGAACGAGTCAAACAAGATAATCCTCAAGTTCCAGTGGAGCATCATTTTACCGATGATGTGGGTTCCTTGGTAAATGTTGCAGGCGTAGCAATTCTTAACAGCGCCAAACATCCCAATATTGCTCAAAAGTTTGTCGAATTCATGTTGAATGAAAATGCCCAAAACTATTTTGCTAATCAAACCTATGAGTATCCTCTAACTTCGGCTGTTTCGCCCAAAGGTAAACTGAAATCTCTCCAAGAAATTAAAAAAGAAGCTCAAAAAATCGACTTGAGTAATCTTAACGATTTAGAGGCAACACTCAAACTGATGCAGCAAGTACAAGTCATATAACCTGCAATAGATTGGAATGCATCTGGCAAAAGTAGGAAAAGTCTAAATTTCCGATAAACTTTCTTGCTTATCAGCATAGGTTAATGGTAAAGGTTGAGAATACCAAAATTATTGCAAAAACTTCCTGGTAAGTATTAGGGTGGAGGATTAGAGATTGAAAACTTTAACATTGCTGAAAGTTACAGGATTAGCTCTAGCTGTAACGCTCGGTTGGGGAATTGGGGTAGCTGTAGATGCTCAAACAAAAACCCTCGTGATTTACTCAGGCAGAGACGAGAAATTAATTGGCCCCTTAATTGAGAAAGCAAAAAAAGATTTAAATAAGGATATTCAAGTGCGTTATGGCGATACTGCTGAGTTAGCGATCGCACTTTTGGAAGAAGGCAAAAATAGCCGTGCAGACTTGTTTTTCGCTCAAGACGCTGGTGCTTTAGGTACTTTGGAGAAAAAACAGGTAACACAGCCGATTGCCTCGAAATTACTCAACAAGGTTGATTCTCGCTTTCGTTCTGCTAAAGGGCATTGGCTAGGAATCTCTGGACGCGCTCGTGTAATTGACTACAATACTAAATTAGTTAAGCCAGGGGAACTACCGAAATCAATTTCGCAATTAACAGATCCGAAATGGCGCGGTAAAGTCGGCTGGGCACCAACTAACGGCTCATTTCAGTCATTTATCACCGCAATGCGAGTCTTAGATGGAGATGAAAAAACTCTCCAATGGCTCAAAGCAATGAAAGCTAATGGTGTCAAAGATTACGGTAAAAACTCTGCGATTGTTGAAGCTTTAGGACGCGGAGAAGTTCATCTTGGTTTAGTGAATAATTACTACTTGTATCGCTTCAAAAAAGATGATCCTAACTTTCCTGTTGCCCACCATTACACAAACAAAGACGCAGGATCAATGATTAACGTGGCAGGAGTAGCAATTACGAATACCACAGATCAAAAAGCTGATGTGGAGGCTTTAATTAATTATCTGCTCAACCAGAGTTCACAAAATTACTTTGCTAAAGAAACTAATGAGTATCCTTTAGTAAAAGGAATTCCAGCGCCATCAAAACAAATACCAATCAGTAAGCTTAATCCACCCAATGTTAACTTGACAGACTTAGATGATTTGCCAGCAACTTTGAATTTACTACAGCAGGCAGGAGTTTTGTAACAGTTGAAAGCGGTTCGCCCTCCATTATTTCTTACATTAGCGGCAGGGGTAGTGGCAGTTGCCATTGCCCTGCCATTACTATATTTAGTGATTCGCACCGCAGGTATTGGCGGGGAAGAGTTACAAAAATTGATTTCTCGTCCCCGCAATATCATGGTTTTTTTCAATAGTGCGGCGATGGCGGCAACGGTGACGTTATTTTCCACATTAATTGCTGTACCGTTGGCATTTTTAACTGTGCGGACAGACTTACCAGGAAGACGTTTTTGGTTAGTGGCGACAACATTACCCTTAGCGGTTCCTAGCTACGTAGGCAGTTTTGCGCTGATTGCAACTTTGGCTCCACGCGGTAGTTTTTTGCAACTGTTGCTTCAACCATTAGGAGTAGAAGAATTACCTTCCATTTATGGTTTTCCTGGGACAGTTTTGGCAATTACTTTGTTTACCTATCCTTATATGCTGCTGAGTGTGCGTTCTGGATTACAAGGTATTGATCCATCTCTAGAAGAAGCATCTCGCAGTTTGGGTTATGGCAGCAGAGAAACCTTTTTTAAAGTAGTTTTGCCACAGTTGAAACCATCATTAATTGCTGGGGGATTATTAGTAGCTTTGTATGCTTTACGCGACTTTGGTACACCTTCACTGATGCAATTTGATGCTTTTACACGGGCAATTTTTTTACAATATAAAACTAGCTTTAATCGGAACTCAGCCGCAGCTTTGTCTTTGATGTTGGTGACATTGGTGCTGCTGATTTTGTGGTTGGAATATCGAATGCGATCGCGTGCAGCTTATTATAGTCGTGGTTCTGCTTCTCTACGTCCACCGAAAATTGTCAAGTTGGGTATTTGGAAATGGCCCGCTTTCGGCTTTTGTCTGCTAATTACTAGCTTCGGTGTAGTTTTGCCCGTAGGTATCACATTATTTTGGTTAATTCGTGGACTTAACACTGGCTACACTTTCCCCAACTTATTCCCCACTATTATCAACTCCATTAGCGCGGCTGGACTGGCAGCTTTAGCTACCACCATCTTTGCCCTGCCAGTAGCAATTTTAGCAGTGAGGTTTCCGAGTAAAATCACTGCCATAATTGAACGTTGTTCTTACATCGGTTTTGGAGTTCCCGGAATTGTGGTTGCTTTATCTTTAGTATTTTTTGGTGCCAACTATTTGCCAGCACTGTACCAAACTCTGCCGATGCTGATATTTGCTTATTTAGTTTTATTTTTACCGCAATCGGTGGGAACAGTCCGCAGTTCGCTTTTACAAGTCAATCCCCAGTTAGAAGAATCAGCTCGTAGCTTAGGTAGGAATGCTTGGCAAACTTTAAGAGAAGTTACCCTACCTTTAGTACAATCAGGTGTGTTGAGTGGTGCAGTGCTGGTATTTTTGACAGCGATTAAAGAACTACCCGCCACCATGCTGTTAGCGCCTATTGGCTTTGGAACATTAGCAACGCAAATTTGGCAAGCTACAGAAAATGTAGATTTTGCCGATGCGGCGGCGGCATCATTAGCTATGCTACTAGTTTCTATGGGTTCAACTTTATTGGTGCTATCTCAAGAGAACGTCAAAAAAGATAAAGTCATAAGTAACGCGCAAGTGCAAACAAAGTTCTAACCAGCCTTCTGTTATCTACCTTATGCAACAAGTAATTCTCCACTTACAGAATGTCACCAAGCAGTTTGCAGAAACTACCTTTCCTGCTGTAGATAACGTATCTTTAACGTTGCAACAAGGAGATATCTTGGGATTGCTCGGCCCATCTGGTTGTGGTAAAACTACGCTGTTGCGAATGATTGCTGGTTTTGAGCGATCGCAAGCAGGAGAAATTAAAATTGGTGAACAGGTAGTTTGTGATCGTTCTACTTGCATCCCAGCCGAACAGCGCGACATCGGTGTTGTTTTTCAAGATTATGCACTGTTTCCCCATCTAAATGTGGCAGAAAATGTGGCCTTTGGGTTGAAAAATTTCAGTAAACAGCAAATCCAAAAACGGATAGCCGAAGTCATTACTTTGGTGAGACTTGAAGGCTTAGAAAAACGTTACCCTTACGAACTCTCAGGTGGACAGCAGCAACGGGTTGCACTTGCCCGTGCTTTAGCACCCCAACCCCAACTCATGCTTTTAGATGAACCCTTAAGCAATCTTGATATTCAAGTTAGGTTAAGGTTGCGAGAAGAAATACGAGACATTCTCAAAGCTGCGGGAACTTCAGCAATTTTTGTTACCCACGACCAAGAAGAAGCATTAGCTATTTCAGATATAGTGGGTGTCATGCGCCAAGGATATTTAGAACAAATAGGCACACCAGAAGAAATTTATACTCATCCAGCATCAAGATTCGTCGCCGAATTTGTCACTCAGGCTAATTTCCTTCCTGCGCGTCGTCAAGGTAATTTATGGGAAACAGAAATCGGCAGTTTTGAGTTAACAGCGAATCACACCGAAGATACTGGTGAAATCATGATCCGTCAAGAAGATTTTATCTTAAAGCCTAGTACTGATGCGCCTGTAGTTGTTCGCACCCGACGGTTTTTAGGGCGTGAGTATCAATATTGTTTACAAACTGCCTCTGGTAAAGAAATTCATGCGCGGACATTGAAAGATATGGCGTTACCTATAGGTACAAGGGTGGAGTTATCCATAGCCAATGATACTGTAAAGGTTTTTACGTAGTATATTTTACTATTAAGTCCCAGATTGTACGCACCACAGAAGAGCATAAATACCATTGAGTACGAGTAAATCCTCGTGCTTACCCTGTTCTACAATTTGACCATCATCCATCACATATATGCAATGACTATGGCAAATTGTGGAAAGACGATGAGCGATCGCAAGTTTAAGGTGTGTTGACGAGGTATTTGTAGAGATCATCAAGGACAGCATTTGCCGCAGTTAAACTTGAACCAGTCCAGGTTGAGGGATCAACTAAATAAACATGATTTTTCTGAACTGCATTAAGGCGTTTCCAAAGGGGGTTTTTCTGAATTTTTGCAAAAGCTTCTTTGGCGTTATTTCTAATAATAGAAACAAATACCACGTCTCCATCAGCCTTCTCTAATTCCTCTTCAGAAATACTGATGCTTCCATAGTAAGCATTAATATTCTGTGCTGTTGGACGCTGTAAACCAACAGCATCTAGAATAGAACCAGCAAACGAGTTTTTCACATCACTCTCAACACCACGATTACCAGAATGTATGTGGATAAATGAAATTTTTTGTCCCTGGTAGCCATTCTCCTTTAGAGAAGCCGCGTCAATGCCCAAAGTTATTTTCAAGGTTTCAATTTTTTTGTAGTAATTCTGCCACGCTTCTTTAGCTTCTTTTTCCTTGTCTAAAACCTGAGCGACAAAATCAAAGTGCTTTGACCAATCCAGAGGTTCTTTAAACTTTCCCAACACGGTAGGAGCAATTTTTGAAAGTAAGGGGTAAACACTCTTGTCAATGTTTTCCCAGCCCAAAATTAAATCTGGCTTAAGCAAGGATATCTTCTCTAGATTAGGTTGAGAAGGCCCCAAATATTCTATGCCATTGCTGATAAGTAACTTATGATCGTCTAGAAAATGAGTGCTGCCAAGGGGCTTTACTCCCAGAAGAAGGGCATTATTAAGAGTTAAGGCAGATAATGTAATGATACGTTTCGGGGCAGTAGGAATACAAGTTTCACCCATAACATGCTGAAACGAATGGCACTCTGCAATGCCCGATTCAATAGGTGTTTGAATGTTATGGCGATCTTTAGGAGTACAGGCTGTGACAAGCAAAAGTCCCATCATGCCCAAAGACAGCCAAGTGACGAAACGGCTTATGTATCTTCGTCTCTTCCCTTGGCTGTTAGAATTGCCAAGAAATCGTACCTTGAATGGTAAGGTCTTCTCCAGCAAAAAGCCGATTTCGATTGCAAGAACTTTCAAAGTAGTCTACCCCGAATAGATTCCTGACATTGAGCGATGTTCTCCACTTATCTTGTTTGTAAAATATGGCGGCATCTGTCCGTAAATAGTTAGGTACGTGGCTCTTTCTGGAAACATCCTTCGATGAAAACCATGTCAATTGTCTCAATTATTAAAATTGCCAGGAAACTGTTCCTTGAAGTGTAAAAGGCTGTCCGTAGTAAACACGATTAGAATTAAGCGCACTTTCAAAATAGTTTACGTCAAATAGATTTTTGAAGTTGAGTGCAACTCGGAATCTCTCTCGGTTATAGAAAATCGCTGCATCAGTGCGAACATAACTAGGCACATCATAAGTATTGGTCAAATCTCCAGCGCGATCGCCTACAAAAAACAAGCCTAGTCCCGCCCCTAAACCTTGTAATTGCCCTTGTTGAATTTCGTACCTTGTCCATAAGTTGAAAGAATGCGTTGCGGTATCTGGTAGGCGCTTTCCAACCAATTCAAGATTAGTATCTTCCGTAGTACGTGCATCGATATAACCATAGCCTGCATAAATATTCCAGCCCGGCAAAATTTCACCTGCAATATTCAGTTCAATACCTTGACTATTTTGCTCACCTACTTGGATAAAAAAACCTTCACGATTGGGGTCTGCTGTAGAGACATTAGTACGGGTCAAATCAAAGAATGCGAGTGTTGCCGAAAGTCGATCGCTCAAATCTGCCTTTACCCCAACCTCATACTGATTGCCGCGTTCTGGCTGCAAGGTAGAGTCTATACCGAAAAAGACTGTACCGTCTGGTGGGGTAAATGAACTTGTGTAACTTGCATAGAGTGAGATGGCAGGTATGGGTTGATAGACAATCCCAAAACGAGGACTGAATGCACTATCCGAGCCACTGCTTTCCGTGTTAGTGATGAAATCTGTATATTTACGATCAAAAGTATCAAACCGCACGCCTAACAACAACTTTAAGCCTTCTGAGAGTGTAACTTGGTCTTGAAGATAAATTCCCCATGAGTTGGTGAGCGAGCGATCGCTACTTTCAAAAAGAACGGCCGCTCCCGGTCTTTTTGCTTGACCATAAACAGGATTAAAGATATCAATCGGGTTCGCTTCCCGTTCAGCATATATTGGTGACAAGTTTTCTGAACTATTAAAATCAACTCCAAATAGTAGCTGATGCTGAATTGAACCAGTGGAGAACTTGCCAACCAAATTTGTGGTCAGAGCATAATATGTATTTTCAAGCTCGTATTCTCGATCTACACGATTAAAAGTTCGATTGTCTGCATCCAATCTTCCCGGAAGCGTAATTAAGTCAGTGTAATCACGATACACAAACCGAAATGCATTACGTAACGACCAGTTATCGCTAAACTTGTGTTCTAGTTGGTATCCAAGCCTTGTAATTGCCAGTTCAATTTTGTCAGAAGGTTCACCAAAGTTGCGGTTACGAGACACTTCACCGATGGGGTTAGATAATATACTACCAATAACAGGTACACCAGATGGGTAGGACTCTCTTGCCTTGATGTATTCTCCCTCTAATATGAGGTTAGTTCTTTCGCCAATGTCCACACTGATAACAGGCGATATGTTTAAGCTTTCACCACCATTAAAGAAATCAGCAAAACTATCTGAATTTCTATAGGCTACGTTGAGACGATATAAAGCCGTCTTCGAGTCATCTAACGGCCCTGAGAAATCAATCGCACCTCGATAATAACTATAAGTTCCAACGGTTGCGTCAATAGCATAAAAGGGTTCGCTTAAGGGACGTTTAGATACTAGGTTGATACTTCCCCCTGGACTACCTAAACCAAATAGCACTGATGCAGGCCCTTTGAGAACTTCGACTCGCTCAATACTGGAAAGTTCAGTCACTTGTCCAGCCATTGTGTCAATCAGTCCATCTCTGAGAACATTCGTTTCTGTTACAGTGAATCCGCGAATGGTAAAAGCGGTGATTGGCCCAAAGTTAAAGCTCTGATTAACACCAGGAACATTTCTAACCGCATCTTCTAAGCGAGTCACCTGTTGGTCACGCAACACTTCTTGAGGCACGACCTGAATCGATTGGGGAATATCACGCAAAGGTGTATCGGTTCTTGTCCCAGTTGTAGTATTTGTTACGCGATACCCATCTTGCTCGCCTGTCACCACTAACTCAATCGGCTCATCCGGCTGCGCTGCTGGTTGCTCTTGTGGTGTCTCACTTGCTGGCTGTTGTGCTTGTGGTGTTTGGGGCTGCTGTGATGGCTGCGTCGCTGTTGCCGCAGAATTTATCCCAAAAACCAGCCCTGCATTATCATCAAATAACTCCACAACGGGCAATCCCACCTCACCCGCTACTGTCACTCGGATAGTATTGGCATCCAGATTTATGACAGTTATCTCAGTAATTCCCTCAACTGGTTTTTGGGAACGGAATGTGAAACCATCACCATTGGGTAAACGCAATTGAGCATTAGGGATATCAGCGATAAAGTTATTCTCAGTACTGCGATCGCTAATTTTCAGTTGTTCCCCCTGAGTCGTCTGTAAAATCACCTCCACACCTTTGTCTGTGGGATTAGCTTGCACCCCTGTCACCTGTACAATTTCTGATGAGGGGACTGTTTGGGGTGCTGGCGACTGTACTAGGATAATTGCGCTAGTGCTGGGACGCTCTATTTCACTCAATTGCCGAATTTTTCGAGTCAGCAGAGTTTTATTTTCCTGACTTTGGACTTCCTGCTTCTCACCCGTTGGTTTAATTTCTGCCCATCCCGGCCCAATAGCAACAGCATTCAAGCATCCCGATAGAGTCAGTAAAAACCACAACCGCACACTAACAGACAAACACCAACGCTTCATCACAACTCCTGATACACCAGCTTCTTGCAGAATTGATTGAATTAATCTGCTTTACCAAAACTCGGTGACTGCAAATAGTTCCTAATTCAATGAAGCTGAGTATAGAGAATTAATAGCAACTAAGTCTATGACAAAAATGGCATCATAGCTCTAAAACGGACTTCTTACCCGATAAACATTCACCTGGTGTAATCATAAACCTACGCTTAAAGGTTTCAGCAAAGCGTCCTTGATGGGAATAACCTACTCGGTGAGCAACCTCACCAATAGTTATGTTTCCCTGACGCAATAACTGTTCTGCCCATTCCATCCGTTTCTCTGTCAGGTAGCGAAATACTGTTGTTCCAAACAATTCTTGAAATCCACGCCGGAGAGTGCGATCGCTCACCCCGACAATTTGTGCTAATTCTAATAAAGTCGGCGGATTCTCTAAATGTGCCAATAAAATTTCCCTAGCCAGATGAATCCGGGCGATGGTATCAGGCTTTAGTCGCGGCGATCGCTGTAGTTGATCTTGAGCAGATAAGATGGGAGCTAACTGCAACGCCATTAGTTCTAATACCTTCGCCTGTAAATACATCCGCTTTGTCATTCCCTGAAAAGGACAATTGACAATTTGCTGTGCTACTCCTTGAATAGCCGGTGTAGTTTTCGGGTAGAGTAAAGTTTGCCAATTATTACCCTTTGCCAACAAACGCAACTGCTGGGGAATGTCTCCTGTTTCATCGGGGAAAAAAGTTGCCAGCAAATCAGGAGGCATGTGAATGTCAACGGCCAAACGTGGAGATTTGGGAGATTCTGAAAGCATTTGGCGTTGAACACCACTACCAGAAATACACGTATATCCTTCCCCTAACTGCCCCCCGGATTCGTCTATGACTTTGCCAGAAAGGAGGACACAAAATTGCAGTGGGTGATCCCATTCAGAGATTTTAAGCAACACATCATCGTGATATTCACAATCCCAAATCGTCACCCAGAGATCAGGATGCACCTCAATATCCCGTAGATAGCCTTTACCCAGTTGCTTGGGCATTTCACTGATGATTTCAAATGGCTCTTTTTCTGGTGCTTGGTGGCTATTTTGGTTGGCTTCCGCCCACAGTTCCCAATTCTCTTTTTGGGTCAGGGTGATGGTCATAACTGAATAATAATTTAATAGTATTTATTCTCAATAATGTACCGCGAATGCTTGATAAAAAAGCAAATTACCATAGATTTCCTGATTTGCAGACAAGCTTATTTTCATTAAAATTAAAAGCAAATATTAATGAATCCTAGACTGTACCCGCCACAAACTGGCATAAATTCCATCAAGACGTAATTCATGCTGTTATTTACATGGTTTTAAGATGTTTTTACTAGATATTTGAAAAAGCAAAGGCAAAGTAGCTGCGACTATCAAAACCCAGCCTAAATGCTACTTCTTCAACCTTCATTTCTCCTAATACTAGAAGTTGTCTGGCTTTTTTTAGTCGATAGCCGTGCAAATATTTAAACGCAGATGTTCCAAAAACTTGACGGAACCCATGCTTCAATTTGAAGTTATTTAGCCCTATTTGTCGTCTTCCAGCGAGCTTGTTGTCAAATAGTGAAAGTCATAGCGATCGCTCTGAGGTTAACTAGCTCCCCAAAGTTCACACTCATAATAGTTCACTTCTACTTTTTGCACAAGCAGCATTGAAAAGTTAATTTATTTGCTGGTATTAGCGGTATTGAAGTAAACCAAGGCTTATGTAAAACTTGAGATCCTTTGCTTCACAACCTAACATCTGAGGAATTGATCAATGGCGCGTCTAGCCCTGCTGAGTGTATCTAATAAAACTGGTTTAATTGACCTAGCCCGTAGCTTGGTTGAAGAATTCGACTTTGATTTAATCAGCAGTGGGGGAACAGCCCAAGCCCTCAAAGATGCGGGACTCCCAGTTACTAAAGTTGCAGATTACACAGGTTCACCAGAAATTTTAGGTGGTCGAGTCAAAACGCTACATCCCCGAATTCATGGCGGGATTTTGGCGCGGCGAGATGTTCCCCAAGATATTATAGACTTAGAAAATAACCAAATTCGCCCGATTGATTTAGTGGTGGTGAATTTATATCCCTTTGAGGAAACGATCGCTAAATCAGGGGTGACATTAGCTGAAGCGGTTGAACAGATTGATATCGGTGGGCCAGCAATGCTACGGGCATCATCGAAAAACTTCGCCCATCTGGCTGTATTATGCGATCCAGCGCAATATGACGAGTATTTACAGGAATTGCGGCAAAATAACGGCGTAGCATCCCTAGAGTTTCGGCAAAAGGCGGCATTAAAAGGATTTTCGCACACTGCTAGTTACGATCAAGTGATCGCATCTTACCTCGCAGAAGCACAACAGTACACTCTTAGCGGCACACAATTGCAATCTCTGCGTTACGGTGAAAATCCACATCAACCCGCTACATGGTATCAAACTGGTACTACCCCAACAGGATGGACAGCCGCGACGAAACTGCAAGGCAAAGAACTTAGTTACAATAACTTAGTTGATTTAGAAGCCGCACGCCGAATCATTGCTGAATTCACCGATACCCCAGCAGCAACGATTATCAAACATACAAATCCCTGTGGTACTGCACTAGGAAGCACTATTTCAGAAGCCTATCAAAAAGCTTTCAATGCTGATTCTACTTCTGCTTTCGGTGGAATTGTCGCACTCAACCGCCCGATTGATGCGGCTACAGCTAGCGAGTTAACTAAAACATTTTTAGAATGTGTGGTTGCACCAAGTTGTGATGCGGAAGCTCAAGAAATCCTGGCAAAGAAATCTAACGTGCGGGTTTTGACTCTAGCTGATTTGAGTAGCGGCCCCAAGGATACAGTGAAAGCGATCGCAGGTGGTTTTCTTGTCCAAACCGCCGATGATATTGTTGCAGACACCACTCAATGGCAAATAGTCACCGAACGTCAACCCACCGACAGCGAATTAGCCGAATTGCTGTTTGCTTGGAAAGTTTGCAAACATGTTAAATCTAATGCAATTGTTGTAACTAGCGATCGCACTACACTAGGAGTAGGTGCTGGTCAAATGAACCGCGTCGGCTCGGTTAAAATTGCCCTAGAACAAGCTGGAGATAAAGCCAAAGGTGCAACTCTAGCCAGCGATGGATTCTTCCCCTTCGATGATTCAGTCAAAACAGCCGCAGCCGCAGGAATTACAGCCATTGTCCAACCAGGGGGAAGTGTACGTGATAAGGATTCAATCAAAGCTGCCAACGAACTGGGTTTACTGATGGTCTTAACTGGTGTACGTCACTTTTTACACTAAATCATTGCTTCTTAGGTGTGCAGTTTACAAAGTGTCACACTAAATACTTTCTTTATAATTGAAGCAATGATATTATCTAATCGTGTGTGAGGAGCAAGTTAAAAATAAAAAGCGTTTGGGGTGGAAACACGGCAACACTCCCAAGCGCTTTTTAATTTATCAAAAATTGGATTGCTTGTGCAGTTTTGAAAATGTCACTCAATATACTTGCCATTTAATAGAAGTAGTGATATTGTCTATTTGTGTGTGAGGAGCAAGTTGAGAATAAAAAATGTCTGGGGTGGAAACACGGCAACACTCCCAGGCATTTTTTAATTTGTATATAAGAATTGGATTACTGGTGCAGTTTTGAAAGTGTCACTCACTATAATCGCCTTTTAATTGAATCAGTGATAGTATTTAGCTGTGTGAGGAGCAAGTTAAAAATAAAGAGCGTCTGGGGTGGAAACACGGCAACACTCCCAGGCGCTTTTTAATTGGTATGCAGAAACAAGACCTCGCAAATGTCTTAGAGTTCAAAATCGAAAATCCAGTAAAATTTATTCACAATTAGAAATTCAGGTGCAAATCAATCGACTGACTCAACAAATTCAATTCATCATTGAAATTGATCGATTGAAACACGTGATGCGCCAAACCCTACTCACTGATGGGTCACGGCGGGAAAATAGTGCTGAACACTCTTGGCATTTAGCGGTGATGGCAAGTGTATTAGCAGAATATGCCCCAGAGGGTGTTGATATATTCCATGCCATCAAAATGCTGCTAATTCACGATTTGGTAGAAATTGATGCAGGTGACACCTTTTGTTACGATGTGCAGGGTAATGACAGCAAAGCAGAACGAGAAGCACAAGCAGCATTGCGCTTATTCGGACTTTTACCAGCAGACCAAGGTAGCGAATTGCGTTTACTTTGGGATGAGTTTGAAGCAGGAAAAACACCCACCGCCAAATTTGCCGCAGCCCTAGACCGTATACAGCCCTTGTTGCATAATCAGCAAACTCAGGGCGGGACTTGGCGGATTTATGGCATTAGGCGTGACCAGGTGATGAAACGGGTAGCGCCAGTAGAAACAGGTGCGCCGGAACTGTGGCCCTTTGTTTTGCAATTGATTGATGATTGTGTGACAGCAGGGTATCTTAAAGATGATACTGCCTTAATTACTCAAGAGTTTCGCACTGAAAATTCTTAGCTATTTCCCAAGTATATAGGTTCTAAAATCGTTTCTTTAACTGTCTTATCTACTCTTTCTAAACAATAAGCTTTGGGTTGCAGACGTGAACTCACAACTTTTTTCAACTGTTCGCCAACAAAATGGAGAGCAACCCCATCGTCTACAGCATATCCAGAGCTAATAAGTCCTTCTGATAAAAGTTGATGGTAAGCAGGTTTTCTTCTTGGCTCACCGTCGTAATGAGGACAGTTACTACCTTTTAGAAAGCCAAGGCACTGTAATACGCTCATTTTCCCAGGAATAGAGTCTGTCAGACCCTCTTCAAACCAACAAATAGAGCCTGCACTTAAGCCAGAAAGAATAACGCCACTTTCCCAAGCTTCTCTCAAAACATGGTCAATTCCCCACTCTTTCCAAAGAGCAATTAGGTTTTTAGTGTTTCCACCTCCTACATAAATAATGTCCTGCTCAAGAACAAAAGACCGAAAGTCCGATGTAAATGGGTTAAACAAGGATAAATGAGATGGTTGACATAGAAGTTGCACAAAAGCTGAGTAGAATTTAACAATATATTTGTCAGAATCACCACTTGCTGTAGGGATAAAACAAATCTTCGGTCTTTCCTTTTTACATAATCCCAAAATATATCGATCAAGTAGAGGATTTTCAGGTTCCATTGAAAAGCCTCCACCGCCCATTGCAATGATTTGTTTAGGAACTGAATTTGTACTCATTTTAAATCTTGTTCTATTTCTATCCCATCAAATTACCTGAGAACCAGCCTCCGAAATCGGTTTCGCCAAAATTTCTTCCCACTCAGACTGCGAGAGTGGTTTCAACTCTATCTGCATATCAAAACAATTACTAGCTGCGGCAACTAAATCTGCAATAATCTTTTCCATACTCAGACTTTGAGGCAGTTGTACAGTCGTAAAAGATTCTGCACCAAATACTTGAGCAAACAGTTCAGCATCCGGTTGCAAACGGATGGAACCATGTTGCAAAATTACCCCACCACGTCGCAATTGAGCGCTACCAATGAGTTTGGTAGCATCTGGTAAAACTAAATCTGCACTGGTTGCTGTACCAAAACAGTTAGGATTGTGGATGTAACCTCGCCCTTCTGTACCGTAATATAATTCTACGCCGAGCGATCGCCACCCTTGAATCAAAAACTCACAAATTTTTTCGTACACTTGGAAGCGACTACCCGTAAATCCAGATGTGACTACAGCGTAAGTTAAATCACCTTGGTGTAACACAGCCCGTCCACCGGTAGGACGCCGCACTAAATCCAGTTTTTGCCCTTGCCAAATTAAATGTTGCCAATGCTCAGGGAATTGGCGTTGATGATAGCCGAGAGAAATGGCAGGTGGCGACCAAGTATAAAAGCGCAGAGTTGGCGGATGCTTTCTTGAATAGTGCTGTTCTAGCAACCATCGGTCAATCGCCATCTGCACATTGCCGTCTGCCTCTAGCAAAGGAATTAGTCGCCAAACCTGATTACTATGCATCCTATACAGCAAAAGCCCAATCTAAAATCCAAGTTGCGCTAGAAGCACACCAAAGGTACGACCTAAAATCCAAAATCCAAAATTCCTTAAGTTGCACCAAATTCGGTTTGTAAAGCTTCATCATTATTATCAGCGATCGTTGCCACAATGGTAATCAGCCGAGATACTTCACCAGGAGATAACTCCGCTAAAGTGCGTGTTGATATCACAACCACCCGGTTTTCAATAATACCGAAACGCGCTTCAAAAGTACTAGAGCAGTTTAACTCCAAAAGATACCGCATTAACTTAGGTTCATCTTTGGCAGGTAAATTTAGCACCGCAGACCAAACCGTAATGGTGTCTTCATCGGTTGTCCCGTTGAGTTGGACAAATACTTGCACACTTCCGTACTTAAACTTCCAGAGATAACCACCCTCTGGAGTGTGGCTAACCATCGCACTGTCATCTTGTTCCAAGGAATCGATGACATTCTCAATTACCTCTACATGATTAATGCTTGCCGTTTCGGCGATTAGCTCATTAATGGATTCGTTACTAGGTATGGTTTCTTGGTAGCTTGTCATAGAGATTTTTCCTCAACATATTTGCTGTCTTATCTACACATACTTTATAACTTGTGGACGCAATTGGTTTGAGCTTGCTTTTGCGTTTACTTTCCAAATGCTCAAAGTGTGGGGCTGCGATCGCATCTGGAGAGATTGCCTGCACTTGACCATTGAGAGTATCATAATCGTCTCGCAGGAGTATAATTAATGGCGATGTCTACGACGGGCTACGCCTACGCGAAAACATTTCCTTAGTATGGTTAAACCGTACTCACCTGCGCCCACAGTGAAATTTGTGGATGAATACTATCTGTTGTATTAAAACCTATTTCCAGAAGTTAGAAGCATTGAAATTATATTCTAAACCTTAAACTTATATACGTATTTCATGCCTAGAACCACCTCATCTCCATCCCACTCTCCTCTTGAAACTCCACTCGCTCTCTCCGAATTACATATCCGCTTAGAATTTTTAGAAAAAGAACACAAATCGCTACTTAAACAAATTAAGAGAAAGCGAACGGAATTAAATAATTTTGTTGAACAGATGCGAACTTTGTCCACAGAAATATTTCATCAAGCTAATCCCCACTTCCAAAAAATGGCTGAGTTAGACCGGGATATTCATGCTTTATTTGATGAAATCTTTACTACCAGAAAGTTTGGTAAACAAACCATCAAAAATATAGAAGCAGTTTACCTTAACCTCCAGTTGACAGGTGTCATTAGTCGGAAACAATTTAATCTAGAGTTAGACGAAGTATTTAATAATTCCGAACCCAAATCAAATTTTTCAGAGGAAGCTGCTGAAGATCGGCATCAACATTGGCAAGCACAACAGTCTGTAGAATCTCCGTCTGTAGTTAGAACAGAGGATAAGAGAAAAATTCGGGAAACATTTCTCAGATTAGCTGAAATTTTTCACCCTGATAAGGTAAAAGACAGCGAGACACAGAGATATCATACAGAAGTTATGAAATCAATCAATAAAGCCTACCAAGAAGGAGATTTGGCAAGACTTTTAGAAATTGAGCGAGTTCAGCAAGTAGGAGAAGTTATTGATTATAATAGCGAGGATGATTTAACTAGAAAATGCCGAACTATAGAACAGCAGAATCAAATTCTCCTCGCTCAGTATGAAAACTTGAAACAGGAACTGCGTTTAGTAAAAAATACTCCAGAAGGAACTATGGTTTCTGATTCTCGCAAAGCTGCTAAAAAAGGCATTGACTCTATGGCTTTGATGGTAGAAACGATAGAATCTCAAATTAAGGTTATTGTTCAGATCCGGGATTTTGTCAAGGACTTTAGAGAGCAGAAAATCACTATCAAAGAGTTCCTCGGTGGGCCACCAACTCTGCACTCTTTAGATGAGGAAATCATGGAAGATTTGCTTGAGCAAATGTTGTCAGAATTAATGAGATATTAATTGATTATTAAAAATTGGGTTGTTTCGGAAATGGCTAAGGGACTTCCAAATATAAAAATATACCATCGCTATAGAGGCAGGGAGCAGGAGCAGGGGAAGGGAAAGCGATGTCTACGATGGGCTACGCCTACGCTAAACCATAACACAAACCGGAAATCACAAAATCTGATCGATTCGGTCTTAGTACAGCTCGTATTTCATTAACTGACAGGGCAACGTTCCGTTGTACACTGCAATTCGCTTAGATGATTTCAATCCAATCGATTGAGACAGTTCCTTGTTGCCACTCAGCACAAACGCAGTCCAGCCTTTAAAGCGTTGTTTCAACACATCACCCAAAAGTTTGTAAAATGCCCCCAAGTCACTATCTCGCCCCAGCCGTTCGCCATAGGGCGGATTGCACAATAAGATTCCACTGTCTGCGGGGGCGACAACATCAGCAAGCTCCATTTGAGAAAACCATACATGGTTATCAACACCACAGTTTTGAGCATTGTTAATCGCCTGCTCAATCACATTTTCATCGCGATCACTTCCCCAAATCGGCGCGGGAAGGGTATCTAGTTGGCTATCCTTAGCTTCTTGGAGCAACTTTTCTAAAAGGGACAGATCAAAATCGAGCCAAGTTTCAAATCCAAAGCGCTCGCGAAATAGCCCTGGTGCTATATTAAGTGCCTTTAAGCTAGCTTCTAGAGGTAAGGTGCCAGACCCGCACAGAGGGTCGTAGAACATCTGGTCTGGCTGCCAGCCGGAAAGTTGAATGAGGGCAGCAGCTAGAGATTCCTTTAGTGGGGCTGCTCCAACCGCAGGGCGGTAGCCTCGGCGATGTAGACTATTTCCAGAACTGTCGAGCTTAACGGTACAAAAGTCGCGCTCAATATGAACATTGATCCGCACATCTGGTTCATAAAGCTCTACATTTGAACGCTCACCCAGATTTTCTTGCTGTTGGTCAACAATCGCATTTTTGATTTGCAGAGATGTGAAGTGGCTGTGGTTGAGGTGATCATTTTTGCCTGTGGTATTCACCGCCAGCGTCATGTCTGGCGTGAGATAGTTTACCCAATCGATAGTCTGAATGCCGCGATAGAGATCCTTTGCATCTTGACAAGGAAACTCATGGATGTTCATCAAAATTCGGAACGGCAGCCTAGCCCAGAGGTTGACGCGATAAAGCAAAGTGCGATCGCCCTCAAAGGCTACACCGCAAAACCCTGGCTCCACGGAATGGGCACCCAGCTCCTCTAACTCTTGAGCGGCGAGGGTTTCTAATCCACGAGCAACCGTTGCAAAATACTGATTCATTCTCTAATCCAAAGCATTGTCTTTATTGCTGACCCATTGACATTCTCTCTCGTTATACCAATTCACGAAAACCCTGATATATAAAGATTTATCGTAGGGGCATCAAAACCTGTTTGGATTAGTTAAAACAAGGCGTAAGCGCCATCGACTGATTGACGCTTACACCCAACAAATTTGGGCTTTATCTTCTTAAGTTAACACCTATGAGCAATGCTATGCTCTTATGAAAGATTAGGAGCAATACCCTGTGGGAAGCCTTCGGCTACATGAATTACCCCTACTTCTATCTTCAATTAGAAGTTGTAGCCAAGTCCTAATTGTAGCCCTACATCAGTTTCGTCCATAAAAGCAGCATTAACAGCACCATTTAACGTAAATCGAGTACCGAGAGGAACGTCTACACCACCAGTTAGCAGTAATCCAAAATCAGTGTCGAGATTAGCTTCTATGGCTACGCCAGCACCTATATAAGGAGATATAGAGAAGGTTCTTGCACCCACTTCAGCAGCTCGACGAGGAGCAAAATCCAAAGTTAAAGGAACCATAAACAATGTATCATCCCCAAAGATCACTGATGGTCGCACTGAGATATTGCGTGTCAGACCAATTTTGCTGAACACTGAAAAGTTACTGTCGCCCAAAGCTGTGTCGTTGCCGCTCAAACCAATGTTACCACCACCCCCGATATAGCTAGGGCCACCAAGAGTAGTTCTACCTGCGTTAACATTAGGCGTTGTGCCATCTGTATTTCCTGTTGGCGGCTGATTTAACTGGCTGATATTAACATCAGGCGGAACGAGGACTTGGTTAACTGCATGGATAACACCATTGCTAGCTTGGACATCGGCTTGGATAACTCTGGCATTATTCACCGAGACTTGATTATTAGCGCGATCAATTTGAATATTTACAGCGCTTTCTTCATAGGTTTTCAGTTCTCCAGCTGAGAGCTGACTAGCGGTTACTGCACCAGGAACCACATGATATCTCAAAATCTTAATCAATGTTTCTCTGTTCTCTGGTTGCTGTAACTGCTGTAGGGTAGCAGCAGGCAAAGCAGCAAACGCTTGATCGGTGGGAGCGAAGACTGTATAAGGGCCAGGCTGTTGAAGAATATCTGCTAAACCAGCTGTCTTTAATAAAGAAGTCAGAGTTGTAAAAGAATTACTGGATGCAGCAAGAGAAACAATATCAGTACCGGTTTGAGTACCGCCAGCAGTTCCACCAACAATATATTGAGCAGCTGGAAGATTGCTAGCAATGGGTTGCACTCTTCCCTGTCTAGCCAAAGCTTGATATAAGAGTGCCGCAGCTTCAGCACGAGTCAGAGGCTGTTGTGGATTGAGTTGTTTTACATCTGGATAATTAACAACAATATTAGATTGTGTTGCTGCTACCACACTATTAACAGCATACTGCGGGATAGCTGAGGCATCGGTGTAGTAGGTGCTGAGGTCAGTACTGGTTCCAGTGGTGCTACCAGCTATACCCAAACCATTTGTTAAAGCAACGATCGCCTGTACCTTGGGTATTTGTTGATTTGGCGAAAACACGTTCCCAGGATAGCCTGCCACAAATCCAGTTTCGTAGGCGTACTGAATTGCAGAAGCCGCCCAATAGCCAGCAGGAACATCACCAAATCCACCTGCGCTTAATTGCCGAACTCGATTTTGGTTAGGAAAAGCTTTTTGAATTAGGGCAGCAAACTCGGCACGAGTCACAGCTTGGTTCGGTCTAAAGCTGCCATCAGGAAAGCCAGTAATTACGTTGTTGTCAGCTAGGACTTGAATGAAGGGACGCGCCCAATAATCTGAAGAAACATCAGACAAGTTAACTGATGAAGCAGGTGATGGTGTTGCAGATGGTGTTGCAGGCGATGGTGTCGTCGATGGAACAGTATTTTGAGATGAAGCTGGGGTAGAAATTACGATGGGAGTTATTGTAGCAGCTGTCATTCCCAGAACTAGTAAAGCAACCCTTGCTGATGACCCACGGAAAAAACTAAACATGGAAATATCCTCTTTTCAAATTCTTGGATTGACTATTGGAAAATACTAGATGCAAGGTTCGGTGAATACAAATATCGAGATGATTGCTTGGTTTGCCTCGATATGGAAACCACAAATACAACCACTAACTCTGAAAAATTAAAATGTTAGATTTAGATATTAAAAGCATCTATCTTGACATTTCATAACAATTATTCAAATGTTCCCCACACATAGTACAGAATCCCTATTTGATTTTTAAAGAACCGCAGATAACAATAAGTGGCGATACTGTAGCATATGGTATGTTGCAACAATATAAGGCACTTAATGCAAATAGGCGATTTTATCAGTTATAAAATCGCAGCCAAGCAGTAGGATAATTGGCTTTTAATTAGCCATTTCTTTATAATTGCTGAAGATGGTTCATGCCGTCAAGCTAAATGCATCATCATCTTGAGCAATATTTAAGAAATAGAAGGTATCTTGGTGATATCCCGTATTATTCACCTTTTGGCCAAGTTATACAACTAACTAATGGCTGGGTTTCGAGACAAAACTTTCTCTCTTTAGATAGTTGTCTGTAATGGTGAATTTTCAAATACTAGGCTGAGAATTAGCGATCGCAATCAAAATTTTGGGGCATGATTGCACCAATATTTTTTACTAGGAATTATTTTTTTTCAAAAGAGAATTTTATAAAAATGAGCTACGGAGAAACTAGAGTTTTTGAAAGGTGTCTAATTTATAACAATCTTGCTGATAATTTCTCTGGAGGTGGGGCAAGAAATCCGGTTTCACTCCACCAATAAAAGGGACTGGGGATTAGGTTATAAAACGAAAAATTATGATGGTTGCTCTGACCCCTTCCAAATTTTGGGATGTTTCCCAGTCCCCATTCCCCAGTTCCCAGTACCGGAGTGGCGAGGAGTTGAACCCAGCGTTTTCATATAAGTGCAACGCTTTTTCACGTTTTGAGTCAGCCAGAAGCATTACTATAAAAAAGTTTTAGTTATACCTTTGCCTTAGCAAATCTGCAATTGAGGTTAGTAATTCAGTTGGTTGTACTGGTTTGGCAACGTGTTTTTGAAACCCAGCCGCTAAGACTCGATCGCGATCGCTGTCTCTAGCATAGGCTGTAAGGGCAATGGCAGGAATTTCCCCTCCCATTGCTCTGAGTACTCTAATCAGGCTATAGCCATCCATCTCTGGCATTCCTAAATCACTGATTAATAAATCAGGTACAGTCTTTACTATGACAGCCAGTGCCTCAGTTGCTGATGCTGCAAGAGTTGTCAGCGCCCCATTCTGTTGTAGCAAAAAGTGTAAAAACTCCCGTGTATCTGCATCATCATCAACAATCAATACCCGTAGTCCAAACAGAAGTGACGAGTCAAATTCCTCCCCTGCCTCCTCTGCTTCCTCTGCTCCCCCTGCCTCCCCTACTCCCTCACTCTCCTTCATCACGGGCAGCTTGACAGTAAAAGTTGCTCCCTGTCCAATTCCTGGGCTAGCTGCTGTTATAGTTCCACCATGCAACTCTACCAGGTGGCGAACTATTGCCAATCCCAACCCCAGCCCGCCAAATTTTCTGGTTGTGCTGCTATCGGCTTGACGAAAATATTCAAATATATAGGGTAGAAATTCAGGGGAAATACCTTGACCTGTGTCTTTAACTTGAATCAGTGCCGAGTTGGAATTCAATTCCCAACTCAATGATAGCCTGACTTCCACAGATCCATTACGGGGAGTGAACTTGACTGCGTTCGATAGTAAATTCCCCACAACTTGCTGTAAGCGATAATAATCGCCTAACACTCTACCAACATTGGGGTCAAGCTGTACGCTTATTTGGATGGATTTGCTTTGGGCGATTAACCTGACTGTTTCTAATGCAGCATCAATTACAGCTACCAGATTAACAGTGGCAAAAGTCAGGTTTAACTTACCGCGAATAATTCGGGATACATCCAGCAACTCATCAATTAATTCAATCTGCAATTGAGCATTTCTTTCGATGGTTTCCAAAGCACGATTTGTAGTAGCTTCATCAAATTTGCGGCTTTTGAGTAGCGATGACCAGCCTAAAATGGGGTTGAGGGGCGATCGCAATTCATGGGAAAGAATAGCGAGAAACTCATCTTTGTTCCGGTTTGCCTGTTTGAGTTCCTCTGCTTGTTGCCTAAGTGCCTGTTCTAATTGCTTCCTGGGGGTTAGGTCAAGAATAAAACAGATCCAAGACACTGGATCTTGCTCCACTAAAGCACCACCGATTAGTATGGGAATACGGGAACCATCTTTGCGGATGTATTCTTTTTCATAGGGAGTACATACTCCAACCGTTAAAAGTTGCTCTAGCCCCAGATCATCAAAAGTGTGATATTCAGGCGGGGTGATGTGTTGTCTGCATATCTTACCTGCCAAGAGTTCCTCTCGGCTATAACCCACCATTTCTAAAAAAGCCTCGTTTGCCTCAGTAATGCAGTCAGGAGTGGCGAAGATAATGCCAATAATATTGGAATCAACTAACCGCCTTAATTGAGTTTCGCGCTGGCGCAAATCATTTTCTGCTTGTTTGCGCTGGGTAATATCCTGGGTAGTACCCATCATTCGGACTGGCTTCTCAGTATCGTAAAAGACACGACCTTTGGTAGCAATCCAATGAATGCTACCATCAGGCCAAACGCTGCGGTATTCAATGTCACACTCAACCTTTTCCTGAAAAGAGCGGGCGATCGCTTCATTAATGCGTTGACAGTCATCTGGATGTATGCAGTTAAGGAAAAGCTCATAGTCCATTTCGACTTCTGGAGCCAGTCCAAACAACTGTTTACATTTCTCTGTCCAAATTAACTCGTTGGTGGTGATATTCCAAAACCACATACCCAGTTCAGCAGCCGTAGTGGCTAACCGAATCCGTTCTTCGCTCTCGCGCAAGTTTGCTTCAACTCGCTGGCGTTCGCGCAACGCAACTTGCTGTTCAGTAATATCAGTACTAGCACCAACTACCCTAACTACTTGACCATTTGCATCCCGGACAGCAAACCCCTGGTCTATCACCCACAAATAGCGGCCATCTTTGTGACGAACTCGGTACTCGATGTTATAACGGTTACTACTGCCCATACTAGCGATGAACTGGTCATGAACTCTTTGTTGGTCATCAGGGTGAATGAGTTGTTGCCACCACTCGAAGGTAGGTTCAGCTTCTTGTTGTGTGTAGCCAAAAACCTCGGTTAGACCCTGGGTTCTTTCCACACTACCTCTGTGAATCTCCCAGTCGTAAATTAGACAATTAACCGCCGCTGCTGCTAGCTCAAACCTTTCGTTACTTTGCCGCAAAGAAATTTCTATGTGTCGTCGCTCTGTAATATCACAAGCGATCCCCAAAAGATATTGCGGCAATCCTTCAGCAGTTTTGCTGTACACAGTGTCATAGCTACAAAACCAGCGCCACTCTCCATTACCATGTCGAATTCGGTACTCAAAGGTGAGGACTTCGCCCTGAGCAGCAGAATTAAATTTTTCAAAATAGCTAGAAAGTCTAGCCAAATCTTCAGGGTGTAGAAGTTGGGTAAATAAATCTTTTCCCATTGCCTGGATTTCTGCTGGTGTGTAGCCCCAACCTTGAGCAATTTCGTAATTAACATAAGAATTTCGCTGCTCAATTAGGTCATAAATGTAGAGTATCCCCGGAAGAGTGCCAGCAATTTTTTGAAACAGACGTTGAGCATCCCACTGTGGCTTAAATTCATCTGTATCAACGAAGAGGCAGGGGGAAGGAAGCAGGGGGATAGAATTCTTCCCTTTTCTCTCTGCTCCACTTCGGCTACGCTCAGTGATCACCTGCTCCCTTGCCTCTTTTTCAACTCGTTGAGTATCTTGATCGCAGGTAGAGTTTTCCTCAAGCTGTGCGTGCTTAGATTCAGTAATATCCGAAAAAGTTGTAACGATCGCGTAGGGAGTGCTGACTCCAGCTTGGAATAGAGGTTGTGAAGACAACAATAACCAAACTAGCTCACCATTTGGTTTATGGAAGCCACAGACAACATTCAAACAAGGTTTACCTGTTTTACGGGCAGCGATCGCTGGGTGAGACTCGCTGGGCAAAAAAGAGCCATCTTCATGAATAAATTGCCACTTGGGATTGAGCCAATTTTGCCCTACAAGCTGCTCTGTGGTCAGTCCCAAAATCCGATCGCAAGCCGCATTACAAGCCTGGATAGTGCCATCAGCCAACTGAAGCACCATTCCCTCTTCTTTACAAGCTACCAGCAAATAATTTGCTTTTTTACTAGCTTGTGAGTGCAGCAGCTTCTCATTAGCCAGTTGGTTTTGGAAATTTTCCGCGTCTGGCATTCTAAAAAGTTAAATAAGTTTAAAGTTAATCTCAGATTTAGTGGCTCATATTTACATAAATTTTAGGGCAATTTGTTCCAAAATATTATCGGTCTTTTAATCTTTCTCTTAATCAGCGATCGCCTAAAATTTTTCTCATTCGTACCTATCCACTTATTGCCTACTTTGTCAATACGTAAGTTTAAATTTATTTGCATTTTCAATCCCCAATGCCCCAGACATTTACATTAACTCCATCTCTTGTAAACCCTGGCGTAGTCTCTTCGCCTCTTCGGGATTATACCTTTCATGAAGGGCGATCGCTTTTCTAAAAGCTGTTAAACTATCTTGATGATTGCCAACTTTGAGCAACACTACCCCTAGATTTTGATACGCTTCGGCATAGTTGGGATTTAACGCGATTGCATTTTGATAATATGCGATCGCATCTGTAAATAAACCCAAAGCTTTAAATATCATCGCCAAATTATAATGTCCAAAAACAAAATTAGGGTCAATTTTTAAAGTTGTGGCGTAAGCAGTTTTCGCACCGTTAAAATCTCCTGCTGCTTTGAGTAAATTACCTAAGTTGTTGTATGCGCCTAGTTTGAGTATGGGATAAATTGGCAATTTGATGGCAGCTTGATAATGAGAAATAGCCTGTGGAAGTTTTTGCAAGCGACTGTAAGCAATGCCTAAATGATAATGGAGTTCATATAAAATATCGTAGTTTTCTTCAGCACTAATAACTCCTCGTCTAAGCAACTCCATACCTTGGGTAATCTTCCCGGTTTCCACATACAATGCCCCTAATTTACTGCAAACATAGGGGTCATCAGGATGAGTAGCAAGAAACCCTTCCATCGCTGTAGCTGCTTTGGCATGTTTGTTATTTTGAGCGATCACACTTTTTTGATATCCTACGTGTAAAAGTGCCACTCCTGGTAAATAGCCTACTTGCCAATGGGGTTCTTTGGTTAAAATTGCTGACACGCTATCATCCACTAAGGCATGGTAAGGACGGTCAAAATGGATGTCTGGATGATTGCGAAACAGTCTGGAAACCAGAGAATAAGGAGATTGTTCTGCACCAACTTCCTGGCGGACAAGGTTGATGAGCAAGTATTCGTCTCTTGCGATCGCCTCTCGCAACTGCGGTACAATTGCTGGAGTCAGAGTTTCATCAGCATCTAATACCAGAATCCAATCACTAGTGACATATTTTAGAGCTGCATTGCGAGCAGCGCTGAAATCATTACACCATTTGAAATGATGGACTTTTGCACCGAGTTGTTGGGCAATATAGGGAGTGCGATCAATTGAGCCTGTATCCAAGACTACCATTTCATCCACCACTTTTCTGACACTGTCTAGGCATCTAGGCAGTGTTGCGGCTTCATTTTTCACAATCATGCACAGACTTAAACTCATAAGGGATTTTCAGTTAAAAAAACATCTAATTCTAAGGACGCAAGGTCTTGCACTCTTACAAATATACAAATAATTTAAGCTCATCCCACCCCTAAAAGGGGATGGAATAACATGAAAGACTCTACCCGGATTTCTCACCAAATTTATGAAACCCAAGTCCAGAGGCTGTAGGGGCGGGTTCACGAGATATTCGTGAATGATTGAAGCATATTTGTGAACCCGCCCCTACCGTTTTGTGAGAAATGTGGGTCTAGACTACACATTATATAGAGAGTCATATGCAATGAAAAATCCATTTGTTAAAACCGCAAATTTACTTCGCAGAAATATCAAAAAATATTTGCGATCGCTGAACGTTTGGTTTTTAGATACACCAGAAAGGGCACTCTTAGAAGCTCAACAAGCGGCTCAGAGAATTAAAAGCATTGAGAGAGAACATTTTAACGGCAAGAAAATTTCTTCAAAATCAGTAGATTATACTGAAAACGTGATGTCTTATTGGCAAGTATATCTTGATAAAAATTTAACTATTATTAAAGTAAGACTGATAGAGTTTCGGCTTAGTCGTAAAATTTTTAATTTATCTAATTCTGATTTATTAGAAAAATTGAAGGTGATTGATGAAGTTTTAGAGAAGTACCTTATCAAGGATGAACTAATTCAGAACAGCGCGTTAGTCTCAAATTCTCAATCACTACAAATTAACCAGAGCGAAATTAACAAACAGCCAGATTCATATAAGGTTAATGATATTCCCGCCACACCTAAATCTAGGTCTATTGGTAAAAGACTTAATAGAATTAAAACAGAATTTTCCCCGCAGGCAGAAGAAGAATTTATAAGAAATTACCGAATTTCTCGAAATAAAACAAGGATTGCTTTGAGATTTTTAATATCTCTAATCATTATACCCATTTTAACTCAGCGTTTCTTTAAAGAAATTTTAATAATTCCTATATTAGAAAAAAATATAAAAGAAAATTCAACTCAAGTTTTTATCAACTCTGATGTAGAAAAAGAAGCTCTTCATGAATTATATAATTTTCAAGCAGAGATGAGATTTGAATATTTACTTAATCAAGCGCCTCCACTTTCTTCAAATGTAGCCAAAGACAAAATAAGAAATAAAGCAATTGAAATAGCTCAAAAATCTCATATTCAAACTATTAATGATATTAGCAATATTGTTGCAGATTTAATTTCACTAATTTCTTTTAGCATAATCATCGTTCTAAGCAAAAGAGAAATTGTAATTGTGAAGTCTTTTATGGATACTATTGTCTTTGGCCTTAGTGATAGTGCCAAAGCTTTTTTAATTATTCTCTTGACAGATATTTTCGTAGGGTTTCACTCACCACATGGGTGGGAAATTATTCTTGAAGGTTTGGCAGGACATTTGGGTTTGCCAGCTACTAGAAATGCAATATTTTTATTTATTGCGACATTCCCTGTAATTTTAAACACTATCTTCAAATACTGGATATTCCGCTATCTCAGCCGCTTGTCTCCGTCGGCATTAGCTACATTAAAAGAAATGGACGAGTAATTTGTAATTTAGGAAACTCCAAAAATTGAAGGAGACAGGGCCTCACTGAGCATCTGGTCCCTAAATGCGATAGGATATTTTTTTAGTTGGAAGTCTCTTATTTTGCTGCATTTGTCTCCTGATTCGCTAGGCTATGTATATCCTGGTTCTTCCAAAGCGTACTATGGATTTTGAAAGCAAAGCTAATGCCCCAACTCCCACAGACAACATAGAGTTTGCTCAACCAACTACTACTCGTAAGCCATTAGAATTGCTGCGAGATACAGAGGCTTTACTACGCCGCCCAACCGTAGCTGTACTGTCGCCGATTTTACCACCAAAATTGAGCAATAGATTCCAAGCAACCTCAGTTTTGGCAGATGATTCTTTTCAGGAATTAGCAGAAATTGACCTAGACACTATTAATGATTTTGAACTGCAACCTGCACGAATTTGTGTTGGCTTAACCTTTGTTGGTTTTGGGGCGCTGATGATATTAGTGCTGCTGCTGTACTTAAACACGTTGCGTCCAGAACTCAGTACGGGTGAGCAGATTCGGCAATACTGGTATCAATATGTTTGGTTTGTCAGTTTGGGTGTTACGGGGATGTTTATGCTGGGTCGTGAAGCGATGCGTCCTATCCCAAAGCGAAGGAAATAATTCGTAATTCAGTTTTATAAGGTAAGGGAGATTTAAAAATAGCCACAAAACTTTCCGATGCAGGCAAAACGCATTCTAGAGTAGGGAGATTAGCCTATATAACTTAATAAATAAAAGTAAAAGAATGCTGGAGTAGTTCAAATATACTGTATAATTTATTTAAATAAAGATAAAAATTGTAACTTGAATTAATGTTATTCGTAACGAAAGAGATTACGTAGATATTTAAAGCTGCAAAATATTATTAAAATGGCAAAAAATGCCAACGTTCATCTCCCTCACTTTACTAATGCTGCCTTTGATATTGTCGCGATCGCAGCCTCAGCAGGCGGTGTACCTGCTTTAATTAAAGTACTATCGACTCTACCTCCAGAATTTACAGCTGCGATCGCCATTGTGCAACATCTCGCTCCCAAATATCCGTCCCTGATGGCAGAAATTCTCACACGGCACACAGCTTTTACTGTCAAAAAGGCAAAGGAAGGAGATTGCCTTACCCCAGGGATGGCTTACATCGCTCCACCTAATCATCACTTGTTGGTTAAGAGTGACGGCACTCTTTCCTTATCACAGTCAAAATTAGTAAATTTTTTACGTCCTTTAGCTGACCTGTTATTTGAATCGGTTGGAGCCAATTACAAAGATAGAGCGATCGGCCTTGTGCTAACTGGAACGGGTAGTGATGGTGCGATGGGAGTATAAGCAATTAAAAAAATGGGCAGTATCATCATTGTCCAAGACATAAAAACTGCCGAATTTTCCGGGATGCCCTCTGCTGCAATTCAAACTGGTAATGTAGATTTTATTCTTCCCCTCTATGAAATCTCCAACGCTCTGGTAAATTTAGTTATGAGAAAATCTTACTAAGCTGAGGGGCTGAGGAAATATATTTTAAAATGCAACTTAGTCTCAACATGGTTTAAATTATATCTTTCACCTGCCCACTTTCCTTCCAGAGAATAAATTCTCTGGCTAATAGCATAAGTCTACTAAGCGTGGACTTCAATGCTTCCTAATACGGTTTTAATAAGACTTGATCTCCCCAACCCCCCTTAAAAAGGCTTACTCATAATGGCTCTATTTCCCCCTTTTTAAGGGTGACTAAGGGGGATCTTTAAGGACTATGCACCTAAACCGAACCGTATTGCAATCCTTCCTTATTCAGTCTTCAATAGATAGACTTTAGCTATAAGCCTTAGAATTCATTCTGAGGCGGTTGTTGGACTGGTGCAAGTTCTGAGTTAACGTCATTAATGAGGCTTAGAACTTCTTTAATCAGCCTTTGATACTCATTAATGAAGCTTAGAACTCCTTTAATGAGTCTTTTTTACTCGTGGACGAGTCTTTGATACTCGCAGACACAGTTTATAACTCCACTCCTTTGCCCCCAGCCTTATGACTTCCCCAGAAAAAGACCCCGAATTTGAAAATTTACTAGTTTATCTCAGACAAAGCCGGGGATTTGATTTCACAGGCTATAAGCGCTCAACTTTGATGCGTCGCGTATGCAAGCGAATGCAGTCATTGAACATAGAGAGCTTTGGAGATTATTTAGACTATCTAGAAGTTGATCCAGAAGAATTTAATTATCTTTTTAACACTATCCTAATTAACGTCACCGATTTTTTTCGAGATTCATCAGCTTGGGAATATCTAGCAGAGCAAGTGTTGCCTAATCTGATTAAAAATAAAAAAAGTTCTGACCAAATTCGTATTTGGAGCGCTGGATGTGCTTCTGGAGAAGAAGCTTATACGCTGGTAATATTGATGGCTGAAATATTGGGAGCAGAAGAATTTCGTCAACGAGTGAAAATCTACGCCACAGATGTAGATGAAGAAGCTCTCAATCAGGCACGTCTTGCTGTATATTCAGCAAAACAAATCCAGACTGTACCAGACGAACTGCGGCAGAAATACTTTGAGATTGTCGGGAACCGCTATATCTTCCGCCAAGACTTACGCCGCTCAGTAATTTTTGGTCGTCACGATTTGCTTCAAGATGCACCCATTTCGCGCTTAGACTTACTGGTTAGTCGCAATGCGATAATGTATTTTAATTCTGAGACTCAAGGGCTAATTCTGGCCCGGTTTCATTTTGCACTCAACGATGCAGGCTATCTGTTTTTAGGAAAAGCAGAGATGTTATCGATGCATTCAAGTCTGTTTACGCCACTGGACTTGAAAAATCGGATATTTACTAAGGTATCCCCGATAAATACCCGCAATCGCCTCTTAGTTATGGCAAATTCAGTAGATGATAAATCTAGCAGCCGACTGTCTCGAAACCTCCGGTTGCGAGATATGGGTTTTGACACAGCACCAATCGCCCAAGTAGTTATTGATAACAATGGAACTCTAGTGCTGGTGAACGAGCAGGCGCGGAATTTGTTTGCCCTTTCCCCCAAAGATTTGGCTCGTCCCTTCCAGGATTTGGAACTTTCCTATCGACCAATTGAGTTGCGATCGCTAATTGAACGGGCTTATACTGAACGCCGTCCCATCACCTTGACAAATGTAGAGCGCTATTTGTCCAATAGAGAAATCCAATATCTAGATGTGCGAATTACGCCTTTGCAAGACACCGACACCAGTTTCTTAGGTGTAAGCATCGCTTTTCATGATGTCACCCGTTACATTCAACTCCAAGAGGCACTGCAACGCTCCCGACAGGAATTAGAAACTACCAACGAAGAACTCCAATCCACCAACGAAGAATTAGAAATTACCAATGAAGAACTCCAATCCACCAACGAAGAATTAGAAACTATCAACGAAGAACTCCAATCGACTAACGAAGAATTGGAGACGATGAATGAAGAATTACAATCTACTAATGAAGAATTACAAACAATTAATAGCGAGTTGAGCGATCGCACCACAGAACTTAATCGCACTAAGTTTTCCTAATCTCTATTCTCAGAAGTCTAGAGGAACAGCAGCGGCAGGGGGCAGGGGGAGAAAGAAATTTGATTTTCTGACGATAAACTCCGCAAAGTTTCTTTGGTGGACTATTATTTTAAACTATGGAAAAATCCAAAATTCAAAATCCAAAATTGATTGACTCTGTGCTTACTTATTTACCGACTATTAACGCCCTGAAACAACCCACTAGCTATGCTTGGGTTGAACAAGCGATCGCTAATTTAGACATTATCTTACTTGACCACTCACACTGTGAACGTAAAGCAGCAGGCGTAGCCTTGAACATGATGTTTCGCTACCCTTCTAATACTAAAATGGTTCGGGAACTAACTGCGATCGCCCGCGAAGAACTAGAACACTTTGAGCTAGTTAATCAATGGTTAGAACGCCGGAATATTCCCCTAGCTCCCCTACCACCGCCACCCTACGGCGCAGGTTTGAAAGCTCAAGTCCGCCCCAAAGAACCTGAGCGATTCCTAGATTCCTTACTAGTCACTGGTTTAATAGAAGCTCGCTCTCACGAACGCCTGGGACTATTAGCTGCTCACTGTCCAGAGCCAGAATTAGCAAAATTTTATCGTGGGCTAATGGCATCCGAAGCGCGTCACTACGGTATATATTGGGTATTAGCTGCTACTTACTTCGACAAAGAAATTGTCATGCAACGGCTTGATGAATTGGCAATTGTCGAAAGTGAGTTACTGGCGACTTTACACCCAGAACCTAGAATTCACAGTTAGTAGACTAACCCAACAGATATGAAGCTTCAGTTAACACACCTGAGACTGCTTGTATCCAACTACAAAGATTCTTTTCTGTTCTATCGGGATCTGCTGAAATTTGATGTCGATTGGGGCGATGAAGATAGCGGATATGCTGAGTTTAATACCGGATATCTCAAGCTGGGTTTGTTCAAAAAAGAATTAATGGCAGAAGTAGTCCCAAGAATTGAACAGCCTTCGTATGTTGTCAATCGAGATAAAATTGTCTTAATTTTCGCAGTCGATAACGTGGATGAGGTCTATGAGCAAGTAAAAGATCAGAATGCGATCGTTGTGACTCCACCACAAGATCGCCCAGACTGGGGAATCCGCACGGCTCATTTTCGCGATCCTGATGGCAATCTCATCGAAGTCTATAACAATCTCGGAATTGTTAGTTAAAAATTTGCTGCCAATACAACTATCCAATATCTGAATTACAAACTTAGCTCTAATACCAAGCTCGTATAAACTACAAATAGGGGACATATTTGCAATATGTCCTCCTAAAAATTTTATGTATTTCTAGCCTGACAAATGTCTTGGTCATTAAAGCTAGAATAATATTTAATTACTGTTCTAATCAGCCTAGCTTAGACTATTTAAGTTCACTGTCTATATAGATGCTGGCTTTTTCTTGAGAACTTTATTCATCAAACCAAGTACCAACAGACCAAAAATTGCGCTAGGTTCAGGAATAGCAGTTGCTGTCAACTCACCACCAAGATCCAATCTACAGTTTGGGTATGTGTCACACACTTCTGGTGAGAGATCATCCTTCAAGAATATCTTAGCCGTTGGCAATCCTTGCTCGGTATTTAGGTAAGTATAAAAATTTAACCCTGTCACATCTCTTGCAAAGTCAATTCCCAAATCAAAACCATTAGATGTGTCAAAATTGCCAGTTTGTAGAATAGTCTCTGTTACTGTATCAAAATTGAAATTGAAAGTACTGTCCGATTGGGGAAAATCGTAGTTAAAGTTTTGCAATAAACTTCCCTCTGGATTGAAGAAAGAAATTGCAAAATCAGTCAGTTGATCCTTTGTGACGATGCTTCCAAGAAAATTATCATCATAGCTGAACTGCCCCTTAGCTGAATAACCTTGATCTCCTAGCCAATCAATCTGATAAGAAGCAGCATCAGCACTGGAAACGTTTATTAAAGTAGCTATAGAACTGAAAGCAGCAACAGCTACAGTAGCTTTGATTTGGTTACGAATGCTTTTCATTTTCTTGATAAAAGTAATAGATTCTGATGTTGTGTTCGTCTGCAAACTTTTCATTAGTATGGAACTCAATACTGATTATTCTTTAAAAGATGAACTATATAAAGTGAATTCATCTACCTAAATAGTGAGATTAAACACAGCATTAATCACTGTAATTAGGTTAGAAAGATTGTATCACTTACAGTCAAAAATCTGCTCACATCTGTTGATTGTTTTTTGTAAGATAAGCCATAAATATATAATTTATATTAATAGTATTAAATAATAAAATTTAAGAAACTCTTTAACTCGTCTTAAACAAATAATGTTTCATTTACGCTGAGTTTCATTACATTATTCCAATAATTACTTGTGCTGAATTAAGATATTAAAACTCAACAAGTCATAAAGTCTATTCTTTGTATTTACTTGTTTGTATATAGCCCTAAACCTTAGATAGCTGGTTTTTTGAATACATCAATTTGCCAAAAATCAGGCAGATTTCATATAAATTTACCTTTTATTTACTAACCCTAAATTAAATAAAGCATTACCCAAATTTAATCAAGATCAAATATTTTTGCTTCAGCATTCTTTTTTAAGTAACCAAACCATCCTCATGACATTCTCAAGACGTAAATTCTTTGCAGTAGCAGGTACAACTGCTGTCGGCACCTTGATGGTGTCTCCTATGGAAGGTCTTCTAGCCAGACAAGGCTTTGGTCGAAAACTTGGTAAAGGATATGGACCACTTGTACCAGATCCCAATGGTTTGTTAGATTTACCAGCCGGATTTCAGTATCGAACTTTCTCTCTAACAGGCGAACTCATGAGCGATGGCAATTTAGTGCCTGGCGGTCATGATGGCATGGCGGCTTTTCCCGGCCCCAGAAACACAGTTATTCTGGTTCGCAATCATGAACTTAGCCCTGATTCAGATACACAAGTTATCGGGCCAAGGCCCTATGATCCACTTTGTAAAGGTGGTACAACAAACTTAGTTGTTGGGTCTAATTGTCAGTTAATCAAACACTTCACTTCCATAAGTGGAACCTATCGTAACTGTGCAGGTGGGCCAACTCCTTGGGGTTCATGGATTACCTGTGAAGAAAACACCTCCACTGTGGCTACAAATGATCCAAAAGATCCCGCCAATAATGTCTCAACTTCCCACGGTTATAATTTTGAAGTTCCAGCCAGTACCACTACTCCTGTGAAGCCTGAGCCTCTAATAGCTATGGGAAGATTTAACCATGAAGCTGTTGCCGTAGACCCCAAAACGGGAATTGTCTATGAGACAGAAGACCGGGGAGATAGTCTCTTTTACCGTTTCATTCCAAAAGAACGTGGCAAGTTAGAAAAAGGAGGCACTCTTCAAGCTTTAAAATTCAAAGATATTTTTCAAGCACAAACCTTTGCTGGTTTCCCCAAACGGAAGCCCATGAAAGTAGAATGGGTGACCATTACTGATCCCAATCCGCCTGAAGATACTGTACGAGAAGAAGGTTTCGCAAAAGGAGCAGCTCAGTTTGCTCGTGGGGAAGGTATCTGGTATGGTAACGGTGAAATTTACTTTTGCTGTACAAGTGGCGGTGCTTTAGAGCTTGGTCAAGTCTGGCGCTATATTCCCGCTAAAGAGACAATTGAACTGTTTGTAGAGTCTACATCTGCTGCCGAACTTGAAAATCCAGATAACATAGTTGTTTCACCTTATGGTGATCTCATTCTTTGTGAAGATGGAGATGATCAGCAATTCTTAGTAGGTGTTACTCCAAAGGGTGAACTCTATCAATTCGCCCGTAATGCTATCAATGACAAAGAGTTTGCTGGTGCTTGCTTCTCACCTGATGGTAAGACTTTGTTTGTCAACATCCAAACACCTGGTATTACTTTCGCAATTTGGGGTCCTTGGACAAGTCATAGAGGCTAATATCAAGTTGTAATATCAATGCCAGCGACGTTGAATAGCCCGCACTTCTACTTAGCTCAGTGACCACCGTAGGCATCGCTACTATATCGTGAATTATCTTAGGCAAGCAAACAAGGGGAGGAGAAGACAAATTCTCCTCCCCTTGTCTTTTGATTGACACCTTGAGAGTAGCGCCTGAAGTCAACTCTGCAAGAATTGCTATTTGCTGAGTAAATTGGGATATAGAACCAGAAAAATTTTCTGTGTAAACTTGACCAGCAAATGGTAATGAAAAACTATTATCAAGATTTTGTAATTCGTGATTGGGTGCAAAGCGATCGCACCAGAGCCGCCCAAGTCATCAGCTATGTATTATCAGAATACGGTCTGGGTTGGGAACCGAAGGGCGCTGACCGAGATGTGCTGGGAGTAGAGGAATATTACTTAGCTACTGGGGGAGAGTTTTGGGTAATTGAACACCAAAGTCAGTTGGTAGGTACTGGGGCATACTACCCCATACACCGAGGTCAAAAAGCCGTAGAAATCCGCAAAATGTATCTTTTACCCAGCATTAGGGGTTTAGGATTAGGGAAATATTTGTTACAACAGCTAGAAGCAGCGATCGCAGAGCGTGGTTTTGAGCAAATTTGGATTGAAACTGCCAGCGTTTTAGTGGAAGCAGTCAAGCTGTACGAGAGCAACGGCTACACTCCAGCAACAGGAGTAGAAACAACAAGGTGCGATCGCGTGTATTTTAAGTCATTGGTCAAAGACAAATGACTAATGACTAATGACAAAGGACTATTCTAAATGCACACTTGGATTAAAAATTTTACAGGTTTACTCGATCTTTTTCTCCAATCCCATTGCCCTCTGTGCCAACGTGCAACCTCGCAAGAATTTTGTCAGAACTGCACCAGACAACTGCAAAAATGTCAACATAAAGACCCAATTTCTCTGTGGCAAGAGCCAATACCAGTATTTGGCTGGGGGGAGTATGGTGGCCCGGTGAAACGAGCGATCGCGGCGATGAAATACGAAAATCAACCCCAAATAGCTCGTCCCTTGGGTCAATGGTTAGGAGAAGCATGGTTGTTAAATTCTCCAAAGCAACATAGGCAACCTGTGGTGGTTCCCATCCCAATGCATCCTAGCAAGCAAAAGCAACGTAAATACAATCAAGCCGCACTGATAGCACAAAGCTTCTGCGAAATAACTGGATTAAAATTGAAACTAAACGGTTTAGCAAGAGTGCGAGAAACTGAAGCGCAATTTGGTTTATCGATATCTAAACGAGAAAAAAATTTGGCTCAAGCTTTTGCTGTTGGCCAAGAATTTCGCCATCGTCCCCCAAATGTCCCAGTGCTATTAGTGGACGATATTTATACTACTGGTGCTACTGCTAGGTCTGCTGTGCAAACACTTCGTCAGGATGGAATTGTAGTCTTAGGACTAGTAGCAGTAGCTACTGCCGTCAAAGATGGATAAATTAAGAATTAATGGGCAAGCTTTGACATATCAATGCATCAATCGACCTAATTACCCTATTTTTGTGGAATAATTACTTGAAATGTATGAATAAAGTTTTTGCGGCAGGTTTAAAACAACTCATCATCATTCCTGCCACATTGCTGGCAATAGGCATAAGTACAAGTGCAGCTTTTGCTCAAAATAAATTGTATAGTCCAATTCCTTTATCTAACACTACTGAATTTTCCGATCGCCTTTCAGACAAAGATATTCCCACAGGTCAAGGTGGGTTTGCCCGTGATTACACAGTGAAGTTAGAGAAGGGCGATAATTTAGCAGTTGACCTGTCATCCGAAAACTTTGACAGCATCATCACCCTGTTAGCACCTGATGGATCGACTTTGGCAGAAAATGATGATGGCCCTGATGGTAGTAGCAATTCCCTGCTATTTACTCGCATCGTGGAGACAGGGAATTATGTGATTCGTGTCCGGTCTTTTGGGGAAACTGGGGTTGGCGCTTTTAAACTCAAGATGACAAAGCTGCAACCAATTAAATGAAGTAGTCATTTGTCATTGGGCAATTAATTATTCTCCTTTGCTCCCTCATCTTAAAAGACGGTCAGTACACACAGAAATAAGGCTTCAGTCCACTCGACGACTGCGCCGTAGGTATCTCCTGTGTGTCCGCCTAATTTGTGGTTGAACCACGCACTAGTTAAAGTGGCGATCGCACTTCCAGCAATTATCATTGCTAGTGCGAGAAATAGTTGCTGTTTATCTATCAGCACAAGTAAAGCACTCAAACCAAACAGCAACAACAATCCTGGTAACAAATCTTTGTAAGAACGAATGGCTTGTTTGTGAAATGCACCTTTACCAGTTGGTTTCAGGTAAGGATATCGCGCGATCGCTACCTGTTGTCCCCAACGTCCCCAGCCACAAGCAGCCATCAGCAGCAACCAACGGTTTTCTGGCATATCCGTCAAAGCTGCTATTTTTAGTAACACTAAGGCGATCGCGGCCATTGCCCCAAATGCACCTGTGGCACTATCTGCCATCACCTTCAGCCGCCGATCAGGGTCACCCACTGCTAAACCATCAGCAGTATCCATTGCCCCATCTAAGTGCAGCCCTCCAGTTATGGCAATCCAAACACTGACTACCAAAGCGCTGCGAGTTAGGACTGGCATACCCAGATAATTCATCCCCGTATCCAGTAATCCTAAAATTCCCCCAATTATGAACCCTACAACCAAAGCAAGACGTGCTACTCCCCGAAAGTCTAAGCCATGCAAATATGGTAGTGGAATACTAGTGTAAAATATAATACTAGCTGCCAGCTTTAACAGCAGCTTTTTCCACCACTGTTGCTGTTTCGTCATCTTAGGTACATTAATATTTGGCTAATTGCTAGATAATAGGCTTGATTTCGGTACAATCGACATAAGCAGACTTTAAAATTTTAGATAAGATTTACTTCTATTAGAGATCCTCTTTGGAAGTTTTGTTATGCTAGCCTAAGTGGCACGTAAATAATTTGAGTGGTTTTTATACATAAAACGAATGATTCAGGAAATTAAAATTCCATCAGAAATCAAAATTTGTGTTTTGTATTCGTTAACTAAAAACTTACTCCAAATTATTAGACGATTGCCCCACAAAATTGATATTTTTTTAAATGTAGGAAGTAAACAAGCTATTCAATTATGAAAGTTTAGCTATGTTGTCGCTCTCCTTAGCTCAATCGCTATTTTCCTATGAGTCACCATCTACCCGACACCAGGATACCAGCTCCGTGCATTATTAACACGGGCATCATTGTGAATAAGCTCGACATCCGGCGATTGCTGGCAGATTTAGGCCGAGTCCACTACATCTACACCCAAGAAGATAAGGTACTGAGCGAGGGTGAGGGGGATGTGATGGAAGTTTTTGCCAATCCACAAAGGTCTACCTTGGTGGCTAACCATGCACTATATCTAAATGTTTGTAGTTTTGATTACTTAGAACTCAAACAGTCGTCGCAACAAGAAACCTATTTTGATTTGATGCAAGAAGGAGTGTGTCTGCGGTTAATTCCCCGCTCAACCCCTCTACAAGAGCGACGAGAGCGAACCTTCAATGTCAGCGCTATAGAAGCGATGATGGAGCAAGTCCTCTCAGCTAGATGGGATGCAGAAATTGACGATGACTGTTCTGATTCTTTTTAAAATAGCGACTGTTATACCAAATTTATGTGAAGCTGCGATTTATTGATGTAGGGGCAATTATATAGATTGCCTCTACATCGTATAGTTTTGCGTAAGTCGTATAGGCGCATCTTCAAAAATATAAAATGGTATGAGTGCGAATTTTTCCTTTGAATGTCTTGCTTGCTGTAGTCAGACAAAAGCTAGAGCCGGAGTGTTTTTTACTCCTCACGGTATTGTAGAAACCCCCAGATTTATGCCAGTGGGAACGCTGGCTAATGTCAAAACTATCACCCCAGCCCAGCTACGAGATACTGGGGCGCAAATGATCTTATCCAATACTTATCATCTTCACCTACAACCAGGAGAAGCGATCGTGGCTGGAGGTGGTGGATTGCACAAATTTATGGGTTGGGATGGGCCAATGCTCACAGATTCGGGTGGGTTTCAAGTCTTCAGCTTAAGCGAGATGCGGAAAATTACTGAAGAAGGCGTTACTTTCCGCTCACCCCATGATGGACAAATTATTAACTTGACTCCAGAGCTATCCATTCAGATTCAAAATACTTTGGGGGCCGATGTGATTATGGCCTTTGATGAGTGTCCGCCTTACCCAGCGACTCGCCAAGAGGTTGAAACTGCAACTGAGCGCACTTATCGGTGGTTACAACGCTGCATAACAGCTCATCAAAGCAGCGAGCAGGCGTTGTTTGGGATTGTGCAAGGGGGCGTATATTTGGATTTGCGTTGTCGTGCTGCGGAAGCTTTGGCTAAGTTAGATTTGCCTGGATATGCCATTGGCGGCGTGAGTGTGGGAGAACCACCAGAAATGATGGCTGAGATTGTGAAAGTGACAGCACCGCTTTTACCGCCTGAAAAGCCACGTTATTTGATGGGTGTCGGTACTTATCGGGAAATGGCGATCGCGATCGCATCTGGTGTAGATTTATTTGATTGCGTAATTCCCACTCGTTGGGCAAGACATGGAACGGCAATAGTCCAGGGCGGACGCTGGAATTTAAAAAATGCTAAGTTTCGTGAAGATTTTACGCCATTAGATGAAACTTGTCCTTGCTACACTTGCCAAAATTTTAGCAGGGCTTACATATCTCATTTAGTGCGATCGCAGGAAATTTTAGCTTATACATTGTTAAGCATTCACAACATTACCGAACTAATTCGCTTTACGCAGCATATTAGAGAAGCAATATTAAGCGATCGCTTTGTCACAGAATTTGGTCACTGGCTAAACTCATCTGAATCAGCACCAGATGAAGAGGAAATTACAAATGACTAATAATTATTGACCAATGACCAAGACTCAAACCATGTTAAGATATTTCTCAATTATGAACGCTGTGTTGGATAGTTGGATTTAAACAAACATGGAAGCAGCACTTTTATTAGCAAAACTGCCTGAAGCATACCAAATCTTTGATCCTTTGGTGGACGTTCTCCCAGTCATCCCCGTATTCTTCTTGTTGCTCGCCTTTGTTTGGCAAGCAGCCGTGGGATTTAGGTAAGTTAATCTATTTTTCAATTTATAGAACAGGTACTATACCTGTTCTATTTTTTTGTGAGGCTATATTTGATAAAGTTAATATTTATTAATATATTGTAATGATTTAATATAATAAATAAGATGTGAATCAAGCCATGTCAATATGAAGCCTTAAAAGCCAAGCTTAGAGTCAAAGAGAAATCAGTTATGGGTAATATCAAATTCGTTAAAGAGAATAAAGAAGTAGTGGCGGCAGATGGTGCTAATCTCCGGCTCAAAGCGATGCAAAATGACATTGATATATATAAGTTCATTGGCAAGATGACCAATTGCGCTGGGAATGGTCAGTGTGGTACTTGCGTTGTCGAGATAGTCGAAGGACTAGAAAATCTTTCCCCCCGCACAGACGTAGAAAACCGCAAATTCAAAAAAAAGCCGGAAAATTACCGCCTTGCCTGTCAAACTTTAGTGAATGGCTCAGTCAGTGTGGTTACGAAGCCTTAAGTTCTCAAATCTGCCACTGCTTCAATTTGTATCCAGTCATTAGTCAAAATACTTACCAAAATTAAGTTTCCTGATTTTGAATTTTGAATTGGTATAACTCTGTCGTCGATGATGCTATCCTAATGTTGTTGACTGGAAATTTAAGAGAGGTTTTCTTGCCATGCAAGTTAATGACCTGGGGTTCGTAGCGAGCATTTTGTTCGTACTAGTTCCCTCTGTGTTTTTACTAATTCTGTACATCCAAACTGCTAGCCGCGAAGGTGGAAAAGATAGTTAAGAGTTTGTGTATCAAATAAAGAACCCCTGCACCAGTAGTGTAGGGGTTTTTATTTATCAACCACTAAGCTGATGCGCGTCTAAACTATATAAACACTTTTAATGTTGTTAACTGATGACTGTTGGGGGGTTTTCAGTCATCAGATAAATGTACAATATTATTTGCGTAACAGCTTAACTCTATTTTGACTTTAAGCGATCGTCCGCGCCAACAATACCGGACAAGTGGCATTGACTCGAACATAGTCAGACAAGGAAGATCCGATAAGTCGGTCTATATCAACAAAACTCTTAGCGATGGATGGACGACGATCTGGTGAACCGAGCAATAATAAGTCTATATTTAACTCCTCTGCCAACCGACAAATTTCTTCACCAGGTTTGCCACTGCTGATATAAGAACGAGATTGGATGCCCTGTTTTTCAGCTTCTGCAACTGCGGCTGCTAAAACTGGATTTTTATTTGAACTAACTTCAGTGATTTCCGATTTTTTCCCGCCTAAATCTGTGGCAACATTTGCCAAAATTAACTCGCCCCCCTGAATATCTCGCAGTAAAAATAGTGCCAATTTCAAGCAGTTTTTTGCGGAATCAGAGCTGTCTATTGCTACCATAATGCGCTTAATTCTTTTGACATAAATATCATCTTTTACCAGCAACATTGGGCGAGAAGATAGCTGGAAAACATATTGACTGACTGAGTTGGATAAAATGGATTGCAACCGTTTAAGTCCGCGTGAACCCATAATAATCAAGTCAGCGTCGATTTCATCAGCTACTTGGCAAACAACATCTTTAGGGTCGCCTTCGCGCAAAATTGAAGAAACTTGGCTAGGATCTAAGTTCAAAGTTTGAATGGCATTAGCTAAAATTTTACCGCCATTTTCCCATTTAGCTGTCATGGTAGCAGCAGTATTTTGTGCCTGAACAACATGCAAGATTGTTATTTTTGCAGATTGAATTGAAGGAATTTCTCTCAGGGTTTTGAGCATTTCTTCTGCATGTCCCAATCCCGATACAGCCAGCAAAATCTTTTCTATCATTTTACGTGATTGTTGTTAAATTTACTTTAGTTGTCGCTGTTATTACTTGGCTAAGGTCAGATTTTTACTGCCTTGCTCAACAATCTAGTTAGTAACTTGGCACAAATAAACTTTCTTTTTTAGTATTTAACACTCAAACAAATGACAAAGTACAAAAAGCTCAACAAATATTTAAGTTCATTTGCACCTATTTACTTAAAAATGATCAACTAAACTTCAATTATTAAGCATAGTCTCAATTTAGCTTGGATAACTTAATCAATTATGATGTTAGTTATCATTTTTTATCTATATTCACTTTTTTTAATTAGAAATTAGTTAAGTATTGCAAAGAAATGCCAAAATAACTCTTCAAAAAGATTTATTTACTGTAAGCCGATACGCTTGGATTAAGAAAATTTATTTGTTGAGGTACTATAAAGACCTCTCCCCGGTTTTACTACGTAAAACCGTCCCTCTTCGAGTCGGAGAGGGAAAGATTTAAACTTTAGTTGGACTCAGGGAGGGTTTATCGAACTTCCCTTAACTTAGATGCGCTCCTGGTTGTCCGTTTTGGACTACAAAGGAAGCTAGGGTTTTGATAGAGGCATTCAAGTCAATAATGCTTGATACAACACGGTAGTCACTTTGCCAGCGTTGTGGGGTAAGGTTGCACCGGACGTATCCCCGAAAGGCTCCATCAAAAAACTTAGTATGGGGATTGTTGGGTAGAGAAGCTTGAACTGGAGCGATGAATTGGGCGGGAAAGTCAGAGGAAATTGAGGTTCCTACAAACTCTGTGCCTACCGTCGGTGAGTTTGGATTATTAAAATCAAGCTTCAAGTCATGTACCCAACTAGAATGGATGTCTCCGGTAATCACCACTGGATTAGAAGGTTGGCGCTGGTTTAGAAAACTCAAGAGCCGATTTCGTTCAGCTACGTAGCCGTCCCATTGATCTAAATTGAAGACACCCGAACCTGGACTACTATTAAAATTGTACTCGGCTAGCATGGTCTGTTGAGCAATCACATTCCAGCGCGATCGCGACTGATCTAACCCTTTTCGTAGCCACTGCTCTTGTTCTGAGCCAGTCATCGTAGCATTTGGATCAAAAGCTTGGGAGCAGCGAGGCTTAAGTCCATCATCACAAGGTTGGTTAGTGCGGTATTGCCTCGTGTCTAGTACATTAAACTCAGCTAAATTACCGAAAGTGAACCGTCGATAAAGCAACATATCTGGGCCCTTGGGCAATGAAGACTGACGTAGGGGCATATGTTCGTAGTAAGCTTGGTATGCATTGGCTCGTCGCTTCCTAAAAGCCTCTTGGGTTTGGTTATCTTCGGGGATTAAGTCGGCATAATTATTATCAACTTCATGATCATCCCAAGTGACAATCCAGGGAAAAGCAGCATGAGCAGCTTGGAGATTCGGGTCAGTTTTGTACAGGGCGTGGCGATCGCGGTAGTCTGCAAGAGTGATAATTTCTGGACTATTATGCTGGCGTGGTCCACCAGATTCTGGCCCGTATTCGTAAATATAATCACCTAGATGAACCACAAGGTCGAGATTTTCATCAGCCAAATGCCGATAAGCTGTATAGTAGCCATTTTGCCAGTCTTGACAGGAGACAAAAGCAAAATTAAGTTGTGAGATAGAGCCATAAAATGCTGGTGCTGTGCGAGTCCGCCCAATGGGGCTAACTTCCCTACCTGTTTGAAATTGATACCAGTACCAACGGTTAGGGTCTAACCCACGTACATCAACGTGGACTGAGTGGGCTAACTCTGGTGTTGCCAGCACTGTTCCTCGCCGCACTACCTGTCTCATGTTTTCATCAAGGGCAACTTGCCACCGTACTGGGACATTTACCAATGGCATTCCACCTCCAGAGAGTGGATTTGGAGCCAGTCGTGTCCAGATAACAACACCATCTGGCAAAGGATCACCAGAGGCAACACCAAGACTGAACGGATAGTCAGAAAACCTTGAGTTAGCCAATACCGGATGCCATTGGGTAGCGACTGTTAACCCCGTTAAGAATCCTGCACCCAACAAAAAACTCCGCCGTCTGCAACGATTTGCTAGCAGGTGCTTACCATCCATAAGTTCCATATTCACCCCTACCTAGATGTAACTACAGTTGGCATTCAGGAGGGTCAGTTGTGAAAAGCACAAATATAGCGGTTCTCAGTTGTATGCAATATACTTTGATCTCACTTCCATTCCTCTCTCCTAAAAAGAGAGAGGTTTTGAATCATACTCCCCAACGCTCGCTTTTAAGGGGCTGGGGGTTAGGTCTGTATTTAACTCAACCCAGAAGCGCTATAGTGGCTTGATTTGACTTGTCTCCTAATTGCTGCTCAACCAAACACAAGGAAGCTACCAAACTAGGATCAAGCAGAAATTAAGATTTTGTTAAGTTTAAAATTTGGATTGGGGTATTAGGACTGAGAGAATTTTGTGAGGGATTTAGACCCCAACTGAAACAGAATTGCCGCTACAGCACTCTTGTGAAACCCTCTTCTAATTACGAATTACGAATTACGTAGCTTGCTTCTCGCCGGAGGCGAGTATTACGAATTACAAATTATTTAAAATCTGCCATTTCCCTGAACAATATGCTTAACGGTAGTCAAGGTTTCTAGGCTGATAAATCCCCGACGATGACCTTTTTGGTTAGACATACCGAGAAACACTGAATCTCCCCGCGAGGGATTACGGGAAAAACGCGGGGAAGTGTTGATGTAGGTAGAGGCACTGTTAACTCCTAAAGCAAACTGCCGACTTTCCTGATAGGATTCAGTAACGATAGAGTCGGCATGACCACTACTGTGTTCATTAATCCAGGCGATCGCACCCTCTAAGCTATCCACCAATTTAAAAGCTACTGTTTTAGTTAAATAAGGGTTTCCCCATTCGTTTTCCTTTACGAGCTGCAACTGGGGAAAGGCTTCTACTAATTCTGCATCTCCTTTAATTTCAAAGCCTTTTTCCATTAAGCTGTTCCACAGAACTGCCAAGGAGGATGGTAAAGCTTGGCGATGAATAAGTACTTTTTCAATGGCATTAACTTGGTCTGGTTCGCTCTGATGGCTATCAAGAATTATCCAGCGCACCATTTCTAAGCTGCTATTGAGCGACCAGTAGAGATAACAATTACCCATTGCTGACTTTAAGACTGGGCAAGTAGACTGCCGTACTACCTGCTGTACCAAGCTGGAACGTCCGTAGGGAATCACTAGATTCAGGTACTGGTCTTGGGTAACTAAATCCCGAATTGAAGCACCATGTTCTGCTGTGATCAGTTCTAGACAGCCTGTAGGTAAACCAACTTGGGCGATCGCACTTTGGATTACTTCAGCAATAACCGCGTTGGAATGGCTGGCTTCAGTACTGCCTTTGAGAATAATACTATTGCCAGTTTTGATACAAAAACCTGCTGCGATCGCCCCTAAATCTGGGAACGCTTCATAAATAAATCCAATCACTCCCAAAGGCATTAGCTGGGTGTAACTTTGGGAATCTTCCAGTTGATAATCAGCAGTTCTGACGCGCCGTAGCGGATCTGATAATTCCCCTAACCGTTGTAAGATATCTACGGTCATCTCTAGCCTTGTGGGAGTCAGCTTTAGCCAGTCTAGTATCAACTCTGGCACTGCCATTTCCCGACTGGTTTCTAAATCCAAGGTATTGGCTTCTAGAATGTCGTCAAATGAGCGCTCAATGGCTTGTGCCATCGCCAGTACTGCACGGCTCCGGTCTGCTCCCTTTGTGATCCCCAGCTTTAGGGAAGCTTGATAGGCTCGTTGGGCGCTAGTAATCGGTTCGGGGTGGTCATCTAAAACTTCAACAGTCATTGAGTTAACGTCTGTAGGTAAGCCAGACCATGAGTGCTGGCAGAATAGCTAATAGCACCGCTACCATTGCCCAAGCAATGATGCTAGAACCATTTGCTAATCGCAGCGCTAATGGCAGCCATATAATCACTAGCACGAAAATAATGCCAAGTGCTATAGGCAGATAGCTTTCTCCCAAGCGGGGATGGACAACATGCCAACTATTCCCCATCCAACGCCAAGCCCGTTTGTAGGGATAGGTGGTAGAAAGTTGTTCTAGGACATGACCATTATCTTCTACTACAAAGATTTGCTGACAGCGATCGCAACCAAATGCTTCTGTCAACGTAATCGGAATTAACTGACCCCGACGACGACAGGGACAGGGGTATTCAGTATTGAAATCTATTTTTTCGGGTTTTTGAGATTGCACAAGCGTTATAGTAACTTGAGCGTGTTTTACACGAACTACGACAGTTAATCTTTATGGTAAATGCCTTAGAGGCTTCTGCTATTAAAGATTGCTCTCTTTATAAAGATGGATTAGCCATGCAAACATCACCATGATTGCAATCAGTAGATGCAGCAAACTCTAAGTATCCTAATTTTCAATCAGTACGGGGCTTTCTGTTTGTAGTCTTTCCCCAAATCTGACAATCTTATTTAAAATTTCCTTCTACTAAATAAAATCTAGACAAAGCTAGATATTAGTTGACATTTCAATGGGAGCATGGGAGTAGTTATCCCTTAACGCCCAGACATGACTGAACTATCCGTGCATATGAATTCCCCCATAATTTGAACAAGTTTTCCTAGATGGGTAAAATCTATCTACGAATACGATAGTTCCACCATATCTAAATTACTTTATATTTTACCTGTCTATGAAATTCATAAAAGTTGGCATTACTAACAATATTGATAACAATTCACAGGAGTACAGCGTGAATCGCCAAAAAGTTCAATCGACCAACCCAAAAAATGATGGGTGAAGGCAAGCAAGGGGATTAGGAAAAGCATGGGAAGTAGGGCAAGAAAAGAGCTTGATTTTCTTACCATAAACTCAGCAAAGTTGCCTTGCCAGACCATTAAAAACATTAAACCTCTTGAACTTAAAATTTCAAGAGGTTTTACTTGGAAGCGGGTGACGCGATTCGAACGCGCGACATTCACCTTGGCAAGGTGACGCTCTACCACTGAGCTACACCCGCAATCAATTGCCATATATCAATATCTCAGATTTATCCCTAATTGTCAACTCCTTTTTTTGGTCATTAGTCATTAATCATTAGTGAATAACAAAGGACAAATGACTAATGACACGCCCTAGCCTAGTTCTTCTGACTCCGCAGTTAAATTGCCTATGCTGGCGCTTTGAAAAGAAGCTGGCAAAGACTGGCTATTACGAGAATATGGCTCTGCTAGGTTAGAACGCAGTTGCCGCATGAGGCTTGCCATTTCTAGGGCATTCAGGGCATAATCCCAGCCATGATTACCTTTGATGCCTGCCCGTTCTAAAGCTTGCTGCATAGTATCTACCGTCAAAATGCCAAAAATTACTGGCACTCCAGTTTGAAAACTAGCGGCGGCAATGCCTTTAGAAACTTCTGCGGATACATAATCAAAATGGGGTGTTTGTCCTCGAATGACTGCACCTAGACAAATTACAGCATCATAACGATGGGAAAGTGCTAGTTGGCGAGCTACTAAAGGTACCTCAAAACTTCCCGGAACCCAAACATAGTCTACCTGATTACCTTGGGGGTTAGGATCTACACCGTGGCGTTTCAAGCAATCTTGACATCCCTCTAGCAGCTTTCCGGTAACTAGGTCATTAAATCGACCAATCACCACTGCAAACCGCAAAGGCTCCGTTTGGGTAAAAGTTCCCTCGAAAACTGCCATGACTGCCTCTTAATCAACTATAGTTCTGGCCAATATACATTTCTTATTTAAATGTAGAGGAGCAGGAAAGCACAGTTAGAAAGAAGGAAATCGGAAAAAATCTTTCCTTTTTTCCTTTGGTCTTTGACCTTGGCTTTTCTGCTCCTCTAGTTCTTATATTATGTGCCTGCGCCAGAGCGAAGCCGTCGCTTACACGACAAAAAAGTTTAACAAACCAACTAAAAATACCAAACCAATCCAGGCAGCAGAACCAACCCAGAGCAGTTTTTTAGATTCAACCCAATTTTGGGGAGTAGCATAAGCTACGGGAACGCCAACAACCAGGACGAAAGACAATAGAACTAGGCTGATCAAAGCGAATTGGAATATTATGGTCATTTTTGCTTCTCCCAATACAGCGAAATAGTTATATGTCCTACACTAACAGTAAGGTGTACAGTGTAGGCAACGAGCGTGACTCCTGCTATTGCATAGGACATTTCCAGAAGCTTTAGCCAGAAGCTCTGATTTTATGTCCTCGTGATCCCCCACGGTCAACAGTTTGATTTTTTCTTCCTTTCGTACCCCACAAATTTTACGACACAGGATGAATTGCTTATGACTTTTACACTGATGTGTCAACCAATGGTAAATTTGCATTCTTTGAAAGGACGCTTACTCGTTTCCCGTTTTCCAACGTTTTACGTAGGTTTCCCAGAGGGCAGTAAGCGAGGTGTATCAATGACCGTGGCGGCGAGTAATCACTTAAATCATACAACGCCCTGATCATCTATTTTAGAATATTTGACAATTAGGGTGCTGACTCTGAGGGTTAAAAGGTGAGGCTTTTGCCTATTTTATCTAAAGGGTGGTACTGAAACTTTTCTCTTGTTTTAGAGTTACCGAAAATTACAACATTTTAGCCATTTGTCCCTTGTCTAAGTACTAATAGCCAATGACCAATGACTAATGACTTTTAGATTATGGATTTAATTCTTTGCCACACAACAGCAGATTTTGACGCACTAGGGGCTGCGGTAGGGTTAACGCGTCTACTACCGGGAAGTAAGATTGTGCTGAGTGGCGGTTCTCACCCTCCTGTAAGGGATTTTTTAGCATTGCACCGGGATGAATATCCGCTAATTGAACGCCGTTCGGTGAATCCAGAAAAAATTCGTTCTCTGACTGTGGTGGATACGCAACAGCGCGATCGCTTGGGTAAAGCTGCTGAGTGGTTAGATTTACCCCATATTAAAGAGATTATAATTTATGACCATCACTTAGGACAAGAATCAAATATTCCGGCTACGGAATCATATATTTCTTCAGTAGGAGCAACCACAACTTTAATCGTTGAGCAATTGCAACAACAGGAAATTTCCTTGACTTCTGCCGAAGCCACAGTAATGGCTTTGGGTATCCACGTTGACACTGGCTCTTTGACTTATGACCAGTCCACACCAAGGGATGCTCTAGCTTTGGCTTGGTTGATGCAACAAGGTGCGAGTTTATCAGTAATTTCCACCTACCGTGACCCTGGTTTGTCTGTACAATTGCAGCAGTTATTAACTGAATCGCTGGAAAATTTAGAATATTTTTCTCTACATGGATATACCGTTGGTTGGGTAACTCTAAGAACTAAAAATTTTGTGCCTGGGTTATCGAGTTTGGCATCGGAACTTGTGGAATTAACTGAAATTGATGCCCTACTGTTGGCTAATGAATATGCTTTAGATGAAAGTGATTCACGCTTAACTGTAATTGGGCGATCGCAAATTCCCAAAACGAATCTTAACTTATTATTCCAACTTCTAGGTGGCGGCGGTCATTCACAAGCCGCATCGCTAAACTTAAGGGGAGTTGATTCACAGGCAATATTAAAACAACTTCTTGACGGGGTAAAAGCACAAATTCCCCATCCCCTCACCGCTAGGGATTTGATGTCCTCTCCTGTTCGCACAATTCTCCCTGAAACCACAATTGCCGAAGCCCAGCGCATTTTATTACGCTATGGACACTCTGGTTTATCTGTAGTCGATGCCCAAGCGCAACTAGTAGGTATTATTTCGCGACGGGATATTGATATTGCCCTGCACCACGGATTTAGTCATGCGCCAGTCAAGGGCTATATGACTACGAATCTCAAAACGATTACACCAGATACAACACTGCCACAAATTGAAGCGCTGATGGTGACTTATGATATCGGACGCTTACCAGTATTAGAGAATGAACAGTTAGTTGGTCTGGTTACTCGTACTGATGTCTTGCGGGAATTACATCAAGAAAGGGATGAAGACGAAGAAGGACAAGAATTCAAAATTCAAAATGACGCTAATACTACGCTAACAAAATTCAAAATTCCTCTCAGCACTGAGTTGCAAAATCGCCTTGCTTCGCAATTGTGGCAATTACTCACCACAGCATCGCAAGAGGCAGAAAAACGGGGTTGGCATCTTTATCTTGTCGGAGGTGCGGTGCGGGATTTACTGCTAGCTGATGCAACATCAGGCACTTTGATGATTAAAGATATTGATCTTGTGGTTGATGGCTTTCACAAATCAGCAGATGTTGGTGCTGGTGTGGAATTAGCAAAGGCACTCCAACAACTTTACCCTGCTGCCCGCTTAGAAATCCACGGAGCTTTTCAAACTGCGGCTTTGCTGTGGCACAAAGACCCAGAATTAGATTCTCTTTGGGTAGATATTGCCACCGCTAGAACAGAATTCTATCCTTATCCAGCAGCGAATCCAGAAGTTGAGGCGAGTTCTATTCGTCAAGACTTGTATCGTAGAGATTTTAGCATCAATGCCCTTGCTTTGCGCCTCACTACTCCGCGTGCTGGTGAATTACTCGATTTTTTTGGTGGATTATTAGATTTACAAGCTAGGCAAATTCGGGTTTTACACCCCAACAGCTTTATCGAAGACCCCACCCGAATTTATCGTGGCGTGCGCTTTGCCGTGCGCTTCGGATTTCAAATTGAACCGCAAACTGAAGAGTTTATTCGCTATGCCATCAACAGTGGCGTTTACGATCGCACTTCCCAAGAGAATAGCAAAACTCCAGCCCTGCAAACTCGGCTGAAAACAGAATTAAAACACATTTTAGAAGCCCCCTACTGGAAATCGGCTTTGCAGTTACTCGATAATTTAGGGGCATTGCAATGTATCCATCCTACCCTCAACCTAGACGCAGAACTCCTACGACAATTACGTTTGCTAGAACGCTGCATGCGGCGATTTGATACTGAACAAACTCTCATTCACTGGCAAATGCGTTTAGAAACGTTAATCGTCAACCTAGCACCACAATACCGGGCAAAAGTAGCAAAAAATCTGCAATTGCAAGAGGATAGCATTGCTAGGTTGAACAACTTAGCTCAAGCGCAAAGTGAGGTGATGACACTATTACCCACTTTGCAACGCCCCAGTCAAGTAGTGCAGTTGCTGCGACAGTACGATTTACCAATGCTGATTTTAATTGCTTTGCAAAATCCGCGAGAGATTAGACATCAAATTTGGAAATATTTAACTTTTTGGACTAATGTGCAGCCACTATTAAATGGCAATGATTTAAAGAAACTTGGTTATAAACCAGGGCCTCAGTATCGGCAAATATTAGATGATGTAGTTGCTGCTACCTTGGATGGAGTGATTAAAGATAGGACAGAAGCTGAGGAGTTTTTAGCACAATACTATCCTAAATGAATTAGTAAAGCGATCGCAGTAATCTAAATTATATCTGGATCGATATTTAACTCGCGCAGTTTTGCTGCCAAACGTTCTGCCTTTTGTTCTGCTTGTTCTGTCTTTTGTTCTGCCTGTTCTGCCATTTCTTCAGGTGTTGGTACTAGTTGACCATCTCGTGTAAAAAACCGCAATAATCCCTGATAAATTCCCAAATATAACCCTAGTTGTTGACTCCACAAATATCCTTGTTCACTTGCTTGTAGAGGTTGATATTCTCCATCTACTAAATGAAATCCGGCAAGTTCTTGTGTGTAAGGGTCGAACCAAAAATAATCGGGTGTGCGGAAGGTATCTTGATAAATTGTTTTCTTTAAACCTTTGTCAGTATTAGCTGTTGAATCAGAGAGAATTTCTACAATTAAATTGGGATATTTGCCATCTTCTTCCCAAACTACCCAACTTTTTCGGGTTTTGCGTTCAGTTCCCAACACTACAAAAAAGTCTGGTCCCCGAAAGAATTCTGATTTTCGTTGGTGCGGACTGTAGTAAACAGTCAAGTTTCCCGCCGCATAAAAATCATTCCTGTCTCGCCACAGCCATTCCAGACATTGCAAAAATAGGATTATTTGCCGTAGATGCAGTTCGCTTTCCAAGGGAGGCTCATCACTATATAAATCACCAGGGGGAAATATAACATCTTGACAGATGCCTTCTTGAGAATCTAATTCTTGAGCTATGGTCATAGAACGGATATAGCATCAACTAGTTATGGATTTATTTTAGCAATGTTGTAGTTAGCGATCGCGTAGCATACCGTAACTAATACCACTCCTTCAAATTGTCTAAATTGTATCTGGATTGATATTCAACTCTCGCAATTTTGCTGATAAACTTTCTGTTTTTTCTTGTGCTTGTGCGGCGATTTTTTGTGCTTGTGCAGTAGTTTCCTCTAGTGTCGGTACTAATTCTCTATCAGGTGTAAACCAACGCAATAAATCCCGATAAATTCCCAAATATAACCCTAATTTTTGACTCCATAAATATCTTTCTGCATTCGCTTGTAGAGGCTGATATTCTCCATCTAGTAAATGGAATCCCGCGAATTCTAATGTATATGGATCTGTATATGGATCAAACCAAAAATAATCGGATGTTCGGAAAGTATCTTGATAAATTGTTTTCTTTTAACCTTTGTCTGTCTTCGCTGTTGACTCCGACAAAATTTCGATAATTACGTTGGGATATTTGCCTTCTTCTTACCAAACTACCCAACTTTTTCGGGTTTTGCGTTCGCATCCCAATACAACAAAAAAGTCTGGCCCGCGAAAGTACTCTGATTTTTTTTGGTGTGAACTGTAGTAGATAGTTAGATTCCCTGCTGCATAAAAATCATTTCTACCTGACCACAGCCATTCCAGGCATTGTCAAAGTAACATTATTTATCGTAGATGCAGTTCTGTTTCCAAAGGAGGTTCGTCGCTATATAAATCACTTGGTGGAAATATCACATCTTTCAAGATGTCTCCTTGAGATTCTAATTCTTGGGTGATAGTCATAGAATCAATCCAGCATCAATTTATAGGTTAATTTTAACATAGCTTAATTTGATTTATATAGGATTAACATTTTCATAAATCAGATATTGCAATGTAATGCTTACTATTTAGCTTGTATTTCAATTCGGATTTGGCGCAGTTTTTCTGAAACTTTCTCTTTAAATATGATGATGTTCACAAAAGCGCCTCTGCGTTGAGTGGGGGTGAATTGGCAAGATTAGCGTAGGCGTAGCCCGCCGCAGGCATGCTATGTGATCAATATTTTAGAAATCGAAACTGCTGATTCTCGATGAGCCAACTAATAACCTGGATATTGAAAGAGTAAGCCTTGCAAATGACAACCTATTTACCCAATACACCAAAGCAATATTATCGAAACTTGCTGGAATGTCACGATATATGTTATTTCAACTCGATTTAGCTCTGGTTTGTCTGCCCGCAAACTCTGCCAATGCTATTCGCCAGGGCTGAAGTCGCACATTAAGTCATGTAAATCTCTAACTCCCCAGCAGAAGCCGTAAAGCATACAGGCAAGTTATAATTCTCTTGCGGATCAACGTAACAAAAATTTATGAGTAACCCACTAGTACAAGCCTTTTTCGTAGGCAGAGCAGTAGCCGAAGTAGTTAATGAGCGTTTAGAGGTCGCCTTGACCGATGCTTTGAGCGATCTGGGCAAATTTGATGCAGAAGCTAGAGAACAGTTGCGCCAGTTTACAGAAGAAGTCATAGAGCGCGCAAATCGGTCAGCAGAAACAGCTAATGCTGGTCAATCTACCACAGGTACTCGGCAAGCCAGTTCTGATTCAGGTGACTTACAAGCAGATATTGATGAATTACGAGCAGAAATTGCCCTGTTACGTACAGAATTGCAACATTATCGCAGAACTTCTGCATAAATCTTAGTCATTAGTCATTGGTCATTCGTCAAAAATTTTGCACAAGTGACAAATGACACTTAAAAAAACAGTTTAGGAATCAGAGTGTCTTTTCTTCCAAGTGATTCGGTTGCAAACCAACGGTACACAAAGTAATTTATGGAACAAGGTTATTCAGATAAAGCATACCGTTGGAATCGGGAACAATACTCTAGCAGACGGCGTTTTGTGGACATTTGGTCTTTTGTATTGACCTTATTGTTCAAACTTTGGCGATACAACAAATCTTGGAGTTATCCGGGTGGTGTGACTGAGGCAAAGCAAGCTGCAAGACGCAAAACCCAAGCGGTTTGGATTCGCAATACCCTACTAGATTTAGGGCCAACCTTCATCAAAGTAGGGCAGCTGTTTTCTACCCGCGCTGATATATTCCCTGTTGAATATGTAGACGAACTAGCCAAGTTACAAGACAAAGTACCAGCATTTAGCTATGAGCAAGTAGAAGCGACCATTGAGAAAGAACTAGGCAAAAAAATTCCTGAACTCTTCCATAATTTTGAACCGATTCCTTTGGCTGCTGCTAGCTTGGGGCAAGTACACAAAGCTGTACTGCATAGTGGAGAATCGGTTGTTGTCAAGGTGCAACGTCCTGGACTAAAAAAATTATTTGAAATAGATTTACAAATTCTCAAGGGAATTACCCGCTATTTTCAAAACCATCCCAAATGGGGACGAGGGCGAGATTGGTTAGGTATTTATGAAGAATGTTGTCGAATTCTTTGGGAAGAAATTGATTATCTCAATGAAGGTCGTAATGCTGATACCTTTCGCCGGAACTTTCGCGGCTACGATTGGGTGAATGTCCCAAAAGTTTACTGGCGTTATGCTTCTTCTAGAGTCTTAACCTTAGAATATCTCCCTGGAATTAAAATTAGCCAATACGAAGCTTTAGAAGCAGCAGGTTTGGATCGAAAGGCGATCGCTCGTCAAGGCGCTCAAGCCTACTTACTACAGTTGCTTAACAGTGGCTTTTTTCACGCCGATCCTCACCCAGGCAATATTGCCATTAGTGCAACTGGTGCTTTGATATTCTACGATTTTGGCATGATGGGGCGGATTAAGTCTAACGTTCGCGAAGGACTAATGCAAACACTGTTTGGTATTGCCCAAAAAGATGGCGATCGCGTTGTTCAGTCTCTGATCGAATTAGGCGCGATCGCACCAACCGATGACATGGGCCCAGTCCGGCGTTCCGTCCAGTATATGCTGGATCATTTCATGGATAAGCCTTTTGAAAACCAATCAGTGGCAGCAATTAGTGACGACCTTTACGAAATAGCTTATAATCAGCCATTTAGATTTCCAGCAACCTTCACTTTTGTGATGCGAGCCTTTTCTACCTTAGAAGGGGTAGGTAAAGGTTTAGATCCAGAGTTTAACTTTATGGAAGTTGCCAAACCATATGCAATGCAGCTTATGACCGATATGAATGGTTCTGAGGGAAATAGCTTTATTAACGAATTAAGTCGTCAAGCAGCTCAAGTAAGTAGTACTGCCTTTGGTCTACCACGTAGGTTAGAGGACACGCTAGAAAAGTTAGAACGGGGAGATATGCGCCTCCGGGTTCGGTCTATAGAAACTGAACGGCTGTTGCGACGGCAAAGCAGTATTCAGCTCTCAATGAGCTATGCTCTGTTAATCAGTGGTTTCACACTTTCAGCTACGATTTTAGTGGTTACCACCAAATATCTATGGTGGGCGCTAGTACCTGGTTTAATTGCAGCAGGGCTTTCAGTGATTCTAATCCGACTACTTTTACGCCTTGACCGTTACGATCGTATGTATTAATTGTTGTATGAAAAAATTATGAAACTTAATTTCACGGGTTTTAGCGATCCGGGACTTATTCGTTCTAATAATCAGGATGCTTACTATATCGACCCAGAGGGGCGGTTTTTCGTTGTTGCTGATGGTATGGGTGGTCATGCCGGAGGTGAGGAGGCAAGTCGGATTGCCACTAAAGAAATTCAGGACTATTTGGTAGCAAATTGGCAATCTCCTAAATCTTCCCAAGAATTGCTAGAGCAAGCTTTGTGGGGTGCCAATGAAGCGATTTTGCAGGATCAGCAAAATCATCCCGAACGCGCCGATATGGGTACAACGGTTGTAGCTGTGCTTTTTCGCTCCCCAGAGACACCCTGGTGCGGTCATGTTGGCGATTCCCGACTGTATCGCTTCCGAGAGTCGCAATTAGAACAAGTAACAGAAGACCACACTTGGGTAGCACGGGCAATCAAAATCGGTGACATTACTTTAGATGAAGCGCGATCGCATCCTTTTCGTCATGTATTATCGCGCTGTTTGGGGCGTGAAGACTTGCATCAGATTGATTTGCAACCACTAGATGTCAAAATTGGCGATCGCTTGCTGTTATGTAGTGATGGTCTAACAGAAGAACTTGTCGAACAAAAGATTGCTAGCTGCCTCCAAGACACCCCTTGGCTTGATAAAGCCGCCATCTCTCTAATTGAGGCTGCCAAAGACCACGGAGGGCACGATAACATCACAGTTGTCATCGTCTCACTCGAAGAAAATAGTCATTAGTCATAGGTCATTGCCCAATAGCAAAGGACAACTGACAAATGACTAATCCGGTAAATATACTCAGCAATTTGTTCAGCGTGAGCATTTTTCATTTTTACAATTTGATACAAATACTTTTAGCCTCAAAATTAACTAAATGAGGCTAAATTTGCATAAATTGATAAGTTGACATCTTGCACGTAATCAGGTAAAGCGACTATAATTCACGCTTATTACCATTTGTCCCCCAACATCCTTAAAATTCCTACCCTCCAAAGCTTTCTTCATACTAGGGGAGACAGCATCTTAGTTTTTCTGTTTAAGAAAAACTATCGAGGGCTAAGAATCACACCTCAGCTTCTCCCCAAAGGAGAGTTGTGCAAAGCAAAAAGGACTCAGGGAGATATTTATACTTACCTTAGGCAAAATAAAGCTTATTTTCCGGAATATGGCTTAACTGACTTGGGTGGTATATCAGTAGGATTAGGTGCGAGATATCAGAGCAGAAAAAGTCCACACTTTGGATGTGGGCAATGTGTCAAACAATTGTTATCTTTCGTAATACGGAGGAAAAAATGTTGGACAGTTATAAGCCCAATTATTATCCCATTTAGACTTCTGTAAACGATATCACCTTTACACGTTGTTTTTCGGAGTTAACTATGAACCAGCCAACGAAACTATCCTTGGAACAGCAATTCAGCATCTGCTCATTTGCTACTCAGGTGCAAAACATGAGCCACGATCAAGCTAAAGACTTTTTGGTTAAGCTCTATGAGCAAATGGTAGTGCGCGAGGCAACTTATCAAGAACTTCTTAAGCACCAGTGGGGCTTAGATTCCGGTTCCACTATGGCATAGAGTCGTTCTACTGTCGCAGTGGGCGACCTCCTTCTCTTGCTTGGTTCCAAGGAGGAAAAGAGCTGGGGATGTCGGGGCGTCAACTTCGATCACAAATCACGTAAAAGTTGGGCAAAAATTCAACTCAAAAAATTAGCTAACAATAAGTAAGCTTTTCGACGACACATCTTCTACAGCCTAGACTCAGTCTAATCATGTAGTAAAAATTTACTCTTTACCTTAGCCAGACTTGCTTTTGGTTCACTCTACCGTGCAAATTAACCTGCGTAAACTTCCAGTCTACCAAAATTATTATATACACAGTAAGATTGAGAGATAATTTAGATAGCCGTGATTCGGCAGCTAGTTTTTTCACTCTTTATACATTCAACTAGAAGTTACATCTTTATACATATTTTGTTTATAAAAGTTTACATACTTTGAGTGACTACCCCTTATTTACATCTTTATAGATGTAACATTAAGGAATTGTTCCTAGTTAGAAAGATCGTATGGAGAATCTGTATCAATACTTTCCAATTTTGCGAGAATTTGAGGCTTAATCTTTTCATACTCCTTTTTGAGTAGGCTCTTACTAATTTGTGGATCGGCAGAGGACATCAATGTGTTGCTCATTGTGATCCACTCTTGCAGCCGTTGGCTTTGGGCAGAAGCAACGCTAGAAAGTAAGATATGGGTACAGCGATTTGGTGTTTCTCGTGCAAAGAACAACAAGCGATAGTAACCTGTGTGCTGTAGTAACCGAGTAATTTCTTTACCAAGACTGGTTTTGAGATCAAGGTAGTAAGGTAACCATTTAGCGCCATGTTTGCGGTTATAGATGACAGTAATCCATAAGAGCATGGGATGGGGGATAGAAATGAAAAGAAATTGGTTATAGCGGGTACAGAGTAAGCGCTTTTGAATTTCCTCTTGCGGTAGCATCACCCACAGAGCTGGTAAAACCTCTCCATTGGTATGAATGGCCTGGGGAAACACAATATCGGCAACTGGTTTATTTTGAGGCCAAGAAATCGTCCTGGCAATTTCTTCGTTTGACCAGGAGACCTGCAAATCGGCTTTTGCCTTTTGTTCAAGCTCATTGTTTACTGTAATAGCAGGAACTAGGGCATGGCTGTTTTGCTTAATTTTGTGTGTATGGTCAGGCTTTTCTAGAGATACTAAAACTCTAAGGATTTCAGCGATATTTTGCGGGCGATCGCGTGCTACTTTAGCTAGACAACTCATCACCAAATTTTCAATTTCTTTTGGTAGTTCTAATCCAGGTGCAACCTCACTAAAAGAACGTGGTTTTTGATAGTGATGTGTTTTATACCATGCTCCAAAAGAGTGAGTTGGTGCCACCAGTGGCATTTTGCCTGTGAGCATCTCAAACATCATGACGCCCAAACTATAAATATCAGCACGGTTGTCTAATTCTTTACCCTCCATCTGTTCGGGAGAAGAATAAGCCAATGTCCCCAAATAGAATTTTGTATGGTCGCCATCTGACTGTAATAACTTAGCAATACCAAAATCTAGAACCTTAACCAATTCTCCGAAACTGGGATCTTGAATCACCAGCATATTGCTTGGCTTGACATCACGATGGATAATTGGGCAAATATTGCCCTCAACTGGAATGCCGTCATGAGCGCACTGTAAGCCCAGGCTGAGTTGACGTGCCATACTTAGAAATCTTGGTAAAGGCAGTCGTTGCTTGCGAATAATATTGTTTAGGCTTTGTCCTTGTAGGTATTCCATGACATAGAACGGGGTGTTATTGTCATCTACGCCATAGTCCATGACTCGGACAATATGAATGCTTTTTTGCCCTAGCAAAGCACAGGTTTTTGCTTCTCGTTCAAAGCGGTCTTGCAATCGCATCTTTTCATTTTGGATTGATAGCGCTAGAAACTTAACCGCAACGGGTACACCTCCCAACAAAGTATCTTTAGCACGATAAACCCGACCCATTGCTCCAGTACCGATTAACTCCTGGAGTTGGTAGCGTTTGCTTAATAAGCGACCAATGTTGGGGTCTGACATAGAGAATTTGAATCCAAAAGCAGGTTGTAAGTGTTTAGGAGGAAAAGTGCATTCAAACTGATATCTGAATTATTGCGCCCTGAAATGATTTTCTAGGCTCATACCACAAGGCAGAAATGGAAGCTAAAAGGTAAAAAACTTATATACTAGGCTTTTTGCGATTTTGAATCGTTGGTCTATTTACGCGGTGCTGTACTAGCTTGTTTCAGCCCTATTTTAGAATATTGAAAGCATTATCTAGCAGTTTGCAACCGGGACATTTATTACAACTGGTGCAATATGTCAGATTAAACAAGCAGAAAGGGTAAATTTATAATGACGCTTTAGACCATTTTGCACTTTCATTGTGGTGTAATTTTAGTTTGCCCAATTTTGACTAAATAGATAACTTTAGGATCTGCCAAAAACCTTTATTAGGGAACACCACACTCGCCACAGAGTTCTAAGAGGTTGTTTGAAAAGTCCTCTTGGGGGTATCAAAAGTTCTAGATACCTTTAAAATCCCCCGATAAATCAGGGGACTTTGATTTCTGTTCCCCTCTTTTTAAGGCTAGAGGGGATCTAAAAGTGCTTAAAGTTACAGCAAAGCACTTTTCAAACAACTTCTAAGAAGTTTTATTACTTAAAACCGTCCCTCTCTGAGTGGGAGAGGGACAGACTTGAATTTTAGTTTAAGGCAAAGAAAGGTTCGTTAAACTCAGATTATTTTAGTGAGCAATGACCCACAGCTTAATTAATACTTTCCTTTTACCTCCAACAAGGCTGTTCTCTGCGTTTATTTTGTTAGTAAGGATAATTAGAGATACTTATTGCCTTACCAGTTTTTTAACCTTCAGGCTCATTGTGACTACGTACAGATGGATTATTTATTGAGAAAACTATGATAACACTAATTGGTGGTTTTTCGTTCTCTCTGTATGTTATAAGTAATGTCAAAAACTGATTTATTACCCATCACATAGTATTGAATTCGACGGGCGATAATATTGTTCAATCGGGAAATAAAATCATAAAAGAAGCGCGGATTTTTACCCATTTCTGTCAATGCTATTAACCATTTTCCTTGCTTTAGAGGCTCTACAACTTGTAAATAAGCTAAATGTTTTTTATAGACTGTAATATTATAAGACATAGCACGCATTAAAGCTGGATTTTTCTTCACCACCTCTTGTTGCATGAAAGAATCACTAGCATTCAGATATTGATTTAAACGTGGCAATTGGCTTTTATGTACAAGAGATCCAGGACGTGAACGGTAGAAATAATAGGGTTTTGGCTCAAGGAAAAAGCGTGCCCCTTTTATTAAACATTTCATATCAATCCAAAAATCTTGACCCATCCTAATGGCATCATCGTACTCGATGCCGTGCTTAACCAAAAATTCTCGTTTGAATAGAGGCTTGCTTATACCAAGATGCAAACCTGGTTCTCCATAGGCATCAGTTTCTACAAAATAAACGATATCAATTTGGATAATTTTATCTATATGTTCTTCACTTTCTTGAATCAATGTACTCCAAGGAGATGTTTCGCCATCTTTGATTAAATAAAGATCGTCAGCAATCATGTCTGCATTTTTTTCATTTGCCAGTGACACGAGCTTTTCTAATCTTTCAGGAGCATACCAGTCATCTGAATCAAGCACAGCAATCCATTCTCCTTGGGCTGCTCTCAGGGCACGATTACGCGCAGCAGCAGCCCCAAGGTTTTGTTGATTCACTATTACTTTAAGACGTGGGTCAGTAAAACTTTTAACGACTTCTACAGTTTTATCACTTGAAGCATCATCAACTATAATAACTTCAATATCTGTGAGCGTTTGCTCTAAAACTGACTCTATTGCCTTCCCAATATAAGCTTCAGTATTGTAAGCAGGGATAATGACAGAGACTTTAGGATTCATGAAACTGGACTCCAGACTACACGGTTCGGTAAAAATACTAAAAGTCTAACAATAATTTGATAATTTCTTATTTAGTATACAACTCAGTAGGTTAGTCAGAAGAAACGATGACTCCTTGAGGTCAAGTATGAGACATTAATCCTTAAGCAAGCAGTGAGTGCATTGGCATTGTTTCGGTCGGCTCCTAACTTAGACGCACAGCAGGCAGCACTATCCTTTGGTTGGCTGACGTTCTAGGCTAGCTTCCATTGTGTTAGTTAAAAAATGACCAGCCAAAATACCACTACTGAGGTAGTATCTATCTTCCGAAATTCGGTGTAGGGTTTCAAAGCCACTACGACGCTGACGATCGCCTATTACCCAGTAACGCTGCACAATAGTATCTAAACCAATCCAGCCTTCACCTTCAACCTGCCCTAAAATATTATGCTGGAGTAAAAAAGTATACTGACGCTCTCCCTCATGCAACCGCCCCTTGTATTGCAGAGAGATTTCTGAGTGGTCGCTACCTGGAAATACCAACTTTGTAGCCATAGTAAACCAGTTATCTCGATTCCAAGCGACCAAGGTCATACCCTTGACGCTGATTGGCATACCATTACGTTCTAGCCAATTACCTTGCATTGCCCAGCGTCCTGGTTCTAATAAAAAAGTATGAGCCACCTTCTATATTCCCTGTCTTGATCGAGTGCCGCCAAGACTACAGTTATAGTCTGTCTTTTATTTTGTAACTTAGTTACAAAAATCTGTCTTAATCGAGTGCCGCCAAGACTACAGTTATAGCAATGTTAAGTTACGTTAGCGATAGCGAAGCTTTGAGCCAGTCCTGAATGAAGAAATTTTTTATCTTGTTTATTGTTCCTATGATTCAGGAGTGACTTTGGTGAATTTCTCCCAAAAGCACTTCTTCAGGTGCCCCAGTTGCAGTAGGTAGGTTCCCAGGAATACCCAAATGTCGCCAGTAGGCTAAAACTGCAAAGGCGATCGCTTCTTTAAAATCTGCACTCAAACCGACTTCATCTGTAGTCAAGACTGGTATTGATGTTAACAATAACTCTAACCGACGTTTTAAATATAGATTGCGACTACCGCCGCCACATAATAATATCCTCTGTGGCATTTCCGGCAAAAAAGTGCGGTAACTATGAACAATTGAAGCAGCTGTAAGTTCTGTGAGAGTTGCCAGTATGTCGGCAGGATTGAGTTTATATGCTTGGGCATCTTTTAAACACTGATGCAGGTAAGTCACACCAAATAACTCTCGACCAGTAGATTTGGGTGGTGGCAGATGAAAATAGTCTTGGTTGAGCCATTGTTCTACCAATGGATGGCAAGGAGTACCAGTAGCTGCCCAATCGCCATTTTCATCGTAAGTTTTAGCACCAGCGCTTAAATGTTCCACCGCTAGATCCAACAGACTATTTCCTGGGCCAGTATCCCAAGCGCGAATTTTTGAAAGCCAGTCGCCATGCCGAGGCGGAATATAAGCAACATTACCAATACCACCAATGTTTTGAATACAGCGCCCCTCCTGGGGATGACTAAGTATATAGGCATCTACTCTGGGCACGAGAGGCGCACCATGACCACCAATATTGATATCAGCAGCACGGAAGTTACTCACAGTTGTAATGCCTGTAAGATGAGCAATTAAGGCACCGCGCCCTAGTTGCAGACTGTAACCTAGTAGGGAGTGGGGAGCGGTTTTCTTCTCTATTCCACTATCTGTAGGTGGTCGATGATAAACTGTCTGACCGTGGGAGCCAATGAGAGTAGCTGGCTGATGACCAATTTGAATATTTTGGGCAGCTTGGGCAAAGACTTGAGCGATCGCATCATCTATTTCTGCCAATTCTGCCATTGAGATGGCAACGCCAGCACCAACTGCCAATATTCTTTCTCTAAGTTCGGTTGGATAAGGATATGTTGCCCCAGCTAGCAACGCAATCTTGAGATCCAATTCTGTACCGGAAATCTCTACCAAAGCAGCATCTATACCATCTACGGATGTGCCACTAATTAAACCAATAACGCGAGTAGAAACAGCAACTTCTTCAGTCGGATGCATTGATAAAAATTCTTTTGTTGATTGTAAGAGGTAGTTCAATTCATGTTACTACGCATTTCAAAAAAACTAAGGTGGCGTAGTTGGCTGGATAAAGATGAGTAGGCAGAGCAAGGGAAGAATGGCAAAACTAATACAATGACCACTAATTTATTTCTATTTATCAGTAAATAGGGTCATCTAAAACTGTCCATTATCTTTATTATTGTTTAATGAAAACAACAATAAAATATAAATATTATTAATATACATAGTTTAGCTATATAACTTATTTCTATTTAAATAAAGAACAGATGTTCTATCGACTTTTTTGGAAATACCTAAGGGATAAGCACAGCCTTTCAAAAGATTGGGCACAGCACGATATCTATTATTTTTTAAAAACCTAAAAAAATTAACAGCCTGCAAATGATAACACCTTTTATAAATAAAGCTTGTTTATAATTTAGCACTGATAACTTTGCGGTTTCTACATAAAGCTATAGACATCAACGAAAATAATATCAGTGATTTTCCTCTAAATAAATTCAATAACTTACATTTTTGTCTGAGTGGAATCAAATTGAAAAAGTAGTAATCCTTCTGATGTTGGAATCTAGAAGCACATAGCACAATGAGGCTATGAACACGAAAGATTAAAAAACGAAAAGAATTGCCAGATGAAAAGTATTTTAATTAAGTCCGCGATCGCTTCTAGTGTTGTTTTATCTTTAGCTACTGTTACCCGCCCTGTAATGGCTGCATCTTTTACGGTATCAATAGAAAACCCAGGCGTACAAAATGCACAATTATCAAATCTTGTTAATGCTCATGTACAAAATTTTGATACACAAACAAAAGGCTATAGTGCAACAGGCTTTCAATGGAATGAGGGAACAACAAATATTGGTAGCTATAAGAATACTCTGATCATGAATCCAGACCAATATGGTGCTGCTGGTGGAACAGGTAAGTATTTTGATGTAGACACAAATAGATCGGGTAATGGTCAAAAGGTTTCAACACTCAATTTGACATCCCCACAAAGCTACTTTGGACTTTGGTGGTCTGCGGGAGATAGTAGCAACGTACTCACATTTCTTTCACAAGGTAAGGTTGTAGAAACTATGACCACTGCTGATGTGGTTAGTTATATCGCAAAACAACCAAATAAAGCCAGCTACTACGGTAATCCTAATTCGGCATTCAAAGGTCAGAACTCTTCAGAACCTTATGCGTTCATCAACTTCTACAGTGTTGGCGGAACTTTTGATCAGGTTCAATTCACCAATATTGGCGGAACTGGTTTTGAATCAGATAATCACACGATCGCCACTGGCTACAAGAGTATCACTGGTAATATCGTTACAGTAGCAGTTCCTGAATCTTCTTCTGTATTAGGAGTTTTTGTGATTGGTTTTGTGGGTGCTACTTCAGTTCTGACTCGTCGAGTCAAGAAAAAGTCAGTTTTGCAATTGTCATAAGTGTCGCGGCTTGCAAGCAAAACAATTTCTGGCTCACATTTAAGAGTTTTCTAAACTTCTAATGTCACCTCAGTAAGATTTGCCTGATTTTCTATATATCTTACTTCCAGGCTGCACTCGTGTAGCACGCCGGAAGTAGGATTTCAAAAGTTCTAATGAAAAGTCAACATTAAACATTAAATACAAGTTAGGGCGAGTTTATTTAGGTAAACTCGCCCCAATTGTTTTGCCATTTATTTGATAAGCAGCCACTCTACAACACTTAGACAATGCTCGGATTGCCTCAGCTTGGAGATACCGATATTACTCAGCCTACAGGCTTAACTTGGGATAGATCTGATCTTCGATCTTCAACAAAGAGGTGGGGGGAAATGCTCCCGGAATCCTGCCGTGTAGCGGAGCGTAACACGGGTCTGAGTCCCCACTTCTCTACCAGTGGTTCTCGTACCCTTACGGGGAAGCAAGCTACAGCTGGGGATTCAACCCCACCTGAACTATCCCCCTTGCTCCCTGCTCGCTTGCCTCTTCTTCAAGCCCACATCTTAAGAATCGATATGATAGAAAAGTAGATAAAACTTAAAAAATATTTATCGAATGGTGCTTCAATCATCTGGCTTGTCCAAGGTCAAAGACTCATTAACACAAAAAATCTTCTTGGGTAACGAACCCAATGCTGAGTTAATTGCAATTCTCACGGTTTATTTTGTCCAAGGAATTTTAGGGTTATCGCGTCTAGCCGTTAGCTTTTTCCTCAAAGATGAACTGCTGCTGAGTCCAGTCGAGGTGTCGGCGCTATTGGGAATCGTCTTCCTACCTTGGATGATCAAGCCAGTGTTTGGTTTTATCTCTGATGGCTTGCCTATATTTGGCTATCGTCGGCGTCCTTACTTGATTTTATCTGGGATATTAGGAACTGTTTCCTGGGTGAGTCTGGCCACAATAGTTCATAGTAGCTGGGCAGCTACGTTAGCGATCGCTCTTGGTTCTCTTAGTGTCGCCATGAGTGATGTGATAGTTGACTCGTTGGTTGTGGAACGAGTTAGAGGCGAATCGCAAGCGAAAGCCGGTTCATTACAATCTTTGTGCTGGGGTACTTCTGCGATCGGAGGTTTAATAACAGCATACTTTAGCGGTCTGCTGCTCCAATACTTTACTACCCGTACTGTCTTTGGAATTACCGCCTTATTCCCTCTCATCGTCTCAGGGGTAGCTTGGTTAATTGCTGAGTCCCCTGTTAGCAAAGATATTCAAGATAGTAACCACACCAACTCTTTATCAATCAAACATCAACTGGGACAGCTACGCCAAGCCATTACCCAAAAAAGAATTTGGCTACCAACGGCGTTTATCTTCATCTGGCAAGCTACCCCAAATGCTGAATCAGCCTTTTTCTACTTCTCTACCAACGAACTTCACTTTGAACCAGAATTTTTGGGGCGGGTAAACTTGGTTACAAGTTTCGCTTCTTTAGCAGGTGTTTGGATTTTTCAGCGCTTCCTCAAAAGCATCCCTTTTCGCGTAATTTTTGCTTGGAGTACCGTCCTTTCTTCACTTTTAGGGATGACAATGCTGTTGTTAGTGACTCACACAAACAGACTCTTAGGTATAGATGACCACTGGTTTAGTTTGGGTGATAGCCTAATTCTCTCTGTGATGGGAAAAATTGCCTTTATGCAAGTAATGGTTCTAGCAGCAAGGCTTTGTCCCTCTGGAGTGGAAGCAACGTTATTTGCCTTGTTGATGTCGATATTTAATTCAGCAGGAACGGTTTCCCAAGCATTGGGGGCATTAATCACCTATTGGCTGGGGATTACTGCAACTAACTTTGAGTCACTTTGGCTATTGGTGCTAATTACTAACCTCAGCACATTGCTACCCTTACCATTTATCAACTGGCTACCTGCGGCTGAAGAACAAGCTGAGATATCAAAGGATAAAGAACAAACGTTTTCGCCTGATTTCATGTCTGAGTTAGTGCTGAGAGAGTCAGAGTCGAAAGTAGTTGATTAACAAAGAAATGATTTTGTATACAGATGCAAAGCTCCCAAGATATTGGAATCTAGCCAAAGTCATGGTTTCTTCTAATCAACCATAAATCAACATTGTCTTATAAAGCTCTGGACGAAAACTTTATCAGAACTTGGGTTTTTCAAAAAATCTCATTTCTGAACATCTTTACCATATTTGAAAAGCAGATATCAAGTATATGCAAAATTCAAAAGTTCAAGAAATCCCAGTTGCAGAAAAATCCTACACTCGTGCAGACTGGCAAGGAGGATATCAATCTCTCACCCAAGAGTTTGATTATTGGATTGATGATATAGAAGGGCAAATTCCCGCAGAATTAGAAGGTACGCTGTTTAGAAATGGCCCCGGTTTGCTCGATGTAAATGGGCAACTTTTTCATCACCCATTTGATGGAGATGGGATGATTAGTAAAATTACCTTTACGAACGGCCGTGCCCATTTTCGCAATCGCTTTGTGCGCACAACTGGCTATCTAGCAGAGCAAAAGGCGGGAAAAATTCTTTATCGCGGTACTTTTGGCACTCAAAAACCTGGCGGTTGGCTAGCTAATATTTTTGACTTCAAACTCAAAAATATCGCTAATACAAATGTTATCTATTGGGGTGGTAAACTGCTAGCGCTGTGGGAAGCTTCTGAAGCATATCACCTCGATCCCTACACTCTTGAAACCTTGGGGAATGAATATTTTAATGGTGCTTTGTCAGTAGGTGAATCTTTCGCTGCACATCCCCGCGTTGAAAAGAGTTTCGACCAAGATGAGGACGCACCTTGTCTAGTAAACTTCTCGATTAAGCCGGGATTATCTACCACCATTACTATTTTTGAGCTAAACTCAGCAGGTGAAATTGTCAAGAAGCACGCTCATCAAGTTCCTGGTTTCTGTTTCATTCATGATTTTGTTATTACTCCCAATTACTGCATCTTCTTTCAAAATCCTGTCACCTTCAATCCCATACCTTTCGCCTTGGGAATACGTGCGGCGGGAGAATGTATAAAATTTCAACCAAATCAGCCAACTCAAATTATAATTATTCCCCGCACCCCCAAAGAAGGACAAGAAGAGATAAAATTTCTGGAAACTCAGTCTGGTTTCGTTTTCCACCACGTTAATGCTTTTGAGGTAGGAGGCGAAGTTTTGATTGACTCCATTTGCTACGAATCTTTACCAGAAGTTGAACCCAAAAGCGATTTTCGACAAGTTGATTTTGAAGCGTCTTCACCTGGGCAACTTTGGCGATTTTGTCTGAATCTAAAAGATGGGACAGTCCGGCGGGAATTGATTGATGGCCGTTGTTGTGAATTTCCCAGCATACATCCGGCAAATGTAGCACACCCTTATCGATATCTATATATAGGTGCGGCTCATGCAGAGACTGGTAATGCTCCTTTGCAAGCATTGCTGAAAATTGATTTAGAGTCTGGAGAAAGACAATTTTGGAGTGCTGCACCCCGTGGTTTTGTGGGTGAACCAATTTTTGTCCCACGCCCAGGTTCCGAAAAGGAAGATGATGGTTGGGTATTAGCTTTGGTTTATGATGCTGCTCATCACCGCTCAAATGTGATAATTTTAGATGCTAGTGATTTCTCTAAAGGAACAATCGCGCGGCTACATCTCAAGCATCATATCCCCTATGGTCTGCATGGAAGCTTTACTTCTGAGGTTTTCGAGGAAATTTGATCCCCTATTTGGATGAAACAATTTTTTCGCTGCCAATAATATAGCAGTTCCCATTCATATGTGGTACAAGCTTATACTCCGAAGTCTAAGGTCACGGCAGTGCCGTGCCCCTACGGGTGTGCCTTACGTAAACGAGAAACGCTATATGCAAATCTATATTTTTGAGCCGCACCAAATTTTGGGTTAATGATTCTTTAAAGAGTATTTGCCAGTGCGTTAGCAAAGCGTCTCCGAAGGAGGTTGGCTGACTCTCTGCAATTACAATTTGAGTAAGAGTAATTAGGAGGGCGTGAAAAAATCAAACTATGTAAATATAAATAGGATTTCTATATCTACCGAGATAATTAAGATATAGATGCTTATCTATCAAAAGAGTATCTTTCACTTGTCAACAAGACAAAATCCTATCAAATCTCAAAATTGCGGACATAGTACAAAAAAACTAATCAGGAATTATAATTTGTTCTTTGTTAACGCTCCTACTACTTTTGTGTGAGAACTTTTAATACCTAGTATCCAAAAAATAAAATAATTTATCTTGTTTGATGCCAAGCTATCTGGGGAGAGTATATCGAAACTCCAGTGAGGTAAAGCAATGGTTAATCAGACATACACAGCTGATGTGTTAGTTGTCGGTGGGGGAACCGGAGGTACTGCTGCTGCTATCCAAGCGGCGCGACGGGGAGCCAAAACGATTCTGGTGAGTGAATTTACTTGGTTGGGGGGAATGCTGACTTCGGCTGGAGTATCCGCACCCGATGGTAACGAATTAGAAGCGTTTCAAACGGGGTTATGGGGTGCGTTTTTGCAAGAATTGCGACAACGACAGTCAGGTGGATTAGATAACAGTTGGGTAAGCTTTTTTAGTTATGATCCTCAAATTGGGGCAGAAATTTTTGCAGATTGGGTACAGGAATTGCCAAATTTGCACTGGATTTCTGGAGATGTGCCAATAGATGTGTTTCGCCAAGGTGATTCTATTACAGGTGTGCGCTTTGCTGATTTCGCTGTCACAGCCAAGATTATTCTTGATGGCACAGAATTAGGAAATGTGTTGGCTTTAGCTGAGATACCTTATCGGTGGGGCTGGGAATTGCAATCTGAGTGGGGAGAACCCAGCGCCCCGGTGTCTTTTAACTCTTTAACTGAGAGATATCCGGTGCAAGCGCCCACTTATGTAGTGATTATGCAAGATTTTGGTGAAGCGATGTCTACGGCGGGCGTAGCTGCGGCACCAGAAATTCCGGCTGCCCCTAACTATAATCCATCTCAGTTTACAGGTGCTTGGGATGGCTATGGAGCAGAGACATTTTTGAATTATGGACGTTTGCCTGGTGGCCGATTCATGATTAATTGGCCAATCTGTGGCAATGACTACGGCCAAGGAGTAGAGCGGTTGATAGAGTCAGATGTATCCAGAGGTGAATTCATCCAAGAATCTCGCTGGCACAGCCAAAATTTTGCCCATTTTATCCAAAATCAGTTTGGTCGCCGCTATGGTTTAGCAGAAAAAGTATTTCCTCACGCCTCTACAGCTTTTGCACTGCATCCCTATTACCGGGAAAGCCGCCGCTTAGTGGGGCTAACTACTATCCGAGAACAGGATATTTTGCCGATCGCTGGAGGGAGAGTTGCATCTATATTTAATGATGCAATCGCAGTTGGTAACTACGCCAATGACCATCATTATCCTGGTGTTAAATTCCCACTGCAACCAAAATCTATCTTTTGGGGGGGACGCTGGACTGGGACTCCCTTTACAATTCCCTACAGTTCCCTCATTCCAGCCACAACAGATGGCTTCTTGGTTTGTGAAAAAAATATTTCTGTCTCACACATTGCCAACGGTGCCACTAGATTACAACCTGTAGTTATGGGCATTGGTCAAGCAGCAGGTATGGCAGCAGCAATGTGTGTTGAGTTAGACTGCCAACCAAGGGATTTATCTGTTAAGGCGCTGCAAATGGCTTTATTAGAAGATAATCGCTCAAAAACAGCAATTATTCCTTTATTTAATCTTCCACCCAATCATTCGGATTGGCTCCACTGGCAACTGTATTATTTAAATAACCCACAAGCCTATCCAGGTAGTGGTGATTGTCCTTGCCAATCGTGGAATGAGTCCTCTGACTCTGCTGTTGGCAAGGCATTAATTCGGAAAAGTAACTGTTTTAAAGGCATTTTCTATCGCTTGGATCAGCAGGAATATAAATTCACTGTCACAGCACCAGCAGCATATCAAGGACAAAACTGGCAGCTTGTGACTTTGCGATCGCATATCGACAAGCAATTACGCGCTTACCCTCACGAACAATTAGTTACATTGTGGGGTCAAATAAACCACTTTGGTAATTGGTTATTAGTCGAACATTTAAACGGAGGCTAAGAAGAGTTTATTTTCAGTAAAACACAATACTTTTTGGTGAATTGTCCGGATATTAATCAAAAAGCTAAGTATCAGTGAAGTGGAGAGTTCCAAAATAGACATCTGCTATGCGTGCAGCCATTTCACTTTTAGTATCGAGTCTGGTGTTCGGCCCCTTAGCTTCTAACTGCCAAGTAATGGTCAATCACTTATCCTATGGGTTGTCTTCCACGCCTACTTCGGAACAGTGGCTCTCGGCGGCATCTGAACAAGCCTCAGATGATACGCCACGTCATCGCGGTAGTGGGCGCAGAGAAGTGACACAAAAATCCGGAAATATCTATGTTGTGGTTTAACTTCCCTAAGGTAATGCTTTTTTTCCAAAAGAAACAAAGTACCAGAAAACACAGTGTTGTGCTAACATCGGTTACACAGCTTTTCTGGCAGATATATACAGTTGACACACGAAAATCTTCAGCGATCGCTTAGTATTTCAACTGCAAGCTTTGTATATATAGTTGGCATCAATCTTGGCAATCAAAACGCAAATTAAATTAAGTGCCTTGATCAACAGCATCACCAACTTCTCAAAAGGCACACAACTGTTGCTCATATTCGGTGGGAAGCTTTGCGTCTCAATCATCAAGCGTTCTAGAAATAGATGTTACTTAGGCTATCAGTTAATCTAAAGCACATCTAATTCAGACACTTTGCTTGTTGAGAAAACAGTCTCTTAAGGTAAATCCACTTTATTCCCAAATAGGTTTCTCATACATTGAGTATCTGACTATTTACATCAAGAAATAATTGATCTTCACTCAGCGTTTGTTTAGCGTCCTTTGCCGAAGTATAAAATCTTTTTCGTTGCATCTGAGCTTATCTAGGGCATAGATTCGCATAAGTAGTATAGGTTTATTGCACTTCGCCACGAATCTTACTATTTTTGACCTACTCTTGCACCCTGGTTCCTCCTCCTCGCAGATGGCTCCTGACGAAACAAATATTAAGAAGGATCTGCTAGCTCCTCTTAAGTCCTTTTAATTATTCTACACCCAAGGGCAGATGCAAAATTTTGCATTTGCCCTTTTTAGGTAAAGTTTATTTAAAGAAAAGGAAATGAGAAGGTTTTATCTCAAGCTGGCTTATGAGCAATGAAATACTTGCTCATAAAATGGACTTGCATCTCAATATTCTCAAAGCCTACTTTCTGTAAACGTTCTAGCAAGTTATCAGTAGTGTAATGCTTGTAATAGGGTTCATGGAAAGTTTCAGGGAAAGAGTCCATCATGTATTCCAAGTCAGGTGAATCACTCAACTGAATTGAGTCACAGATAATAAAGACTCCTCCTGGTTTTGTTACCCGGAAGCATTGCTCAATGACTGTCTGACGTACAGCTGCTGGTAACTCATGGAAGAGAAAAACAGAAGTTACAGTATGAAAATAGTTATCTAAATAGGGTAACTCTTCAGCATTGGCTTGTAAAAGTTGCGGCAGTTCCCCTGGAATTTGGGACAGTAGTTCATTTGCTTTACGCAAATAAGCTGGTGACAAATCTGTACCAAACAAAGATGCTTGAGGCAAAGCTGCCCGAATCAACTTCAAAGTCCGCCCTGTTCCACAAGCTACATCTAAAATACGGGTTTGCCGTGGTGCAACTGACTCAAAAGCTTTCAGTCCTTGCTTGAGGGGAGCGAGAATCCGCCGTCGCATTGGATCAGCTGCCCCACCAAAAAGAATTTCTACTTGTAAGTCATATAAATTGGCTGACAAGTCACTCAAGTAGCCATTGCTTTGGTGATGGAAGTTCTGCACGTAGTAGCTAGGATAACCATCTGTGTCAATTTCGGGCGAAAAATTTTGGTAATTCTGTTGTTGAACCCGCTCCCAGGTTTCAGGTAAATCTAGACATACCAAGGGATAGTAGCGGAAAAAGTCATCCCAAGGGTTGTCAAACAATAGACTTTCCGGGTATATACCTTTTTGGGCATCTTGCCAGTCTGTTTCCAGCAACTGGTTCAGTCTCTGTTGAAGTTTGAGTAAAAGCTCATTCGGGATGGGTTTGGTCTTTTGTTCAAGTGTCGGATACACCAGGTTCCTCAACCGTGAACTTAATATTTTGTGAGCCAGACCAAAGTAATTTTTGCCCTGCTGAAAGGTTTGATAAGTCAGCTTCGTTAAACTCTCAGGCATAAAAATAGCTCAAGTTTTGATTACTTAATATGTAAATAATTGTAACTAAAAAATTATCTACTGTTAGAAAGGTAAAGGCTCCCAAGTAATACAAATCTGAAGCCAGATGATTTTAGCCATCAAAGGTATATTAGGGAAGATTTTCCAGCTTTGGGGAAAAATATCTAATATTGTCAGCAAAGGCAAATATAAATTTATATAAAAAGTAGCTTATGTTACAGAATTTTTGCTATAGTGGTTTATAGAGAAAGCAAAATTATATATTCACAAAATAGAGAGGACTATGGTTATGTCTATTGCAGATAAATCTCGTGCGTTAATGGTGCGTGAACATCAACAAGTCAAGAATCGTCAACAATCCATGCTGATGCGGGCTGCACAAGAACTTGGTCTTCCAGAAGAAGCATCCCACTACTGGAATCCAATTCAAGGGAAGGTAGATGCTAGCACTCGGATGATTTATGGGCCCAGCCACGCTTCCATGAGCTAAGTTTGAAGAGTTTTAAAGTTGATTTTTTGAGTGAGTGTTTCAACTGACAACTCTAGAAAAAAAGCCACCCTCTGGGGTGGCAAAACTTATACATTTAGTTAGATACGGTACTTAATTAAGCATCGTAGTAGAGGTAAAACTCGTAGGGATGAGGACGCAGTTGCAACTGCTTGACTTCGTTACCTAGCTTGTAGTCAATCCAATTTTCGATAAAGTCTTCCGTGAAAACGCCTGATTCTGTCAAGAAGGCGTGATCTTCTTCTAGTGCTTGCAACGCCAATTCCAAAGAACTGGGAGTTGAAGGAACCTTTGCCAGTTCTTCTGGAGAGAGTTCATAGATATTCTTATCTAAGGGTTCACCAGGATGGATTTTGTTCTTGATGCCATCGATACCAGCACAAAGCATTGCAGCAAATGCCAAGTAGGGGTTAGATGTAGCATCTGGACAACGGAATTCTAAACGCTTGGCTTTGGGGTTCTTACCAGATAGAGGAATACGGATAGAAGCAGAACGGTTCCCTTCGGAATAAGCTAAGTTCACTGGCGCTTCATAACCAGGTACTAGGCGCTTGTATGAGTTGGTGCTGGGGTTGGTAATTGCTAACAGTGCTGGTGCGTGTTTGAGAAGACCACCAATGTAGTACAACGCCATTTCACTCAAACCAGCATACTTATCACCTGCAAACAACGGTTGTCCATCTTTCCAGATGGATTGGTGACAGTGCATTCCAGAACCGTTATCGCCAAAAATTGGTTTTGGCATGAAGGTAACGGTTTTGCCATATTTCTTAGCAACGTTCTTGATGACATATTTGTAAATCATCAACCAATCAGCCGCTTCGATCAACTTACCAAAGCGGAAACCTAGTTCGCACTGACCACCAGTAGCAACTTCATGGTGATGCTTTTCAATGGGTACACCTAATTCTGCCATTTTCAACAGCATCTCTGTACGGATATCTTGGAAAGAATCCGTTGGTGAAACTGGGAAGTAACCTTCTTTGAAGCGTGGTTTGTAGCCCAAGTTGGGTTTGTTCTCTGTACCAGCTTTACCAGAATTCCAAGCACCTTCTTCGGAGTCTAAGAAGTAGTAGCCTTCGTTAGCAGTTTGTGCAAACCTAGCACTGTCAAAAATAAAGAACTCAGCTTCAGGTCCAAAAAAGGCTGTGTCACCAAGACCAGTGGAAATCAGGTAATCTATTGCTTTTTGGGCAATAACTCGTGGACAACGGTTGTAGGGTTCACCCGTGCGGGGGTCTTTAATACTACAAATTATACTTAGCGTTGGGACTTCCATAAATGGGTCGATCCAAGCAGTGTTGGGGTCGAGTACCATCGTCATATCCGATTCGTTGATCGCTTTCCAACCCCGGATGCTGGAACCGTCAAAAGCTACGCCATCAGTGAATGCAGTCTCATCGATTTGGTTTTGGTACAGTGTAAGGTGCTGCCAAGTCCCTACTGTATCAATGAATTTGAGATCAATCAGCTGAATATTTTCATCTTGAATTTTCTTCAAGACTTCTTGTGGTGTCGTCATTGTTACTCCTTCTCTACCAATTTCCTAAAGTAAACCAGAATCTTAGAATCTTACATTGCATCCTAACCCTGCGAATCTCAATCAGGCCGTGACACACCAGAAATATCTTAAATACTAGACATTAGCCGATTTTGTAGTTTGTGTTACAGATATCTGGATTATCAGGTTATATTAACCTTTCAGGGATCATCTGTACAAAACTGGAAAGTTCATCATATAGGGGTCAACTTTGGCATAGAATCCATAGATAGTGGATAAATTGTTTTTGTGCCGAATCTATTTTTAATAGCACAAAAATTTACTGGTGCATAAGTGCAGCCAAATAAATATCAAACCATAAATAGTAATGATTGGGAGAAGAAGGAATGCGCGATGCGGTAACAAGTTTAATTAAGAATTATGACTTAGCTGGTCGGTATTTTGACCGGAATGCGATCGATAGCCTGAAGTCTTACTTTGACAGTGGTACAGCACGAGTACAAGCGGCGGCGGCAATAAATACTAATGCGGCTGCACTTGTCAAGCAAGCTGGTTTGAGGTTATTTGAAGAACTGCCAGAATTGATTCGCCCTGGTGGAAATGCTTATACAACTCGTCGTTATGCAGCTTGTCTGCGGGATATGGATTACTATCTGCGCTATGCCACCTATGCGCTGGTTGCTGGAAATACCAATGTGTTGGATGAGCGAGTGCTACAAGGACTGCGGGAAACTTACAATTCTTTAGGAGTACCTATTGGCCCGACGGTTCGCGGTATCCAGATTCTTAAGGATCTGATCAAGGAACAAGTAGCAGCAGCAGGTGTGGGTAATACTGCTTTTGTGGATGAACCATTTGATCACATCACACGCGAGTTGAGCGAACAGGATATTTAGTCATTCAATAACAAGTATAAAATATAGCGATCGCACTTTTGTCTTTGTTGGGAAAGAGCGATCGCTTTTTTATCCAAGTTTTCACTGCCAAAAAATAATTTTACTAGATTAAAGCTGTAGTTTTGGAGCTATCTTCGACTAATGCCAGCCAGAGATATCTATCATGCCGCAGTCATTAAAGCACTTGTAACAGATGGCTGGACAATAACCAACGATCCCTTATACCTTGCTTATGGGGGTAGAGAACTTTACGTAGATATTGGAGCAGAAAGAGTTACCATTGCTGCTGAGAGGGATAATCAAAAAATAGCTGTTGAAATCAAAAGTTTTCTGAGTCCTTCTCCAGTGAGCGACCTCCAGGAAGCTGTGGGACAGTATGAAATTTATCGCAGCGTGCTAAAAGAACTACAACCAAAACGCCAACTTTATTTAGCGGTTCCCAAGCGAGTCTATGAAGGTATATTTTCCGAACGCTTTGGTCAGCTAATTCTTAATAGCATAGGAATAAACCTAATTGTCTTTGACGAGCAACTAGAAAGGATTATCAAATGGATAAGCTAGCTCGGTATCGTGAAATTATTCGTCAGTTAATATTTGATTATGCTACTCACAAGCCTGCTAATGGTCAAATAGAGACAGAACCCGTCATTGACTCGGAACGAGACCACTACGAAGTGTTACATATCGGTTGGGATGGAGTGCGCCGCATACATGGTTCGGTGGTACATATAGATATTATTAATGATAAAGTGTGGATTCAATATGATGGTACTTCCCAGCCAGTAGCAGAGGCATTATTAGAAGCTGGTATTTTGCGCGAAGATATTGTCTTGGGTTTCCATCCTGCTGAACTACGGCAATACACGGATTTTGCTGTATCTTAATTATCTTGATGTCGTGCTTTCCTAAAGAATAATATATTAAGTAGCGATCGCTCCGAATCCCTTATTTACTCATTGGACTGATCGCAATTTCTCAAGTTTTATAAGACTTGACTTTTCACGGTATCTGGAAAACCTCTTTTCTATTTCTCTCTTCCTAAAAGGAGAGAGACTTTTAATTTTCCCCTTCCCGCATCGGGAAGGGGGTTAGGGGGATAGGTTTTTGGTGGACTTTTCCACATAATGTGAAAAGTCAGTTCGATATTTGAGGCGCTAATTATGAATTATCAATCGTGTTTTGGTTTTAATTTTACCAGGAGAGTCTAATTAATTGGCTAAACAGCGACTCGACACACTATTAGTAGAGTTAAATTTATGTTCTTCTCGCGCCTTAGCACAGAGGTTAATTCAGGCGGGGGAAGTTACTGTTAATCAGCAGTTAGTTGATAAACCTGGTACAGAAGTTGATATTACTGCTCAAATAAATATTAAAGAGCGATCGCCTTTTGTTTCTAGAGGCGGTGAAAAACTCTCCAAAGCTTTGTCAGTATTTGCCATTCCGGTAGCAGAACGTATTTGTTTAGATGGTGGAATTTCTACTGGTGGTTTTACTGATTGTCTCTTGCAAGCTGGAGCAAAACAGGTTTACGGCATTGATGTCGGTTATGGACAAGTTGATTGGCGGTTGCGAAATGATTCGCGGGTGATCTTGCGAGAACGCACCAATTTACGGCAACTACGACCAGATGAGTTATATGGCGAAAATGACCCGATTCCTGATTTGGCGGTGGTCGATGTATCGTTTATTTCTCTAACAAAAATTCTGCCTGCTTTGTGGCAACTAACTCAAGCTAACCGAGAAACTGTATTGTTAGTCAAGCCACAGTTTGAAGTCGGCAGATCCCGTGTGGGTAAAAAAGGTGTTGTGCGAGATCCAAACGACCAAGCTGATGCCATTTTTCAGGTGCTGCAAGCAGCCCACGAATTAGGATGGAAATACAAAGGCTTAACTTGGTCGCCGATCACTGGCCCTGCTGGAAATATTGAATATCTTTTGTGGTTGGGAATGGAAAGTGAAACGCCACCACCTGATTTAGAGGCAATTAAGCAAATAACGCAATCAGCAACAACTGATTTACGGAAGAATTAAAGGTCGTAGATTAGACACTCTACGGATTCAGGATGGCGATCGCAATAATTATCCAAAGAAGTTTTCTTTGATTTTGCTTGCTGTTGATCGGCTTTCTCAGCTTGTAATTCTTCCACAATATCCCAAGCTACGGCACAACCAGCAGAATCACTGCCATTTAGCTCACAAGTTGTACGCGCTTCAGTAATGGCTTCAATAATGGCTTCTTCAAGATTTGCCGCCCCAGCAGTTTCAAATGAATTTAGGGTAGTTGTCATGATCCTTTTACCTTTAAGTTACAGAGATAGATATTAACTATGAGCTTTCAATGACCCCAGTAAGCTCACCCTGCGGTTTTGCCAGTCCTTCTTTGTTGGCGCAACAAGACCGGGTTGGCTCACATTTCCAGTTTAGATAAGCTTCCTACAAGAAGTGGTGGTAAACACCGCCATCTTTTGAGCAAATTTGAGTGGGAATTACCCTCTTATCATCTTTGCTTCAAAAAGCTAGGGGAATTCCACTAGTTAAAGTAACTAACAGAGATGGTCATGTTCTCAGTTTTGCATCCCAAATTCGGAATATCAGTCAATTGTCAGAAGAGTTTGATAGAAGTTGATAAACACTTATAAACGATCACAAAAGAGAAACAATTTTTATTTATTCTCAATACTTTATGCCTAATTCTTGTCGCAAACGATACAGAATTGTATTTTGGTCAACTTGAGAGAGAATTTCTTGAATGACACTGCTTGCGCCCAATTGTCCCCAAGTGCAGCCTTTTTCGAGATACACCTGAGCGGCTTTACCAACGGAGTATGCACCATAACCAGCGATACCAGCTTGAGCGATCGCACTGCCAGCAAAGGCAGTAATATTGCTGGGATTGTCACCACTGGTTATTGCAGCAGTAGTTTTACCCAAACCCAAAAGCAAACTGCTGCCTAATTCCCCCAGTAGCAAGCCACCAGAACTAAATAAAATCGTTTTTAAAATTTTCCCGGCTTCATAGCTAGTCATCGGCAAACCATACAATCTAGCTAGGGCGCGAATTAAAGCCAAATCCGCAACAGTGCCGCCAAGGATATCTAAAAAAGCAATAGGATTGAGCATTACTGCCAAAGCTTTGTATTTGGTAAATTGCCAAATGATATCTTCAGCTTCTTGTTCGCGTAAGTCGATGGTTTTTTGAGCGATCGCGGCTTCTGCATCTCGTGCTTGAATGAGTGCATTTAAAGCCAGAAGCGATCGCCCTTCCCGATTGAGAATATTTAGAATTGTCTCCTTTAGTTCATCTACTTGCGGTGGCGGTGTCTCCCATTCATAACTGACACGCCCATCAGGCCACTCAACCCGCACTTCTATTGCTGCTGGTTCCGCCGCCACCATAACAATTTCATCAGGTAATAGAGGCTTCGCGTCGGAATGTCCAGCGCCGAGTTGTTGCAAATTTTGGTAAATAACTCCTTGGTCTGTATCTGGGTAAAGGTCTATTTTGTTAAATACTAAAATTAGGGGTTTTTGCGATCGCCGCAATTCGAGCAGTGCTTGATACTCAGTGCGTGTGATATCACCAGACACGATAAACAAAATCAAATCAGCTTGATGTACAACTCCTCGCGCCATGTCCGCCCGTGACTCACCCTCAATTTCATCTAATCCAGGGGTATCAATTAACTCTACTACTACCTTACCCCCTGGCTGCCAACGGACGGAACGGGGCCATTGAGTGACACCATTCAGGGGCCCAGTTTGCAGAATCTTCTCTCCCAGCAAGGCATTTAAAACTGCTGACTTACCACGACTCACCAAACCAAAAGCAGCAATTCTAATGACGTTAGAATCCAGTTTATTGAGTGTGGAATTCAAAGCTTCCAATTCTGGTTTCAACAAACCTGCCAATTCTGGATTGGATGAAAACTGTCCTGATTTGCGAAGATATCCATACCAAGACAGCGCTTGTCTGAGACTGGCGCGGGCACGATTCAAATGAGTTTCTTGCAGATTTCGCACGAAGTTAGGTTGATTCAAGGTTGGACAAACAACAGGCTACATATCTATTTTGATCTAATTCCAAGCTTGTTAGCCTGTTTTGTCACTGATAATTGGTATAGCTTTTAATGCAATGTTCATTCAGAACGTAGGATCATGTTCATTATCCCAACACTTGCGATCGCCCCAGTTTCTCCCAGTATGTTCACATTCAGATGCATTATCTATCCAAGGAACCGATGTAGAGTGGTGCGAAGTTCCAATGGAAGCCAAGAAGCTAGCAGTTAATAAAGGCAATAGTAGGGATAAAGTTATTGATGTACAAATCGATAAAGTTATTAAATATCCAGCAAGCAGCGCAATATTAGTATAAGTCCAAAGAAATTTGCATATTTTGTTATTTTTTTGATGAATTTTTAAATTCTTTTTTGAATTCGAGAAAAGCATAATGCAACCCTATTAATGCAAGTTTATATAGCAATCTCATTTGATTTTTCAAAGCAAAGCTGACTGAGAGTTAGCCGGATCAGGTTTTAGCTCTCAGCATATTTAGCAAAAATCAAATAGGAGTCCTATATGTATGAGTACGGATTTTTACGTAACAATATTATTGAAGTTCTATACTCTGATGTCAAAGGTGCAAGTGACGACTTTTTATAAATTTTAATTTTTGAGTGCTAAAAAATATTTTTAATGAAAATATGTTGAAGTTTTAGCAATCGCCTTTGTGTGAATCCCGATGAATTTAACTTATAGCTTTCTACCGCCGATGCTGAATTATTGTATTGCGATCGCACTAGAAATTTTATTTCCCGCCACAGCCTTTCAGCCTTGCTGCTCAGTTTATCCCTAATTTGGTTAGCAAAATTTTGCGTGATCCTGGCAGTATAGAAATAGCGCCAATTCTTTTTTATGCCTAAACACGAGATATCAGAAGCTGCACTTTGTGAAGCTTCTGCGATCGCTGGTTATGAAGAGTTATTTAAGTAAATTAAAAAGCCGAGTTTCTAGCGCTCAATTACGGGCAGTAGTTGCAGTCAATAAAGAGTTAAAAACACCAGACAAGTTGTAAATATAGTTCAAAAGATTTAAAATACTGCCTTCTCCCGCTAATGCTGTAAAAACCACTCATACAACTCTGGATTGTTATATGTCTGTGTCCACGAGTCGTGAGTAGCTTCTAGATTTTAACGGTTCTACATTATGACCCTTAGTAAGTTCTAAAATTTGATTTTTAATCTCTGGGGTACTCCAATATGCCAACTCTCTGGTAATTGTGACATCTGCCATTTCGATGTACCCTGAGACAATTTCCAGATTTTGATTGCGTCTTAATAAACTAACTCCATCAAAGAAAACAGATACAGGGACGCAAAGAAACAACTCTTCCTGTCCCTGTATCCCCGTGTCTCTTCAATGAAGGGCTACCACCATATTCGATTCCCATTTTCGTCAACTCGTGCTTCCCGAATCATGTCAGAAATTTCTTCAGCATCTTTAACGTGGTGGAGTGCTTTCTTTTCGCCGTCGGGTTCATCTACAACGAAGTAAGTTGGAACTGTGATTTTGTCGCCTGTAATGTCTGGTACATCATCTACAGCTACCTGTTTAGCCTTTTCTTCAACAGATTCAGACTTATCAGCAATTTTATCTCCTGGATTTGCTGTTAAGTTTCTTTCATTGACATTCGGTTCTTCGCGTAAATGTGTATCTTCACTTACTGGTTGATTAATTCGATTTTCTTGATTGTTATCAGTCATGGCTTTTTCAGGTATTGAAAAATGTAACTTCACTGAATGACATTCTAAAAAATCAAGGGTACAAAGAGTTCTTTCTCTGGAGAGACTTTGAAAAGAACACCTCTTAGGTTAGATATTTCTGATGATGAATTTACTTCTTTAGTTGAAACGGGGTATATTTTCCCCCTAATGCTTCTACAATTGTACGAGTATTGGCTTCCATCATTTTGATGTAAGAATCCCCTGGACTTCCCTTAGCGCCAATTGAATCAGAATAGAGTTGATTTGGTGCTAATTTTACCCTTGCTTCTTGAGCAACAGTTTTAATTAAAGCCGGGTTAATTGTAGTTTCAGCAAAAATCGCAGAAACGCCGATTTTTTTAATTGACTCTACCAATCGCTGGACTGTTTGAGCGCTTGGTTGTTCTTCGGTACTAATACCAATTAAAGTACCTGCGATCGCAATCCCATAAGTACGTCCATAATATTGAAATGCATCATGGGTTGTCACCAGTTTACGCTGGGGTGCGGGGATAGTTTGAATCTGTTGATTAATCCAGCTATGCAATTGTTTTAATTCATTATTAAGTTGCGATGCATTTTGAGTAAATTTTTCTCTATCTTCAGGTGATTGCTCAATCAAAGCATCTCGTATTACATTCGTCATTGCGATCGCATTTTCTGCACTACCCCAAACGTGCGGATCTGGCACAACTTCTCCTTTGCCTTTTTCAAGCTGCAAAGGTTTAACAGCTTCCCCCACAGCTAACTTTTTTGCCTTACCACCAGAAGCATTCATTAATTTAATCAGTCCCGGTTCCAGGTTGTAGCCGTTATACAAAATCAAATCAGCTTCTTCCAAAACCCTGCTGTCTGTTGGTACTGGTTCGTAAACATGGGGATCAGTACCCGGTTTCAGAATTCCACTTAGTTGAATTTCGTCTCCTGCAACCTCTTGTGTCAAATCAGCAATGATGGTACTAGTTGCAACCACTCGCGGCTTATCTCCCTTGGCAGTGTTGGAGTTAGAGTCATTCTGTGTACAACTGAGTAAAGCCAAAGACACAAGCATTCCCAAACAAAACCGGAAAAGAATTTTTCCCTTCACCCTGCTGATTATTCCTTTGCCGTAAGGATTACTGCCGTCTGTCTCTAGTATTAGTTTCATTTATCTTAGATATTACATCTAATTATAGATTTTTTCATATTTCTCTCATTTTTATAGTAAGCTCAAGAAATAAATATTTAAACTAGATTATGAAAAACGTCTCTTTTCCTGCCAAATTCTGGCTATCACAGACAAAAATAGAGGAAATGCCTGCAAAAAGTATCAAAGCTTTTGATATGTGTTCCACAGCAGCAATAAGCATTGCTCATCTAGGGGTATATTACCGGACACAAGAAGCCTTAAGAGACGTTAGCTGTATTATCAAACCGGGAAAACTGACAGGTATTTTTGGCCCCAACGGTGCTGGCAAAAGTACGCTGATGAAAGCAATATTAGGCTTGGTTCCTGTTAGTAGTGGTACGGCGCTATGTGAAGGCAAACCCTTAATGCAACAACTAGAGAAAGTTGCCTATGTACCACAACGTAGCCAAATTGATTGGACTTACCCCGCCACAGTTTGGGATGTAGTCATGATGGGACGGGTAAAGAAAACAGGCTGGTTGCGTAGCTTCTCGGCAGTTAGTCGCCAAGTAGCAAAAAATGCCATAGAAAGAGTTGGAATGAGCGAATATTGCGATCGCCCCATCGGACAATTATCAGGAGGACAACAACAGCGGGTATTTTTAGCTCGTGCTTTAACACAGCAAGCAGAGATTTTCTGCTTTGATGAACCTCTAGTAGGCATCGATCAAAAAACCCAGTCAGTGATTTTTGAAGTCTTCCACGAACTCGCCGCCGATAATAAAATCGTGCTAGTAGTTAACCACGACTTAGGGGAATCAATCACCCACTTTGATGATTTAATATTACTAAATCGTGAATTAATTGCCACAGGTTCACGGCAACAAGTACTTACACAAGAGAATCTGCATCGTGCTTATGGTGGTCAAGTAATGTACTTTTCAGATGCTGCCTAAATACTTCGTAATTAAAGACAGTTTTATGTTAGAAGCATTAATTGAGCCGTTGCAATACGGCTTTATGCAGCGATCGCTCGTGATTGCAATTTTAGTTGGAATGTTGTGTGCAGTTGTAGGCAGCTACTTGATGGTGCAACGACTAGCATTGCTGGGTGATGCCATCAGTCACTCAGTTTTGCCTGGACTAGCGATCGCTTTTATGATCGGAGCAAATATATATGTTGGAGCATTTATTGCCGGAGTTTTGAGTACAATGGCGATCGCTTGGATTAGAGTGCGATCGCCAATCAAAGAAGACGCGGCAATGGGCATAGTTTTTTCAGCATTCTTTGCCTTTGGTATCACCCTAATTACTACTATTCAAAAAGATAACAAAATCGATTTAAATCACTTTCTTTTCGGTAATATTCTCGGCGTTACTATTGATGAAGTGCGGGACACTGCTATTATTGCCACTATTGTTTTAATAGTAGTTGTTTTATTATATAAAGAACTTTTATTTTACACCTTTGATCCTTTAGGCGCTCAAGCCGCAGGTTTGCCCATCCATCGGCTGAACTTTGGGCTTATGGTGCTAATAGCTTTAACAATTGTCGCTAGCATGAAAGCTGTTGGTGTAATTTTAGTATTAGCACTTTTAATTACACCAGGAGCCACCGCCTATTTATTAGTTAAACGCCTTAATCATGTAATGATTTTGGGTGCGGTAATTGGCGTAGTTTCTAGTATTAGCGGGATGTACCTCAGCTACTTTTATAACTTGCCCTCTGGCCCTGCGATCGTATTAGTAGTATCGGGATTTTTTATTTTGGCGTTATTATTTAGTCCTAGATACGGTATTTTTACCTTGAGCAGCAAAAAGCTCACACCATAATCTTTGAAATAGAGTAATTTTATTTTCTGGCGTGTAGATACTTTATATTCTAAAGTATCTACACGCGTTTGCTAACCGTATTAAGCCGTTGGTTGTTCAGTAGTAACTACTATTACTTAACAAGACTATTCTGGCAACACTCCGGCAAACTTCAGAAAATCACGAATCGAGCGAATTTCACCACCATTTGGCAGCTTCACACCTTTGGAGGGGTTCCAAAGATGATCGTCGTCACTATCATGTTCATGCTCGTTGAGGTATGAGGATGGGTCATTCTGCATTAAACCAATGATGGTTTCAGCAACAATGCGGCTACCAACTTCGCCCAAAGAGTCGCCATTAGCACGCACTTCAGATTCCTTGAGGACGTAATACCACGCTGGAGTCTTTTCTAAAAAAGGTTCAAGGGCTTGATTCAATTCTGGTGAATTGTCTTGTTGAAGTTCCTCAACTGTCAGTTTTTTGATACCTAGTTTGTCAGCTAGGCTCTGTCCGGTGGGAATACTGAGGAAATATCCACGCAGTAGATTCCGTTTAGCAAGGTGCTTCAGAAGTTCTTGAATAGGAGGTTGGGCATCGTTGCCTTCATTAATCAGATCCGACAAAGGAAATGCAAGATGCGTGTCGATTTTTCGCGCAGAATTTTTCTGCCTTTTGGCAGCGTTTTCTTCGTCAACAAAGCGATCCCACTCAATAATCCAGTTAAAAGGAAGAGTGTTAAACGGGCTAGGGGCTGGTGGGCTGCCTAGATTACCTCTTCCTGTAAACTGAAAAAGTAACCTGAACGTTGAGTTTGGAAAGTTGCGGTTGTAGTCATAAAAAGCTCGCACCATACTGTGTCCAAAACGGTAAGCTGCAACGGAGAATTCTAGAGGCATGAAAAGATTTCCATTCCGGGGATGGTAGAATTTCAGCCCGTCGCTGAGGATGCTGTCCACTGTCCCGCTTACAGTCACTGTTTTAAGGAAATCATTGACGACAAGCCACTGGTAGTGCCAACGAACCAGAGTCTGTGCCCGAACAAATAGTGTTTTATTGTCTTGGGCATTCTGCGGTTCGTTCTGCCGCACCCAGTCAGCTACTGCGTTGTGGAAACGTAGGAAGGCAGTGTGGAACTGTGCCACGATTAGATTTTCATCGTTGCGACTGTCGCCGATCACAGCTATTCTGTTATTGCGTGGCAAGTCGCGCAATAAATCGTTTTCTGGCGGAATTTTATCTCCAGGAGTCGGGACGCCATCAGCATCCTGTTCAGCATTTCCCCCAACTTTCAGTTTTACTGGGTCGTCTTCCTGATAAAAGTCTTTTGCTTGCGTGGGATTTTGAGGGTCTAGAGTTGGTCCGTCACCATAAACACTATCAAGATCGAAAGTGGGGTGACGCAGATTCTTGAGTTTATCGGTTACAAAGTCAGGTGACAGAGGTGTGAAATCGTCTTTGGTAATATCAGTTTGAAGGTCTGTGACCGCCTGATCAGTGTTTGCAGTAATATCATGATCGATAAACTGTCCCCAGTAAGTATAAACCGGAGGTATTATTGAGTTAGTATCTTCAGATTCAGGGCCTTGTCTGTCAATTATTGCCTCACCTAAAGCTTTGAGTTTCTCAATAATATCTTTGTTGTTCTCTGCTGGAAGTAGACTGTTTGGATCTCTGGCACTATCTGGGAAGAGATAATCGAAATCTGTTCCCCCATCATTCGCCTCAGTCGTTGACTGACGTAAGCCAATTCTCTGTTGTGGGGCATTTTGCTTAATATATCCACCGTGACTAAATTCAAAAGGGAGCTTTTGCATCGTTTTTTCCTCTACAGTTGATTCATGTGTTGCAAAGATTTTTGGATATGATATGACCTCAAGTCAGGTACATAGCAGGCGATCGTTAAGCATGAAATAAAGCATTTCCCTTGCTTTCTTAGGAGTTCGGTAAACCCCTCTGATATGTCAGTGGAGTTACACCGCGAGCAATTCATACTCAAATAATGACATTTGGGATTTAACGTAACAGTACCCCTGTGGGTACTATTGGCAAGCAAAAGGTCGAGGCGGTTTGGAATTATGAATGCAATGAAGGGTTACTTCCTTGGGAGCCGTAAAGCGATCGCCTGCAATCATCCAGATTATTTTTCCTGCGTACAGTTGTGATACAACAAATCATTGCTAGTTCAGTTAAGCTGGCAACAGCAGTTTCATCCTCAAAACAATGACAGCAAGTAGTCCCACAATTTTAGCCCTAGACTTTGATGGAGTCATATGCGACGGACTAATTGAATATTTTGAGGTAGCATGGCATACCTACTGTAAAATTTGGTCTACTGCTAACGACACACCACCAGATGATTTAGCTTTAAGATTCTATCGCCTGCGACCTGTAATTGAAACGGGTTGGGAAATGCCTGTTTTAATCAAAGCCTTGGTAGATGGAATTCTTGATGAGAAAATCCTTCATGAGTGGGCAAGCATCGCCCCAAAACTTTTGTTAAATGACAAGCTACAAGCAAAGGAAATTGCTGCGAAACTAGATAATCAACGAGATGAATGGATTACCACCGATTTAGATGGTTGGCTAAGTCTGCATAGATTTTATCCGGGTGTAATAGAAAAAATCAAATTAACTCTCGACGGTGGAGTTAAGCTATATATTGTGACAACTAAAGAAGGGCGTTTTGTACAGCAGTTGTTGCAACAAGAAGGAGTTAATTTGCCAGCAGCATCAATTTTTGGTAAGGAAGTCAAGCGTCCTAAATACGAAATTTTGCGAGAACTAAAGCAGGAAGCAGAAAACAAACCAGTTAGTCTCTGGTTTGTAGAAGATAGACTCAAGACATTGCAGTTAGTCCAACAGCAAACAGACCTTGAAGATGTGAAACTCTTCCTTGCAGACTGGGGTTATAATACCCAAGCTGAACGCGAAACTGCCCAAAATGATCCGCGAATTCAGTTGTTATCCCTGTCTCAATTTGCCAAAGATTTCTCTGCTTGGCTTTAATATATTAAATATGTTGCAATGGGTGGAAGGATACAACAGAAATAATTAGCGAATGTAGTAGTTAAACAGTAAGAGAACTCAATGCCTTTTGGGGCAGCGTCCACCAAAGCGATGTTGTCACGAGTAGGTGAAAATGTCGTTTAATCTCTATAAACCGACATTTTCACCCACGGGCAACAGCTTCGAGAACACTGCCGTTCCCAGCTAGAATTATTCAGCTAGTTTTTATCATCTGTTTGTAGCGCCTCAAAGCTCTGTGCTAACTTCTGCAATAGTGACTCAATTTCCTCATAGCACTCCTGTGAAGAAAGTTTTCCCAAAGTCTGTAGATTGCACAGATAACAGACACGTTGAGAAAATTCTTGAAGATTAGCATTGAATAAAAAGTTTTGAGGCGTAAACTTACCAAGATATTGATAGCGCTCGTGGAGGAAATTGTTTTTAGTTATCTGATTGTAATCATCCATATAAAAACCTTCTTAGCGAAAATTGAGGCTTGATTTTTTCAGGTTGTTTTTAAAATTATATCTAGATTACCTGAGGTGTTCATCACTCTGAGCAGGAAACAGAAAAGTTTCTCTTACTTGGATAAAAAAAAACCGCTAAAGATAGGTCTTTTAGCGGAATTTGAAAAGCACATTGTTTTTTTATAATCTTAATTCTCTGTGAGTCAACTTGCTATCCTCTTGCTGGATGATTGCTTTAGTATCTAAAGGCTGAAAAAATTACGAACGCCCTTAGCCAAACTACATTAAGAAAGGCTGAAAGCAATATAGGACAAGCTTTACCAGCATCAAAGCCATAAACCTCCCCTTTTTTTCGTGTTCTTGACTGGCTGAGAATCAGCGATGTCTACGACGAGCTACGCCTACGCCACGTTAGACTGTCTGGAACGTCCTAAATTGTGGACCCACAGATTATTTGTCATTATGGTCAAATAATTTGTCAAGTTCTTCACGCTTGTAAGCTTCGCTCCAGAGGAATCTGATTTTTAACATTTCTGATATGAAACACTAGAAATCACATGAACAATCGATGTAAAAGAATTTGGATTGTTGACAATGGCTCTGCCATTTTTTCCAAATAATTTATCGCTATAGAATATAGTAAAGATGAGAAAACAGAAACTTACGTTTTTCAATTTAGGTGAAATAATAACTCATAACTATTCACTCCTCACTTAACACTTACTTTTATGCTTGACCTGACAAAACTGGCGCGACAAATGCAGGGTTTAAGTCAGCATCTTACTTTAGAAGCTGCTGCCAGTCGCCAGCGTTTAGAATTGGCGCAACAACATCTTAAAAATGCTTACGAGTGTCAACAAGATTTAATCGATCGCCAGGAAAAATGGCGCGATCGCATTCTCTTTGCTAATGCTACCCCAATTGAGCCGTTAAAAACCTGCATTGATATCCCAGTTCCCCCAAAAATTCATACTGTCATCGCTACCGATGGTTCGCAAATTGCCCCCAACCATCACGAAATTGCTTATTGCTATCTCCTAAATATCGGCAGAGTCGTCTTACACTACGGGCAAAATCGTCATCCGTTACTCGATAGTTTGCCAGAGGTATTTTATCGCCCTGAAGATTTATATATGTCTCGGCAGTGGGGAATTAGAACCGAAGAATGGATGAGTTTTCGCCGCACTGCTTCAGAAACAACGGTATTGGCAGAACTTGCGTGTGCAGCGAAAGGGGAAGCACCAGCATTGGCGATGGTAGATGGTTCCTTAATTTACTGGTTCTTAGAACAATTGCCGATGGATGCACGCGATCGCATTTTACCCCCTATCCTAGAAGCTTGGCAGCAGATGCGTGATGCTCAAATTCCGTTGATGGGCTATCTTAGCGCCTCTCGCAGCATCGAAACAATGAACTTTTTACGGTTGTTAGCTTGTCCTCATCAAGTGCCAGACTGTAAAACTTATTGCCCAAATCAGCTAGAAAAAGTAGCTTGTAAAATTTTTGAACAGTTGCGAGATACTTCTGTTTGGGCAACCCGACTCAAGCCAGGACAACGCAGTACCCTGTGGCGCAGTAATTCCCCAATTATCGAACTCTACGGAGATCAAAGCATTTATTTTTGCTACGTCCACGTTGGTACGGAAATCGCCCGAATCGAAGTTCCGGCATGGGTAGCGGATAACACAACCATGCTAGACCAAGCATTGGGGCTAATGTTAGCACAAGTCCAAAAAGGATATGGCTACCCTGTAGCGATCGCAGAAGCCCATAATCAAGCAGTGGTAAAAGGTGGCGATAGAACGCGTTTCTTTGCCCTCCTAGAACAACAAATGATTAAAGCTGGTCTGAAAAATGTGGGAACTTCCTACAAAGAAGCCAGAAAGCGCGGCAGTATCGCTTAGGAATTTCCAGAGTTATCTACGGGTCTTGAAATTGGCGATCGCAGCCATCCAAATTCATGGTGTTTACATTTATTTCTATTAGTAGCACTGACACGCTAGCCGAGCTAGAGATAGCAAAACAGACATAATACCCTGGCAAACAATCTTAAACAGATTAAAGAATTGATGCTGTTAAGCAACAGGTGCTACCTTTATGTAACACTTCTTATCTTTAATTCAAAATATAAATGTTTACTTTACACCTTTTTTGGGAAACCTTTATTTAGTAGGGAATTAAGTTAAAACTAGCTTTTTCAGTAAAAACTAGTAGAAATTTATGGACTCTACTATTAAGTTTATTACGTATTTCCTCGTAAATTAAACACTCTTTAGAGGAACTGATACTAGATAGTTTTTAGCTCGATAGTATCTTATTAAGATGATTATTAAATTTACGAAAAACGTATTAAATTATTTTACCTAAAAATATTTATACCTGAGCAACTGATGCAATTAGTAGAATCTGAGTACAAACAATCTGAAGAAAAATACTCTCGATTTTTCTCACTTTCTATAGATTTATTGTGTATTGCTAATTTTGATGGTTATTTTAACTATTTAAACCCAAAATGGGCACAAACATTAGGTTGGTCAGATGAAGAGCTTATTAGCAAACCCTTTATCGAATTTGTTCACCCTGAAGACCGTGAATCCACTATTATTGCAGCCCAAAAAATTACACAATCTGTAGATGCAATCAGCTTTGAGAATCGGTATCTTTGTCGGGATGGTTCTTACAAATGGCTGTCGTGGAATGCAACTGGCTTCAGTGAAGAAAACTTGATTTATGCAGTAGCTCGTGACATTACTCTTAATAAACAGAATGAGATAGAGTTACAGAAATCTATACGAGAGCTAGAAGCTTTTAAATTTGCCTTAAATGCCCATTCACTGGTAGCTATTACTGATAAGACTGGAAGAATAACTTATGTTAATAACCAATTTTGTGAAATTTCTAAATATTCTAAAGAAGAACTTTTAGGGCAAGATCATCGTATTATCAATTCTGGACATCATACAAAAGAATTTTTTGCAAATTTATGGAAAACTATTGCTCAAGGAAAAATATGGAAAGGAGAAATTAAAAATAAAGCCAAGGATGGCAGTTTTTATTGGGTAGATACTTTGATCGCCCCAATGTTGAACCCAGATGGAAAACCCTATCAATATGTATCTATTCGTACAGATATTACACAGCGTAAGCTTTCAGAGTTAGCTTTATTGGAGCGATCGCGCTTGTCAGTTTTGAGTGCAGAAGTCAGTTTAGCCTTATCTCAAAGTGGTACGCTTCCAGAAATCCTGCAAAACTGTACAAATACTATTTCCCAATATCTTGATATCGCCTTTGTTTGTATCTGGACATTTGAAAGACAGACAAACCAGCTACAGTTGCAGGCTGGTGTTCATTGTACAGATGTTGCTTGTAGTGCTTTGAGTGATACCCAAGATTTCCCAAATCACATGGTTTTAGCTAATAATATTATTGGCTTAATGAGTCAAAACCATCAAGCTATTTTTAACGAAGAGCTATCAATTAATAACTCAAAAAACCTTCTTGATTCTACATCTTCAATTGTTCGATTTTCTGCTTATCCCCTGATAGTCGAGCAGCAGTTAATTGGTATAATAGCTTTATTCAGCAAGCAATTATTTACTGAACCAACTCATAATCTATTAAATTGGATTGCCAATAATATTGCTGTAGCTATTGACCGCATCTTGGCACGAGAAGAACTCCTCAGCCGTCGCGAGGCCCTATTACTGCGTCTAGCTAGTCAAATCCGCAGTTCTCTTAACCTAGATATGATCCTAGAAACTGCTGTTAATGAAATTCGCAGCTTATTACAAATTGATCGTTGCTACTTTCTTTGTTACTTACCGCACCCATCCCAACCAAGCCTGACTATTACCTATGAAGCACGAAATCTTAATTTACCAACGATGTTAGGCAGTATTCCACTGCAAAAAAGTACTTTTTTAACAAAAGTACTTCTCTCTCAAGAGCCAATTTGTATCGACAATATTAATAGTAATTCACATCTTGATTATGATATGCAAGAACTTTTAACTGAGTTTGGCATTACATCTCAACTAATGCTACCAGTTAAGAGTAATTCCGGAGAGATTGGGGCAATTGTGTGTAGTCATTGCAGCGGCGATCGCATTTGGACTAACAGTGAAATTAACCTATTAGAAGCTGTTTGTGATCAACTAGCGATCGCCATCGATCATGCACAACTTTATACCCAAAGTCGCTCTGCTACTTTAGCTGCTCAAACTCAAGCCACAAAACTCACCGAAACATTGCATAAATTGCAGCAAACTCAATCTCAACTGATCCAAAATGAAAAAATGTCTAGCTTAGGACAGTTAGTAGCTGGAGTTGCTCATGAAATCAACAATCCAGTTAACTTTATTCACGGCAACTTAACCTATGCTAACGAATACTTTCAAGAGATGTTAACCCTATTGCACCTTTATCAGCAACACTATCCCAACCCCCAGGCAGAAATTCAGGATTTTGCTGAAAAAATTGATTTAGGATTTATTACCGATGACCTTTCTAAACTCTTATCTTCAATGAATATGGGTACTAATCGTATCCGTGAAATTGTTTTAGGATTGCGAAATTTTTCCCGTCACGATGAAGCAGAGAAAAAACTAGTTGACATTCATGAAGGAATTGAAAATACACTATTAATTTTGCATCATCGCTGGAAAAACAACGGTATTGGATTGGATATATCTATTGTTAAAGAATATGGTACTTTACCCTTAGTTGATTGTTATCCTGGACAGCTTAATCAAGTATTTATGAATGTTTTGACTAATGCAATTGATGCTTTAGAAGAGTCAATGTCCAATTTAAAAACAACTGATAAACCGCAAATTATAATTCGGACTGAAATTTTAGATAATAAATTTGTTGTAATCCGAATTGCTGATAACGGATTAGGAATGGAGGAAAACGTTAGAAAACGGTTATTTGATCCCTTCTTCACAACAAAACAGGTAGGTAAGGGAACAGGACTAGGACTATCAATTAGCTACCAAATTGTAGTAGAAAAACATGGTGGAATTTTGAATTGTCTATCAGAACCGGGAAAAGGCACAGAATTCTGGATTGAAATTCCAATTTAAACAGGATTGAATAAGCCCATCAGAAAAATTCTGGCGACTTTACTTTCATTGTTTTAGACTTTGAACCTCTAAAAATGCGATATAGCCTAATCACGTGAGGTATATCATAGCCCCCTCCTCGCTTGCGGGGAGCAGGGTGGTTTCATACAAACAGAGAAAAATAATAATGATTTATAGGGGGTAATGAAACATTTACAACAGGCGAAGTATGAATCTGATCGAGCAGTTGCAACAAGTTCCAGACTATCGGCATATCCGAGGAGGAAGACACGAACTATGGTTAGTTTTGTTACTGATATTACTAGGAGCAATGACGGGGTATTGGGGTTATCGACCACTAGAGGACTTTACTAACGTAAATCGGCAAAGCTTGATTCAAATGTTAGAACTGACACCTGATATGAAGTTTCCTTCATACTCGACATTCCGACGGGTACTAAAAACCATCGATTTTCAGCCATTAACAGACTTATTTAATATTTGGGCATTGGCGATCGCCTCACCAAAACCAGAGGAAGATTGGCAGTTGATGCTAAGAGCATTCGTTGCACACTGACAGATTATAGTCATATCAGAACTTTATCTCGGTTGTGTCAGTATTTAGTCACCAACGTGGTGTTGTTGTCCAGATGCAAGCATTTGCTAATAAACAAGTTAGCGAAGTCGCAGTTGTGCAACAGTTAATATCTGAGTTTACAGGTCAAAGCGTTATGTTTACCCTTGATGCTCTGCACTGTCAAAAAAAACAGTATCGTTGATTATCAATGCTGATAATGATTATTTGATTGGATTGAAGGAAAACCAGCCTAAACTCTACAAAATGGCTCAAACTCAATTCCTTCAATCACCTCCACTCAGTTGTGCCACAGCTATTGATTCGCGGCATTCAAGAATCGTCAAACGCACTTGCCAAGTATTTGCAGTTCCAGAATCACTTCCAAATCAATGGGCTGGACTCAAAACATTTGTTGTTGTCGAGCGTCAGGGTGAACGCGATCGCCAACCATTTCATGAATATCAGTTTTAAATTTGTAGTCAACATCTCGAAGCTCAACAATTGCTTGCTGATACTCAAGGACACTGGGGAATTGAAAATCGACTACACTGAGTCAAAGATGTTACTTTTTCCGAAGATTTTCCACTGCGTCGTGGTTGCAATGCTCTTGTTAATTGGGCAATTTTGCACAGCTTTTTCATTACGATATGATCGCCAGATTTTTTGGTTTCCGAACTATCCCTCAAGCACAACGTGCCTTATCCAACCAACTCCAAAAGGTTTTTTCTCTGTTTGTATGAAACCACCCTGCCCTTCCCTGCAAGGGAAGGGGGTTGGGGGTGGGGTTCTTGTACCTCACAAGGGCTGAAAATTGCAATAATATTACATTACATTACATTGACTTTACAGTGGGATGATTTGGCTTATTTAGCTAAAATACAATCCTCATGCTCAAATCCAACCACTTTGACTGAGTAATCGGTGCACTGCTAGAAATATAGTCAACACCCGTCTCTGCTACACCGCGAATCGTCTCTAAAGTCACATTCCCTGAAGCCTCAATTTTCACGCGGCTATCCTGCTGGCGAATCAACTGCACCGCCTGACACATCAGATCCAAAGGCATATTGTCCAACATGATAATGTCAGCATTGTGCTGCAAAGCTTCTTTCACCTGCTCTAAACTTTCCGTCTCTACCTCTATAGTCAAGGGATAAGGTATCTGAGAACGAATACGGGTAACTGCTTCTTCAATTCCCCCAGCCGCCGCAATGTGATTATCCTTAATCATCACCGCATCATCCAACCCCATGCGGTGATTAATTGCCCCGCCTAAAGCAGTTGCATATTTTTCCAACAGTCTCAGCCCTGGTGTAGTTTTACGCGTATCCACCAACTGAGCAGGTAAATCGGCAATTTTCTCTACATATATATTAGTTAGCGTAGCAATCCCACTCAACCGCATAGCCAAATTGAGCGCAACCCGTTCCCCCATCAGCAGTGCATCCAGTGAACCATGAATTTCAGCTACTACCTGTCCCGCTTCACACCATGTACCTTCAGCCACAACCGCCGCAAAACGGACTTTATCAGTCAAAATCTGAAACACCCTAGCTGCAACTGGTAAGCCAGCAATTATCCCTGAAGCTTTAGCTATCCATTTAGCCGAGCCTAGCGTCACATCTTTTACTAGCAGTGTATTTGTTGTGCGATCGCCCCGGCCAATATCCTCCAACAACCAGCCATGCAACAGTGGATCTAAAACCAACCAGGGGGGCAAAACACCAGAATTCTTCACAACTTCATTTCTTCCTTCGTGACTTCCAGCAATACTATAGCCTATAACCCTTACTCTCTAAGGCTTTCATAGAGACACAGAAGCAGTTCCAAATAATTTTGGAAAAATAGTTGACACAATGAAGTAGGTTCGTTATATTGAATAAGTGCCTGAAGCGGAGCGCGAAAGAGCGACGCTTTGAGGGAACTGAACCTTGAAAA
>NZ_JACJTR010000024.1 GCF_014698795.1 Nostoc sp. FACHB-892
TGTTAATACGGGTGCCTAAATTCTACTTGATGACAAAGTTAGACGGGTCTTGATCTCGTCGATGCTGAGTGGGAATGGGGGCTGGCTGCCCATCACCCGCAAGGGCTGCGGTTTTTTCCAGGGATTCTCTCAATCGCTTGGCTGCGTAGATAGACATATCTCGTGGTACATTAATGCGATCGCGCAAATATCGCAGAGCGACATCAGAACCCGATGGAGGTACACAGTCTTCACCTGTCATCATGTGTGTTAAAGTACAACGTAGGGCTTGATCAAACAATTTCTCATCTAAGGGGTTGACTCGGATAATGTTGATGCGGTGCTTGATAGTTCGTTGAAGAGCTTCCATGCGGGAGTTTTCGGGTTCTGGATAAGTAACATCCGGTAGCCCGAACCAGGGGCCGTTATCCACCCGCGCTTTATTGAGAAGCATCTGGGGTTCGCCGTTTTCCCAACAGCCCCCCATTTGAGGCGGCAAATCATGTACGTGGGTGTGAAAGTCACTCTGGGTTCCGCAGTAGGTCGGTCGGCTTTCCATTGCCGCAAACCATGCACTCAAGCGGGGGTTTTCCGAACGCAGGGAATAGCCCTTGTAGTAGTAAAGGCTTGCATTCATCCGTTCGAGATATGGCGTAAAAATGACATCGACGATGCCAAAGCTATCTAGAAAGTAAGGGCTTGGGGTGTTACCCAGAGCCTCCTCGACCCTAGCCACCACTCCAATAAATTGTTCTTGGTTGCGTTGTTCTTGTTGAGAGGAACCGGCTTTAGAGCACAGCCAAACGCACCAGGCTCTAAATAAAAGTCGTTCTAATTGACGCAGAGTTAGCACCGTGGGGTCTTCCATGCCTTGGTTCAATGGAGCAAAAACCCTTTCCAAAGCGATCAAAATGTCATCGCTTTCCTTAATAATCCGTCCATCTAGCTCGATCGCAGGGAGCATTCCTGATGGTACCTTACGTTTGTACCAACTTTCTTTCTCCCCATAGCAGAACATTGTTACTTTTTCGATTCGATAGGGGATCTGTTTTTCCTCTAGCCATAACCAAACTTTTTGACAGTAAGGACACCAGGCGTGGTTATCACGGTACAGCGTTACCCGCACATCAGATTCCGGCTGACCAAACAAGCGCAACCTGGCTCTAGCGTTGGTAAAACCATTAACGGTATCTATTTGATAATCCGTGAGGGTTTCTAGTTCTTCCCAGCTTAAGGATGCGGTAGTCATAGGGGGAGTTGCGTAGGGCAATGCTTAGGACAACTCTATACTCTACAATATTTTCAGTTACACCAAGGCATAATTTTACCGATAGGTTCGCCCATTTGGAAAACATATTGGACAAATAGCAGCTAACGACATCGCGGTAAATGCCTAACATACAAAGATTTGAGCCATTTAGCAACTCACCAATAAAATGCAATCGCGCTGTTCACTCATACAACAGCGAGATGCGATTGCAGCGCGACATTCCCAAGAATTATTTACTTCAAAATAATTCAAAATATTCTCTTTGCTCCCAGTTAGTCACCTGTAATAAATAGTTTTCTGGTTGCTGATCGGCGACGGACTGCAAAAAGCGATTAATTTCACTTTCTTTCATCTTAATGATGAAGTTTATGAACTGCTGCCCCATTTTTTGAGAAAAAAGTTCGCTTTGGCTTAAATATAAAATCGCCTCTGGCAAACTTTTGGGTAAGGTCGGACTTTCTGTAGCGTAAGGTGACTCTGTTGGGGAACCAGGGTCAACTTTATGATCTACACCATCTAACCCAGAAATCAATTGCGATGCCATGTAGAGATAGGGATTGGCTGCTGGTTCTCCAACTCGGTTTTCAATGTGGGTAGTGGGGTCATCATAACCGCCTTGTAATCTAATCATTGCTCCTCGGTTTTCTAATCCCCATCCGGCATGGTCAGGAGCTAGGGAATAAGGCCTAAATCTTTTGTAGCCGTTAATTGTCGGGGTTGTGAACACAGAAGCAGGATTGGCGTGTTTAAGAAGACCACCAACGAAGTGTTTACCTAAATCTGACATCAAAATTTTAGAGTTTCCAGACATGAAAGCGTTCTCGCCTGTGGTTCGGTCTACAAGGGATTGGTGCAAATGCCAGCCATTAGAAGAAGAACCTTGCAGCCCTGGACGACACATAAATGATGCGATGTAACCTTGTTGACGGCAGATTTGCTTGGTCGCCATTCGGAATATCATCATCGTGTCCGCAGCAAGCAACGCCGGAATTGGGTCAAAGGTAAATTCAAATTGACCGACACCTCCTTCGTTTTCTACACTCCTTAAAGGCAATCCCATTTCAACTAAGTTTTCTGCTAGAACGCCCAACAGGTCGTGAATCTCTGGATTGTGGGATTCTAAAAGGTATTGGAAGCTATGCTCTACAGCGCTAACTAATGCCGGTTCACCTGGTTTTCCAGAAGTCCCAACATCAGCCATCGCTAACATCGGATCTAACAGCTTTGCCAGATACCACTCAACTTCTAAGCCGACAATATGCTCCAACCCTCTTTGATGTAACTCTACCAATGATTGCCGCAAAATACTGCGACTGGAAAAGGGCATTACCTGACCATTCTGAAAGTACTCGTCACAAAGGATAAAGCCTGTGCGTTTTGCCCAAGGCACAATTTTGAACGTATCAGGGTCAGGAACAGCCACAAGATTTGGCGCACCTGTCATCTGAGACATATCTAAGCTACCGCCCGGAACGAAGGGGTTAAATACTATTGCACCACCAGTATCAAACAGGAATGTCCCTGTACTGATTTGCATACCGTTTTCTAAGGTGCTTAAAAATGCCTGGGGTAAGAGCGATTTACTGCGAACAATGCCATGCTGATCTGCCCAAGCGGTACGAATTAACAATAGATCCCGTTCTTTGACAACAGCTTTGATATTTTCAGATGCTTCTTTTTGAATTTCTGTCCACAGGTGATGACGCTCAATAAATCCAAGTCTTTTCATTTAGATTGCCTAATCATATTCAACTGTCTGTGCGGTTAGTTTGAAATTAGCAGATCAGGCGCTTCCATTTTTGGTGATAACCGCGAATAGTTTATGCTTCACTTTTAATATCCGAGTTTTTTATTAAAAATGATCAAGAAAGGCAGAGGGCAGTATTCCTTGCATAGATAGCTGCCTTTCTTGCTAAGGACAGCAGCTTAACCTTCACTAATCAATTGTAATAAGACTTCCGTTGAAATCTTGCCACTGATATCAGCACCTTCCAATAAGCTGTCTGCCAAGTCTCGCTTGTGCTGATGCAATTGCACAATCTTTTCTTCTATAGTATCCTTTGCTACTAGACGATAAATGGTAACAGGGCGTTGTTGCCCAATGCGATGGGCGCGGTCTGAGGCTTGGTCTTCCACTGCGGGATTCCACCAAGGATCTGTATGAATCACATAATCAGCAGCAGTTAGATTCAGTCCTGTACCGCCTGCCTTGAGACTAATCAGAAATACATCTCCTGAACCAGCTTGAAATGCATCCACCCGTTTTTTCCGCTCTGCCACTGAAGTACTGCCATCTAAATATTGATAATTAATACCTTGCTGCTCCAAATAATCTCTAATAATGTGCAAATGGTCAACAAACTGACTAAACACCAACGCCTTATGACGATTTTCCAGCAGTTCACCCAGCACCTCACCAAAAAGTTGCAACTTAGAACTGGGTAATTTAGTATCAGGCATAACCAAACTAGGATTACAGCAAGCGCGACGCAGTTTCATAATCTCAGCCAAAACTTGCAAATGTTTCTTTCCTGCTTCGGCATCAGTTTCGGTAAGTTTAGATATGGCCTGACGGCGCAACGCTTCATAGAATGCCTTTTCCTCTCGACTTAACTCTACATGCAACAGAATTTCGGTACGAGATGGCAACTCTTCTAATACTTGATTTTTTGTCCGCCGCAACAGAAATGGTTGAATCAGTTTTTTGAGTTTATTACGTGCAAGTTTATCCTGATATTTTTCAATGGGGGTAGCAAAGCGTTGATTGAAGCTTTCAAAAGAACCCAATAACCCAGGATTAATAAAGCGGAATAAATTCCATAACTCACCCAGGTGATTTTCAATCGGAGTCCCAGTAGTCAGCAACTTAAAATTAGATTTTAGGTTCATGGCTGCCTGAGAACGTTTAGTGGTCATATTTTTAATCGCCTGCGCTTCATCCAGAACAATTGTTTGCCACTGTACACCAGAAAGCATTTGCGCTACTTCTTCTTGCTGTAATAAGCCATAACTACATACCAACATATCCAATGGTTGTAACCCATCTAATAATTTTTGGCGGTTGGCACCAGAAAATTGAATAATATTCAGAGTTGGGGCAAACTTCTGCGCTTCACTCACCCAATTCATGCACACGGAAGTCGGCGCAATTATTAGGGTTGGCCCTTCATGGGCGTTTCTGAGGATGACAGCTAATGCCTGCAAGGTCTTACCGAGTCCCATTTGGTCTGCTAAACAAGCGCCCACACCCCAATGTGCCAGACGCGCTAGCCAACAAAAACCCTCCATTTGGTAGTCACGTAGTTCTGCTTGCAGCGTAGATGGCAGTTCCGGCTGGAGGTTTTTTACCTCCTGGAGACGCTCTCTATGTGTTTTCCAGTGTTTATCTGCTTTTACCTTACCTACCTGATCGACAAAATCCTCTAACCCTAATGTTGCCAAGGGGTGAAAACGAATACCTTTACTATGCTTTTCCGAAAATATCCGCAATTCGTCGAGGCGTTTCCGAAAAGCTTGAGTTAAAGCCAAAAATTGACCATCACCAAGGGGGATAAATCGGCTGGGGGTTTTTTCCAATAGTTCTAGTAGTTGCTGCATATCTAGCACGAGGTCGTTATTCAATTTCAACTCCCCAGTTGCTGCGAACCAGTCTTGCTGACGTTGAATTGATAAATTAAAGTCTTTCAAATCGGCATTGTGGCTAACACGCAGTTTTTCTCCTTGTGGCCATTCTATGACTACGTTATTTCCCAGCGTTTGCAGTTCTAGCAGCAATTCTAAACAGTCCTCTGGGTCAGCTATAACCCATTCACCATCTTGTTCTTCAGTTCGCGTCAAGGTAGGACAGGCTTTTATGGCAGCTTTAGCAAGCTGTTTCTCTTGGGGTAGATTTCGTCTAGTTTGCAGACGTTTCCCGTCAATCTCGGCAATTACAGTTTCACCACCTGTACCAGGACGGTAGTAGGGGCCACCTTGGGCAAAGGGGCGCGACAAAAGCGCGACTTTCAAGCCGGTATTGGCAGGTAAAAGGTGAATATGGGGTAGAGTCTGGGCAGGTACTTCTTCTGTACCTTCGAGTCCGCCACCAATATCAGAATGTACGGTAACGATGCCAGAGACGGCATTAATTGCTGCCAAAACTTGCTTCTCGGCGAAGGCAGGTACATTTAATTTGTTATCTTTACCAATAATCTCCGCAATGCGTCTGTGTTCGGTAGTAATTTCAATGACTTTGATCCGAGTTGGAGTTTCTTTAATATGCAGAATATTTTGTGATTCTGGTAATTTGGGAGAAAATTCTAAGGTGAGACGATCTTGTTTCCCTCTTTTAACCAGTAGTTCTGGTTCTCCTTTGACAATTTCTACACGGATAGTGGGTGTATCTTCCCAAAAAACCAACGGGTGTCCAATTAAAGCAGAGATAGCTTTTTCACCGAAGGTATAATCAACTTTGCCGTAATAGCCATCACTATATGCTTCAATACAACTACATACCCGCATATCCTGGGGGGTGATGTAATCAAACTCAGATAATGCACTGCTTAGACGCTTAAGGGCTATGGGGCGACCTTTACTCCATTCTCCTTTGGCATTAACTTTTTGTTCTCGTGGTTGCAAGACACATCTGCTGGGATAGAAGGTTATGAACCATGCTAAACGCAGCTCCGATTCTGGTTTTAGGGATGTTTGTGGTCTTGATTGGAGATTTGCCAAGGCATTGAGGCACATTTCCCAAGCTTCTTGGGGTCGAATTAAGTCTACGATGGTTTGAATATTGCTATCTTCTCGCAGTGCGGGAGCAAGTTGATTATAGTTACTACTAGGTTTTAGCCGGGATAGAAGTTCTGCACTTTCCATTGCCAACCAGTGATAACCAGAGGCAAGCGAGCGCCGATATAGTGGTTCTAGTAAATTAGGTAAGCGTTTTTTAGCACTTTCTGCATCCATCCAGTAAAGGCATAGTGAACAAAACAATGTTTGTAAGCTATTTTCTTCTTCTACGGAAGAAATATGACCGCTGACTACAAATTGTTTTTGGGTAATATCACCAAGGTGAACTTGCAGTACCATGTTCAGTCTGCCATAAGTGAACCTGAGCCAATGATCCCCTTGACGGGACATCAAACTGCTATATTCCTCTGCTTCTTTGAGGCGTTGCACTGAACCATCTTTTAACAATGCGAGGATAAAAAATAAACCCCCTATTGTATTGAAATATATTTGCCGTTTGCCTGTAGCCTTTTTGATCGCTTTCAGGGCATCTGTATAATATTTTATCGCTTGTTCATTTTCATCTCGCAGAAAACTTAACCAACCCCAAAAGATAGCAGCGTTATTTTGATATTCATTTGATACACGCTCCAGACTTTCTTGTGCTTCTTGGGTACAACCTTGTAACAACAGTTGTTCTGTCAAAATTAGATGTAGATAATCTGAGCAATTTTTTCCACTGTTAGAGCATTCTTCTTCTAGCAGCGTCAACGTATCTTCAGAAGCAGATAATTTTAAGGCTGAATTGAAGAGGATACTTGATATGCCACTTTCATATAATCCAAGTGGAAGGGTCTTAAACCAATCTGCATCAAATGGATTATTGTATATCTGTTCAAAAATATTTTCTATTACTATTTTTTCTTCGCTATCACTGTACTTCTGGTAATCTTCAATTTGCTGATTAATAAAACTAAGGTCTTGACGATAAATACCAATGCGGATTTCTCTGATGCACTGGCGCAGACTGGAGAATATCCGAGAATCTCTGTTCCAGTGAGTCCGTATTGGTAGCTTCTCCTCTACTGCTGTCACCAGGATTTCAAACTGTCCGGTTTGTACAGCATGACGAGTAGCAATCTCTGTAAGTAACGGATGACATTCAGCACCTTGCCTGTTCTCCTGTATTAACAAGCCTGCTTTTAACAATTTATCAATTTGGGGGCTAAGGGTTTTAGTACCCCAAGGCTTATTGTTTTCATCTAAAGCGCCAGTTTTACTAATACAACTTACGAAGGAATTTTTGTCTATCGGTGCATAAATTACCGAAAATAACTGGATAATTTTTTGTAATGAAGGGTGTAACTCGAAATATTTCTTTGTGAGTAGTGCTTGTTGGATTGTGGAATTAGGTTCAAAGATAGTCATATTATTTATTCAGTTCTTTAAATAATTCCATTAATTTACCTTTACGTCCATGAGCCGCTTCTAGTTGTGAGCGATAAGCAGACCATTCAGTTTTTTGTCCTAGTTGTAGATACGCAGCTTTGACTTTTTTGAGCCAATTAACCGCAGCGTCATAACGGTCAGCTTTCCCTTGTTCCATAATTGGTTCTGCCCGTCTGCTTTGCGTTATCAATTACCCAATCTGCACGATGGGAAACTGCTACATTCATGACTCGATGAACCAGTTTGGAATCATAGTAAGTATCTTTCTCTACTGTTTTTATTGCATCATCAATTAATCCTTCATGGAGGAAAATATCGACTTGAGCTTCTCCTATTCCCCAATCTGGCTGATCGCTATGCTATCTAAAATTGTTGAAGGTATGCTATCACATCCTTGGGAACTTAAGATACACTCAGTACACCAAAAAGTTCTGCGATGCCTGTGGTGTTCTCGAAGAATCGCTCAAGCCCAGAAGCGACACTTTTTGTTGCTCCGTCAAAATTGGAGATGTCCACGCCTTAAGTGAGGCGTTCGGGAAAACTTGCCTTCATAAAAGTGCCATGCGATCGCTTGAGTAAGTTGCTGATGGCAAGATAAAGATGTAGCATTCTTCTTTAACCGAAAAAAATCGGCGGACTAATAGTCTTGTCGCCGAAGTCTTCAATGTTTTAATTGCTACTGTTTTGTCTGGTTATCGATTCAGATTTCTGACTCTCAATCGATTGGAGCATTGGGACTTTGTACATCAATATCAGATGAAGCTAAATTAGGAATTTGCCAATTGAGTTGCTGGGCTTTGAGTACTTCAATCAGTGCAGTTGGAGCAATGAACTCAAGTTCTTGGGTGTTAGGATTAGTTTTAGCAACTAATTGAGTCCCATCTATAATTTTTAGAATTGCTGGCTCTCCGATTGGCAGTTTTAGCCCAGCAACTTTCGCATCATTTGGCAGGTAAATAGCGTCACAATCCCAGTCTTCATCTGTAGTTTCGCCATTACCGAGATAGTAAAGAGAGTTTAAAGTTGAGTTTTCAGGTTTCCGAGCATAGATAGCTAATGGTTTCCCCGTTTCATTGCGACATCTAGCCCAATCTTCTGAAGTCTCCATAGTCTGTTTTTGCAATTCTAAAGCAGCGATTTTCTGCTGTAGCTCTTCTGTGGTATATCCCATTTGTTCTGGGTTTTTCCTAACTTGAATCAGACTATTAAGTGTTTGAACAACTTTTGGATAGTCAGGGCTATCTTCAGAAATTCTATCTGCCCATGAAGGTTGAGCTAGCCCTATAGTGATCACAAACAGCAAGACGATTAAAATAATTTTCCCAGGTTTCATAAGTTTCTTCTTTTGTGAAAGCATCATTTCTTGGTGAAAATTTGCTTTGAATGCGAAAACCGTAGATACATCTTCAACATATTGCGACTAAATAATAAAATCAAATACTCTTAATTGTCAAAACCATAAATTAAAGTAATTATTTGACGAACTTAGCAAACATAAGACATAGAATTTTCTCTTGACTCCCCCTGCAAAAAACAGTTTGCACCTCCTGAATGATTCCTAAACATTAGAGTTACTTTTTACCAGTTTGAGTTTGGTTAGGCGAATGAGCGCACTGCTTCACTCACTTTCGTGCGCTCACTCAAAACCTTGAGACAACAAATCATCCCGCTATGTCTTTACCACTCTTGTAAGTCATAGCTCTGGGTTTTCTCTTCTTGAGAGGGACTACTGATTTCTTAGGTGCTTGTGGTGGACGGCATGTTTCACAGTAGAGCGGTCGAACTCCAAAGGTTTCTCGTTGTGTGGGCTGTTCGCACTGCTTACATACGAAGTTAAAAACGCGGGTATGAATTTCCCGCTTATGTGCTCTGACGGTGTACTCTCGGACTTCAATAGTTTTGCTGGGCATCGGCTAATAAAATGGCCTTACTTCTTAATAATAGAGAATTCAGAAGTCAGGAGTCAGAATTGAATTTTTTATTGTTCAGTTCTTTTTAAGCACTGATAACCAGGTATACACAACGTCTATCGCCTGCCAAAATGTGTTCAATTCGTTCAATGCTCACATCGTTACCTAAAACCGCTTGAAAGATTTCTAACTCCATGCGACAAAGCCCGGTACAAGCAGTCGCCACCGTACAAATAGGGCAATGCTTTTCAGCAAGGAGAAAAGTGCCATCGGCTTGAGCCGTGACCTCTGCCATGTAGCCTTCCTCGGTTCGCCGCTCTGCTAACGCTTCTAGCTGCTGTTGAAGTGGAGCAAGCCGAGGCATGATCGCTCGATACGCTTGAATTTGTTCGCGAGTTCTAACTTCCAATAGCCGATCAAATCCCTCTTCACCAAATGCCTCTTTCATTGAATTAATCAGACACAATGTTAACTCAGCGTAGCGATCAGGGAAGAAATGATCAGCAGCAGGCGTTAACTCCCATAACTTGGCAGGCCGTCCCATCGGACGTGCTTCTTTCTGGTACGTCACCAATCCTTCTTTTTGCAAAGCGTAGATATGCTGCCGCACTGCCATTGCGGTGATGTTTAAGTGGGAGGCGAGCGTTTCCGCATCCGCTGCTCCTTCCTGTTTGAGATATTGGATGATCGCCCGTCGAGTCCGAACGCTGGTTGATTCTGCTTTCATACTTAACAAATTAAAGAAAAAGCTTTACAAAGTCAAGTTAAGCACTTATGATTCTTACTAAAGGTTTTTCTTTATAAAGTCGCAACTTCTGAAGTTGGTGCAGTAATGGCAAATATTGTGATCTTTGGAGCTAGTCGCGGCGTTGGCTTAGGCTTCAGCGTTGGGTTGCCAGATGCAGGCGATACTGTGTTTCTCATTTCCAGAACTCGCCCTCCTAGCCTTGATCGCGCCGATCAAGTGTCTAAAGTTTGGATTTGGGCAGACTTGTCGGTTCCTCAAACTGCTGCGATCAAGGTGGCTGAGGCAATTGGCGATCGCGCGGTTGACTTTCTGTTCTACAACGCCGGGATTTGGGAGAAGAATGCGTTTGAGCCAACCTATTCCTTTGAACAATCCACTCTAGAGGAGATGGAACAAATTATCCAAGTGAATCTGCTGGCTGCGATTCTCTGTACTCATCGGTTGTTGCCAAATCTTAAACGTTCAAGCAATCCCCGTGTTGTCTATATGAGTTCGCTTTCGGGTTTAGATAACTCTGGCGCACCGGAAGTGGCGAATACCGCATCTAAATTTGGTCTGCGGGGTGTGGTTCATGCCCTGCGGGAATGTTTACGAGAGCATCGTATTCCAGTGACTTCGCTCAACCCAGGTAGTATTGCGGCAGAAATCGCCTATGAAGCTGGGGCAGAGGCAGCAATCCAAACCTACGACAGCAGGCAAATTCCAATGCAGGATTTGGTTCTCTTAATGCGCTGTTTGCGTCAACTATCGCGCGTCTCCTGTGTGAAAGAGATTGATATTCCGGCGATGTCCGATCGCTATGCCTGAGCAATTATGTCTCCACTGGGTTGATCTCTGCACTGGCAACTTTCAACAAAATTGATTTAAGAGTCAAATCATGGTTCAACAAATTCAGCACCTCAATCCCCCTGGATTCTTCAATCCATCTGATTACGGTTTCACCCATGTTGTAACGGTTCCCGCTAACACCACTCTTGTCTATATCGCAGGTCAATTGGGCATGGATGAGACGGGCAATCTGGTTGCGGCTGACTTTGCAACTCAGTTGAAACAGGCATTTGCTAACCTTCGTGCAGCATTAGCAGCGGTTGGGGCAACCCCAGAAGACGTTGTGAAAATTACAGTGCTCTCAGTTGATCACGATGCCGAAAAACAGCAATTGATCTCAGCCGCACGGAATGAGATGTGGTCGGGCGATCGCAAACCCACCAGTACTTTGATTCCTGTACCGAGATTAGCAGTCGAGGGGCTATTGTTTGAAATAGACGCGGTTGCTGCAATTCCCAATTCTTAATCCAAAGGAGCTTCTGATGTCGTTACCGATTGTTCTGCAACCCGGTGAAGGAAAGTCCGTTAAACTCGGCACCAGTACCTGCACATTCAAAGTGACTGGGGAGAATACAAATGGACACTTTGGCTTGTTTGAATTTGTTATGGAACCAGGAACGAAAGGAGCCAGTCCACACATCCACAAGCAATTAACCGAGATATTCTATGTGGTGGAGGGAGAAGTGGAGTTGCTGTTGGATCGGCAAACAATTATGGCTGCACCGGGCGCAATGATGCTCGTGCCAGAAAATACGCCACATGGGTTCTCTAATCCTGGAACAGTGAGATCGACTTTACTGATCCTCTTTTGTCCTGCCGACTCACGGGAGCAGTACTTTGAGGGGTTAGCCCGGTTAACCGAAAACGGGCGGCAACCCAGCCAAACTGAGCTACTACATCTGATGCAGCAATTTGATCAGTATCCAGTTCCATAAAAGGAGTCAAGCAATGGTAGCTTCAGATATCTTAGTTGTTGACTTTGTTCAGCAGGATGATGTGCTGAAGCTTTACCCGGAAGCACCATTAGTCTCCAGTGACAAAGCAGGATGGGACGGCATCCAACTGCAATATCATCGCCATCCACCGCATCAGTTGGCAGAAAATTATTCCAGCCAACATCGCATTATCATTCACGATCGCAGTCCATCGCCACCAATGGTTGAAGAGATGATCGAGCATCGCTTTCAAAAGCGGCAATTTGGACATGGCGATGTGACGGTTGTGCCAGCTGATGTCCTCAATTCGGCTTATTGGAACACTGAATACGAATTTATTACTCTCAGTTTTGAGGCGAAGACGTTTGCACATCATACCTTCGATCTGACGACTGCTACTGATGTCGAGCTTGTCCCCAGTTTCAGCAAACCTGACCCCTTGATTTACAGTCTTGGCTTCGCGCTCAAGTCAGAGCTTGAGTCTAGCGGAGTTGGCAGTCGTCTCTATATTAATTCGCTAACGGCTGCTCTGATGACTCATTTATTGCGGCACTACTCAGCCCAAAGATCCATCTCTAGACCTCAGAGTGGTTTAGCCAAAAGACAATTGCAGCAGGTGATTGATTTCATTCATCAGCACCTTGAGCAGGACTTAGCGCTTGCCGAACTGGCAGCCATTGTGCAAATGAGTCCGAGTTATTTTTCAATGTTATTCAAACATTCGACCGGATTAGCACCACATCAGTATGTGATTCAGTGCAGAGTTGATCGCGCCAAGCAGTTACTGCGACAAAGTAATTTGACGATCGCAGAAGTTGCTTACAGTCTTGGCTTCACCCATCAAAGCCACCTCAGCCGCCACTTCAAACGATTGGTGGGCGTAAGTCCCAAAGCATTTCTCAAAAGTCAGTAAGAATGTGTCCAAAAACTCAAGAACGTGCAAGACGGCATTAAGACGGTTTTGTAAAGTTAGTTTATCAAGATTGTTCTTTATAAAGTGCAGCTACACCGCCTGAAGTTTGCTGGAACTATCGCATATTTAATCCAAACCAAGGTTTTTTGACGGATACAACTTGTCTTTCAGGAGTTTCACAATGAAACGGCCCCAGTTCATTGCGGCAATAGCCATTTTCCTCATCACTCACGCAACGAATTTGCAAATTCCCCTATATGGTACTTATGCAAAGATGGCAGGTTTTGGTAGTGGCATTTCGGCGATCGCATTGGCATGGTCTTTGGCAGGAATTGTCGGTGTAATTTTACCTACTCAGTTAGCAAGATATGGTCTACCGAACTGGGCAGGTTTGATGTTGTTCATCATTACGATCGCGGGGGTTATGTTTCAACCTTTTGCCCGTCGGCTAGAGGCACGCCGATCACTTCAGATCGATGCTGTCCTGCTGGTAGCTGGCTATTTTAGCTTCATATATGGAGCGTGGCTCGGTCATTTAGGGCTGGTGCTGGCAGGAGTAGCGATCGCTGGAACGGCATGTAATTGTTCTTTTGACTCTACAAACAGGTTTTAAGAGGATTAATCCATGAAACTTTTGCACCTTGATTCTAGCCCACGCGGCGAGCGCTCTATCTCACGCTCCTTAACCCAGCAATTTGTGACCTTGTGGAAACAAATGCATCCAGATGTTCCTGTCATCTATCGCGATTTAGGACGTTATCCAGTACCCGTGATCGATGAAGCCTGGATTACTGCTGCGTTTTGCCCCCCGGCTCAACTCACTCCAGCATTAGAATCTGCCTTGATGATTTCCGATGAATTGATTGCTGAACTGCTGGCGGCAAACCTCTATATCTTTGGCATTCCTATGTACAACTACAGTGTACCTGCCAGTTTCAAAGCATACATCGATCAGATTGTGAGAGTCAGACGGACGTTTGTGGTGGGTGCTAATGGTTACGAAGGACTGTTGAACGATAAAAAAGCGCTGGTAATTACAACACGAGGCGGAAGTTATGCAGGCGAACCACTCGATTTTCAAGAGCCTTACTTGCGGGCAGTGTTTGACTTTATTGGTGTAGCTGATGTCACGTTTATCCATGCCGAAAATCTAGCAATGGGGGTTGACGAACGAAAAAGAGCGATCGCAACTGCTCATGAAGCCATCCAACAAGTTGTAGAAACCTGGCAATCTACTACCTGCATCTGAATCGAGCGACTAAGTTCTGTATTGCCTGTAATGTCTTGCTCTCTATCTTTTCAATGATTATGAATCGCAACATCATTTAGCTAATGCCGCCGGGATATTTTGTGTTGCTCGTTGCTTTTAGCAGCACTCACGCTTGGACGTAAACGCTAATCCTTCTAAAATCTACTGCTGAAGTATGCAAAATTATTGGTTTGCAAATTTCCATATAATGGGTTGTTTGAGTCTTTTGAGCTTCGTCATCCTAAATCATGCAACTCCTACCTTAGCCGAGACTGTTGAGGAAAAACTTTCTCCTGTTACTCCAACTTCAATTACCCAGCTAATTCCTGAAAGTATTCCCCAAAAATCAGGCGCAATGCTACAAGGACAAGTGACTTCAGTAAATCAATTAGATGATGTTCAACCTACACATTGGGCATTTCAGATGCTTCAATCTTTGATCGCTCGATATCACATTCTTACAAGCTATCCAGACCAAACTTTTCGGGGCGAGCAAGCAATGACTCGTTACGAATTTGCAGTAGCATTGAACGTAACACTTAAACAAATCAGCGAACAAATTGCTCAAGGAACTGGTTCACGAATATCTCGTGATGATTTAGAGACATTACAACAACTTCAAGAAGAGTTTTCTGGTGAACTAAACACATTACAAGAACGTGTACATGGATTGGCAGCCCGAACTGCTGAGTTGGAAGCTAACAAGTTCTCGACAACCACCACATTGTCAGGAATAGTTGTGTTTGGAGTCACTGGGGGAGACTATAGTGGCGATCACATTGTTGATGTCACAGGTAGAGAAATTGCGACAATAGATCCAAATCCTACATTCCTTTACCGAGCTACCCTAGACTTGACTACAAGTTTTAATGGAACAGATGCACTAGAACTCTGGCTAGAAATTGGCAGCAATGGGGCAGACGACAATGCAGCAGGATTATTAGAACCCAGTCTTGGCAGCGTTTTAGACTATTCAGCCAAACCGCCCGTTGAAGAGTTTGGCGTGTCCCGTCTGAATTATACCTTTTCTCCATCCGAGGATTTAACGCTTTCCCTGGGTCCAGTCATCAGTCTGACTGACTATGTAGACATCAACCGCTATGCAAATGTCAGTTTTCTAGACTTCTCTACGCAAGCATTGGTAAATAACTATATTCTTTTTCCAGTTCAAGGGCTAGGAGCGGGTGCTGCTGTCAGGTGGAATCCAAATGAAGGCGCATTTACGGTGCGAGCTGCTTATGTGGCGGCATCTGCCAGTCGCTCCAGAATAGAGAGTTCTTCTCCAGTTCCTGGTATTTTCCCACTGGGATACATTCTTTATCCCAACGGACGAGGAGAAGGAGGGCTGTTTGGCGATCCTTATCAAGGAATCATTGAGTTAGAATACGCTCCTTCTAGAATGTTTGCGCTACGCTTGCAATATACGGGCGGTAGTATTTTAGGAGGGAAGTTTGATGTCTTTGGAGCAAACTTGGAATTGACCCTTTCAGACCGTTTTGCTGTTTTTGGACGCTACGGTTACGGTAGCTACGCTGATACTGCCTTTGGTGATTTAAAGCCTAGCTATTGGATGGGGGGTGTCGCTTTTCCTGATCTATTCGTTGAAAATGCTCTGGCAGGCATAGCTGTAGGTCAGCCGTTTATCACAAGTGAAATAGGAGATTTGACGCAAACGAATTTCGAGGCTTTCTACAATTTTCCAATTAATGACAATATCCGTGTCACACCTGTATTTCAAGTGATTACAAATCCAGCTAATCAAAGCGTCAATAGCACAATCCTGACAGGTACACTCCGCACCGTCTTCTCCTTCTAACAAACCTCTATTTAGCGAAGAAACAAGTTTCTTCGTAGCGCGAGTATTACCAATTAGCAATTGTTTAGACAACTCTCTTATATCTATTCTGGTGGCTTTTCACCTGGGTGTAGGCAAGGGCGCTCGCAACGAGAGCAGCGCCAATCCGAAGAATTCTTATAGCAGTAACAATCTAGGCTGTTGACTCTGTACTCTTTAGCCCACAAGACTTCATGCAGAAATTGTGCTTTTTATTTTGGTGTAAGATGGCTGTTGCGGGCGCTTTCACACAAGCAAAAACCAGCACAAATAATTTTTCGGTAATTCCCCAAAAAATAGCCAAAGTCAACAGCCTAGTGGTACGCCGCCTAACATTAATTCGAGTCTGGTAGCTAAACTCGCTCGCTAGTTATTAGACGCTGCATAAACCCGCTAAGAAGCAGAATTTAAGTCAGGAGAAAGTTAAGTGATTCGACTCGATAATCATGTAGCAATTATTACTGGAAGCGGGGAGGTTTGGGGGCAGCCTATGCCCGCCTGCTTGCGGAAAGAGGAGCGTGTGTCGTTGTGCATGACGCAGGCGTTAACAAAGATGGAACCGGATTCGATCCGAACGTGGCGGCTGATGCTGCAAGCAGGATTCGAGAAGCGGGTGGAGTTGCATTTCCGAGCAACGTAATCCTTGATAGTAGAGATAACTGCCAAAGTCTAGTGGAAACTACGCTTTTGAAGTTTGGTCGTCTCGACATCTTGATCCACAATGCCGGATGGGTCACCTATCAGTCAGTGCAAGAACTAACGCCTGATTTTCTACAGCGCGCCATCAGCATTAATTTAGAGGCACCAACATGGCTGGCTCAAGCCGTCTTTCCGATTATGAAACAGCAAAACTACGGACGGATTGTGCTTACAACTTCGGATAGAGCTATCTATCAGCAATATGCACTCAGTGGTCTCGCCCCTTATGCTATGGGAAAAATGGCACAGATAGGTCTGATGAATGTGCTTGCGGTTGAAGGCAAAGAGCATGGAATTCTCGTGAATGCGATTTCGCCAGTTGCCAAAACGCGGATGTGGAACGTACAAGATAAGCCTCTTGATTTGCGACCCGAGCAAGTAGCCCCCGGAGTGTTATATCTAGCTTCTGGTGAATGCCGAGAGTCTGGATTTATATTAAGGGCAAGCAATGGTCAATTCAAAGCCGTGCGCTGGATCGAGCGAGACAACGTGGACTATCCATTAAACCTTGCCGCTGTTGAAAGTTCTACTGCGGAGGATTTGGCTACTCGCTGGCAGGAGATTGCTACGGATGTTGCGTTTTAAAGATTGGGCTTATATTTCGAGATGGTCTTTTGGGAAACAATTGAGATTATTGGTGGCAGCGTAGGAGTCACGCAAAAATAACTTGAACACTTTTAATTGGAAAGTAAGGCTAACAGCTTATTTCAAATTAAATTTGTACAACTTATTTTTACATGATGGTTTAATCAAATAAATACTCTTGCATGGCGTTTTGTCGATGGCGGAGAATATTTATTGCCTTGACCTGGATTTGACGAATCCGCTCTCGGCTGAGGTTTAGCTGTTGGCCAATCTGAGCGAGATTGAAATGCTGATCATTTTCTAGCCCAAAACTTAAAGTCAACACTTGACGCTGTATAGGTGTCAATGGTTCTAAAAATTTAGCGACATCTTGCGATAGAAGTTCTTGGGTGAGCAGTTTTTCTGGTGAAGCCCCAACGTCTGCTAGAATTTCGCCCAATTCTGTCTCTTTCTCGTCTCCAACTTGTTTATTTAAAGAGATGGCTGTGCGAGAAGCGGTGAGATATTCTCGAAGTTTATCTGTGCTTATGTTTAATGCTGATGCAACTTCCTCAGCAGTGGCATGACGACCGAGTTTTTGAAAGCTTTCTCGCTGCACTTTTTTAATTTTATTAAGTATTTCAGTCAGGTGAACAGGTAATCTAATAGTGCGGGATTGTTCTGCAATTGCTCTGGTTATAGCTTGACTAATCCACCAGTAGGCGTAAGTTGATAGCTTATAGCCCCGGTTGGGATCAAATTTTTCTATACCCCGTTGTAAACCGATCGCTCCTTCTTGGATCAAATCAAGAAATTCCAAATTGCGGTTCTGGTATTTCTTGGCAACAGATACTACCAATCGCAAGTTAGCTGTCACCATTTTCTGTTTAGCTCTTTGACCAAGGTGTAGCGCTGCTCGGATTTGTGTTTCAGTTTTTTCAACAGCGTTGGCTAATTCTGTCATTGTTGGTTCGCGGTCTAGCTGTTGAGTTAGTTCATTTTTAGATTGCTCAATGACAATCATTTCTTGTACAAGTCTTGCATAAGCGATTTCTTCCTCTGGCTTTAATAAAGGATACTGACCAATTTCTTGCAAATAGATGCGAACCATGTCGGAACTCAGGCTGGACATACAAACTTTTCGACTTTTTTAAACCAGGGGATTTAAAAGTATAAATCAAATAGCTCATTAAAATTTTCTATTTTTAACCGAGTACCGTGGGTTTAAATCCCGCAGTTCAAAAAATAAGCAAGTTTTGGGTCGGGGTCTAAATCCCCATCACAAAACTTAATTACGAATTATTTAATAGCCAAGGCATATCAATGCAGTCCTGCCTGAAGTAACCTCTGCTGTAACCTTGTGTATCGCCGTTGGTCATCAGTAGAGCGCACCGCCAGAGATATCGCTTTTTTTGCTCCTACAACAATCGCTAACTTCTTGGCACGGGTCAGCCCGGTGTAAAACAGGTTCCGGGTCAACATCATATAGTGCTGCATATAGATTGGCAGAACTATCACCGGATATTCTGAGCCTTGGCTTTTATGAATAGAAATGCTCCAGGCAAGGGCAATTTCATTCAGGTCAGCGTAATCGTAAACCACAGTCCGCTCACCATACAGTACTATAACTTCCTGCTCGACAGTATCAATGGTGAGGATTATTCCCAAGTCGCCGTTGAAGACTTCGCGGTTGTAGTCGTTGGTCAACTGGATAATGCGATCGCCCTCGCGTAACAAATTCCCACCTCTGTTAATCTCTACCTTGCTGGGGCTGGGTGGGTTGATCAACTGCTGCAATACTGTGTTCAGGTTACGAGTCCCGATTACTCCCCGTGTCATCGGGCAAAGCACTTGGACATCAGTGGCAGGATTAAAACCTAAGCGGGGAATCAAATCGGTAATCAATTCGCAGATTGCCTGTACACCATGTTCGGGCTGATGTCCGCCGCCATGCCAAATACAGTCGGACATGGGATTGTCAGAAATTGGCTCGATTGTTGGGTACTGGCCCCGGTTGATTTGGTGAGCAACAGAGATGATTGCGCTCTGTTGGGCTTGGCGAAATACCTGGGTCAACCGCACCACCGGAACTCGCCCAGAATTGATCAGGTCAGCGAGTATTTGACCTGGCCCTACAGATGGTAACTGGTCAACATCACCTACCAATAACAGTAGAGCGCCAGCTAACACTGCTTTAACTAAGGAGTAAGCCAAAAACAAATCAAGCATCGATGCTTCATCAGCGATAATTGCCGTGTGGGGTAAAGGATTTTCGCTATCGCGCTTGAAACCCCTTGAGCGGGGGTCAAATTCCAACAATCGGTGTATGGTTTTTGCTTCCAGCCCAGTCATTTCACCCAACCGTTGAGCAGCCCGCCCAGTGGGTGCAGCTAGGGCAATAGATTTACCCATTGCTTTCCAAAGTGAGACAATAGTGTGGGTAGTGAAAGTCTTTCCAACGCCAGGGCCACCAGTCAAAATCGTGATTTTAGAATAAGCTGCTGTTTCTACTGCCAAGCGTTGCTGTTCTGAAAGCTGAATTTTACGGCTAGTGGTAAAACGCTCAATCCAATCACGCACACGCTCAATGTCAGTACCAACAGGCTTTCCTAAGCGTTGGCGGATCAGTTGAGCTAAATTCTGTTCTGTATGAAAGTAAGTCGGCTTGTAACAAAGTAATGTTTTCTCTTCATCCTGCTCTCTAATCAGTTCGTCTGCTAGAGCCATGTCTTTAATAATGCTCGCGACCGCTTCTTCTGTGGGCTGATGAGATTCGGTAGTCAGCAGTTTGATTACCGACTCAATCAATTCGCTTTGTGGCAGGTAACAGTGGCCATCTTCGGCAGCTTCACTTAGGCAATGGATAATCCCCGCACAGTAACGAAATTCTGAGTCAGGGGCAATTCCGATATTCCGTGCAATTTTATCGGCAGTCAGAAAACCAATACCGTAGATGTCGGCTGCTAGCTGGTAGGGGTTCTTGGTAACTGTAGCGATCGCTTCATCCTTATATTGCTTGTAAATTTTGACCGCGTATGTTGTTGAAACACCGTGCCCTTGCAAAAATACCATTACTTCTTTTATGGCCTTCTGTGTCTCCCAGGCATTTTTAATTAACTTAATCCGCTTTTTGGCAATACCCTGGACTTCAATCAGCCGTTCAATCTGGTTTTCGATGATGTCCAGGGTTTCTAGCCCGAAGTGGGCAACAATCCGTCTTGCTGTGACTGGTCCAACACCTTTAATCAGCCCACTGCCCAAATATTTCTCAATTCCAGTGAGAGTAGCTGGTTTGGTTTCTTTGTAGTTGACTACTTGGAACTGTGGCCCAAATTGTGGATGGTCACGCCAGAACCCAGTTAGCTGTAAAGTCTGCCCTGGCTGGATATTAGCAAAGCTGCCAACAATTGTTGTGAGTTCGGTGCTACGCGGGCGAGTCAGCCTTGCCACTGTGTAACCCGATTCAGCAGAGTAAAAAGTTAAACGTTCTACAACTCCAGTGATTGTTTCGTGTTGAGGAAAGGCGCTTACTTGTTGAGGGGAAAGATTAGGAGGAGTGGACATTGCTTATCATCAGATGCCGCACATCATTATAATACTGGGAGTGGAGTTATTATAGTACACAAGTACTAAATTAAACATCCAGTAGTAGTCTCATCGAAAACTCATTTTCAAAGAATACCTCTATCAGGAGTCAGGAGTCAGAACTAGGAGTACATGGTTGGAGGAGTGAATATCGGTTATGCCTTGCTACCTATTCTTCTGCAAGAAGCTTTTCTATTTCTGCGAGGAGCTTGTCAAACTTCTGTGTTTTTTTAGAGTCATCCCATACTTTAGTCTTTTTGGCTTTTGTAGATATAGCCTTGAGACGGCTTTGGTACAATGCACTTTTTTCAGACGTTGTTTTAGTGACGGCTGTCTTTATGCTGGCAATACGCTCCTTAATTTGATTCAAAGATAACTTTTCAGTAATTGCTACTGTTAACAGTTCTTCCCTCTGGCTATTGTTTTTAATTCGGGCTATTTCTCTTGCTTTTGTATATTCTATTTTTCCTTGGCGAAGATATTCCAAAATATCTTTTGGAAGATTGAGTAATGGTAAGCGATTAGTACGAAAACTGTTAGGAGTAAATTTTCCTATGATGTTAAAAACGTCCAAAACTACCTTCCACTCATCGCTGTGAATAACGTTATTCGCCGACTCTCGCTCAGGGTGAGAGACTACATGAAACAGTGAAATAACTGCTTCTCTTGACTGATTAAGTTTTAAGGATAATAAGTCTAAAATACCTTCTGTTTCCTCAAGAGGGTTTAAATCCTCTCGTTGGAGATTTTCCACAAGAGCAATTTCAAAAGTTTCTTCGTCGGAAAAATCCTTTATGATGACGGGAACTGTTTCCAACCTAGCTTCTTTGGCAGCGCGATAACGTCGTTCACCTGCAACGAGTTCATATTGATTTTGCCCTTTGGGACGAACAAGAAGTGGTTGTAACACCCCTTTTTGTCTAATTGATGCTGTAAGCGCTTCCATTGCCTCAAGATCAAAGTAGCGTCTAGGTTGTTTTGAGGGTAGATGAATAGCTGATAATAAAACTGATTCTAAAGGTGTTTCATTTTTTTGTAAAAATAGTAAATCAACACCCTTTACTTTATAGGCAGGCTCAGAGCTTTTCTTATTAGTCATTGTAAAGCATCCAGACTTTTAGCAATTTTTTCTAAAACTTTTACTGTTGGATGGCTTGAACTATAAAGTGCCAAAGGCATATGTTTTTCAGAGGCATCCGCAAAGGCTATAGCAATAGGAATAGTTTCGTAAACAGGGATTTGCGCTCCTAATTGGCGGACAGAATCAAGGCTTCTATTACCTTGTGCGGTGCGGCCATCATACATGGTAGGAATGATACCAGCAACTTTAAGTTGTTGGTTTGCTCCCCTTTGAACACGAGCAAGTGTTTGGAATAGTAGCTCTGTTCCTCGAAGTGCTTTGTTATGTGTCTGAATAGGGATTAGGACATGAGTAGCCGCAACTAAGCTAATATAGCTTAATATTCCTAGACTAGGTGGACAGTCTATCAAAATAAAGTCATAGTTATTTATTACTGGTTCTAAGGCTTGCTTCAGCTTAAAATCTCGCATATCAGCCATAACCAGTCCCAATTCAGCACCACTCAAGTCAATATTGGATGGTGCAAGATCCATACCGTGAATGTTTTTGTTGATAGGTAAGGCATCACCATCGACAACTGCATTGTAAACTGTATCTTCCAACTCTGATGCCTCTAAACCCATAAACATCGTCAATGACCCTTGTGGGTCCATATCAACAAGTAGTACTTTATTATTTCGTTGTGCTAAATGATAACCAAGATTCATTGTAAGAGTGCTTTTTCCTACACCTCCGGCTTGGTTGAACAGTGCGATAATTCTTCGAGTCATAGTTCTTACTGAGAATAAACGGTGATTTACTGTTAATCCCTGAAATTTATATAAGGGACTATCAGAAGCGAATAACGTTATTCGCCACTAATATTTTTATTTTTAAATAAGCGAAATCAAGGAAGTCGGCTTTAGTATTTTTCTCCTTGCTAAACGTAAATTTTAACGAAGAGTATATTTAGGGTCATAGTACATCTTAAGTGTTGACTATAAATGAGAAAATATTTTACTCATAATTTATGTTGGAAAATCAGCAAAAAGCCTTACTTAATAAGGATGCAAGGTATTATCTCAAGAATCTAGGGGAGCCAGTTGCTCTGTCTAGTAGGAATAGCCGAGCAGATTAAGAGCAGCTTTATCCAGAGTCATCTGAGCTAGCGACCCTATTTTCTTGTCCAGAGTGATGCGATGCTTACGGCGGGCTGCGCCTACGCACACAGACTCAAAAAATTAATCTTAAACTTACGAGGGTTAGCCACAAGGGACAAAAAAGTATCAATTGCCTGTGTAGCCTCATGCATCTGAATAATATAGTTAATGTTGCGTTACTGTACCATTTATTGGTTCTTGGCAACTTTTGGTGATGATGAAAGGTTACGCACTTTAAGGCAGAAGGGTTTTAATATTTTGCCTGTCGTCGTAGGAGTTGTGACAAAGATCCAGATCCAACCTGAAGACTTTTCTTGTGATGTGGAAATTCTGTAACCCTTGTACCACAGTCCTTTCTGTAATTTTATTCTTTCTTACTTCTGCCTTTTGCCTAAACCAGCCCACTATTGATCACCAAAAGCTGATAAGAACCCATTTATTGTTCTAACTATTTAATTCGGCAGGATTATTGTGTAATGGAACTGTAGTTGAAGATTATATTGGGCAACCTTCAATCATCCAAATTAAGGTTAATTGCCCCAACTGTGAACCAATGGCGATTCAACTGAATATAGCAGAAGTGCTTTTGACAGCAGCAATTCCTTTCCCTTGAATATAAATAGTTTTCAACTAGCCAAATAATCTTTAATCTGGTCTTGCTCACGCCGTAAAGTTTTCATATTCTGTCCATGAGCAGAGCGTATCTTGGAATGACTAAGATTGAGTATTTATGTAACCTGTTTTGCAGTTAGCTTCCCCTCGCCCTCCAGCCCAAACTGTAATATTAAGACAAGACGTTGATTTGGCTTCAAGGTAGCTAATAAATCCTGCAAGTCTGACCTGAGATATTCTAGAGTAACGTACTCTTGAGTCGAAATTCTTTCGTCGGGTAATATCTCTTGCAGTTGAGTTTCTCGCTCTTCGCCAATTCCTAACTCTAAAGAAACTAGCGGACGAAATGCCGAGTTGACCAAAACAATTCGCAATTCTTTGGGGCTTGAACTCACTACTGATAGCGTACTCTTACATAAAGCAATCTACACGCAGCGTCTCCAAGAGTTGGATTAGCGTCTTGTAGACCAATGATTACAAGAATTAGTCCAAGCTCAGAAACCCACAAATTATACAATTGGAGTTCAACGTATTTTAATTGCGGTAGCGAGTCTGTGTTCGCTTTTAGCGTCTCGTAGAGAGCGTCATTGCGAATTGCGTTAGTGCAGCGGGGCGTTCGCGTTTAGCGTCTCTAAGAGCCTGTCAAGAAACAACTTTTACAATTTATTATCTAGAAAGCTTACTGAGAAAGCATTTATAGCTCAAAAGAGGCAAGGTCGTTAGATGACAAGCTCTAAAAGTTGCCCATTGCGAACTGGTTTGACCTTACTTCTCTTGCGTAGAAAATCTCTTATCTCAAGTAATAGTCTCTCGAAGCAACCAATTTCTCTTGGGTAAATTCCAAGTGCATTAGAGCTTTGGCTAGACATTTAATGAGTGCTAATTTGATCGCAATGACATTGACAATAGACTATAAATCAAACAGTCAATGATCTAAATTAATTTCTGCTACGTTGATAAAAAAGATTTCAGAAATTCTTAATAGGGGCTATATGGGGGCTATATATACCCCAACAATAGTTCAGGACTTCGGGAACTTTTTGACCCCTATATAGGATATATATAGGTGCTAAGTAGGGTATATCTGACTGATCGACATTTTATGCCCCACTTAGCCCCCAAGGGAATATGATAAGCTCTTGAGGCTGGAGAAAAAACAGGAGTTATTTTATCCTTCTCTACCTCTGCTTCTCCAAATCATCTAAACAAAGAATTTTTACAAATTAAAGTGTATTACTTGAAGCCTATGTCAAACATTCACACCTTACAAAAAATTTTTCCTGCGGGTTTCGATAACGGTTACGGAAGTCTCAAACTTTTAGTCGATGGCTTTGAGGTAGTTCGTGTCCCCAGCTATATAACCAATGCCGAGATGGAAGATGTTCCAGGGAGGGTAGTTTTTAACGGCACTGCTTACACAGTTGGAGAGTCAGCTTACCGTACAGGAAATTATTTTGACCGCAACACAGACAATAATGAAAATAAAGTCAATAATGCGTTGTTGACTTTGTTGGGCGCATTGGCACATCTACCACACCGTAGGGCTTGGCACTTAAAATTAGTCGTTAGCTTACATGATGTTGGTCTAGCTGAAGAACTACAAAAAGTACTCAATGGAGAATATCAGCCGATACTTGCTGGCAAACAATCAGAAGTAAAAGTAGAAGTCCTGAAAGTTGTACTAGAGGGTATGGGTGCATTGTTTGGGCATCCACTACCGAAAAAGCTAACCATTTTAGACTTTGGCAATGGTACGACTTTGTATTCTCGTTACAACCGGGGTCAGCGAGAAGTTCATACTGCTTACCCCATCGGTGTAGAAGTTCTTATCGATGATATCTCCCAAAAAATGAAACATTTGAATGGCGGAAAAATCGGAGACCCATCCAAAATCCGATTTTGTTTGGAAATGGGGCATACCCGATACAGCCGTGACATCGATATCAAAGATGTTTACAGTACTTGTTTGAAAGATTGGTATGAAAAATACTTGAAGAAAGTGGTGAATCTGACACTTGATGCCAAGCACCAGGGGGATGAAATCTGGGCGATCGGTGGAGGTTGCCTTTTACCAGGGTTCAAGAAGCTGTTGGAGAAAAACGGCTTCAAAATCCTGGACAATCCGGTAGAAGCCAATGTCTCTGGGCTTTTAGAGATGGCAAAGACCATCAGCAGCAAGAACCCAACTACTACATCTTTTAAGTGAAGTTATAACAATGGCAGATAAAAAAGACTTAGCACCGGAAAAAGTTCGCCTCAAAGATAATTACCGAGAGCGCATATTTGCAGAATCGCAAAAACTAGATAAAAGTTACCTGGACACGCTTTACTTTATAGTTGATTGTTATTTTGCTTTCAGAAAGGGTGCATTTCCCACACAACAAGTAGCTTTCACGCCGAATAATACTGAAGATAACAAACTTCCTTCAATGACTCAAGAGCCATCTACTATCGAAAACCAAATTCTTGATTCTGATGACCAAACCTTCACTCTTGATTTTGAGTTGTAAGGGAAGTATGGGACTGCTGCCTCTATCGTGCGTAAGTCAAGCGATCGCACGAAAACACCATCGCTTTCTTTTGCATAAAGGAGATAATTCTAGCACCTCTGTTTGCTAAAGTAATTCTAAGGCGCGTGAATTTCCGAACAATCCAGAGACATCACAACAATGAGAATACTTCATGGCACCTGGATACCAAACGAGGAAACTGACTTTATCCAGTCAGGCTCTTTTTACTTGTGGGTAGAAACTCAATTATCCCAAAAAAGTCACACCAATAGTCAACAAATTCATCCTGGACATTTGGTTAAATCCGAATTAATCGCCTTTTTAGTACAGGAATTGGGAATTAAAGAAGACAATACTCAATTTGTCCAACGCATATCTCCTAAATACTTTGCCTTACCAACCACCAATAATCAGCCCCTACCTTCACCAGAATTAACCAAGTATTTAGAAATTGAGTTGACTGACAGCTATGAAGAATTCCAGTACTGGCAGGTAGATTGTTATGAAACAGTAGTATCTACCAAAAGTGGAATAGCACTTAATATTATCAAACTACTTAAAGATATCCATTTTTTAGCAATATATAATGCGGAGAAGTTTCAAATAGGTTCAGATTTATTATTTTGGTATCATTACACTCAAAGTTTTAAACAAGTAATCCTCAAAGACCAATTTATTCCCGCACTAAAATATCGACAGTTATCATCGGAAAATCCGAAGAAAAAAGGCAAAAGCAAGACTGCTAAAGCAGCATTTGAAATTTATGCTACCTGGGAAATTATTTCCGAACAATATGAAGCAAATATTCTTAAATATATTGACTATATGCCACTAATATGTGTGGCAGGTAAAGCTGGATGAGGCACAAAATATTAAAAATCCGAAAGCTGCCCAAACTAAAGCGATTTTAAAATTAAGAGCTAAACATCGGCTGGCATTAACAGGAACTCCTGTAGAAAACCGCTTACTGGATTTGTGGTCAATTTTTAACTTTCTCAATCCTGGCTACTTGGGTAAAGAAGCCCAGTTTCGGAAAATCTTCGAGATTCCGATTCAAAAAGACAATGACCGCGTGAAATCTGCTACCTTGAAAAAACTGGTAGAACCTCTAATTCTGCGAAGGTTAAAAACTGACCAATCTATTATTAATGACTTGCCAGATAAAGTTGAGCAAAAACTCTACACTAACCTGACCAAAGAGCAAGCATCGCTTTATGAAGTGGTAGTACAAGATGTAGAAAAACAATTACAATCAGCAGAGGGAATTCAACGTAAAGGACTGATTCTTTCAACCCTGATGAAATTGAAGCAGATTTGTAATCATCCAGCCCAATTTCTGCAAGATGGGAGTGATTTTTCCCCACTACGTTCGCACAAACTCAGTCGGTTAGCAGAGATGGTTGAGGAGGCAGTTGATGAAGGAGAAAGTTTACTCATTTTTAGTCAATTTACGGAAGTGGGTGAAAAGATTGAAAAACATCTCAAACATAGTCTGCATTGCAATACTTACTATTTGCATGGTGGCACTAGTCGCCCACGTCGAGAACAAATGATTACCGAATTTCAAGACCCAAATACAGAACCATCGGTTTTTATCCTTTCCTTGAAAGCAGGGGGCGTAGGTATCACCCTCACGAAAGCCAACCATGTCTTTCACTTTGACCGTTGGTGGAACCCAGCAGTTGAAGACCAAGCAACTGACCGTGCTTTCCGTATTGGTCAAAAAAAGAATGTCTTTGTGCATAAATTTGTTGCTATTGGGACTTTAGAAGAGAGAATTGACCAAATGATTGAAGATAAGAAAAAACTCTCTAATGCTGTTGTTGGTAGTGATGAATCTTGGCTCACAGAATTAGATAATGAAGCCTTTAAACGGTTGATTTCATTGAACAAGAGTGCAATTTTGGAGTAGATATTATGGCTAAATTTAGTCGAACTTGGTGGGGCGATCGCTTTATTCAAGCACTAGAAGCTTTTACAGATGATAACCGACTCAAAAGAGGACGGTCTTATGCTAGCGGTGGTAAAGTTAAAACCTTTGAGATTGACTTAAATAAAATTACCGCCAAAGTCCGAGGCTCAGTTAATCCCTATTTTGGAGTCTACAAAGAACCAACTTATAATATAGAGATTCAGATTACACCTATTGCTAAAACCCGTTGGAATGAAGCTATCCAACAGCTTTCTTCTAAAGCCAGTATTATTTCTCGATTGCTTCTAAATGAAGTCCCGGAAAATATTGAAGATACTTTCTCTAATTTGGGACTACATTTATTGCCCCATAGTAGTAAGGATTTCAAAACTAAATGCTCTTGTCCAGATTATGCTAATCCCTGTAAGCACATTGCTGGAGTTTACTATTTAGTAGCTTCTCAATTAGATAATAATCCCTGGTTGTTATTTGAATTACGGGGATTATCGAAAGCAGAACTTCAAGCCAAATTAGCTGATTCTCCTTTGGGAAAAGCTCTATCTGAAGAATTGAATACTAAGGAAATTCCTTTAGAACTTTCTAATTCGCTGTACACTAAGCTAGAAAAAGAATCTCTTAACCAAATCCCAAATGCCAGAGAATTTTGGTTAGGTACAAAACGATTACCACAAACTATTGAAGTGGCAACTCCAGGTAGTATCTGTGCAATTTTGATTAAGAAACAAGGGGATTTTCCTGATTTCTGGCACAATGATGCTTCCTTTATTGAAACAATGGAAGAACTGTATCAGCGAGTCAAAACCAAAAATCATCAGTTCTGATTTCAGGGCTAGGGTTATCTATGAATTTCTCTTGACTGGGCTTGATAAGAGGAGTAAGTCTTGTCAAGAAGAGAGTTAGCTCCTTCAAAAGTTTGTAGGATTTCAGGCGTGACTCGTGAGGTATGCACTTTGCCTGATTGAACACCTAAAACTACATCTCCATTTTTCTGTTGGATAGTCAAATCTTTACGCTCAGTGTTAAAGCTGAGGTCATAAACCTTGCCTTTAACTTCAGTGAAACCATCTTGCCGAGATTGTCCCAAAACCATGCCAATCCTTTGAGCAATTTGAGTGAGCCGACTGATGGCTTCAAGCTCAAATGTATCTTTATTCATTATTGTCAACGCTTCGGCTGATAATTGCTCACCAGCTTTAAACCCATTTGCCACTTCCACAATGCGTTTTTTGTAATTCTCCGACTTCCCTAACTTATCTGCGGCATTGTACCAATTTCTTAAATCATCAATAGTAACTGATTGAGGTTGGACTTCTTGGTTGGGTACGGCTCTGTTTTGTGTTTCAGGAAACGGGACTATAAAACCCTCCACATAATCCCCCAAGGGTTCAAGATGTAGTCCCCACACCTGCTGTTTACCCGTGAACAGTTTTGGTAATGCTTTGGGTGAGTGCTTTTCCATATCAGCCCATTGCTGTTGATAAACGGGGTCAGCAATCATATCAGGTGTGATTTGATACTGTTCTCCGACTCGAAAGGCGACTTGCTTATCAATGCCTGTCGCCAGAGCAATATCGCCTTCCTTAAACCCATACTGTTTGTATGGCTCTTTAGCTCTGGTGGTATGAGTTCTGCCGTATCCGCGCATGGCATCAATGCAAGTATTTACAGATAGTGGGTTCGGTTCACCATGCATCATTAAAGGGTAGTTCATGGGAATTGGTTTACCTTTGATGACAGGAGGGGCGACATTTTGAACCTCTTGGTTTGGGTGGAATTGAGCGCTTTGTTGAGGCGGGGACAATGCTGATTGAGATGGAGGTTTCAAGAATTGCGATCGCGTGGACAAAGATTTAATTTTTTGTTGATATTCACTACTTGATTCAATCACAGCACCAAATTTCTTGGTCATGTTCTCCAAAGTTTTGGGGGGAATTGAACTGCTGACTAAGTGAAATACTGCTAGACCTTTTTTGGTTTCCCTGATGACATCTTCTATTGGTACTTGCTGCCATTCAACTTTTTGAGCAGTTAACCATTTTGTCACAGTCTCAGCTTTCTGGTTGTCAACAGCCAAGCCCATGACTCCAAGTTTTTTGTTTGATTCTGTAGAAAATAAAAAGGTAGGACGCTCTTTAATCTGATGTAGAATTTTCGCACTACTATCAATCATATACAGTTGCTGAGGGTTAACTGATTGAATCCCAAAAATCTGAAATTCCTTCGTCCACTTTTGGGGATATTCAACGGTATTAGGGTCAATTTGAGCGCAAATAACAGAAAAATTACTTTCAATGATAGCGTCGGCGGGTGTAAGTTTTCCAGTTTTGAGTAGCCCAAGTTGTCTGAGCGCGTCTTTGTCTTTTTTGAAGTGCAATACCCCCAAGGCTTCACCATTCAAAAACACAGCATCTCTAGTTTTAGAAGCTGAGGTTTCGATAGTCAGTTTTCGGTAATCTTGATCATTGAATGTTTGACCAGAAAAATCATAAAAGTTGATTTTATTGATTTTTAGGAGATTACCATTGGGAGACTCACCCAGCACAAAAGCTTGATCTCCAGTTTCAGAAATTGACGTGAGCTTTAATTTTAGAGGATTACCACTTTTCAGGTAATCAATTTCTTTTAACTGTTGGGCAGAATCACTGTCTAACTCACCCAAAGTCAAAGCATCAATTTTGATTTTTACTGTTTTGTCAGGAACAGGCACAGTGCCAAATTCTAAGTTGACCGATTCGGCATTAAAAACAAGTCCTGCATAAGAGAAGTTCTTGAGTTCACGGATAGTAATTTCAACCGGCTCGTTTCCTGGCAGTCCAATAGTTGCTTTGGCGGTAGCAGGTTCTATCCCAACCATACAAGAGAGCGCTTTTGTACCAATGGGAAGCTGTGCGGTTCTGGTTGAAAGCATGGCGAATTCCTTATATTCGCCGTCACTATCCTGGACAAACATTAGCCTGGAAACATGGCGCTCATGTCCGACTAGGTGGTGAGAAGCTCTGATTTCTATAGGATGTTTTTCGGTTGGATTCCATTCTCGACCCAAAAAATGATTCGCTTCATTATTTAATGTGACTAACTTCGGCTCAGTAAATTGCAATTTATCTAAGCGAGAAATAATCTCATTGGGGAAAGCAGCGAAGGCGAAATTGGAAACTTTTTTAGCGTAAGCCTGGGGGTTTGCGTTTTCTTTTCTTGCAACTTCGAGTTCATCCTGGCGAGATGCACAGATGTTCCAAGCGGCGGCGGCGGATGCAAGTTTTTCTGACTCTGGGATTTTCGCGTAAAATGCGAGAGCCGTCTCCTGTGCCTTGTCGAAAAGTAATTTAGTTTGGCTTCTAGTAAGTTCTGGTTTTAGTTCTAGGAGTTTAGCTCCCTGCATGGTCATCCCCGCCTTGAGATTGTAAGGAACTTGCGATTGTTGGCTAACTGTCCCCAGGTTACGGTATGCGGGTTTTCCATCCGAACCTTTCTCACCATCTATCTGTGCAACCGCTAATAATTTATGGGGGCGTTCACTGTTTGTGAATTTAATCTCATCTAGGCGAATGTTCAACGTCTGGGCTTTCCAGATTAGGGGATGCCCGTAGCGGGTGAGGTTGGTAATTTCGAGTTGCGTTCCTGAATCCGTTTGAACAATTGCGCTAGGGCCAGACTCTGTTTCTCGCCGCCTTGAGGCACGAACCGCAGCGTTGAATTTCTGATCAAACTCGTACTTGGCGGCGATCGCTGCAAATTTCTGCTGTGGTGTAAATTCTACTCCTTTGAATAAGTCTTTAAACTGGACTATGGGACGCGATTCTAACTGTGATTCTTGGAAATATTTATTGGTTTGGCTAATCAATAATTCTACTGGTGAGTAGCCCTTTGGTGTTATCCCCGTGCTTAAATAAACTGACGAAGATTTTTTATCTTTAATATAATTAACATCACGATATAAGTAGCGGCTGTTTTCCCGGATTTTATTCATCTCAGGTTTTTTAGCGCTTTTGAATAAATCAACCGCTATTTGGTTTTGATAACACCCCTCACCAATCATTTCTCGGTACATCAGGCGGTTAACATCCATCGCCTGTTGAATAATCTCTCTTCTTTTGTTAGGATTCTCTGCTAGAGCTACAACAGATTGCATAAAAGGTTTGTACTCTGCTCTAATTGGTTTGGGCTTCTCGTCATGTTCCTGTTCAAATAAACTTTGATACCGCTTAGATACTTGGTCTAAATAAGTTGATTGTTGTTCGATAGTCCCATAAGTTTTAAGTACCTCAATTTCCGATTCTAATGCTTCCAGTGCTGTCACTTGATTGTTGATTATGCCTACGCTGATGCTATCGCTCATGTGAATAGCAATTTTTTCAAATGGGGGCTGGCTTCCATCTTCCAAATAAAATGATTGTTTTTTGAGCTTAACCGTGGGCGAATAGGCGTTTTGGGGAAGATTTCTTCGCTCTGCCTCTGCTGTTAAATTAGGATATAAGCTAGCTCTTACTACACCAATGCAATCACCATCATAGTCTCGTGCTTGGCGTTCTGATTCGGTTTCTGCTGGGTCGATAAAATCAACATCAATCCCTCGTGCTTCTAACTCTGTAATTCTGGCTTGTATGCGCTTGTGGTCTTCGTCATTGACTACAATTATGCCTTGCAAAGATTTACCATCTGGAGCAACACGGTCTTCAACGTGTTTATTAGTAGAGACACACAATCCATTAGAGTTGAGGAAAGGAGAGCGAAAGTTAAGAACTTTTTCTCCAAGCTTCAGCCAAGGGACACAGATTTCACCATTTTTGAGTTCCTTGGAGGGAATAATCATCCCTCGGTCAAAAGTAAGCGTTTTCCCAACAGCAATATCTCGCCACTCACTTTGTACAAACCGACTTAATTCCTGTTTGACCTTCTCAGTCTCTAATAACTGTTGATGCCCTAGTAAATCGGCTTTAATGAGTTTGTACATGAACAAGTCATCTTTAGTACTCTCGTCATCCAACTCCTCATCTGCATCTAAGCCATCATTTCTCTCTAAGTTTTTAACATCTGTTTCAAGATTTGTGACTTCTCCTGTTTTTAATTTATTTTGGCTCAACGAGTCTTTACGTTTTTCATATCTTTCACAATAGTAAGCAGCAACAATTCTTGGGTCATCTTCAATAGAGGCTAATCTTTGAGCTTGTACCTCTAGTTCCTCGGCAAAATCTTTAATTCCTTGGGGGAAAGATGCCAGCAGTTGGGAGATAGACATCTGACCTTGCTGAGATTGCCCTTTTTCAGCTAACCAAATATTTTGCTGATATAATCCTGGTTGAATTTGAGGTTTAGTAGGGCCTTTGGGTCTATCCTTGTCTGTTCCCTTAAAACTGCTTACGGGAAGAATTATATCGATTTTTGGTTCATTTTTAGTATCTGCATATTTTATTTTATCTAGTCTGTATGGTCGGAGTGTTCCTTTGCCAAAACGGTATTTAGTAGTATCCTCTCCAACTCCATCCACCCAACCAAATCGATGCTGAATCACACGATAGCTTTTATCTGCAAGAGAATCTCTTAAGGTTACTTTGTCATAAAGTTGTGTTGAAATCTGCCCATAACAATCGCCAACTAATTTATATGCCAAATCATTTGATAATATCCCTCTATTTTCACCCCTGTTATCAGTAGAATCATCTACTACCAGAATGTTTAGCTTTTCGTAAATCGCATTTTTACAAGCCCCAATGAAGATGGAACCATAAGCGCCCCGGTCTTTACTGTCTGGACAAATTTTCTGAATCGTTTCTAAACATTCTTTATCTCCATAAAGTAAGCGAGTCTTAGAAGACAGTAATAAAATTTGTCCATCTGGATGATTGTTTAATTCTTCAGCAGTGCTGTATTCATCTGAATGTCCAAATGAAAATTTTTTGTCAGGAAAGTAAAATTCTAGTAAAGTATTACTGAGCTTTTCAGTTAAAATTGATTGAGAGTTAGTTTTGCTATCGTCTATATAGATCCACTGATTTAAACGAGGATCAAAATGCTTCAATTCCAGAGTCATAAGATTTAAAATTTGATGAATATTAATTAAATTTTTGAGAGGTTTTTATGTCAAGGATTAAGCGTTGGATAAATATGAATAAAAAAGAATTCAACCCAGATGGAAGCTTGAAAAGTGAAGCTCGGCAAGAAATGTTATCCAAGGGTGAAGATCCAGGAGCAATTGATAGTTATGCTCGTAGAGTAAAAGAAGAGTATGACGAGTGGAAGCACTTGGACGAGACTGATCCAGAGCCGTGGCCAATCTACACAGCCTACGATTTCTTCACTGAACAAGAAAAAAAGGAATTTAACCCAGATGGTTCTCTCAGACCTGAATATGTAGAATATGCTCGTCAAATTGGCATCAGTGAAAGTGCCCTGGAACAGCTTGAGTGGCGTAAGAAAATAGAGGTTGATGATTACAATGAAATGTCTGCCTCACACGTAGAACAAGGTATCAACTTTGGTGAATGGTTGATGGAAGGGAGGATTGTCAACAGCAGAACATACATCCAACGTCGGCAGCAGATGGAGCAAGACCTGCGTAACTTTGAGGATGTTGACAGTTTGCCTTTTGACAAGGACACAGCATATTAAGCGGGAGCTATGCAGAGCGAGTGGTAATATAAGCTGAAAGCATTATCAAACAAAACGCTCTCAGCTTTTTGGTAAAATCCTTTTAATGAGGTTGAACAGCAGGTGGGTTAGCAGCTGCCGATGGTTTGACGGAGCGAAACGCTCCATTGAAAAAGGCAATCATTCCTAAAATGGCAAAGGCTGTAATGATTACTCTTTGCAGTGAATTGAATGCCGAGCGTTCTCTAGCTACTTCAGCCCACATTACTTGCAGTTGGTCTTCTGTTGTCTGCTTTGAAGCTAAATAATAGAGAGCTTCAATACAAGGGGATATATCTTCCCCTTGTTGAACCTTCTGATACAACAGATTCTCTAGTTGTTCTTTCTGTTGAGAGATAGTAAATGAGTCTGTTAACTTTTGAGGGTGTGTAACGTTGTTGTGGGTTGATAATTTTAGTTGTTGCATGGTTTCCTTAAGAAATATTTGAGATGAAAATAAGTGGGGAAAGGTGCAGAAGAATATTCTTCCACACCAGATTCTGCAAGTAAAAATGGAAATTATAATTACTCCCACCGCAGAGTTTATATTTTCTGCTCTGAAAAAATCAATCGACAAGAGTACGGAAAAAAACCGTACTTTTGTCTGTAGAAAAATAAGTCTATTTATGCTAAAGCTCTGATTGAGTATTTTTTCAGAGTTAATCAAATACTCTCTCCTGGGTGTTAGAGATAGCGTACAGGCTACTTGGAATGAGCGAACTTTCAGCTATAAGTATTTTTCCTTGCTAACCTTTGAAAAATTGGGCTAGTAGAATTAACATCATTAATAAAAAAATTAATCTCAACATAGAAAATAGATTTTCTGTCAAATCAATTTTAAAAGTTTTCCCATAGCTATCAAAAATTCCCTGAATCAGCAAACGTACCTTTAATAAATCAGCATTTAAAAACGATGAGTTTTTACTTTACCAATCCCTGGGAATTTGCACTTTTTAAACACACTTGCCCCATAACATCTACAGCCGAGGGATTGTTTTTCTGATAACGCTTTACGTTGCTGCTCAGTTTTCTGCCAGCACAAGTCTTTGTCCACATCTGCGCCAAGTCCACTCAGGGATACTAGGGATTCAAAGGGGTATTTAGTCAACATCATCTGGTTGAATGTTTTGCCCACAGAGTTAAATTCGTTAACTTATAGCCAGTGGGCAGAAGAACTCAAACAAATAATCAAATCAGCTTCTTTTTACTCACTTGAATCATATCAAGTTGAGCGTCTACAGGAACTTACTAGAATGTATAACAATATAGCTAATAACCGCGCACCAGCATTTGTATAGTGTGCAAATTTGAAAGCGATCGCCTGGGAGCAAGCCGCAGAGAATCTACGTATAGGCAATCACTTTCAAATTAGGGCTTTAAACACCAGGGTGCATGGTCAAAAACCCGTTTTTCTCCCAAACTTCTTTGGGTGGGGTGGAATTTTTTACAGGTGGGGATTGATGATAGTCTGGAACCAAATCAGTTTTACGTTGGTAGCCAAAATTGTAGTCTAACATCTTGATATAGGTAATGTGTGCAGTCCAGACATCAGTAACTCGGCTACCTAGAGAGAGGGTATCGAGATACTTAGGCATCTCGACGTTGCCATTCCAAACAATAGGTATGCCCTCTTTTTCAAAATGTTGAGTTAATTCCTTATGCACAAACTCAGCAGTCCCGCCGCAAATGATAACTTCATCCAATACGGCAATATTTCTAATCCAGCGAATTAAAGCTCGACAGTAATCACCACGGACATCTAGTAAAACTGAGTTAAACAACTTTAAATCAGATTCAACTCCAGCAGATGTCGCTTTACGTGATAACGACTGTAATGCATTCACGTTGCCCAAGCTTGCTGACACTAAAGCTTTTGGTATACGTAAATCATCTTTTGCTAGCCCAACAGCAGTACGCTCCACAAATTGCTGCACTAACCAATTCATCCCCAACTCTGTAGATTCAGCCTTTGCTTGATTACCTTTAGCCGAAACAAAAAAACTAGCATTCCGGTAGCCCAACATCAACAAACCAATACTTTTTTGCCCAAACAATGCCCCCAAAGTCCGACTACGGTAAGCCATAATCCCACTCCCCTCTGGAGCCACGTAAAAATTATGTAGCTTAAGTTTTAACTTGCCTGTAGGTGTGGCAATTCCTTTTCTTAGCGCTGCCGACAGCTTCTTGCCCAAATCCTTGCCGTCCGACATTTCTCCTGGTGGTAGCAATAATTGCACGGAAGCATCAACACCATTACTCAAGCCCAATTGAAGACAAATTTTCCATAATAATCCCGCTATTTTTGGTAAAGCATAGTAATATTTCAGATCCCTGAGCGCTGGTGTGCCAGCAAAAGTATTTTTAGCTAGAGCGCCCAAGACATAATACTCATCATCTATTCCTACCCAAGTACAGTCTCCTGACAACTGAGTAATTGAGTTTTTTCCCACATCTGCAATTTCTGGCTCCATTGCTATTACTATCGGCACACCCGAAGGATATATCTGAACAATTACCTTGCTCTGACTCCCACCTAAATCAATGGACACAGCTACCCTTGTGTAAACGGGTGCAATCTCTCTTTTCGACGTATTCATGAATTTTTCTCAACTATTACTCGACATTAAACAAGCTGTTAATCTGCTTTATTTCTTCTGGCAGAACTAGTTCTGCCAAATCATCAGCGTCCTCATCCAAGATTTGGTCATCCTCATCATTAATGGTGGACACCAGCCTTTGATCCGAGGCACTGTCGCCAACTTCAGCGTTGTTCGCAGTCACAGCAGTTTGGACATGAGATGACAAAAAAATTTCACGAATCAAAGCCGCTTGTGCTTCTAATTTTTTAATTGACCAAATTGCCCTCTGCCTGAGTTCGTCACCATCCACTCCATCAGCAGATATGGCAAAGGGCGACCAATATTCAAGCAGGGTCAACATTACTATTTCAGGTAGGTTCCCTAAATCGAAGGGTCTAGAGTGGAGATAATTAATTATCTGTCCATCAATAGTGCCTAACCTTCGCCTAATTGAAAAAAAGACTTGTTGGTTCTGTTCCATTTTTTTTCATGCAAAAGTTTCTGTACATTTACAGCCGCGTTGCTTCGGTTTTTTACTTGCAGAAAATCAAAATGCAGAATCACTTATTAAAGTCTAATCGATTTTTTCTGTTTTAAAAACTGAGTTATAATCTCCCCTAAATCTATGTAATTAGTGGATTTTGAAGAAGGAAATTGTATACCAAACTACATTTTCTCCAGACTATGCCACAACTTAGCTTGAACTATTCCTAGACTATGCCACAACTTAGCGCTCTTAATCAGTTTTTTCAAGAAAGTAAGTTCCTTAGACTATGCCTGGACTATTCCTAGACTATGCCAAAACTTAGCGCTCTTAATTGCTATTTTTTGCCCTCAACAATTCTTCGCTTAGAGAATAAAGTAACCATACTCACTATGGTTTCATGCCCTGCGGGTGGCTGCGCCATCTCTCGCTGCGCTCATGACATGAAACAGCAGTTCACTTGGAGGGTTTTTGAGTACTACAACGCACTGCATTTGTAGCATAAAACTTTTATGTCGCCACTAACAATTCTCAGAATAGAGAAACTAAAAACATTTGGTAACGTTGCGGGAAGTGATGACCATGTTACCAGGAATAGAGAAACACCCAACGCAGATCCAACCAAAGAGAATGTCCGGTTGATTGGGGGAGAAGACGATCGCGCCCTAGAGGAAATAGTCAAAGAAAAAATCTCTACGCTACTGCATCGCCCTCGGCATGATGCAGTGTTATGCACCGAAATGTTTCTCTCGGCATCGCCTGAATATTTCCGCCCAAAAGATCCATCTCTGTCGGGGCAGTGGTCTGATTCACTGATGCAGGAATGGGCGATCGCATCTCGTGACTGGCTAGATCAAAACTATGGATCAAAATGCGTCAGGGCAGAGCTTCACCTAGATGAAAGTACCCCACACATTCACGCCTACATCGTGCCATTGAACGAGAAAACTGGGAGAGTCAGTCATGACGCGATGTTTGGGGGCAGAGGTGGACAGGGAAGAATTAAGTTATCCAAACTCCAAGATAGTTATGCTGCTGCACTCGCTCCTTTGGGTATTGAACGCGGGGTAAAGGGCAGCAAAGCAACCCACACCAAAGTCAAAGAATATTACCAAGCTGTTAATAGTGAACCACTCACCGCAGTCATTACAAATAACCAATTAGCACCCACACCATTTGAATCAGCTAGGAGTTACGTTGCCAGGATTCAGTCTGATGACCAGTTTCAAGCGATTAATCACCAACTGGCTGACCGGGCTTTCATGCAAGAGCGACTAGAGAGTGCAGAACAACGGGCAAGAGCCAGCGAGAAGGAACGACAACGGCTAGAAGAAATTGTGCGCGAGCTGGAATTGAAAACCCAACAACTGCGCGACTTGCCACTTGTTGATGTCGCCTGGGAGTTGGGGCTACACCACGAGGAAGGAAAATGGAAGGGTCACAGACACATCATTAATATAGATGGGCCCAAATTCTACGACTTTGCACCCGAACAACAGAAAGGCTCAGGGGGTGCGATTGATTTGGTGATGCACGTTAACCAGTGCAATCTACGGCAGGCGGTTGTCTGGTTGCATGAGCGATTTGGTGAAGCTGGGGCAGAACGAGCAGCGATAGCATTTACTCGTGAAGTGGCTGCTGAGATTATCCAGTTAGAACCACGAACCCCGTTTCAGCTACCTGTTGAGGAAAAAAGCAAGTGGTCTTCTGTCTCCAACTACCTGACCCAAAAACGGGGAATACCTGAAAATTTTGTGGAACTTCTACATAAAAGGGGGTTAGTTTACGCTGATGATCAGCAAAACGCTGTGTTCGTCATGCGAAATCTTGGCAAAGAACCCCAGGCAATAGGAGCATTCCTGCGGGGAACACGGGGAGAAAACAACACTTTTCTTGGGTATGAGAAAGGGACTAAGCGGCGTGAGGGCTGGTTTTACTTTCACTTAGGTGGACAGCCAACAGATTCAGCAGAAAGGTTAGTGCTGTGTAAATCCCCCATTGATACCATCTCTTTTGCCATGCTGGAATATCTTGTCAAGGGCGACGTACCGCTCAAAAGAACGCTCTTCCTGGCAATAGATCGCCCCAACACCTTGCCTGTTGAGCAATTGCAGCATATTCCTAATGTACAGGTAGCATTTGATTCTTCGGAACTTGGACATGCAAATGCACGGGCTATTAAACAATTGCTGCCACAGGCTAAAAGAAATAAATGTTTTGCGAGAGATTGGAACCAAGAACTGGTCAATCTCTCGCAGAAATTACAACAACAACAACGGCATCAAAATCAGGAAATGGAGCTTTAAATAATTCGTAATCCGTAATTATGTTTTGTGATTGTAAAGCGTCAGCATAAGCGTTCCGGCAGTGATAGCGCAGTGCCATTCACCCTACCCTTTAAATTAAAAAAAGTAAAACTAGAAATATATAACAAAGAGAAGTAAAAAATCAAGATACGAAAGTACTGATTATTTCCGTACCTTTATCGATTCCTTTGTGATTGGCAGATATGGGATAGTAATATCGTTCTGAGCCATAAAACGATGGTAGAAGTTTGGCAGTTTTGGGAATTTGAGCATTTCTCGAACAATATAGTACGAGTGATAGATGCTCCAAGTGGATTAGAGTTGTTTGCGGTTGATGTATTCCAAATAATTGCTCCAGCCCTGAACGATGGAAAAGTAATATTAATAGATGCGAAAACAAATCAGCGACAAGTGATGATGAATCAAAAAATAGTCGTCGTTAATACTTTGAATGCCTTGGGGATTCATTCATTGACAGGTATAGTAAAAGCTGATGTGGTCAGGCAATTTATGCAATGGGTAAGGAGCCAAATAGTACCAATTTTTAGAAAACAGACAAATTTGGATATAGAAACTAACATTAAGCATATAACTTCAGGAATTATTTTTCCAAAGAGAGATTCTTTAATAAACTACCTATATTCAAAGGGGCAGAAGATATGGGAAGTAGAAATAGAAATTATTGAATTATATTTAAAATTGATTTATAAGAAAGTTCCCCTAGCTGCTAATTGTCCGGGAACTAGTAACTATCAAGAATTATCCTTCAGGCAGCAGTATTTAGAATTGGTAAAAATAGTCTTATCGGAAGTTATAAATTACGAAGAACTGTATACTAGATTAGTAGCATTAGCTCCGAACTTATTAATAGCTCAAGAATTAGATTTCTCTATATATAAATTTTTAAAGTTAAATAGTAATTACGATTTGATGAAGATTATAGAGCAGGGTTTAATTCTTCAAACCTTCAAGCCAATTACGGATAATTTAGCAGATTTTAGCAAACAAAGATATTTAGAAATATTTTACTTTCAAATACTGGAATGTTTCTCAGGGGACTAAGGGGAGTATGGGGAATATAGATTCTTTTCCTCCCACGCCTTCTAACGGCAAGGTTTCACGTTATCAAGCGTGCCATTTATCTACCCCCTAAACCTATAGTTTTTGACCACTAATAATTATGAGGAGGAGAAAGAAAGTGACAGATAGTATCGAACTTATGAATAATGGTTCAGAAGACAAGGCGAAAGAAGGATCAATTGAGCAAATAACCAAAAAGAGATTAGTGATAGTAACTGGAGATAAGGGTGGTGTAGGTAAGTCTACTTTTGCAAGGGGACTAGTGCAAACATACTTGGATAAAGGACAAAGATTTATCGGCTTTGATGCTGATAGCTCCAATTCTCAATTATTAAGATTTTATGGTCGGCATTGCCATATAGAACCACTTGATATTTTTAAAACAGGCAATATAGATCAGTTCTTTGATGAAATGAAAACAAAAGCGAATCCCAAGGTAGGAGGAGATGGTGAAATAATCCAGCCAGAATCTTTATTTTTACTAGAATTACCACCACAGTCCAGAAGAATATTGCGGAAATTTGTAGAAGAAATGACTTTCCTGGAAACAGCCGAAAAACATTACAATATCCGTGTGACTATGGTAGTAGTTATTAGCCGCGTTATCGATTCTATAAATCAACTAATAGATTTGCATAGCTTTTGTGGAAATCAAGTAGATTACATAGTAGTAAAGAACTTATTTTTTGGGGAGCCTGATGAATTTACAAGATACGAAAACTCTCCCGAAGTTCAGAAAATTAAGGAACAACTAAAGTCGCAAAACAGCCCATTTTCTGACATTAAAATGCCAGAACTAATAGAACGTAGTTATGATTATTTGGATGAAAATAGCATGACTTTTAGGCAAGGGATGGAGCAAACAGATTTACCTTCGGTTAAAGGTAGAGTCACAAGTTGGTTAAGAACTTTCAAAGAAGAGATTGAAGCAGTAAAAGAGTCGTTAGGTTTAAATAATGTTGAACTCTCCTAAGCGAATGATTATGACTGTAGGAGACTCTCGTGTGGGGAAGTCTACAGTTACGAAACTATTAATTGATTGGTTTCAAGTTCAAGGAAGAAAAATTCAGGTCTACGATCATGACAATCGTGAGAGATTAAAGGCTTATGAAAATTTAGTGGCAATTGAAAGCTTAAACTTTTTTAATGGAGGTACGGATAAAATTTTAGATGATTTTACCAAAGATGAATTAGATATAATTATTGTTGATATGCCAGGGCAATATGTAGATAAGCTTTGTCAGTATATTGTGGGTTCGGATCTGTTCGCTCTCTTGATTACATATCAATGGAAACTAACTTTTTTGCAACCAATTTCACACAGAATAGATTGTGTAGTTTACCTAAAAAGTTTGGGAGAGTTTGCTACTGATAATGCTAACTATGTAGTAGTAAAAAATCAGCATTTTGATACGAGATTTGGAGAGTATCAGCAATCAATGCAGGATAAGTTACAAAGAATGGGTGGGACTGAGATATTCTTGCCAGCGTTACATCGTGACCATTACGAAAAATTGGAGAGGACGGGAAAACCTTACTCACTAGCTTGTAGAGATAAGTCAATTTATCTGGTTTACCGGACTTACATTTACCACTGGATTAAAAACTTTTACGATTCTATTTTAAATAATGATCAAGCAATTGAATATTTAGGGTTAAAAAATGAGAACAGAACAAATTTTACAAGGATATTCGGAAGCAGAACAACAACGCATAGCTCAAATATCCCATGAATTAGGAATAGCTGAAGATGACCCGATGTTTAAGTTGATGGCAACATTAGGCAGAAACGAAGAAACAATGATTGACCTGCAAGCACGAATGGAGGCAATGGTAGAAGCTTGGGCAGTAATGATTGACCAAAAATTAGAATCGACTAGCAAAGCCGCTCAGTCGATGCACTATACAGTAGTATCGGAAGCTGTGCGTGATGAAATGAAAAATGTAACACCATCAACCTTAAATAGCTCATTCAAAGGTTTGGGTTGGTGGAAACTTTGGTCTATATCAGGGATATGCACAGGAGTAATGGCGGTAGGAGCGCTTCTAGGTTCGCTGACAACTTGGAATGTTGTCTCAAATTTGGGTGGAACTCAGTCAGTTGTAGTGTCAGCAAATGAGATGAAGATTTTGCAGTGGGCAAAATCAAGCGAAGGAAAACAAATGTACCAGTTATTGTTGTCCAACCAATCAGCCGTAGCAGCCTGTCAACAAGAAAACCGATTACAAGGATATTGCTTGATTCAGCTTAAGAAAACCAAACCCAAAAACTAGCTCAACTAACTCTAGAGGTTTCTGTTTCTAAATAGCCAAGTTCTCTAGCCATAATGATCGCGTTAACACGACCCCTAACTCCTAACTTGGAAAAAAGATGGCTGGTGTGTCCCTTAACTGTACTGACTGTAATAAAGAGTTTTTCGGCGATCTCTTTATTAGAAAAACCACGGGCAATTAAGTTGAGAATTTGGGCTTCTGTAGCAGTAAGGGTTTCTCTGTATCTTTTACCCTTAATTTTTGTGTTGCCAGAAGCGAAGTTTCTAAAAAATCTTTTAGCAATCTCTGGGTCAATGAAAGAACTATTTTGATGAGTAGTATTGATAGCGTGTTTAATTAATTGCAGATCCATTTTCTTAAGAATGTATGAATCAGCGCCATTTTGGAAGGCAGAATTTACTACATCTTGACTAGAGTGATAAGTGAGAACAATGACTTTACTATCCGTTCTCGTCTTAATGTTATAGATGAGATCCAAACCACTAATATCTGGCAAAGCAATATCGAGCAAAACAATATCAGGCTTAAGTTCTTCAACAAGCCTCATCCCTTCACTTCCGTTATCAGCTTCCCCACACATTTCAAAGTCTTGCTCTTGATTAATAACTGATTTGATTCCGAGCCGACTCAGAGCTTCATTTTCAATAATTACTAATCGAATCATCTTGATTACTTCGATTACAGGAACATAAAACATTTATAACATATTTAGTTAAGTAAATGTTTCCATCGTTGCAATATTAAAAAATTTTTAGAATTTAGGTAAAATTAAAGTAAAAGCTAGAAACCTTTTGGAGATGATGAAATTAGATTAAGTAGATTCTATAAAACTAGAGAAATACCAGATGCGCTATTTATACGACCCAAAACTCTGGGATAAAATTGAAGTGATAGTGGAATGGCTGATATTTATAGGTTTGATGATTGCGGCAACGCTCAAATTTAGTAGCAATATAATGGAGGCGAGCTTTTACATAATGTTGGGAACAATAATTGCCCCATTCTCAAGAATAGAGAGGCGGACAAAACGTTATTTATTGATTGGTGGTTTTTTCTTGGGTAGATTGGCTGGTTATTTTAGCTAGTCAAAAATGGGTGTGGGAGGTGTGGCAGTACGGTTCGGTTAACAAAGTTATTTGGTTATTTGTTGAGAGGAGCAAGGAAGAGAGATTGCTACTCTCTTTCCTCCCTGCACCCCCTTGCCTCAAGAGCTTATCTACCGTATTGCCCCACCCCTCCCACACTCCGCAAAGGGGCTTAGTCACCAAGCTCAGTGCTATTATCCTTATCAATATGATTAGACTGAGATGTGGGTTGTCGTGCTGTTTGCTGTTTATCAAAGGCAATGAGTCGATTAGTCTCTGAGTATGAAAGGTTGTTTTGTGTAATTTGAAACTCATTAGAGTCATCTTTATAGGCTGTAAAAGCTGTTTCGGGATTACCAGTTTTTCTGTGAACACTGAGAAGTTGCATTCCTTCTTTAATAAACAGTTGCAATCTGTAGGCTATGCCTTCATAAATGCGTCCTTGTTCAGTATCCTTGCCCATTGTCATAACAGTTCTCATGACTGCTTTAATAAGAGATTTTTCAGCAACATCAATAGCTGGTGAGACATTCTTTTCTCTAGATTTATTTATATTGTTTTGTGCCTCACTCCCTGTCCTCTGCTCCTTTTCTTCTTTGCTGACCCTTTGGCCTAAAGGTAGTTTTTGCACTCCCGATTCAAATATCTGTTGGAGGAATGTATTCTTCTTCTGGGCAATTAAGTTTTCAACTATTGCTGAATTATCTGGTTGAGATGTAACAGATGACTGTTGAGTTACAGCAAATTTTTCTAAATACTCTGTGTAATATTTCTGTTTGAGATTTTGTCTGTAGTTTTCAATATTTTGAAGATTTTGAGATAAGGTTGTTCTCAGTTCTGACTGAAGATTTTCTCGCTCAGATGCATCCAATGTGGTGGTTGATTGTAACGACGGTGAATGTTTCTCCAGAAAGAGTGCTAGTCTGTAAGCCATCATATTGTTAGAAATGCCACTGTCACGATTGATATCGCTGACTGTTTCTTGAAGCAAATTAGATGATTGGTTAGAATACATGGCTAATGTAGTTTACAGTTCATTTTCAGCAGGATTAGATTGAGCCTTATGATGTGATTGTTGAGATTTTTGGGAATGCACTTCAACTTTTGGGGTGTAGGTGTTATGAATGACTTCACTACGGGTAGACATCAAATCTTGGATAATTTCCCTTAATGGGGGAAGGGAAATATCAGTTAATCCTTTGCGGCATTGCTCAACAACACTATGAATTAAAAGTTTATGGTAAAGTTCACGTTGCTCACCAAGGGTAAGTTTGCCAGTATGTTTAAGTTTCTCTTGTAATGGATAATTACCTTGCGCTGCGACTCCCGCCCATAAGCCAGTAGTTTCTAAATCTTGCCAAGGTTTAGCAATTAACGGGTGAACGGGCAAGAGAGTATTACGAATAGAGTTAGAAGAATCAGTAAGATGTTGTGAATCAGGTTGTTGATTTATTTGTTGTCGCAAATCATGAGTAATTTCGCTTAAAGGTGGAAGTACGAGATTGGTTCTTTGTTGTTGGCGGATTTCAGTCTGAGCCTGAACCTGAATTTTATGATAAAGTTCGCGTTGTTCGCCAATGGAGAGTTTGCCATTGGATTGAATCTTTAAACGAAATTCGGCATTTTCCTGTTTTGCGATATCAGCCCATCGATGATTATCTTCTAGCTCTTGCCAGTATTGACCAAGCAGAGGATGAAGGGGTAAAGGAATGCTCTCGATGTCAGATTTGCTTAATTGATGTTGAAAAGTAGATGTTTTTTTGATTGGTTTGGCTACTGCTGTATTGGCTGGCTGCAAATTGATATCTTGAGAGTTGCTAGCTAGGTCAAACGTAGAGTCCGGGGAAAGAAAATTTTGTTCAACCTGTGCTGCTGTGTAAGGAACAGAATTACTTTTTTGTTGCCTATTTTCTAAGTCTTTCCATTGTTTTGCAATTTTCGGGTGAATAGGCACTTCTATATCACGGGTAGCATGAGGATTGGCAGTTGCTTCCTTGGCAGGTTGTTGAATATCCAACTTTTGAGCAAGTAATCTGAGTTTAGCTATGTCTTGTTCACTAAGGGCAAGAGTCTTAAGTTGATGTGTCATACCTGAATCTGTTCTGCTGAATTCAAAGCTGGCAGCAACTCTTGTAGCACCCGTATGTTCAGTTTTCAGAAGTTGCAGAGTAGATGTAGTATCAAGTTGACTTTTCTGGTAGAGAATACGGTAATTGCCCAACTCCAAATCATCACAACCAGTCCTTTTTAGAGTTTGAGTGAGGATTTGCAAGATTTCAGAAGTTTTAAAGCTCTCTAAAATTGTGTGCGTACCATTAAGGGAGAGTGAACCAAGGGTATTAGCAATCTTCCTGGGGTCTTCATCGACTGAAGGTAGTTGTTTGCCACTTTTGAGATAATCAGCAACTAACAAAAACTCCTGCCTTTCGATTGGAAACATATCTTTAGGTTGCTCAGACAGAGTGATAGCTCCCCATTTATCGGCATGAAATTGCATTAGTGCCAAGGTTTCGTCAGCGCGGCGATGAATACTGTAATTATTGCCGGATTTTATGATAGTAAAAGCATCAGCCTGATAAACTAAATTACCATCTTTTTCAACACCATAATTCTTCACAAGGGCATAAGCTACAGAAGCAATTTCCTTATTTTCTCTAGCTTCTAAACGCTTTCTGAAAAAATTCTGCTGGTATTGTTTAACCTGTTCTCTTCTTGCCCAAGAATCAAAGGAGTCAACCGATACCTCCTTTAAAGGTAGAGAAGCGTTTTGAGCAGGAGCAACTTCTTCTTTACTTTCATCGGCAAGTACTTCAGCATCTATTACTTGCCCTCCTATATTTTGAGATGAGGTTTCTGGAGTTGTAATTAAGTCTGTTGGTTGTATGTTTGACAATTTGGAACGAGTTTTTCCAAAAAGAGCTATTGTCTGTTCTTCTTCCACACTTTCTCTTGACGGACTTAGATTAACAGTGCCATCACCAAGTTGTTCATAAAGATGGATCTGTTCACCATTTTTAAGAAAGACTGTCAAGCGTAAATCGGGTGGCTGATTTTTCTTAATCCAATCATCCAAGGGGACAGATGCCATAAATACTTGCTTAAAGGCTTCTACCCCCTGTACAACAATCAAATCATCTACACCTTTTTCTGGCCCTGGTAATTCAACGACACTGACCTGAGCGCCAGCATCAGATAAAAGTTGACCAGTCCGGGATGTAGCGATATCAATGTTGCGCTTGGTTTTATACCGAGTTTCATAGTCAAAGCAAATTTTGATGTCCCTGTTTGAGGTAGCAAAAACTGCCAATTCATCATGTAATACAGGCACAATTTGATTTCCCAGCCCATCTTTACTACGATAGCCAGCATAAATCCCTGGTAATCCAATTGCTGCTTCACCCTGGCTCAATAAGCTAGCGGCCTTCTTAGCTCCTTCAGTGAGTGTGACTGGAACATTGTGCTTCCACACACAGTACCAAAACCCACTGGTGCGATCGCTAATGCTTGGTTCAACTCCAGCCGATTCATAAATTTGTTGAGCGATATTTATCGGCACATCCAGTAAGAAGATGCTTAAACCAGTCTTTGGTGGATGCTCATATTTGATAAACTTACCTGGATTATCGAGCTTTTCTCTCTTGTTATTAGGTTTGTAGCATCCCCAAAGTTTCTGGGTTGGCTTTTGTGATGGTTGGAGCAAAGCAAATAAGCGAGGATCTACACCAGCATTACACCACCACCCGCCATCTTCAAGGTGAGAATATTGGTTGAGTATTCCAGTAGATAGTCGTCCAGTATTAATACGTTTTAGTTCTGGGCTGTACATGAGATATTCCCATGCTTCATGCTCAAATTCTATTGGGTCTAAATGTAAACTCTTAAAATTAAGCTCGACAATTTCTGGAGCAATCCCACTCCCCTCGACTAATTCTTGCCAATGATTTGGATCTATATCTATGCGTGATGTCAGAAGAGGCAGGGGCACGGGAGAAGGAGGCTTTTGGGCAGGAGGGAAAAAACTTGTACAAATTTCTTCTTCACTTGTTTGCTCCTCCTCTTCTCTACTCCTCTGCTTCTGTGCCCCTCTGCTCTCTGCCTCCTGCCAAATTGAGTCAGCCTCTTGAGCGATTGGTATAGCCACCAATTCAACAGGTGTAGCAGAATTGGGCAAAAATGGAGGTCTATCAGAGGGTGGCAAAAGCGGAGGTGAATCACTCGGAGATAATTTAGGAGGTGTGTTAGAGCCAGGTAAAAGCGGATCTGTATTATCTGGTGGTAAAAGTGGAGTTTCACCAGAAGATGGTAAAAGCGGAGTTAATAGTTCTGTTAATAATTCCTCAAATTCTTCAAACTCTGCTTGACTAAATTCCTCAGTTTGCGGGTCAAATTTCTGCCATTTCCAACCACCATTTTCATCAGGAGTCATCACATAAGCTTCTTGACCAATTGACAATTTTAATCTCTTATTTATTTCATCATCAATTGCTAACCCTATCGAGTCAAATACAAATTTTAGATAAGGAGCTATCACTGCTCTGGCAAAGTATTCACTGCTTTTGGCATAAGCAGAACTCAACTGTAAATTTCGCTCATCAAACATAAGACTATTAGTTGTTAATTTTTAATTTTCATACCGATGTTTTCATACCAACTCTTGCCGATGAGTTCAGTTTTTCTTCGTACCATTGAGATAAAGATTCTTGCATAGCCTGAGAACAGCACCTTTGGAGGAGTTCATATTGTTTCCAATCAGCTCCCAAGCAGACTAAATCAATAAGTTTACCTGACGGAGTAACGCGATTAAATATAATATGCAGATGAAAAGAATCAGATGTAATTTCCAAAAAGCTAATAAACTGCAAATCATCCCAACCAATACCATGAACATATTGATTTAAAATTTGTTGGCAAGATTCTTCTGTCAGAGGCTGATGAAGATTTTTTAAAGTAATTATGGTGTAAATGCCAACTTTTTTAAGTTTTGGCCTTCGATAAGAGAGAGCTTGAAAACTGGCAATGATTTCGGAAGTCTCAGCATGAATATCTAAAAAGTTGACTGAGCAAGTCTTTCGATTCCATGCTATTTCTTCAAGGATACTAAAACTCTCAATAGCAGATTCTTCAATAATCATTCGCATAAGGAAAAGTTCTCAATTAAAGGCAAATAGGGAATAAGGAACTTTTAACTGGGGTAATGGAAAGGAGAATTTATCCCAATCTACAATTCGCTACTGACTCTTTTAAATAAAAACCTTTGATTCAGGAGCAATCAATGAACTGACTTCAGACATATCCAAAGGCAAAGAGTTATTAGAAACTTCTGGAGACTTTTGAGATAAAGGGAAACGATTGTTGATATTAGCAATTCGGATATCTAAGTCTTGCTGAGTTGGAAATTTCTGAGTACTTTTTTGAGCTAAAAGACTGACAATGTTAGTCCATCTCTGCTGGTTATATTCTTCAATATCTCGAATAGCTTGAGGTATTTTGAGAGATTTTAGCAAAGGAACCGACCCCTCATTTTTATTAGAATAAGCAGGGTTAATGAAGACACATTTACCTGGAGGCAACTTCAAAAACTGGGCTGACTCAAAGAGTTTTTTAGTTTTTTCCTGCTCACTAGTAGTAGTGTTTGCTTTTCCCCCACCTGTAGAACGGCTTTTATGCTTGTACTTGATTTCCTCGTCGCCCAAGAAACTGGAGAATAATTGTGCAGACTCATTTTCACCAGGATTGAAAACAAACTTAGTCCCGCAGGCCCCAAGAATAGTCTTAGCAACTTCCTTTCCATAGTTTTTCTCAAGCTGCCCCATATTCTGCCAGCCCAGGATACCGCAGAACCCCTCAGAGCGTGATTCGTTCAGCCATTTGAATAAGTCTGGTAAGTAAAGAGAAGGCAGCTCATCGAGTGCAACTATAAGAGGGTCAAAACGCTTTTTAGCAATGTTCCGAGCAATTGTCATGTGTAAAATGCTGGTGAGCAAAGGGCTAACTGCGTCCCGACGTTCTCTGTCTAGCCCGAAGATAATCATCTGTTTACCCTTGATTGATAAGGGAAGAGTAGTCTTACCAATGAAACAACCAATAGTATTTTTGGCCATGAAGCGAGTGAACATGATGCTAGCGGTAGATACAATGCCAGCAACAGTTTTTTCACTTGCGGCGGAACTGAACAACTGACCAAAGGCAATTTTAATCCAAGGATTGAGATTAGCTGCCATCAATCTTTGCACCATAAGTTCAGAAGAAAGGATGGCGGCACTAGTCATAACATCAGCGCATTCGCCAAACTCTTTAGTCAGCATCAAGATAGCTTGTGTCAATTGATCCCCTGCTGGAGCAAAGAAACCATCTTCATTACTATTACTAAGAATGCGGAAGTTTTTATTAATTACAGTAGCGATTTGCCTAGCTGTTTCAGCATCACTACTGTCTCGTAAAAAGTCCAATGGATTACAAACTTCCGATTCTGGAAATCCTGGGGCGAAAATGTGAACATCATAGCCCTGACCCTTAGCGTAAGCAGCTATTTTGGCTTGAGAGGGATACTTAAAATCATAAGCAATTATCGGAAATCCTTGGTCAATGGCAGAGTAAATTGCGGGGTTAATAGCACTGAAAGTTTTACCACTACCGGGAGCGCCAATTGCCGCCGTTCCTCGTTGAACATCAGGAATATAAAAAGTAGTGCCAGCGCCACTTTCTTGTTTAGCACCCTTGCATTTATGCTTACCTATGTAAAGTGCAGCACTATCACATTTGGGTGAATTTATTTGTTGTAGCGCCTTTTTCTTGGCAGCAGCAGTTTCTTTAGTACCTCCCCAGTAACTAGTCGCAATCTTCTTTTTATTACTGCCATCGCCAAAAAATACTCTCATTAAAATGTAAGCAGCTAACATACTTATAATTGCTAATCCACTTGGCTTAAATAAATGATGAGTGTACTTGCCAATGTCGCTATGTGGATTTTGTAGCTGTTCAAAATGAAATGGTTGGTTGTTTGTAGAAGTAGTCAAATTATTGCTCATCACGCAAAAATTCAGGAATAAGAATAGCTAATCAGGAACAGTAGAGGGACTACCAAAAATAACTGGGTCTTTTTCGTGATAATTGATAAACGGAACTGGCCCAATAAAGTAGGGAGTACAAGTCCGACCAACAAAAGGAATAGTCTTGCAGAAACGGAAAAACATAGCAGTGTTAACGGAACCGCTTGATTCATCTATATCCCAAACAACTTGTTTAAATGATTTACCAAAGGGATGACGACCTGTTGGCTCAAGACCACCATTAGCTACAGCTAAAATTCCATAGCCACCTTTTACTTTTTGGACTTTACCCGAAATCCATTGCGCTCCAGTGGTCTGCCCAAAACCTGAAGCTTCAAAGTGGACGCAATTATTTTGATTGCAAGGGACATTAAAACCCTCTTGATAACTGCCAGAAATGCTGCGAATCCGGTTAGCTTCTATATCTCCCAATGGCAAATCTACTTGACCAACGAAAGAAAGATCCGGCTCTGGCACATTAGGAAAATTATTCCAAGATAAATCCTTTAATCCGGGGATGTCTGAAATTAGAGTATCTTGCCAATTAGCAAATTCATCAAATGATGAGTTTTCAATCCCCGGAATCGATGTCAGCTTGTATTTAGACAAATCAATTTCATTGCCGAGAGTGATATTATCTAAATTGTAATAATTAGCAACATTACCAATTCTTTGATTAGTGCTGATACCCATTTGCCTAAGAAAGTCAGCTATTGGTGCTACACTATTGGCTGATTGATTAGCTAATTCAGGTATAGCCTTGACTAAATCGCTAAGGGTTTGAGTTTTGATTATTCCAAAATCATCAAGCTTTAAACTATCTAAATCAATAGCTAATGCCTGAGATATCGTCGAAAGGGTAAGCTTTTCAATATTCAGATTGGCATCTTCAAAATCCCCAAGCTCCATAAAATCGCCAATACTTTGTCCAGCTTGCCAAGTTCTAGTCTGATTCCCTCGGTCAGTTGGGTAAGTTACATTACCAGATTCAGATACAATCATGTCTTGAAACTTCATTTTTGACCAGTCTGGAATCAAGCCATTATTGCTACTAACAAATGGGACTTGTGCTGATGCTTTGGGCAATAAAAATCCAATTACCTGATTCATGATTCCATACTTACAAAAACTGTGAATAAACAATCCTCCTAGCAACCCAAACAATATTAAATAGCGAATCGTGTCAAAACTAATTTTGGGCGAACGCTTTGATGTTTTCATATTTGTCCAAGCTCAATTAATTTGTTAACTAATTTAAGTGAAACACCAGCTTTATCAGCAGCAGCAGGCATTTGCTCTCCACCTTGAAAATGAGTCAAGAATTGCTCAATCCGATTGTGAAGTTCATCAGATGAAGAGAGCAAACCATTACTAATCGCTACTCTCATCCCCGCTCTGATTTGTTTTATGGTGTTGATAGTTTGTACTAAGGGCGATAATCTCGGTCGAGCTACTAGAGAAAATGGCTTGTCGTTAATAATTGACACTTGACTATATTCAGGACGGGAATTAGATGGGGTAACTTGAAAGTGGTAAACTTTGCGCGAGCCAGAAGCAGTTTGAGTAATCACTGTAAGCAAAGTTGCACTTGTTTGCGGCAGTCCTGGAACCGGAACCTTTTTGATCCGGCGTAAGTGAAGTAGTCCAGCACTACTGTTTTGACAGTTCTGGTCGATTCCCTCTAAACAACCATCAGTGTCAATCAGAACTTGCGAGGGATCGTCAATCCACACCCGCTTTACCATTTCATTGACTTCATAAAATGAAATTGATACGCCTGAGCCATTCCAGACTTGAATTTTTTGTAGCTTGGCAGTACTGCCACTAACCTGAGATTGCTTTATGGTGCGGACTGTACTTTGAGCATAGGTTTTGACTGGAACTAGACACACTGCCAAAAAAGCAGCAACCCCAAGCTGGAACGCTGTCATGAGTTTTAACTTCTTCATGGCAACTCCAGAGAACGGTTCACCAAAAAGGTAATCTTCGTCCCCTGTGGGATATACCAAACATTGGGACGAGCGGTGATTTGTTGGTTAGAAGTTTCTGCACGACGAGTAATAATGTCACTAAGCTTGCCAAAAGCACCTTGTAAAAATGCCCCGCCAATATTGCGCTGGCTGTTTGAAGTCGTGCTAGAGCTAAATGTCCCTGTAGCAGAATTAACTACACTGCTACTGGAATCAGATTGATTCAGAATAGTTCCTACTTGACCCAAACCACTGACTAATCCCACAGTCAAGTCAGAACCTCCCCCTTTCTTATCTTGGAACTGTTTAGCTAACAACGGTTTCCCGCCTTCTCCTAATACAGAAATTGCACCGCTACTAATTGGGTACTCAGTGTTATCTTTGATAATGCTCGTGACTTGCACACTTACATAAGAGCCACCATTAACCTGTAGGGGTTCAACGGCTAATAAAGTGCCTTTATGAATTGCCACATTTCCATAGTTGTCATGCAAATCAGCCGTTAATCTAGCAACATAGCGTTTACTATCATCTGGATTTTGCTGTTGTTGGAAGCGATTTTCGCTTTGCTGCTTGATGACTGAAGTCACTAAAATACCATTTGCGAATTCCCCAACAACTAAATAGCGAGTTTTACGCTGTTGCAGAATTTGGTTTTCTTGAGGCAAGTAATTACCATCTGCTATTTGTTTATCAGATTTAGAATCGGCTAACCAACGAGGGCGAATTTTCTCAATTTCTGTGGATGTACTGTTAGAGAAGTTAGGGCGTGTTTGCTGTGTTGTATAAGCACTATTGGGTGGCTGTACTTGAATTCGTGTTATATTCGGTGTTTGAAAGGATGTCGCCTCTGTTGATATCTGCTGGTTATTTGAAGTAGGTGTATAAGCGATTTTTCCGTAAGATCCTAAGCTGCGAAGTCGATTAAATTCAGCTATCACGTCTGTTGGCGTTTCTGTTTTCGGCGTAACAGTCCTAAAAGGATTACTAATTCTTGGCAACGTTTGATTACGAGGTGGTGATGAAATAGTCGGGTTAGTTCTACTTGGAACGTAATCTCGTCTAGGACTAAGACTTTGTGTTTGTGCCACAGGTCTAGCTGTTGGTGGTGGTGAAGCTGCAACACTGACAGGTTTATTATTAACTTTAACTTCCTGCTTACTCTGATTAATTTTATTTAATTCATCTTCTTGCTGATTCAGCGCTAACTTAGCGTAAACATCCCCATCTGTTTGCTCAACTTGTTCTTTAGTTTCTGAAGACTTTGGTTCTTCAATAGTTTTAGTAGTATCGCGGCTATCAGGATTAAAAATCCCATTCAGCAGCCAAAATATAGCTAGGAAGGTCAATCCGAAAGGGAGTGCTATGACCAACAATCTTGACCAGGGAGAAGTAATTACTGTATGTTTAGTTGTGACTGATGGATTATCTAATTCTCCCTCTGACGTAATTTCCCTTGGGCTGGAATCTGAAATCATTGCTGAAGATTTTAAGTCATCATCTATTTGGAGAAAATCATCTACAGTTGATGAGCTATTAATCTGAGTATTTGTCATTGTCTGTTAGCCAAATTTAAATCAACAATTTGCGTAATTTCTAATCCTGCTTGCCTGACTTGATATATTTTCTTTGCTAGAGCAGTAGTATCATTAGGGATGTTTTGCGGTGTACTAATGGCTTCTACAGTAATAGTTTTGTTAAAGGAGATACCTTTGCCTGCATTATCAACTCTATTAAAAGTAACGAGAGTAGCTACTAAATCTACTGACCATTGACCATCTTTAATTTTGCGAGGTGATGAAATGAAGCGGGGAATCAAAGATACTTGTGTATCACCGTTAAATACCCCTGCTGGGGTCATTTGAGCTAGCTTACGCAAAAATGCTGTCCGAAAATCATGCTTTTCACTGATTGCATAAGCAGCTTCATAAGAAGAAGTAGTTACTCTGCCATTAGAACGTTCAGTTCTACCTACATCTATACCAGCATCTTGTTTAGTAATGGGTTCTCCTTTTTCATTAAAAGTTTGAACAAGTCCATCCCAGTTAAACATCTTGATAAATGTGTTAGAAATAAATTTTTTAATAACCTCATCGGAGCGTTCATTCGGTTCTACTGCTTGGGCAACAACTGATTCTCCTGATGACAATTGCACTAGAGCTAACTGCTTTTTACCTAAACTACTCACTGCCCCATAATTAAGGATTTGTAGTAATAAAGAGAACAAAGCCATCGAAAATCCAGCTAGTGAAATTATTCCGATTCTAGTTGGGACAGATTTGTTATATTGCAGAAGCTGTAACGGCTCTGGTTTTGCCTTTGTACCATTCTTTGTATTAAACATTGTTAGATTATTGGTGAAGAGGGAACTCTTAACTCTTAATAGAGAACTCTTAATCTAGGTATTACCTCTATTTACTGAATTTTGATACTAAACTACCACCAGATGTTGTTATAGCTTTAGTAGCATCAATAGCGATTGTGCTATAGGTTTCAGCCGCTTTGTTGATTTGTTGAAGTACAGCTAAACCACCACCAGCAGCTAATCCAGTTGCTAAGAAAGGAGCAAAAATCCCAATTGTAAAAAGAAAGAATAGAGGTTGATCTGCTCTAGAGGTAGCAATTAATTGTCCGGCTAATCCGGCAATTACGTTGAAACAAAGTTTTGCCATTCCTACAGCGAAATAACCCGTAAGCCAAGTAAAAATTGCTTTTCCACCATAAGGTAACAAAGAACCACCTACAGCTAAAGGGCCGAGAAGTGCTGTTAACAACATCGTTAGTTCAATCGCCCATTGGTAAGCTCCGTTCAACCCAATCAGTACAATGGAAACAATTTCGATGACCGAAGAACCAATATAAGCACTGAAAGGAGAAAGTATTACTTGTATAGGATTAGCCCCACCTTTAATTGCCTCTATTGGAGCTTGAATAATTCTGTCTATTTTTTGAATGACCCACGAAAACGGGCCGCTTTCACCAGTAAAATAACTCGGATAGTCTTGTTGAAGTCTATCTTTAGCATCCGACAGACATTTAACAGATTCTTCTGGACTCAAAGACGAGGTTTTGCAATTTTCTATTTCTTTCGCAATAGCTCCACGCACCGCTTCTACACCCAAAGCTTTTTGATATGCAGCTCTTAAATCAATACCTTTTGCTGTACGTGTTAGCATGTATTGGTTTGTACTGTTAATGTAATTTCTGATTCCGAGAGTACCTGCTCCTAAAGCTTTGCCATTATTTGCTAAGAGTACTATAACTATCAACACCCAAATAAAATCTGTGTATGCACGTTGTTCATCACCTAAGAGCATTTTCTTTGTCCACTCAACCATGAAAAAAACAAACGTTGCAACGGCGAATAATACACCGACTTTGCACATAGCAGCATATAAATCACCTGTGATAGTTTCTTCCCAAATCTGATTAAAACCTTGAGCAATAAAATCTGCTGTATTACTTGCTTGTTCAAGTAAATCTGCACCAGCAAACTGAGATTGAGCGAATAAGTAATTTTTTGAAAGCATAAGATAAGGGTGAATTGATGATAAAGAAGACTAAGAGTTAACTCTTAGCAGGCAACAGGGAATAGAGAAAATTCAATAATTAAAACTAGACAATCTCTACAATAACTAGAGGTGGAGAAACATCGATTGCACATTTTTCTTGCTGTTTCCTATTAAGAGTTCCTTGTTAAGAGTTCCTTGTTAAGATTTCCCTCTTCCTGGTTAATTTTCTTGCGTTGGATCTAAACGAGATATACCGATAAGTTCATGGGTCAAAGAAAGAGTACCTAATTCATTCAAATCTTGTTTTTTGCGTGCATTTGCTGTGTTTTCTGCAACTTGAGTCAGCATGAGATTGGAGTATGAATTATCCTGCCTTGCTTGCAATGAATCAGTGCGCTGTTGTGCCAACATGGAAACCACCAGACCATTTTGAGCCGCGATCGCTTTCAGGACATTTTGAGAAGCATCCATGTCTTGAGCTTGGTCAGCAATGGTTTTCGCGTCTTGAGCTATTTGTGTTGTTTTCTCTATTTTTTGAGACGTATCTGCTTGCCCAGTTTTACCTACAACACTGATGATTGAAGCTCTTGTGAGTTCTCGCTCTAAATCTTGCCCCTTTTCCTTGGCGACTGGTAAAGAGTAAGTATCAGCAATCCGATTTTTGAGTTCATCGCTACTAGCAATCGGATCTGGCGCTCCCATCTCTCCGACAGTATTATCAATTGCAGCTTGAGCATCTTTCTTAATCCCAGCCCAACTTTGATCTATTTGCAATTTTGTCCAAGTTTGGATCTGGCTTACTTCACCTTTAATATCATCAACTAGAGAGCTAAAAAAGTCACTAATGACTAATCCATAACTGGGTGTAGCTAGTAATAAACTTACTACAGTAACAGAAAGTAGTACAGCAACTTTTTGACGATTCTTCATAGTTAAGCCACCTTTGTTTTTTCTAATTGAAACATGAGTTTTTTACCTTCCTCAGACAACTCTTCTTCTCGAATCATCTTGATATAATCCTCAGTAAACTTGACCATTCCTAACAAAGGATTATCTTGATAATTTTTCAGAAAAAGACTCCGTAATTCTTGCTCGTGCGGATTGTTGGCGACAGATGCCAGTAAACAGTGGGCGGGATAATAACGGCAAAAAGTTAGTTTACCATTATCATCAAGCAACCATTGAGAATAAATTCCCGATTTTTGGGGATAGAAAGCTTCTGTACTGTTAACTCGAATGATTTCGGCAGGATATTTAAATCTCTCTATGAATGGGTCTACTGCTGAGGTTTGTATCCTCCCGACTAATCTAGTGCCAATATTTGCAAAAATCTTAGATGCTGCCTTGCTTTGATAAATACTCTCTGGCTCCTGAGCAGATAGGATTACGCGAATTCCCGCTTTTGCACCATTTGCACACAATCTACCAATCAAATCTGCAATTGATTCAAATTGAAATAAGATTGGTGCTTCATCAAGGAAGAAGATACTGACTTTCGATGCTAACGCTCGTCTGAGTGCAGCAGCATAAGCGCTCAGAGCTAAGATGGCTGCATCCGCTTCACTTGATAAATTTCTTAATGCAAAAACAAGTAATTTTGCATCAGTTCTAAAACTAGAAGGGCGAGAAATTGACTGTCCAACTCTTGTGCTTAACCAGTAACTAAGTCTCAGTCGAATTTGTTCTAAAGCTGACATTATATCTCGACTGTTACTGGCAATAGAATCTAATTTAACAAAAGCTGGGGAACAGTATTTGTAAAAGTCTTGCAGCGTTGGAGTCTCTGCCCATTCTAAAGTTCCTACTCCCGATGAGAGCGCTAACTTATAGCGCATTTTGATTTCATCATCGTTGAAAAATATTTTTAATGTTAAAGCAATGATTGACTCAATATTGGTAATCATTCCAGGACTAACCCCAATCATGCTAGTTCCAATCACCATTGTCATCAGCACCGATTTCAAGAATTCCTTGAAATCATTCAATCTTTCATTGATAATTTCTGGTTCTAGTCCTTGCAAATTCGGTAACTCAAAAAGATTGTTGTATTCTTTAGAAATATCAAAGTAAGCCCCGTCTTTTCCTAACAAATTAGTGTAGTCAGTGAAGGTAGATGTACCATCTGGTTTGGGGTAATCTAAAGCGACAACTGGGATATCTTGGGCAAGTGCTGGTGTGAGAATTCCAGCCACCAGAACTGATTTCCCCGAACGAGTTGCACCGAAAACAGCTAGATTCTTGTGATTTTGGTACAAGTCTAGATATACAGGTGTTCCGCCCTCTTCTGCAATTAACTCAAACCCAGTCCGATCTCCTGTGGCTGTGCGGATCAAAGGCATCAGCCCTGGTGCTTCGGAACTAAAATATGGCAGTCTGCGGTTAAAAGGCTTGGTTAACAGTGGTTCCCAAACAAATGGACAACACTGCAACCATGTCTTCCAGGCGTATTCTATCTCCCGGTCAACTGCCGCCGGACGCAAGAAGTAACTCGCAAGGTAACGGCAAGCTTCATCTAAAGAGCGTGTTGATTGACGATGTACTAGAAAAACTACAGCCGTGTGTACGACAACATTTCCTTTATAAATCGTCTTTTGGGCTTCTACTGCTGACTCAATATTCAGTCCCGCCTTGACATCAATATTACCTTTATCACTGGATAATGTCGTAGAAGTAATCGACTGTTTAGTTAGTCTTTGGAGGTTGGTTTTCGTGATTCCTTGGTTAGCTTTTGTCACCTGACAAAAGATTTCAGTATCGAAAATACTATCACGAGATATCAGTGACCAGAGATATCTTAATTGTGCCTGTTCATCTATCCAACCTCCCGGCTTTTGACTAAAATTCAACGCTCCAATATATTTATCTTGGATTTTTACCCATTTGCGATCTAAAAATGGTATGGACTGCTCATTGTCTAATAGATGATGCCGGATGTGAAAATCGCTTGTTTGGGTTTCGATTAGTCCACCTACTTCATCTATTTTTAAGGGATTAGGGATTACTGCTGGTGATGAATGGTTAAATTGCTGCCAGATTACCGTCCAGAGTTCTTCAGCACTCAAAGCTTTAATCCCCAATTTCATCTTATTATTCAGTAAATTCTCCCATGATTGAAAACCATCATTAAATGAATTTTGCAAAATGGTTTCAATTTTGGTGTTGTTAATTGAATGAATTTCTCCGGTAAAATTATACCAAACTTTTTCTAATTTCCTAATGATAGATTCCACCAAATCTTGGCTTCGTTCATCATCAGAGGTAACAGTATAAGTACACCATAACCTCAAAAATTTGTTTTTCCTAGTTCCACTTTTGGTTAAAGCTTTTATTCGTAATCTTTCACTACGGATTAAAAGTTTAAGTTGCTCGATTGAGCAATTATTCTCAATGGACTTGAGTTCCTGCTGTCGTTCATAATCGGAAGTGAATGAACCAAAATGTATGGTCAATGATTCTTGCTCCGGGATTTCCTTGAGTCCGGCTTCTATTCCCTCAAACATTGGTAACATCTGTTCGCTGCCTAAATTCGGATGAATCCCTAAGCAATCAAAACAAAATTTAATTTGAATCGATTCACCTTTTTTGAGGATCAATGCACCTATGCCTCTTCTGCCGCCTAAGTTCAAGTTACAGATCCCCGCCAAATGAATAATATCCTCAAAGGGAGTCAAGACTTTAGCAAACTCAATCTGCTCCTTTTCTAATATTTTTTTACCTAATTTATCTGGATATTTGGATTGTTTCTGAGGTGTCATGATGGGCGCATTAATTATGTAGTTCAACCTATTTCCTTAATCCTGGCTTCTGATCTCTGAACCCTGTGTTATTGTTCAAGGTTTTAAAAGGCATATAACCTCTGCTTAAACGAGGCACACCGACAAATTTCCCCAAAAAATCTTTATTTGTAGAAACTACCCACCAAGTAGCCCATCCCCAAGCAATACTTAATCCAGTTGCTAACCATCCAGCTTTGAATGTGTAATCAACAATAAATACATTTAATACTGCTATTACTGACCAAGGAAAAATCTGGTCGGCGGGAAATGGCCCTAATCTGGGTCTGTCTCCTAAGATCCTATTTACAATCCGAAATTTATTTTCATTTCTCATTTTTTTACTACTTGTTGAGATGAAGCATTTCTTGAATATGGGCAATTTCTCTTATTCAAGAAATGCTCTAACCAAATGGATCTTCTCTTTAACAGTTATCAATGAGAGACTGATAACTGATAATTGTTCACTGATTTAAGCTCCAGTAATTAAGCCAGTAACTAAATCTCCTACAAAAACTGAAAGGACAATAATTAATGGAGTTCTGGCTAATGTTTGCCAATCTTCATCGTTGCGGGCCGCTTGAACAATTCGGACTAAGCTGATGCCTACATAGAGTAGGAACAGACCCCTCAATACGTTGAAGAACAATTCTACAACTGCTTGTGTTTGCCCATTCCCAGCATTGCCAAAGGTATTAGTCATCCAGGTTTGGGCATTGTTAAAAAACTGTGCATCGGCTGGGGCTGCTGCAAAGTCAAGTACACAGACAACTGTCAAAATCGTAAACAACACCGCATAAAGATTGACTCCATACTTGCGTTGTATCTGCTCAAAATTAGTCAACAGAGCTTGAGATTGCTTTGGTAGTGCTATAGCGATCGCCGTAGCAATCATCAATCCACCTAAGAGGATGTTATGGACTGACATCGACACGATCATTGCCGCACCCGTCGCTCCCATTAGCACTAGTGTACTATTTGTTATCGTGCTGTTATTTTTTCCTGAAGCCAGTACAGCAGCAGTATCGGAATTAACAAAACCTTCAGTCTCGTTGCGGTAAGTATGCATTTCGTTCTCCTGAAACGATACGCATATTATTCGGGTTTTCACCCACAAAACCTACAAACCAAAGTACTAAAAAAAACCGTACCTTTGCCTACATAGAATATTTAATACAATCTATTTCACAGCAAATCTAGCAAGTAGACTGCTTATATAGATGTTATAGCTGTTTATTATCAGTATTTAAAATTATATAGGTATACAATTTTATATTCATTAATGAAAATTAGAGAAATAAGCGTCAGATTGCCTATTGACTTTTTTCCTTTTATTGGTTTTCTCGTCAAGCAGGAGGGTGTGGGGTGGTGCGAATACAGTTCAGATAAGCATTTTTCACTTTCCTTGTGGAATGGGTTTGCAGGTATTGGGTAAAGGATGTATCCAATACCAATACCAATACCTTTCACCGAACCGTATTGGGGGTAGTGCGACTCGTTTGCGGTGAATTCATAACCGCCCCAACGGGGCTTGGTCAGTATGGAACCGATAAAGGCTGGATGTTGAGCTTGTCGCCGATTTGAATTTTAACAGTACCAGAGGGCAGTTCTAAAACCTGAGTAGCAACACTACCCTTGTAAATTGGACAAGGATTTTTTGCACAGGGTGGAGCGTTGTAAATCACCGTCGTCACCATACTATCCTTGATGAAAATGATGTCTAGGGGGATTTTTACTTGCTCCATCCAAAAGGGGACATTTTTGTATTCCTTGCCCAAATTAAACAACATCCCGCGATCGCCGGGCAAATGATTGCGAAACTTCAGCCCCTTCTCTAATTCAACAGGTGTGGTGGCTACTTCCAACTTGAATGTGCGATTGTTGTAGGTGAGCATCTGCGTTATGGGTAAATGCTGGGGACGAGTTTGCAAGTAGGCGATAGTTGATGAAGCGACAATAATTGATATTCCCGCAATTGGGCCAAGAATATTTAACAGTTTGTAAGCCGCAGCATATAAGTCGATTGTTGTGGGAATTTTGACTAATTGCATAATTTAACCAAAAATATTGACATTGCCGGCACTATATATACTTGAGTCAAGGGGACTGGACGGTAAACCTTGTAAATCAGCTTTGTTTCGCATAGCCTCAATCCGTTCAGCTTCCCGGATTGCCAGAGGATTCATATTATTTCTCGCTGACAATAATGCTTCAAGTCTAATTTCTAGCGGCGGCAGTTCACCCATAGGTGGAACATCGTCTGTGAACATCAGGCAAAAAGTAGAGATAGCCGCCCTTTCCACAATTGCTTGGATTTCCGCACCCACACAGCGATGGGTCGCTTTGAGTAGTCTACGCCATTCTTCATCGCTGAACACATCTCTATCACGGAACCGATAATCAAATCTAGCGAGATGAATTTTAAAAATCGAGTGTCGTTCCCCATTATTGGGTAAATCCACCTTAAAAATGTCGTCAAATCTCCCGCTTCTAGTCAGTTCTGGTGGTAGCCATTCAATGTTGTTGGCAGAAGCAATAATTAATACATCACTCTTTCTTTCCTGCATCCAGGTTAACAACATCCCTGCTAGTCTTCGGGACAAATCATCATCGAGAGTAAATCCCTTGTCAAAGTCGTCTAGGTATAGAATTACACGGTTAATCCTGTCTACTAGTGCCAGCAAGTTTTTTAGCTTGTACTCCGCCATGTTGCCGTAACTACGAAAACTGCCCCACTCTAAAACGATCATCGGAATCCCCAATCGCTGGGAGCAAGCTTTCGCTGAATGAGATTTACCTGTGCCTGGGGGCCCAATCAATAAAATACCTTTGGGTAGCCGAAGATTATATGCTTTAGCTAACGGCGTTAATAAGCGCTTATATGTCTTAAAAGATTCCTGCATCAAGTCCAGTCCGCCAACTTCAATTGCTGGCGGCTGGAGAAACTCAATATTGTAAACTCGCCTGAGCAGGTCAGTTTTGTAAAGAGAAAGTTTTTTTGTCAGTTCTTGGGCTTTGGTACAAGAAGCTGTAGCCCAATTAATCCCATACTCAATATCTGCTAAATACATCCCCACAGCAGCAAGGGCGATCTCATGAATTTCCTTTTCACTATAGTTTTTTGGCAATATCCCTTGTAGATAATTGCTGATTTCTTCAACTGTTGGCAGTTCTTGTGTAATCGTCGGCACAAATGCGGTAATTTCAGATGAAAGACTGGCGTTTGGCCCCAACAGGATAGCTGTTCTATTTGAGTTCCGGTTGTCAAGTTTCAGATTTATAAGGGCAGACTTAATCCATTCGGCGGTTAAGAAAAAATCTGGGTCAGTAGTTGAGTTTCCCAACCAAGGAAATATCCCCTCTAATATTAAAATGCCTTCTTTTTCAGTAGCTTTCCAAAATCGCAGGATCTCAAAGTAATCTTCGCGTTTATTTTTGGTCATCGGCTGATACTCTAGTACTTGTTGTAAAATCAAGTCCTGCCCATTAACCTCTAACTGATGTAATTGATCGTCTGATAGTGTCCACAGATAGCATAAAACGTGCTTTTGTTGACATTCCCTAGCAATGCTTTTTAGTAGTCTTGCCCTTTCTTGCAGTGGGGATTCTATCGCAATCAAAGGATTGTTTAGTTTTATCAGGTCAAATACTTGCTCTATCAGCGCAGTATTCATCAGTTTTTTTATTTGTTGGTCATCCTGATAATAAAAGTTGTAAAAAATTGTTTCCACAGACAAAAGTATTGAAAAATACAGTACTTTTACCTCTTGCTTTTTGACTACAATATGCCATTCTCTCTTAATTTATCCGTATTGTCTGAGTGAGCAATTTTACTTAAAATCAACGCTATATATCAGAAAAATGCAATTCATATTAATATTTAAATCTCAACATTTTTCGTGTTTAATATTTGCTATATTTATCTATAAATAAAATAGATATATTTAACAAATTAATTTTTAACCTTATTTTATCTGTTAAAATAGTAACAAATAACTGTGCAAAATTAGGTGTGTTTTTATGAGATTCAATCTTAACAAAAACCAGATTTATGTACTTGCATTACTGTTAAGTTTAGGAGTGTCTTCATGCCAATCACCAGAACAAAAAGCTGCTTATACTCAAAAAGCAGTAGAAACAGAGCGAGAGCAAAAGTTCAAACAGTTTGTCCAGAGTACACCTGATTTATACAAAGTAACTTGGAAAGTTTGCGGAAATGCTGGCGTAGATTTAAATAGAAAAATAAATTTGGGCTGTGATGAAACCAAAGATATTCCTACTCAAGGTTTCCAGACACCCATTTATGTATGGGGCCCTGCTGGAGAAATAAAGTTTATCACTAAGCCTAGCTTCTTTGCTGATATTTCATCGGACTCAACTCTTTTTGTCAAATCTAGGGGATGTCTTGCATCAGGTACTGCTAAACAAGAGCAATTATATGTTGTCAGAGAATTTCCACTAAAGAAAGGCAGTAATCCTCAACCTAAAGATGCGAAAATAGAAATCGTGCCAAAACAGGAAAAAGAGAATATATTGCGAGATGCTGTCGCAAATGCACAAATAGAAAATGCAACTCTTACAAATTTTGGTGTATCCTCCAATGGACTAATTCCTACAGGGAAAGCTTGTCAATCATTTGATGAGTGGAAGAAAGCTGATTAGGAACTCTCTTTCAATTTAACTAATATTGGGGTCAAGTCCCCATCCCATCCAGAGCAAACGCATCTGAATTACTCTTGATCGCAACGAAGGTTAGGAACCAACGAAAAAATCTTTCCTTTCGCGTTTGTTTACCTCCATCTGTGCGAAGAAAGCCAATCGCCGCAGACCAGAACTGTCTCACCATCTCCCTAATGTTTACATTTGTATACGTTGTAGACGTATCCACGGCTTCCATTTGCCGTTGGGAGAACGCATTTAAATTCTTCCTATTAACTGATAAATATTCTGAAAATCTCTATTTCACAGTCAGAGTCCGAATTCTTTGCAATGCCTGCCTAAACTTGTTGGCATCATAGGTTTTTTTTAAATAATTTTGGAAACATCGGAAACATTACGGAAACATTGCAAAATTTTCTTGACCTATCAGTGAAGGGATGCCAAAATTGGTCAAACAAGCGCGAGTAGGAGATTAATCGATGAAAGTCACTAGACATCGAGACAAAATTTTGGCAGCGCTACGGGAATGGTTTCGCATTCATAAACAAGCACCCACTCTGGAGGAGTTCTGTGCTGAACTGGGAATGCAACCCCGCCAGAAAGCAACACTGCAACGATGGTTGCAGACGATGCGAGGTATCGATGTGGAATGGGAAGATAATGCTGCCCGTAGTCTGCGCTTCCTCACCCCTGAACCGGACATTGAACCAGGACTACAAATACCCGTAACGGAAACATTGCGGTATTTAGCAACCGGCTTAGTAGAGTGGGAAAAACAAGAACCTATGAACAGAGCGCATATTCCAAAAGCTCTTCGTGTTGGGATGTCCAGAATGCACTTAACATCTTTGCTTTCTGGAGACGAACAAGCCCCTTCAAGCCTGCCAGAATTTTTTAACTGGGCAAAAAAACCAGTTCTTGACTGGCAACCAGCAGCAGAGATTAAACACCTATCATCGGAAGTCACTCTTATAGAAGATGGGTTAGTTTCCGATTTTGCCCTCCAGTGGCAAGTTACGGGTGCTGATGTAGAAATGCAGGTGCAAGAGAAAGTCCTGCAAGATGTCCTGGAATACTGTCGGGTAAACCAACTAGAAGAAGCTTATCGCGCTTTACGAAAGCTGATTATTGAGTGTCCTGTCCTCCCCTACTCTCAATACCGTCGCCTTTTGTCTTCATCCCAATTAAGACCTCTGCGTGATTTTTTGCTGCAAATGTATGTGGATTTGGTTGATTTAACAAGTGACCCCACTTATCACTTCTGCCCTCGCTGCAAATATGTAATGCGTCGCCGTCGAGATGGGACTTATAACTGCCGAAACATGACCTGTGAACAGCTGAGTGCGAAACTCCGCCTCCCACCCCAAGCGTCAATTCCCAAGCATGAGGCAGAAGATTGGAAAGCCCTTACCCCTGGCGTGCATCGGTACGGGACACTGCCAGGACTTTGGGAAATTCAGCTTGCAGAAACCCTGACAAAACTGGGAGTACACGTTACTCTTTGGCCTGAAATTGATCAATTTGACTTACTCGTAGAGTTTAGTAAAAAAGTTCGCTGGGCAATTGACGTTAAAGATTGGTCGTATTTAGATGAAGAGCGTTTGCGGGAAGTAGACTATCGCTTTGATACTACTGAAACCTTTATAGTCTTCCCAGATGAGCGAAATGATGTCTTACGAATTGAGGTGGAACGCCAAAGACTCGAACCAGAATTGGGTGGCGTGCGCTTGAAGCTGATTAGTGAAATTATCTCCCAAGCTAAAAAACTTCTGGAGAAGAAAAATCATGCGTGATATTTCTCAATGGGGTAAACCATTGCGTCAAGCCCTTCGCAAATCGCAGGACTTAAAAGCTTATGTGAAAGAAAGTTTACCTGATGCGGAGGCTAATAATATACAGCAACTAGAAATAGCACGTCTTGCTCAACTTATTGCGGAAGTGGAATTGGGGTTAACCTTACTGATGGAGGTAGCTCCAGAAGAAAGAGCGACTTCCGTATCAGCGTTACTTTTAGGATATCGTTTTCCAGTCAAAGCACTTGAAAGTGAAGAAAACTGGCTGCTCGTAAAAAAAGCCCGTTTTTATCTTGTGCGTCGTAAAGGAAGACAGTGGGAGCGGACTCTGGCTGAATACATTAAATTACCTGAAATTATCAGGATATTCAGCTTAACGGATACAAATGATGTTGCTCAACTGATTCCATGTAGCACTTACCCCCAACGCTTACAACTGTACCGCCAAACCCTATCAAAAACTCCATCGCACAAAAAAGGAAAAGTCAAACTAGCAACCTCTGGTTATTGGTATGCCAAAGTTTCCCATAAAGGTCACACTACCGTTGATGTTCCGATCAATATTCCTGAAGCTGTCGCTAATCTGGCTCTTTCTCCGCAGATATCTTTTCATGGCACACGCACAGCTGTGAATCCCTCTCATCTTGTCACCTTAGAAAAATTGCTACAAGATGCTCAGGAAATGGATGAAAAACTGGGCCAAGCTGGGTACGAGCCAGAAAATTATCATCAACGTCTAACAGGAATTGCCTTAAAGTTATATGACGTATCAATAGATGATTTTCAACCTTCCCTACCAAACACTGTAATTAAACTAGAGCAACTTGTCCACATTGTCGGTTTATTGAATGTGGGTAAATCAACACTGCTTGATATTCTGATTTACCATTTTGCGAAACTTGGATATCGCTGTGCATTGCTGGTAAATGATGTTGTGGCAGCAGTGCGTCTGGCTTCCCTATTTCGAGATGGATTGGGAATTCTTGCGGCCCCTGTGTTGGGAAGCAGCGATCGCTTTCAACACTTAGAAAAAGTTTATGAACCAATTCTAGCAACCAAAGGTGAAGAAATCGAAACAGGAGCAATCCACCCAGCATGGCGTTGGTTTAGTCCTGTCTGTCCCTTACTACCTTTAGTGCAATCAGAAGAAAAATGGGAGTTCGGTGAAGAACCATGTCACAATCTTTACCAAAAACAACCCACTACTAAAAACGGCAATTCTCAGGCAGAGGATGATGAGGATTTTGAGGACTTGGAAGAGGGGGAGAGTGAAGATAAATATACTTGCCCCTTGTATTACAAATGTCCGCGTCACCAATTAGAACGAGACATAGCTACAGCATTGGTTTGGGTGTTAACACCAGCCAGCTTCATTCATACGCGCGTTCCCCCGCAAGTTTTTGCAGAAAAACTGACCTTTGCTGAAGCCGTTTACCGTGAATGTGACTTTCTCTTTGTTGATGAAGCCGACAGGGTACAGGTGCAGTTTGATGAAGCTTGTGCGCCCGATGAAGTCTTAGTAAATTCTTCTGGAAACTCCCTATTAAATAAGCTAGGACTCAAATTTGCTACCACTATTTACAATTCTGACCGCCGCAGCATGGCGGCTGAACTCGTTGCCACTGCAAAAAGAGCTAATGACTACGCGCAAATTGCAACAGACCTAATTCTCCCCCGGCTCCATAACCAGCCAAAACTTGTGGAATGGGTGGGACAAAACCCCTTTACAGGTCGTTCACTCTTCGCCCATATAATCCGCGACATTCTGGAAACACCAGAAACAGAACAGAACGAACCATCTCCCAAGCTGAAACGTGCGGAACGCAGCAAGGAACGACAAAAACGCATTCAGGCTGGTTTACCCCCCGAAGAGGAACGCCAGCGCCGTAAAAAAATCATGCAAACTTTGGAGGGATTTTTGCAAGCTCCCCTTAATCGTCGCAAAGGAGGAGAACTTTCAGACCTTGCCTTTACTCTACTGAGTGCCGAAAATGATGCTAGGGCATTAACTGAGGTTGCTGAATGGTTACACAAATGGCTGGAATTGTTGGGGATTTCTCTCGCAGAAAAAACTAAACTCGAGGAAGTTACGCACCATTTGCACTTAGCAATTCTGGTAACGGTACTCAACGATAAGCTGGGCTTTCTAGTTGATAATCTGAATGCACTCATGCGGGCGGGAGTTCTTGACTTGCATGACACGAGTCTTGCCCTTGTGTACCGCCCACCCCGTGATTATCTGCCAGTTGTGCCATCTTCACCTGTGGGAAACATTTTAGGCTTCAGGTATACGCGAGATCGGAGTCACAAATCTGGTGGGAAGTTGGAATATTTTCGCTACGTTGGGGTTGGACGCTATTTACTCCTGAATTTTCCCCATCTCTTTGCTGTTGATGGTTGGGATGGCCCCCATACAGTTTTGATTTCAGGCACTAGCTACGCTCCAGGGACACCTGCTTATCACATCCGCAAAAAACCGACTATATTGCTAGAACCAGCTACCAATAATTACACAGCAGGTGATGCCGGAATTGGCGAAAGCGACTTTTTCTTCAGTTCCCAACCTAATGCAGTCGGCAAGTACATCGCCCTATCGGGACTGCCACCAGATGTGAGAAAAATAGCTGTTAACGAAATGGTCAAGGCCATCTGTCACAATCCTGGACAAGCCAACAGCTTTCTCGATCAATTATTTGCAACCTTGAGTGATTTAGCCAAACAAGATCCAGAACGTTGGGGCGATCGCCAACGCTTATTGCTGATCACCAACAGCTATGACGAAGCAGAATTGGTGGAGTCAATTTTAAAACCCCTCTACCGTAATGTTGAAAATCTTAACGGCATTGCTACCCTACGCCGTGACAATGCTCCGGCTCACTTGAGTGGTATTCGTCGCGGTCAAATTCGTGACCTCGCCCAAATGTCTATTCCAATTGTCGTTGCACCTTTGATGGCATTAGAGCGAGGACACAACATTCTCAATGAGAAGCGGATAGCAGCATTTGGGGCGGCGGTATTCTTGAGCCGACCAATGCCAGTTCCCGATGATTGGCAAACTACTGTCCAGCAACTCAATAATTGGGCGCTGGAAAAGTCTGAAGATTCTAGGCTTTATGAGGCACTAGAAAAACGAGGCGATCCTCTCACGCTGACGAATATAGAAAATGAGTTCTACCAGTATGCGGTGGCGAAAATGCTTGACTTAAACTGTCGGGCGATGTCCTTCAAACAGTTAACCAGTGATGAACGTTCTATACTCTGCTGGACTCAATTGGTAAGTGTTTGGCAAATTATCGGGCGTTTGGTACGTGGAGGAGTTCCCTGTATTGTCCATTTTCTAGATGCAAAGTTTGCACCTCAATCAGTTGACAGTGAACTCGACAACGAACGAACCTCACTGTTAGTAGGCATAATCAAGGAACTTCAACTTGCTATTGAGCCAGAAGACAAACAACCTTGGGAAAAAACATTAGCCAAATCTCTCTATGGTGCTTTCTTCAATGCACTCAAACAAACAAAGGATTTACGCTATGACCAATAAAATCATTTCGCTATCGATTTTATTGGTAAACAATATTTTCAAAAAAAAATAGCGAACCCCCTCTATAGTGCTTTCTTCAATGCACAGAATAAACTCAAAGATAAGGAGTTAAATTATGCCCTTTAAAATTCAAACTCTTCTTCCTGGAGCTTGGGAACTGATTAAGGATCAACAATACGAGCTTTTTTCTCTCCATGTCCCTACTACATGGCAGCAAGTTGCTAAATCTCTAGCGCAAAAACGTTTCAATTTGCTAGGTAGAGGTTATCCCTCCGTCCCCGTATACTCCCTCGACCCAATTATAGCTGCTAGCTTTCCTAAAATCATTCATACAGTACGTAATGGCTGGCAACGTCCCGGTGTACCTTGGATGTTAGCGACAGAACGCGCTGAACTTTTTAACTTGCCTGACTTGATCAAAGATTGGTTGCGTGAGGAATTTAGCTACTGTTTAGGTGATGATGAAGTTGAATCTATTCTCGACCAACTGGATAATAATGCTTGGGAATGGAAGGATAAATCAACAGTTTATCCTTTGCAACTTCCACCAAATAACCCGTATGGCATAGACATTCGCTGGCAGGCAATACCTGATTATCTGGCTGGGGAATTTCTCAAAAATCCACAGGTCACTTTTGGTTCGGATAATCAGTACCAACTAACTTTTTACCAAGTAGTAAACCTTAAGCAAGGAGCCGAACTAATATCATGGCCTCCTTATGAGGTTCCACTAATTAAAAATAAAAAACAAGTTGGCACAGTAAATATCTCATTTGTCATTCATTTCAAGTTGCAAACAGTTCCTTGGCGCAGCCAGCCAATGATTTATCATCAACTTTCGATTCGGCGATGGCTCACCGCAACTATGGAACGCCTACCTTATCGAGGTGTTACCGCTTTTATTGGTGATGATCGACGGTGGTTAGATGGGAAAAAACAACCATTTTGCTTGATTAATATGCCTATTAAGCAAATTACAACACAAGAAGGAAGGAAAGCAAGATGGCCATTCGCTATTAGTGAATTACTGAAAATTAATGATTCTCCACTCCCCGATCCTGATAGTTTAGCTAGTGAGCCAGTTTATAATTGGTCTGTCTTTGGTGCTGCCCCCACTGGAATACAAGCTGCTATTGCTTATGACTCTCGACATTCTGGTGAATTTCCTTGTTTTCCTGGTGTGAGTCCGCTAGATTTAGCTAGTTTAGATAGTGCTATTCAAAATAAGATCGAGCAAGGAAATTTCCCAGTTCGCCGTATAGGTGAAGCGATGAGAAAATCTGGTGAATCTTTACCTTTTTGGGAGCCTGGAAAGTCACAAAAAAAAGGTAGTCTAGAACCGAAAAATCCTGATGATTTATCTACGCCAATGTTGCGTCCAAAAATTGCTGCCCCAGCTACATTTCGACACCCTGAAAGCTCTCCTAATACCATCTTAATTTTGTGGGAAACCCAAAAATGTCGAGATGCACTCATTGCAGAAATTTGTAAATTACTTTCAATCTCACCTCAAGGAGAAACAATCACTTACGAAACTTTAACTGGGTTAACAAGAGAAGAAACTCTTTATCAAAATCAGGATGTATGTTTACGGATTGTAACTCAGCATGTCTCAGACATAACAGCAAGACTAGATGTTGATAATCCTGAAGTTGAGGGCAATAACCGACAACAAAAACGCACTAATTTGATAGACAAGCGTATTCATCAGATTACCTCATATTTACCCTCACCAAAAGGATTAAGTGGTGCTTTAGTAGAAATTAAACCAAAGAAATATTTCTTTCCACCGGAGTCAGATCCAAAACTTGCTGTGCGAATTGGGGTAATGCAGGCTGGTTATGTCAATCAGCACATCCATGCTTTAAAAACATCTCAAACAAATGGTAAAGAATACATTCCGAAAAAATCTCAAAATCGAGTGCAAAGAGCAGTATCAGACTTATTACGACAATTTGGAATTTTACCTACTCCTCTCATCGACTTTGAAAAAGATGGCATAGATCCAAATATGTGGCTGACTTGTTTTTATGTTTTACGCCGCACTCGAAAAACAACAGCTAATAATCAAGCTTCTACTGTCGCGTTGATGGTACGAGTCAACCCAATCAAGGGAACGGTACAGGTCACTACCCCTACTTTCTTCGCTACACAAGGCTGGGTATCGTATTCAGCAGGGCTGGGATATTTACTCAGTGAAAAATGGGAACCTAATAGCTATGCTGATGAAACGACTGGTGATACTAGCGATGCACAACAGTCTAGTGATACCCAAAACGAACAGAAGTTTCTCAATAAATTTGTTACCGATTGCTTGCGTGATTGTTTAAGTACATCAATTGAAGAGGAAAAACCTCCCCATGTGCTGTTTATGGCTGAAGCCATAAATGCTCGTACAATGCTGACATGGTTACAAAATCCCCAACTACCAGCTAACAATTTACCCGATCAACTAAAACGGCACATGACAGAATCGGAAATAAATCGGCTTTCGGTTGTGCGGTTAAGAGTTCCAGGTAATGGTGAAGTTCCCGTTGCTATTGCTAAGGGTTCTCCTGGTAGCAGAACTAATGGTTTATTCTGCTGGCAGGATGTGTGCGATGATGAGGCAACAGCACTTTACCTCAGCATGAGGAAGCTGTTAAATACCGAGCAAGGTACAAATACATTACAACAGAAACAGTCTCGACTTGATAATGGCAGCTTACAAGCCGGCAATCCAAAACCATTAGAAATAGCTGTTATTCATCACCCAGGTCTTGAACACGATAAGTTAGCTTGTTTTGTTCATAATCTTAGAGATCGATGGCCATATTTTGCTAATGAGGTTTCTTTACCGTTACCTTTTCCGTTTGCAACTTCAGCTAAACAATATGCTGTGAGTGCTAAAGATAGAGTGGAATCTGTTGACTTAGAAGAGGAGGACGAGGAGGAAGATTCTTCTGAATCTGTTGATTAAAGTGATGATAAACTACTGTCTATAGATTCTAGATAAAAACTGTAATTGGCATCAAAACAATCACTTGATTGTGGCGAACTACAAGTGTTGATAGCTTGAAAGCGGTTGTAAATTGTGTTGTAATTACGACTATATATTTGTACAACTTCTGATGCTTGTACTGAAACTGTTGTTCCAGAAGGAATAGTGCTTAACAAATTTGTTGCTTGTTTGATTTTTGCAAGTGCATCTTGCAGTCCAGCTAACGTGTAAGGCGTATTTTGAGCAATTTTCTCAACTTGTTTAGCTAATTTTTGCGCTTGTTTAAATTTTAAAACAGCGTTATCTTCAATTATTAGCCGTTTATTAATTGTAGTATAGTTAGCCTTATATTCTTGAAGCCGCTGTTGTTCTTGTGCATACAAAGGGGAATTTTTAGGCATTGTTCCTAAAAGCTTTATTGCCTGTTCAAGTTTATTGCTGGCTTGTTTCCAAGTTGTACTAGAATGTGGAGGGTTCTGTGTAATTTTTACTGCTTCCCAACTCAATTTTTTGGCATTTTCAATCGAATCAGATGCTTGGATTTCAGATGACAAACGCGCTGAAATTACAGCATAATTATTACGATATTGTTCAAGTTTTGTTTTTGCATCTACGCTAACAAATGAATCTTCGGGAATCGACTCTAAGATAGTAATTGCTTCTTGCCATTTATTACTTGCTTCATTCCATACTGTTGCTGGGTGCGGTGGATTTTGCACCAAAATAGCTGCATCCATTGCTAACTGTTTTGTAGATTCAAACTTAGCTACTGTATCTTCTTCTATTTGCAGTCGTTTTTCAACTGGATCGAGTTGCACGCGAAATTTACTAATATCCTGGTGTGCTGCAAGATATGCAGATGCAAATGAATTCGGAATTATTTCAACTGATGCAATTGCCTGTTTAATTTTGTCACGCATTAGTCTGATTTCATTAATATCTTTTGCTTGTGTTACATCACCTATGCTTGACATTAACGTTTGTGCATTCCAACGTACTTGCTCTTGAGAAAAACGCTTCCAACCAAACCAAACTCCAGGACTAATTAAAATTAAAATACTTGCAACAATTGCAGTTGTAATCTGAACAGATTTTCTTCGTTGTTGTCGCTGACACTGTTTCATCAATAGTGGATTTTTTAAACATTCCTGTGCTTCTTTTATTTTTCCTTCTCCTTCTTGAATTAAAGTTTCAATTTTTGGTTGTAGCTTTTGACAAAAACTTAAAATATCTAAAACTTTTTCGTTTTGACTATTAAAATCAATAAATAATTCATCTTTTGGGCTAAACTCTACTGCACAAATGCTGCCAAAAAGCAATAACAAACTTTCTAGTGTAGTAGATTTAATATAAGTAATTTTTCCTTTTTCAACTGTATTAATAATATTCTGGAAGTTTTTGTTTATTGATATTAAATCTTTCTGTACAGTTTTGATTTGTTCAAGCTGGCATAACATGACACCTTGATTCCCAAAACTTAAACTGTTCTTGATTATACGACTTTTGGTTTTGACATCATTTTTAATATCGCTTATTGATTTATTTGAATGTATTTCTTCTAATGCGGTTATCAGTCCCGGATGTTGAGTGCATTCTTTTCCAAATGAAATAAGATACGCTAACTGTAGTATAGGATTTTCAATAATTTGCTTTAAATTAATACATTTATTAATAATAGATTTTACAGATTCGTATTGATAATTATTATATAAAATAATAACTCCGTTTTCATCCAAACCTAATGCCGTAATGGATTTACCAAGAACACCAATTAAGGCTTTTATAACATCAATATTTAATGGATTATTCGCTTGCTTGTTAATTTTTTTTGTAACTATATCTAGTTGTCTATATACGTTTCTCAATTGTACTTGTACTTGAGACATCCGATGTAAATTTTGCTGCATTACAGGGAGACTATCAAAATTTAATCGCTTTTCTGCTGTTATTAAAACAGCAGAAACTTTTTCGTGTAATTGATCAATGCTAATTTTTGACTGTACTTGCGTAAGAATGTGTAAAAAGCCTGCATCACTTAGACAAGTATCTATAAAATTTTGTAAAAACTTTGCAGGTGCTATTATGTTTATAATTTTATGCTCATACTCTTCACATTCTTTAATAATATCTAATAGCCTATACTGTTGATTTTCAATATAAACAATTATTTCGTTTTTATTATTAAATACTATTCGTGTAATCGCTGCACCAAATACTAAAAATAACGAATTTATAGTATGATGGCTAACCAAAAAATTTTTTGTATTATCAATTGAAGATGACAAACTGTTTAATTTATCTTTTATTTTGATTAAGCGCTCTAATGCAAGCATTGCTGTTGCTGCTTTGTCTTGCATTAATTCTGGTTGGCTAAAGCTAAAATCTAACCGAATGCTGAATGATAATTTGGATATTTGTGCAGCCAAAGACGGTAAATTTTGGGAATGTTTTTGAATTTCTGTATCGAAAATACTATCTGAAATCAGAAAACATTGAGAGCTAATCTCTTTTAGCCATGTACCTTGCTGAATAAAAATATCAATCGTCTGCACCAAATCCCAAAATTTTTTCCGAACCTCCCGCAGATGGTTTTCATCGTGAATCGCTTCATCCAAAAAATCATGTCCAATTTCTAAAGCAATTTCTGAAGCTATTTGTGAGAGTATATTATCATCATCACTACCATTTTGACCAAGTAAAATTAAACCAACACCTACAACACCTTTTGTCAAACGAATAGCATCAATCCGTGCAATTTCTTCATCGAGTTTTTTTAGTGTAGGTGCTAACTCACCTTTTATATGATGCAAATCTAAAATCGTGTTAGAAATTATAATTAGTTGTTTTTCAATGACATCTGAATTATGGCAATCTAATGCCATCGAACTACCAAGCATCAAAGCCTTATTAAGTATTACATCAAGGTTGTTCATACGTTAGAACTAAAATATAATATATATTAATAGTTCATACTTTTTTATACATTAACAACCGTAATAACCCTGAATAAAACGCTGTTTAGCATAAATCAATAGCCGTCAAGCACCACATTTAAAGAAGAGACTTAAGCAAAACTTATCAATCAACGAAAGAATCAGGATTTATATTTGTCAACTCCTTGATCTAAGCTGGTTGACAACCGGGAGTAGCACTGGAACAAAAATGCACTATTTAATTTGACACGATATTATTGTGATTATATTTACGCAGAAAGTTTTCCGGAAAAATCCACTTGAGACATAACTTGTGTGCGTATTGAATTCGCAGCCTTCTCTGCAATTTCTTCTCTATCAGAATCAGTAAGAACTACTGCAAGTAAGGATTTTAGAGCTTCTCGGTTAGATATAAACTCTTCATTGTATAAATCATCTTGCAACAAAGTAGCTTCCAAGTGAGGTATTAGCTCAGACGAAGGGGATAGCAACCGCTCTTTAATGCGTGCCCTTGCAGTTTCTGTTGCAGAAGTTGTACCTATACCTAAATCCCATGTTTCAATTATTAGCCTGACTTCGCGGTTGAGAGATACACGCAGCGTTGATAGGCGGCCAAATAAAGGAAGGTTGAGCATTAAAGGTGGTAATGCATTACCCCAATCCAAACCAGCGCCAATAGTGCAATTTGCTTCATCTTCGATGCAAACAGCCTCTTCGAGCCATCCTTCACCAAAAAGTAAATCTATAGCTTCTTGGGTTGTTATTGACTCGTTTGCCTCAAAATTATCCTTTTGCTGTTGATGATTCATAAATTTTTACCCGCTCGAACTTTATCTTCGTCTCAATACACCATACTCAAAGTAAACTAAATTCTCATATTCTTCTTCCGAACCGCAGTTCAACATGTTTTGTTTTTCGTAAAATCCTTCAGACCTTGGTAAGGAATGCAACCCAACTCTACCTTCATACCCTAACTCAACACTTCTAATTCTTGCGAAATTTAACAGTGCTTGACCAACACCTTTGAATTGAGGTGGGCGTTGAATCTCGATTCGGTTAATGGGGGCAGTGGCAATGCCATCAATATAAACTAACCTCTTACCAATATTCAACCGAGAACCGTGCATTTGTGTTTCTATTATCATCAATCCTTGAGTTTTGTTTTCGCACTCAACTGCGTAACCTTCAAGATTTTGTTGATTGCCAATATATCTTAATTTAAATATCCAGTCCCAATATTTATCTTCTTGACTAAATAACCTTAATTTTTCGACCCACTCATTAACATAATCATCAACATGTCTTTGTTCTAAATCAACCAAATATGCTTCTTCAACAGTTGTATTATCAAAACCCCTTTTTAATTCGATTTTTCGCTGCACCTAAAGCTCCTAATTGTCATTATCTGCAATCACTCTATTCGGCGGGCGAATCAGTGTAAATTCCAAAATTCTTGAAAAGAATAAAATTACTAACTTACCGGATGATAAAATCCCGTATTTTCGTTAAATTCCCACCCTAGCCCTGCTCTATCTTTGCCCTTACACCATGCTACAAAAAGCGGTGGGGGGAGTTTAATTCGCTCCTTACGTACAGTTTCCTCACTTACACCAAGTCTCTTGCCCAAAGCTTCTTCAGTTAACGGTTGCATTCTGGGAGTATGCACTTTGAATGATGAATTATTGTAGTACGATTTCTGTCCCCGCTTTTGTTGGTTGTTGAGATAGTCTTGAATTTTAATGATCGCCTCAGCCAACTGTGTCATTCGATCTGTCATTCTCTCCACTTTTTGTTCTAAATTGGCGAGATTATCAATTGCTGTGGTTTGGTTGCTATTAGATTCATTTGAAAACTCTGACTCAAGCTTATCAAGTCTTTCGCAAATAGCTCTTATCGTTTTATTAGTAGAATTACTGTGATTTTTATTACTTTTAACTAAGTACTTCTCTACACTTGCCTTAATCTTTGAGTCTAGGCGTTCGTCTAAATCGTTACCACCTATTGCATCAACCTTATCTTGGGAATCGCCTAAGTAGAGATCGATAAATTCGAGCAGCGTGGCTGTTGCTGTTGTGCCTTTCGAGTTGCAACAGGCGATAAACTGCTCCCACTTCCTTTGGTCACAGTTGAAAGATGCTAATTTTTTTTTTACGCCCTGTATTGCTCATGTTCACGTATCATCTAGGTAAACTGGGACTCTCCACGCTTATTAAATCGTATAATTCATCATGATGAATTACCTTGATAGTATCATCCCCAAATGTCTCAGCGCATTCTTCAAGCGATGCCTTTTGTAAAGAGATGCTACTGCCAACGGCTACCATTGGCGATCAAAAATTATCTCAGGCTTAAACACTTGCAGGATTGCTTTATCTAATTTTTGCTCATCGAAACAGTGCTGAGTACCTAGTTAGATTGCTGAGTAAGAAAGCAATAATTGCATTCAGTACAGTAAGTCTGTACCCCTACGGGGATCTTGCTACGCATAGCGTCTCTAAAAGTTGCCCCTGCTTTTAAGCCCTGGTGTCCATTAAAGAATTAGTTGTGTCAGTTTTAAATATATTAGTGTCCAAACGCTCGATTTTTTAGCTCTGTGCAATTTAAATGATGGTCTAGCTCTGTAAATCCAGTTTTTTAAAATTAATGTCCCTTTCACTTACAACAAAGGCCTTCATTATCCACTCAAGCTTTTCCAGTAAAATCGCGATCTGGCTTCCCGAGCGAGTTTCTGACACTATACTTTGGGGAATGGCTGATACTAAGCCTAAGCGATGGCGTACTCGCTCTTTTCGGTGGCGATCGCTGCTGAGAAAAGTTTGAGTTTTTGGGGAGCAAGTTTTACCCGTCCGTTTTTTGAAGAATTTTTTATAGAGGAATTAAACCACTCTCAAAAAATAAACTTAAAATGACTCTATAGTTTTATGGCGTGATAGCGATTAAATAGCGGGCTATTCCGATAAGCTTGATTTGGTATGAAAGCAACAGAAGCAGGGAAGAATTTTGTACAAGTTCTTTAAAATAAGCACCTTTGCCCCTTTTCTTTAACCCAAACCTACACCTGTAATATTTGTGTATTTAAATGCTATGAGTATGCTCTTTGACCTAATGCATCACTTATTAACTATAAAGTCATTATTGGTTTATTTTTTTCACCTATTTTTAGTTTTTTATTTTAGAGGTGTATTTTTAGGGGGAACCACAAAAAAAAGATACCAGCCTTGTTCTTAATTGCTCGTTGTGTGGCGTGGATCTGGCTCGTACTTTCGTATCTTTATGAGCGGGTAAGTGCCTTACCACCCAAATCGGGAAAATTGACTTGCCTGAAGACGAACCGATCACTTACTTGGGTAAGTACTTACACGTTGAAAACACATTGTAATTTCAGACATCAAAAACTAACTTGCCATTCGGTAAAGTCCCAACGGCCGTTTCTGCATTGTTATCAATCAATATTGATATTGGCTAACCACAACAACTGGTGCTTTCAGGTGAAAGCTGCGGCGATTGCACGGAGCGCAACTGTCCATTGGCGATTGCAATTGAAGAAGGCAGGAGGCAGAGGGCAGAGGGCAGAGGGCAGAAGGAACAAGTCAGAAGGGGATTCAGACCCCTCCTGACTTGGGACCACCAAATCAGAGATTGTGGTGGGGGTCTTAAACCCTTACTCCATGATTGTCGTGGGCAGAGTCTTGAGTCAGAATTCCATAAAAGCCTTCTGCCTCCTGCCCTCTGCCTTTCTTGATAAATATAGACATCACCCCGTAGCAATTCCAGCATCAGCCATCTTCGCCACACACTAGGTATTAAATATTCACAGTAATTCCGCTAGTTGCTGAAAATACCCATACTGCTCATCTGCATAGGGAGATCCAAGAGATAAAATGCCCAGCCGTCGCTTTCGCCCTCAAGGCGAAAGCGCCTAAATACCTCGGTTTTGCCAAAAATATTATTGATACGGCTGGGCATTTTATTACTGGTAAGGGCCATAACTGTGAAAATTGCACTCCTGGCAAAACCTGTCCCGTGGACTGGGATAATAAGAACAGGGCGGGGTGTTGATGGGACAGCAACCTTGAAAATTGATAGGCATGGTCGAGCAAAGATTCTGTCTTTGCAGGAAATCCAACTTCTGTTCTCGCAGGGGGTAGACTCGCTACGAGACAAAGCGCTGTTTGCGGTGATGCTTTACACAGCGTGTCGGGTGAATGAAGCAGTGACGTTGCTTAAGCGCGACGTATATGATGCCAAAGGAAAAGTCAGAGCCAAAATCATCTTTCGCAAAGGTAACACGAAAGGGAAACTGGCTACCCGTGCCATCCCGGTAATTCAAGAATTGCGAGTCAGGTTGCAAGCATATAAACCGCGTGATGATTCTCCTTGGTTGTTCCCTGGAAATGCTGACCACTCAAGAGCCAATAACCACCTGCACCGAGATTCGGCACTGTGGATAGTGCGAGTCGCTTGCAAAAAAGTAGGAGTTGAAGGCGTAAGCTCTCACAGCTTTCGGCGCACAGCACTCACCTCGATGAGTAATGCCGGAATTCCCTTAAGAGTGATTCAGGAAATTTCTGGGCATCGCACCTTGGACGAGCTGTACAAGTACCTGGAGGTAAGAGAGGATCAAATATTGGGAGCGGTATCATCTTTAGCACTACTTGCTCCGGTTGATGAAGACGACTTCGGGAAATCCTGCTTTGTCGAAGTGACCGATAATTCAGTGCATGAAAGCTCTTGACCCCATTTTACCCAAAAATCGATTTAGCAAAGCAGCATCAGCGCAATTGCTGAAAGCAAAAGTAGAAATTACTTCAATGATGCGGTTAGTTATGACGAAAGTTTAGGAGAATTCCATCGGCAATACTTCTTCATTCAGCAAGGCATAAAATTCAGGAACTTGAGATTCCACAAGTCGCAGTTCACTCGCGGCGATCGCCTCAAGTTCCAACACCGTCTCCCAGCGCAAATCCTCAACCCATCGCTTGAGAATGCCTTTAATCGCATCAACCCCCTGCTTGATACCAGAGCGAAGCATTTCCACGCAGTGGAGTAGCGTAATGCGATCGGTCGGAGGCGACTCAAATTCGGTAGTATCCTCCCCTTGGCAATGGGAGTTCCCTATAGCATCAAGGGGGGGTGTGGATACGGCCTGCTGATTAGGGTTTACACTATACGCAGCAGGGGTTTGAGGGGCATAATAGGTTGGATTTTCTTTTTGATTACGCTTTTCTACGCGATGAGCAATTACATGCATTGCAAATTCTAATTCCGATTTTGATAAAGAGAAAAGTTTCACCTGTTGACCGCGCTTGCCCTGCTTGCGGAAAGTCAACTTTAGCCCCAGCTGCTCTACTAAAGTGGCTAGCAACCAAATAGGTTTACAATCACTGGGAATAGTAAACCCAAGAATTGCTTTGACGTGAGCTGCACAATGTATAGCGATCTCCCTCATCTTAAGTAAGGTGGAATCGTCGGCGGTAACTTCTTCACCCTTCATTAAACTTAAGAGAATTTGATGCAGTCCCAGGTTAAATCTAGCAAGCCACCGTGCCGAGTAATTACCCCAGTCGATGCACAAAGGTAGATTGTCCCGCTCGGTGCGGTCTTTTTGGGTGACAATTGTTGGTGGGGTAGGATAACTTTGCCCAGTTTTGGGGTCAGTAAACGATTCTTCGGGTGGGGCTAAAATGGCCTCAAGTCCGGCGATCGCTCTTATTAAGCGACCACCTTTATCCATTTCTACGAGTGATTCGGTTACTTCGATGCCGTAAGAATCAGAAATGCGGAACTTTTCACATTCAAAAATTTCGCTAGGGTCAAGGTAATCTTTGCTCTGACGGGCGCGGTACTCACTCAAAGTAATATTGTTCGCCTTGGCAACAGCCGAATTGTGGGCACTATCCAAAGCTTGTGCTGCTGCTTTTAGACTTTCAAGAGATTGAGGATCTGAATCATTTCCCACATATATAAATGTATTGCCCATTTCGGTGAGAAGCGATCGCAAGTCATCGCGCAGATTATTGAGAGAATAGTGGCGGTTAGCCATAATTTGGCAGTAAGCCTCAAGCGCCCAATCTTTCTCGGCTCCGCGCTTGCCTGTTTGACGGTCAATCCGCAACAGAAAAGCGGTCATTTCATTGGTTTGGAGCAAGCGCTCTTTAATCTTGGATGCGTTTGTATCCTTGTAACCAAAGGGAGGACGCGGGGCCACCCAAATATGAAACGGGACTTTTGGGCGATAGCGGTACAGTTGTTGGGCGCATTCAGTAGCAGTTTGGGAAACGCCGTGAAAGACACCGAACACTAAGTCAAAATGATATTCAGAAATATCGACACCAGTACCGAGACTGGGAGAGGTGAACAAGGCATCAAAGTTTTTGACGGCGTTGGTGATATCTTTGATGAAAGCGACATTCTCATCACTGCCAGAATTGTCAGAGTGAACCGACCAGATACGACATTTTTTTTGTGTATGTGATTTTTCGGAGTTAGATTCTTCGTACTTGATAGTAAAGGATTTGTCGAGTTTTTTGATAAAACGCTTACTGTCACTTGCAACCATGACTTTCTCACCAAGCATCAGCGCTGCCGATATTTGGGCGACTAGGGCGCTTGAATTATCCCCCTCGTACCAATAAATTGTGCGTGAACCGTTTCGCCACTCGTTTTTAATGATGTAAGGTACTTCACCGAGTGGTCGCATTGCAAGAAAGAAGTTTACCGTTAAATCATCCATGTGTGCATCAGCGATGACGACCAGTGGCGCATTGTATACTATATATTCCAGTACCTCCAAAATGGCGGCACGGTGCTGTTTGCAAGTATTACTGTGCAGTAGGTGGGTGAGGTATTGGCAGGCTTCATCTATAAATATGCAGCCGTAAGTGAGAGACTGGGTATTCAGCTTATGCAAGCTGTCAATAGTAATACTAAGGGCTTGAGCCTGGGCTAAACCTGTGTAACCCAAGTCGGAATACATCGCCGTCCGCAAGCGTTCGGCAAGATTTTTCAACAAGTTAACCCGATGTCCATTGTTGAGAAATCTGGCATCAGGATTTTGGTCACGCCACCAGCGCATAAGTTCAGTTTTGCCTGTACCCATGTCACTCCAGAGTACGACTAGTCCTGATTTTGGGAAATTGAAGGTAGGGGATTTCTTCGATTTGTCTGAATCAACTCCGCTAGAATCCGTAGACTCCTTCTTTCTGTGATGTCCTTTTATAGATGGCGTGAAAAGTTGTTCCTTTTCAAGATCATAAAGCTCAGGTACTCTCAAGCATTTTTCTTCAAGTTCAGGAATGCACAAAGCCTCAGAAAGATACTTGATATTAATAGTGACATCTGGTTTGTATTTGCTAAGTCCCCATTTCTTAGCCCGATACGAGCGCTGGTAATCGGCAAGTGATTTGGCATCATCTACAATTGCAGTCAGTAGAGCGTTAGCATCAAGACCCCTGGCTACCACGAAATCATCTACACCTTTTTCTGGCCCCGGCAACAGCGCAACTTCACATTCACAACCTACTGCCTCAATCGCTTTGGCAGTCCGTACCGTTGCCTGGTAAACTGACCACCTGGTTTTAGAAGAAGTTTCGTAATCAAATAATATAATGAACTTGCGCCCCGCCTGAGCCATTGGTACTAAGTCAGGATGCAACCGTTCATCAAAATCTTGTTTGCCCACGCGCCCGTTCCAAATTCCCGGAAGTGCGATCGCTACAAACCCTAAAGAAAGCAAGCAGGCCGCTTTTTTTTCGCCCTCGCATAAGATAACTGGAATCTCTGGATGTTGCTTTACCCACTCCCAAAATATTAGTGGATTGAGTTGATCCAGTAAGCGCAATGTTAAAAGTGAATGATAGCGCTTAATTAAATAACGCTTTGCAACTTTGTCCCAGATGGGGTTAGCGACATCAAAGTAGGTAACGCGGTTGGGGGTTTTGGGTGGTGACTCGTATTTGACGGGTTTACCTTTTTGCCAATCAATACGGGGGAAGTTGGGCTTGATCCTTCCCCACTCCATTGGTTGCCAGTTTTTAAAGGGGTCAAGTGATTGAATCCAGGTTCCACCCAGTAATAGATGCTGATACATTTTTATGTATCCATCTGTTACCCGACCCGCATTCTTGCGTGGCAGTTTATCAGATATGAACAGGAAATCATAAACTGATTCTCCCTCAACGTGAAAGAAGTTGCGCTTAATCAACGCCGGATGAATGGCGCTACCAGCTAACAACTCATGGTATTGGGCTGCCGTGAGATTGTTTGGATATTCAGTTGTCGCTGCATTCATCGGTTCTCTCCAAGGAATTTTTTGGGGAGAACTCTTTCAAGCTGCGAAACTCTTGCTCTAGCCTGGATATTCCAAAAATTTCCCTTCGTCACAGCACAAAATTGCCATGCGAAAGCTGTACTCAACCCCATGCGCTTAACTACAGCGCTCTTAGGGTGTTCTCTGTTTGCCATGATATTTTTCCCTGATAACTTGGTTGACAAGCTTCAGAGGGGGTTTTATCAGTTATCAGTCAACAGTTAACAGTTATCAAATAAAGGTCTACTCCTACTGATAACTGGTAACTGATAACTGTTATTCGCGCTGCTACATCTTTTAGCTACAAAATTCGGAGTTTTTTCTTAACTAAATTTAATATTTCACTAACTTAAAGAATTTCAACAGCCAAAAATCCGCCACCAAAAATTCGACGATTTGGTGACAACCCCTGTATAATGGGGAAAGCAGCGCGGATTTAACTCAGTCGGACAAATTATTGTGGTAATCTTAGTCGCCAAACTTTAACAACCACTTATTTTGTTCCTTCGAGATCAACCCCGCTCTGAGGTTATATGAAATTTAAGATTCGTACAAAGCGCGACTCCCTAGTGGCGCTTTGTGCGTTAAATGCGAGTATTGTTGTAAATTCTTCACCTCTATCTCCTTTACGTAACTATTCAGCTTGATTTTACACAACTTGTGGTCTTTCCGTATCTAGCGAGATTCTGATTTTTGTTTGACTCCTCCATATTTATCAGCGTTTGTTCCAGCTTACCCTGATTGGGTAATCGCTTTTTCAAGAAGTAGCACCTAACGCAGAGGTTGTTTCTGCCTTGGGCTTGCGCTCGAAAACTTGTATGTTGGGTTTCTCTAACACGAAACCCTGTTCTGCTTGCTGTCCAAGTTTACCTACAATTGCTCCTACCCATTGAGAATAATTACTTGCAGCATCGGTCAGCTTCTTCCAAATCTTTACTTTAGCTGTGGCTGAAATGATTTGTCTGTTGCAGTCTAAGTCAAAATGCTGCCAACCGTTCTCTATGTCCTTAGGTTGTGGCAGTTCATTGATTTTAATTGTGATTTCTAGTTTGCCTGCAATCATAGCTACCTCTGTTAAAATGTGAGCGCTAATTCTGGTGAAGCATTAGATGTATGCACCAGTCCTGGTATATTTTTCCTAATATATTTTTTGACTATAGGTTGAAGAGTAAAACTAGCTTCTTCAGACGCAGAATCCTTAATAATTTCAATTAAAAACTGCTTTTCCAACCCTTCTAATGCTGTAATTAAATCTGATACTGATAACGATATTGATTCCTTTTGATTCAAGCCATTTAATAAGTTAGTAAACTTAACAGGTTTTGAGTTTAAAGTTAACTCCTCTGCTATATAAATCATAATTTGTTGTTGTATTTTACTCAATAAGTAACCAAAGGCTTTATCAAGCATTGCTTGAAATTGGCTACTGAAAAGTGTAGTTCTATTTTCAAAAAACTTTTGAACACTTCCGCCAAAAAAATGGTGAATTCGGGTAACTACCGTCTTTAGCTCTAAAGGATTGCCGTAGTAAATTTTAATTAATTCGTTGCATTTCTCTTCGTCATCCAATCCTTGATCAAATAAAAGTTGCATTGCAGGATCAGTCTCTAAACCTTTTATTTTTAGATATTCAATAGGACGTCCTGCTATTATAAGATCCTCAAATTCATCAGGAAAGACTCGATTAGTTAAGAGCAAGCAGCTTTGATCCATTTCCTCTATTAATCTGCGAAAAAATAATTTGTACTCTAAGTGTTGCTCTAAATTAGTTGTTTCAAACAAGGAATCAGATTCATCCAATACCAAAAGACATCGGCGCGATTGCATCTGCTTGATCAATGCTGAAACCATTGCTTGAGTAAATTTAGGTGAGTCTAGCTTAGGCTCTAAAGGTTGGATTAGCTCTATTAGCTCGGCTATAAAGTCTTCAAACAGTGGTGCATGGGCAACTGATTTCCAAATTATGCAATCAAATTTGGGTTTTGATTCTACACTAATCTCTTGTATTAGCTTTGCAGCTAATGCAGTTTTACCAATGCCTGCTACCCCTACTAACGATACGCAGCGTTGCTTTATTACTAATTCTTTTAAGCAAGATAGTTCTCCTGTGCGTCCATAAAAACTTGAGATGTCAGGAGGTTTACTTCCTATAATTTGTATCCGATTTTTGACAGGGGAGCTTTTTTCTTCACTAGTAGAAGCAGATTGAGCATAATACTCTTGTGCAACTTGCTCTAAAAAATTCCGTACATTCTTTTTAGTAACTCGCTTGCCATTTCCAATTGTTTTCGTGAGTATATCCCATAACCGAGTAGCTACACCTCGTTGTAAGTAATTGACGCTATAAGCTGAATTTTCTGCTATCTCTACAAACTCACGGTTATACCACGCTCCCCTCATAATAAGTATCTCTGGTTGAGATAAGTATCTACCTCTTTTGGCAAGTACTAAATCATTGACTATTACTAAAGTTTCATCAAAATTTACTGTCACAGAAGAGTGTTTTTGCCCTAAAAGCTCTTGTTTCTTTGAAACAAGGGGAGAATAAACTGGTGAATTTAGTATCTGGACAGCATTAGAATCCATAGTTATACTCATTCTGTTGTTCGAGCGAGCGACCAACCCCATACGCTTTTTCTTGATGCAGCCGCCAATTAATGGTGTCAAATACAACTCGGTGATACTTGATTTCTCTACTTGATAGCTGTTTGCTCCAAACAAATAATAACTCAAGTCACCAATTATGCAAAGGGGACGAAAGATAGAGTAGAATCATTACTTACGCACATCTTGAAAAAGTAGTTAATAAAACTACTGCCGTCACTAGATCACAGTAGCAGTTATCAAATGGATTACTTTAAATGCTGCTGTTAGACTATTACCGATACACAAATATTAACAACTTTCCTAGTTATTCTTTATTTTGAAGTTATAAAATATACTTTATTTATTGAAAATGACTACTCAAAATTTTAAATCTTCACTTACATTATCGTTGATAGGAAGAAAGACTAGATTTACGGTAGGTAGTTTATATTTGGCTATCCTCCTGCGAATGTGAGTTACTGTATAAATCCCCTATGCGAGCAACGTCAAAATCCTAAAGACATTGAAAAATGTCTTTTTTGTAGTACTTCGCTGCTAATTAATAACCGCATCCGCTTGATTAAGCCATTAAGACCTCTGAATGAAAATCCATTCAGCTATACTGAAGTTTTTGAAGTGGAGGATGCTGGTACTCAATGGAATCCTGTCCGCAAGCAGCGAGTTATGAAAGTTCTAAAATTGAACTCGCCTAAACTGGTTGAGTTAATCGAGCGGGAATCTCTTAGTTTACGGCTAATCCATCATCCAAAGATTCCCAAAAGTACCTTAGATGACTTTTTCACTTTTGTTCCTATCAATAGTTCTTTAACCTTACATTGCTTGGTTATGGATAAAATCGAGGGACAGAATTTAGACCAGTGGATAGAATCTAACGGGTGTATTTCGCAATCTCAAGCATTAGAATGGGTAAAACAATTAGTTGAAATTCTTGTCGCAGTACACCAGGCTAATTTTTTTCACAGAGATATTAAGCCTTCTAATATAATTCTCCAGTCAAATGATCAATTAGCATTAGTGGATTTCGGTGTGGTACGAAGAGTAACTAGCACTTACCTAGCTAAAATAAGTGGAAGTGGAGGAGATAGCACAACTAGAGGAGGAAAGTATGAAATTACATCTGTTGGTACACCTCGTTATTCTCCACCAGAACAAATGGATGGACAGGCAGTACCGCAATCAGATTTTTATGCTTTAGGTCGCACTTTCATCCATCTACTTACTGCAATTCAACTAATTGATTTACCTACAGACAAAAAAACAGGAAGATTAATCTGGAGAAACAAAGCACCGCAGATTGACAAACCTTTTGCTGATTTTATTGATGAGTTAACAGATCCTTTACCAGGGCAACGTCCACAAAGTACTCAAGTGATTTTGCAGAGGTTAAAAAATCTGCCTCAGCAAATTAAAAATTATAGATTAGCTAATTCTAAAATAGTTAAATATAGCAAGCTTGCATTAAGAGGTTTAATAATTGTTGGGGGTATTATTCTGTCTATACCCTTGTTAAGTAACTACTTAGTAACTCAAGGACGAAAGTTAGAAGCAGCAAATAATTCTCAGGGGGCGCAAGAGGCTTTTGACTGGGCTATTAAAATTAATCCTCAACTTAAGCCTGACGTTTCAGAATTCTATTTTGAGAAGGGGCGTGGTAGTACTAGTAACCTGGACCTAGCTAAAAAATACTATAAATTAGCAATTAAATATAATAATCAAAATTCGGAAATCTATACTAATTTGGCTGTGGTTTGCCAACAATTACAGCAATTTGAATGCGTAACTGATAACTATGGAAAGGCAATTGAGCTAGATCCTAATAATTGGCAAGGACATTACGGACTAGGGACATTTTATGATGAACAAGGAAAAGATGATTTAGCTGAAAAACAGTATCAGTTATCTATAAAAACTAGTAGCCAAGCCATTCTGCCCATCAATAATTTATCGAGATTGAAGATTATAAAAGGTGACTATAATGCAGCGATCGCTTTAGCGCAACAAGGTTTACAAAAAGCTAAAGAGCCTGAATTACGGGCTGTTTTGTATAAAAATTTAGGTTGGGCGCTCTTTGAGCAAAAGGAATATAGCCAAGCAAAGAAATATCTGGAAAAAGCCAAAGAATTAGATATACACAGAACATCTACCCATTGCTTGTTAGCGCAGGTGCAAGAAGCTCTAGGTGATGTTGATTATGCCTGGATTTCTTGGGAAATTTGTTTGCTAACTGAGTCTAGAGAGCCAGAGGTTTTCGGTTGGCGGTCGCAAGTATTAGAAAGAATCAGGTTAAAAGATCCTATTCGTCAAAGGGAAGAATGACACTTTATTTTATACCTAAACTTCCTGTATGCTATTAATATGCAAGTACTAACATAACAGTTTTTATGTTAATGGCAGATAGGCGAACAGACAAAGTAGGAAAAATAATCTACATTTTCCCAATTTCAATGATTGTATCAATAATCCTTTTTTTGGGTTTGAGCAGTGCATGGGGTCGCCAACTTAAATCAATAGGGAGTCGTGAGTGTAAGGCGAATGGTCGAGTTGTTAATGCAGGAGATCGTTTTTTGGCAGCAGGTAGTCAACTGTGCCCAGGAGATCGTATTAACCCAGTTAATGGACGCACAGTCAGTGCTTTGTGTTATTTAAACGGAAAACTTTTAGATTTCAAACAGAGTAAGATTTTCGATGCCTCTGACGAATGTTCATTGCCTCAGAAAAAAGCAAAGCTATGCACAGGACTGAACCCTAGCGGTTGCAATAATACTAAGAGTCCGCATGAGGATCAGGATATACCAACATTAATTAGTCCCTATGGCAGTTCCATGTTGAGTAGTCGGCCTAAAATATCTTGGTATGCGGTTTCTAATGCTATTAGCTATACAGTAATTGTGAGTAGCTACGAATTTTATTGGGAGAAAACAGTAGATAAAACTGTTACTACCCTGCCTTACCCCAAGGAACAAAAAGAGTTAAAACTTGGTAATACGTATAATTTTACTGTAATTGCAAACAAGGATAAATCTCTAGCAAGTTCCGAACCGTTAGTAATTATTGTTCTGCCAGAGAAAGAGCAAAATGAAATTAAACAAAGAGTCCAGCATATCAATGAATTAAACTTACCCCCAGACGAAGCAGCCATTTTCGATCTACATGCTATATATATGTCTAGAAATCTTTTGAATGAAGCGATTGAGGCGTTAGAAGCACGAGTAGCAGTAGGAAGTCAAAATCCTACCCTTTATAGAGTATTAGCAGATCGATATTTAGAAGCATGGTTGCCGAATGAAGCGCTTCGTAATTATAATGTGGCAAACGAATTGGCAAAACGTAGTAGAAACTTAGATGAATTAGCTAAAGTGCAGCAAGGAGTAAATTTAGTACAATTTTACAACCATCCGCCAACAAGAATAAATCCTGCCCAAAAATAAGGGTGGCTGTATCTAGAGTCTGATATTAAATTTAATTGCGCTTGACGCAATGCTTCTGCTTTGGGAACACCATTTTTCAAATTTTTGTAAAATTGTTCCATAAGTAAAGCAGTGGAGTCAGCGTCTACCTTCCATAAAGTTGCCACTGTACTTCTTGCGCCTGCTTGTGCAGCTACTCCAGCAATTCCTAGTGCTGACCTCTTATTGCCTTTGGCAGTCTGACAAGCACTTAAAACTAATAATTCAATTCCATCTTCATTGGATCGAGCGCTGAATTTTAGTAGGCTATAAAACTCTAGTGCGTTAATCGCTTTGTCCCAAGTAAAGAACATTGTCCTTTTAGCCTCAGAGCTAAATTGAGCGTGAGTAGTTAAATGAACAATAGGAAAGTTAAAACTACTCAACTGTTGCCCAAGCGCTTGACCAGTAAACTTTTCGTTTAGCAAAACTTTTGAAGAAGAAGTTTGTTGCTTTACATATTCTATCTCTTCTTTCACTTTTGGTAGTGCTTTCATATTTTCAAGAACATTTAAAGTCCTAAGACTGGGATTGATTTCAGACAGTCCACCAATTAAAGCTCTTAACTGCTCTTTAAGTAAGAGCTTGGGTTGTCGAACTCTAGAGCCTAAAGTTTGAGCAATACTATAATATTTAAATAAATAATCGTTACCATCATGAAGCAGCCCTATTGGTAAGCTTTGGAAAGATGTATCTAAAGTAAACACTAGTGTTCCTGATGAAGGCAAATATGTTTTTATGGGCGCGATTAGCAAGTCATAGAGTGACCGAGGAAAAGAAAGAATGTCAATTTCAGCGGTAGAGGACAATCGAAGGGATTGTAAGATTTCTAATAAATTATCAACATTAGTTTTAACTAGCCTAGAATCAACAGGATGGCTATGAAGGGAGCCATTAGCCAACTGTAAAATTACTTCTACACTTTCATCCAAATCAATTATGTGAACTACTGTCGGAGCGGTAGGCAAGTTTTTAACCTCGTTCAAAGGTATAATGTCAAGATTTCCGCACTGGAGAAAATTTTCTAGTTGAGCTATATGCAATCGTTCATTTGTCTGGATTACTCGTTCTAAGTCAGGATTAGGGGAAGCTAAGAGTAATCGCATATATTCTCGGTATATAGGCTCCACTTTTTCTTGAAAGGAAAATTGTAAATTTGCGTTATTTGGTAAGAGGTTTTTACGAACTTGAGTAATATTTTCAATTGCAGCACCATAAGCTTGAAGGGCTGCTTTAGTTCTTTTTTTCCTTTGGTATAATTTTCCTAATTCCTGTTGCCATTGGTAGGCAATATCTGATGCCTGAACTGACTGAGCTTGGCTTAAAGCTTGTTCAAAATAGGTTTGTGATTGCTTTGGATTTAATTTACCTAGAATACCAAAACTTTCTGATTTTAGCCGATGGTTGTTCGTGCTTTGAGCAGTTCGCAAAGCGCTTTTAGCGTATCCAATGGCTACTGAGCGTAATTGTTGATCTGAGATTTGATTCAGGCTGTTAGCAAAGTTAAGTTTGGCATAAACAGATTGACTAGCAGGTAATTGAGAAAATATTGAGGAGTTTTTTAACACTAAGTCAACTGCTGGCTGAATCTGTTCAGTAATACTAGCGCGAACAATAGCTAAATTCGTTTTACCTAATCTCACCTCTATCGTCAGCCATTCCTGAAAATCTAATAGTAAATTCAAGTGCTGTAATTGAGATTGTAATTGTACTTCTTGAGAAGTCGTTGATGAATTATTTATTTGCTGATAAATATCAAGGGACTCTAAGGCTTTTTTTTGAACTAAAAAGCTAGCTTCTTTTTTGAAAGCTGATTCTTCTATTGAACTATAATTATCTCTTGCTTGTTTGTAAAATGAATTTTCAGTATTTCCCAAAGAAAGTAAAATTCTACTATGGTCAGCAGATGAAAGATTTTTAGCTGTTGACAATATTTTTGCCAAAACTATTTTTGATTCATCTAACTTGCCAATTGAGCGCAATACATCTGCCAAGTTATGCCATGCAAGCAGATTCAGAGGTGTTGGCTTTTGCTGATCAATTGCTTTCGTCAGTAGTTCTGTTGTAGATTCAGTAGATTGCTCTGAGGGGATGGCGCAAATATCGGCATCTGTATCTAACTTCAAAGCTTGTAAAAGTGTAGTACAAGCTCGACGATTTAACCCTAAAGCTTGTAGGGCATAGTTCTGGTTGATTAAACTGCCTGTAACGCCCTCCTGATAGTGAATTTGACGATAAATTTTTGTGGCTTCTTCCCAGTCTTGAAGTGCTTCTACGGCTCGGCCTTCATCAAAAAAATTTTTTCCTCTTTGGGTTAATAATCGTGCCTGATTATGTCTTTTATCTGTAGCATAAGCAGGAGCAATAAATGCTTTGTTATTAAACGTAAATAACCCTGCAATGCTTAAAAAAAAGTATTTAGCCCAATCTCGACGTTTAATCATTAATTTTTACTAAAATTGATTCAAACCTACCTTTTTAACTTCGTCGGCACATGGATTAGCAGACGATGCACTGTTAGCACTCACTGACCCAGAATTTGTTGTCAAAAAAATTCTGCCATCAGATTCTTGTACTACAGCTTGTGCTTCTAATATTTGCGTAGGCTCTTGATCCCTTGATTTTAGTTTTCCCAAATCATTGTCGGACTGATCTAGAAGAGAGTTGTCTTGCCAAATAGGGTTTTGAGATAGCAGGTTGCTAGGACTAGGAAATAAACCGTCGTGTCCACTAACAACGAAAGTACTTGCTATTGTGTCTGATCGCCCTTGGCAGACTGATGCAATCTTTGTATCTGTTTGAACTGCTTCTAGTTCTATCTTGGGTTGTACATTGTTTCCTATTAAAAAGTTAACCTCAACTGTGCCGTTAACACCTCGCTCAGAACTGGCTGTAAATTGGCTGTTGGCAGAAAGGAAAAGCCCTTTAGTATCGATTTTGATATTACCTCCCCTTCCTTCAAAAGCATTAGCAGTTATGCTACTGTCTCCTAAAGAGAATAAGTTTTTCGTATTAATAGTTACGTTCCCACCATCGCCATCACTACCTTGCTGCCCAGCAGTTGCGGAGATGGTGGCATCTCGTAGTTGTAAAAAATTTGAATTGATGTCAATATCACCACCTTGTCCTACAGCAGTGGTTGCAGTAATAGCGCCGGAACTGGCGACGCTGATGCGATTGGCATTTACTTGAAGTGTGCCAGCGTCGCCAGTTCCATCATTTTTGACGCTCAACGATCCGCTATCCATAATATTTAAGCGGCTGGTATTGACAGTTACGCTTCCTGCATCACCAGTGGGGGCTAGTGGTACGCTGGGGAATCTTGCTCTTAAACTTTCATTTAAAATAGCTGCTGACGACTGTATGGAGCTAGGAAACTTTGAATTTGGATTAACGCCTGAAACTTCTATAAAATCAAAAGCATTGATAGTAAGGCTACCGGCATTTCCATAAGATACCGTGGTTGTATTTACAGTTGCTCCATCTCGAATAAATAGTTTTGGGGTATTAATTTCTAAGTTACCAGCGTTACCACTCCCAAAAGTATTAGCCTGAATGAGACTAGGCTCCAGAGAAGAAGATTGTCCTGTTAACTCTATAAAATCTTTTGCGCTTACTAAAACATTTCCTCCCTTGCCGTTAGCGAAAGTAAGAGAGCCTAAGCTACCTCCATTCCTAATAATGACACTTTCTGATGTTAAATTTAAATTGCCACTGCGTCCCGAAGATCTAGTGGAAATTGCAGTAATAGTTCCTCTGTTATCTAAAATTAATTCTCCTATCTTTGCAGTTATATCTCCTCCATTGCCAGAACTATAGCTGAATGTGTTAATACCACCTAAGCCAGAAGGATTGATAATAGATGGAGTAGAACCAACAATTTTTAAATTGTTGGCATTCACCGATACTATTCCTCCTGGCGTATCACTAAAAGTAGTGGTGGCTATTTGCGCTCCTTCAATGATAAAATTTTTTGCATTGACTTCAATATTTTCTCCTGGTGTCTTGCCAAAATTACTAGTAAAGATAGCACTGGTATTAAATTGAGATTCTCCTTTAACTTCTAAAAAATTAGAGGCATTAATAGTGGTTTCTCCATTTTGCTTATAACCATAGGTTTGGCTAGCGATCAAGGAGCCATTTAAAACTTTTATCTCACGTCCTTGGATATTAATACTTTTTCCTACACCTTCATTACTTCCAACGTAAACTAAAGCGCTTTGTGATAAACTTATGTCTCTAAATATTTGTTTGTTTTCATAATTAAAAACCCATTTATTATTATCTGGTTTGATGCCTATGTTTCCTTGAGCGACGCTTCCTACCTCAATGTTTCCATTTCTTGTACTAAGTATTCCTCCTTCTATTGATACGTCTCCTCCTAACAAGGCTAAAGTTTTGCCAGGATTTACTTGCAAACCATTAGCAAATCTACTAGCATCAAAAGGAAAATTAAAATCGAAGCCTTGAATAGTGTGACCTGCTCCTTGTACTTTAATTGCCCCAGGATTTATACCAAACTCTAGCCCCCTCGCTATATTTACTTTTAACAAAGGAGAAGATTGAGGGTTTTTAGCACTGAACTCAATATCATTATCAAATTTAATGCTATCTGCTGTACTTGCCAAAAATGAGCCGCCAATGTCTAATCGAGCATTTTTACCGAATATAATACCATTGGGATTTATTAAAAATAAATTTGCTGTCCCATTAGCTCGAATTAATCCATCAATATTGGAAATAGATTTACCTGTCACTCGACTAAAAATGTTCTGAATATTCGGAGTATTATTAAAGTAAGCAGTGCTACCAGTAGGAATAGAGAAGTCTTTAAAGCTATGAAATAAGGTAGTACCTAATTGAGTTCCATCCTCAATATTACTGATATTTCCCTCCGATTTTATTAGAGTATTATTCGTTAGACTTGCATCTGGAACAATTTGTTGAGCTTCGGACGGGAAAATTGTTGATAAAGAAAAAAGTATTAGCATTATAGCAATACTTTTATATTTTTTCAGCATTGCAACGCTGTTTTTTTGTCCTAGCTTAATCATTGAATTAACCATGTTACTACTAATGGTAATAAGATTGTAAATCAACTTTGTCTCACAAGTAAAAATTGCAGTTTTTAGTTTGAAGCCTATATGATTACTTAGTATATACTGTATATTCAGATATAAATCATTGTAGTAGCTTGATTAATTATGTCTCTTCCTAACGGGCCAAAAGCTTCCTCTTGGATACAAACAGTTCAGTTTTTTCTTCGACCACTAGAAACATTAGATGTTTGGTATCAAATGTATGGGGATACTTTTAGGGTATTGGGAAACGAGCTTCCTGCCACTATTTTCTTTAGTAATCCAGAAGCTATACAAAAAATTTTTACAGCCAACTATGAATATTTTGAATCTACTCAAAATAATAATTTATTAAAGCTTTTGTTAGGAGAAAATTCTATTCTCTCTTCTAGTGGCGAACAGCATCAACGACACAAACGAATACTGCTACCTCCTTTTCATTCAGAGCGAATGCGTGATTATAGTCAAGTCATTTGTGAAATTACTGAACAAATAATTGGAGAATGGATTCCAGGTAAGATATTTGTAGTTAATTCAGTTATGAAAGAAATTTCTATTCGCATCATTCTTGATGTTGTATTTGGACTACAAAACGATGATCGTTATAATTGCCTGAAACAATTGTTAGTTTCCCTGTTTGATGTTCTTCACAATCCTTTTAATTCAATTTTTTTGATGTTTCTTCCTGTGTTACAAAAAAAACTAGAATTTTGGAGATTGGAAGAGAGTCTAATGAGTCAACTCCAGCAAATTGATAAATTAGTATATGCAATTATTGCTGAACGAAAAGCGCAACGTAATTATCCAGGGAAGGATATTTTAAGTATGCTTCTGGAAGCATCTCATGAATCTGGGGAACCACTAACAAATATTGAATTGCGTGATTCTTTGATAACGCTATTGTTCGCAGGATATGAAACCACGTCATCTGCTCTTTCTTGGGGATTGTACTGGAGTTATTTTTCGGCAGAAATTCACAAAAATCTCCTATTTGAACTTAACTCCTTTACCACCACCAATGACAAGAGTAGAATAGCACAATTACCTTATCTGAGTGCTGTTTGTTCTGAAACATTACGCTTTTACCCAATTTCTTTAATGCCTTTTTCACGGTTTGTACAAAAGCCTATGGAGATCATGGGTTATCAGCTTGAACCGAATACAATCGTTAATGTTTCAATTTACTTAGCTCACCAAAGGGAACAAGTGTACCCACAACCAAAGATGTTTAGACCAGAGCGATTTCTAGATCGTCAATTTTCTCCATACGAGTATTTGCCATTTGGTGGTGGCAGTCGTCGCTGTATCGGAGCAGCATTAGCACAACTTGAAATCAAGCTTGTTCTGGCAACTATACTGTCACGCTTGCAATTGGGATTAGTGAGTTCTCGTCCTATGAAGCCTATTAGACGAGGACTAATTATGGTTCCTCCAACATTTGAAATGGTAGTAACTGGAGTGCATTAGAACATTCTTGCTTCTGCCTATATAGTCTTGCACTAACACTCCGAATACCAACAAGGTGTATTTTGTTAATCATGATTTAGGGAACTTAGGGAGTTAGGTAAAAATGCAAAGTTTATCCGTAAGAATAAAAATTATGTAAATTAATTGTTTATCCTACGATTAACAGCGTTCATAATTGCTGCTAACTACAATTTTTTTGCCATAAAACTTTCTTTGATCATAGTTGCCAATTTAGGAGTACCTTATCAACTGAAAATCAGGATTTTAACATTGAACTTAATATCTAACATTTATCTGCTTGATATTGAATGCTTGAAGCTAAGAAAATTTTGAGATTGCGTTTGTTCTGATAAAACAGCAATCCTGTACAATTTCAGAGTTTGCGGCAATATCCTACCGAATCTGATGACCGATAAATCTCCCACAAGGCGCATATTGTTTTGGTTGCCTTTAAGTATATTGATAGTGCTTAGTGGTACTGTTAAAACCCTACATGCACAGACCACTACACAGCAGCCAAACCTCCCGCCTCCACAAAACATCCAGCCCCCTACACCGCAGCCACAACCCTTACCTCAACTACCCCAACGACAACCCTTACCAGAACTACTCCCGCCACAACAACCAACTCTACCCTCAGAAGAGGAACTCCCTAGCAAGCCGACAGAAAGAGTCACTGTTAAACACTTCGAGATTGTTGGTAGTACAGTTTTCAGCGAGGAAGAGTTAGCTAAAGCTGTGTCCAACTTTCTCAATCGGCAACTAGATATAGCCGACTTGTATGAAGCTCGTTCTAGAATCACGAATCTATACATCAGAAACGGTTACATTGCTTCTGGTGCATATATTCCACCTCAAGAAATTAGTCCGGGGTCAGGTGTGGTAAAAATTCAAGTAGTTGAAGGTAAACTTGAAAGCATTAAGATAACAGGTACTCGACGACTTTCTCCTAATTACGTGCGTGATCGCCTGAAATTAAACACTACGGGACCTGTAAACGAAAAACGTTTGTTAGATGCACTGCAACTCTTGCAGAACAATCCTTTGATCAAAAGACTATCTGCTGAGTTGTCACCTGGGGAGAAGCTCAACACAGCTGTCTTGACAGTCAACATAGAAGAAGCAGACACATTTAACACTCAAATCATACTCGACAACGGGCGATCGCCATCTGTAGGTAGCTTTCGTCGTCGGCTGCAAGTAACTGAAACAAACTTACTGGGAGTAGGAGATGGTTTAAGTGTGGGCTATACCAACACTGATGGTAGTAACTTGTTTGATGCTAGTTACACAATACCCATCAATCCGAGAGATGGGACAATTTCTTTTACCTACGGGACTTCAGCAGCTAATGTTGTCGAAGAACCTTTCGACATCCTGGATATTCAAGCAGAATCTCGGCAGTACGAACTGACGTATCGACAGCCAATAGTCCGAACTTCCAACCAGGAATTTGCGCTTGGCATAACTGCTTCCAGGAAAGAAAGCGAGGCTTCGTATGTAGATTTTGAAATTGGGCGAATTCCGTTCCCCTCTGATGGTGCAGATGACAAAGGGAACACGAGGGTATCAGCATTGCGATTTTTCCAGGAGTGGGTATCTCGCAATAACCGAGAAGTATTTGGAGTGCGATCGCAGTTCAACGTGGGACTTGATGCATTCGACGCGACGATAAATTCAGATAGAGCGGACAGTCGTTTTTTCAGTTGGCAAGGGCTTGCCCAATGGTTACGGCTGTTGGCTCGAGATACTCTGATGTTACTGCGTCTGAATACGCAACTAGCTACTACTACGCTTTTGCCGCTAGAACAGTTTGGCGCGGGTGGTGTAGATAGTGTACGAGGATATCGCCAAGATTTTTTCTTAGTTGATAATGGTGTGTTTGCTTCAGCTGAAGTGCAAGTGCCGATTCTCAGGGCTGGAGGTACTTTGCAAATGATTCCCTTTGCAGACTTCGGATTTGGGTGGAATGCAGGTACAGAAAATCCCGACTCAAATATGTTGGCTTCTGTGGGGTTGGGATTGCAGTGGCGCGGGGGTGACTTTAATGCACGTATTGATTGGGGGATTCCGTTGGTGCCGATAGATTCTTCAGACAGAAGAACTTGGCAGGAGAACGGGATTTTATTTTCTATTCAGTACAATGCGTTTTGAACGTGTGGCTATGCCGCTTGTGATTGATGAACTGCTGCAACCAAAGAATAATTTTCTTTCTTTTATCAGTAGTGACTTTGGTGCTAGCGACGCGTAGTGTTTGGGGAATATTTGTCGTAAATCTACTAATATATCGAAGCTTTTGTAGGACTCTAGGTACTCAGTTATATAGTAAATTGAGCCGAGAGCTAACCATTCCTTTGTTGCCTTTGTCAGCAGGTCAGGCGTTAATGGAGTTGAGAGACAGACGGCTATATCGTTCCACGCACCGAACTTTTAAGGAATACTGCCGCGAACGCTTTGGTTACAGCCGTGATGCAGCGTACTTGAAGATTTCGGCTACTGCTGTTTACGAGAATCTTAAAAAGTTTTTGCCGACCAATGGTCAGCAAATTCCAATGCCGACCAACGAACGACAACTGCGGTTTTTAGCAAAAGCTGAGTTGGAACCGGCTGTGCAAGCGAATGTATGGCAGCAGGCAGTAGAGCAAGCTGGCAATAAGATTCCATCCGGTCGGCTCGTGAAAGACGTGGTGGATAAGATACGCGAAAGTCCGAAAGTACCCAATCCTTATCATATTGGGGAAATATGCCTTCTGTTGCCCAAAGATAACCCAGACTTGAGAGGTAAAACAGGTTATTGGGGCGTGGTAACTCATGTTGGAGAATACAACTGTACAGTCCAGACCTGGGACGGCGACTACACCGTAAAAATCGAACAGATGAAATCACTGAAATTGCTTGATGAAGATTGCTTTTTTATGCAGCAGTTATGTATGAGGTTACGGCAATTGCATCAAGTGCCCAGCCGTAACTCTTCTGTAGATTGGCTGTTGCAGGGGTTGGGGAAACAAGCCAAACCGTATCTATCATCCTTGCAGGCAAAGCTGCTGGCAGCTGTTGAAAGGGAGTATAACCTTGTTTGGAAGCAGCAGAAGTGACGGTATAGCTAGTAAACAAGAGAGAGTATTTTACACCAAGCGAGGTGCGATCTATACTGGATGCCGCACTTGATCGCAAAGCTCGTTATTCTCACCGTGATTATTCACGCTCTGTGGCCCGAACGTCAGAAAGTTAAAAACCAACGAAAAAATCTTTCCTTTCGCGTTTGATTGTTTTTTAAGCCCCAAAACGATCACGTTAGATCAATATATATATAGTCACTAATTACACCTAATGGCTCATACGGGGAATCACTTGATTATGATTTATGGATGGTGCTTACCCAATAGCCAAATGTGATATTGAGCTAAAGTACGGCTCAGAGTTACCTTGGCTCAAGAAAATTAGAGATAATAGCAACATCCAGAATTAATTAAAGACCGAGCCATGACGTTGCACAGCAGTATTAATTTAATTAATCCGCACACAGGGCAGCGTTTTCCATCTGCCCCAGATAGTTCGGTTGTTCTGTCTAGTTTTCAAGCAGGATGGGATCACAACTTCACCCTAGAGGTACAACGGCTCAAGCCAATGGAACTTACAGAACATTATATTGAAGGGCATCGACTGATCATCAATTTAGGTGACTCTGTGCGTTTTGGTTGGCATAGCGGCGGAAGAACCCATGAAGCCATTTTGCCGCCTGGGGGGTTTTGCCTTCAATCGGATGGCGAAACCAACGCTCCTTTCTGGCAGGATGAACTGACAGTAGCAGCGATCGCACTCTCACCAGATTTGATCACCGCCATTCTCGAAGACCGTGCCCCAACTGCCATTGATACTTTTGCCGAACGTCGCTGCATCACAGATGAGTTGGCATACAACTATGCTAGAGCTTTATCAAAAGAGTTGGCCCAACCGGGGGAACCCTTGTATGCACAAACTCTATCTCTGTCCTTCACATTGCACCTGTTGAGCAAACATCACCGCAATGCCAAAAAACCTTTAAATCCAAAAGGGAAACTATCGTCGAAGCAACTAAAAGACGTGATTGAAACAGCACAAATGCAACTGGGTATAGAATTGAGCCTCAGCCAACTTGCTTGTGCCGCACAAGTTTCCGACTATTATTTTGCCCGATTGTTTAAGAACACCACAGGTTTAGCACCACATCAGTTTGTCCTGCGCCTACGGCTAGAACGAGCGAAAAAATTATTGCTCACAAGCCAACTGTCCCTTTCGGAAGTAGCATTGGCTGTAGGTTTTTTTGACCAGTCACACTTTAATAATGTCTTTAAACGTGCTTTTGGTGTCACTCCACGCGCTTTCGCTAAAACACTCTAAAAATTGAGCAAGAATTTCCAAGTTTTTCAGTAGTGAGTTCTGCGAGTATCTAACTATCGGCAAGGGAACACAACCACAACAGCCGTAAATCAAGCTATACCTCAACTCAAGGAGCCAAACATCATGCTGTCTATGAAAAAAATTGCTATAAAAACGCTGGTACTGGCTTCTTTTGGTTTACTAGCTCTACCTTATACCGCTACTGCTGACTTACAAACTGTTGGAGCAAAATCTATGCCTACCCAAGGCCAAACTGTTGCAGCGAATGAGATCACAGTTCGTAAAGTTCAATTTCTCAGCCAGGGTACAAAGGTAGTAGGTAATCTCTATCTGTCAGCCAACATCAAAGCACCACAAGCATCTGTGGTTGTGGTAGGGCCTCAGTCGAGCGTCAAAGAGCAAGTAAGTCAAGTTTACGCCCGTCAATTAGCAGCACAAGGATTTGTGGCTTTGACTTTTGATCATCGCACCTTTGGTGAAAGTGGTGGCGCACCCCGCCAGTTTGAAAACCCACAAATGAAAGTTGAGGATATTCACAGTGCAGTAACTTTTTTACGGGCATTACCGGAAGTTAAGCCTGATGCAGTTGCTTTGATGGGTATTTGTTCAGGTGGTGGATACTCTGCAAAAGCGGCGGCAATGGACTCTTCAATTAATGCCCTTGTTACCGTAGCTGGCTTCTATCATGACCCGCAGGTAATGCGTCAATGGTTGGGTGAGAACTACGAAGCTCGTCTCAATATGGGAAGACAAGCTCGTATTAAGTATGAAAAAACTGGTCAAGTTGATTACATGACCAACGTAGAGCAAAACAACCTTAACGTAGCTATGCCTGGTCAAGAAGCCTATGATTATTATGGAACTAACCGTGGTTTGCGTTCTGGCTGGGTCAATCGTTCAGCAGTGATGTTCTTTGAGCCTTTCTTACAATTCAATGCTATTGATGCTGGTCGTGATATCAAGACTCCAACTTTGGTGATTCATTCAGATAGCGCTTTAGTTCCTGATGGTGCGCGTCGCTTTTTCCAGAGCATACCAACCAATCAAAAAAATTTACACTGGATGACTACAGAAAATCACATTGCCTTTTACGACCAACAAGAAGTTGTGGAGGAAGCGGCTGTTAAGGCAACAGCATGGCTCAAACAAACACTCAGTAGAAATTAGTCCTAAAATTATGATGTTGGTTAAATCCAGGTAAAGCTAGAGAGACTCTCATGCAATTAGGGAGCAAGCTGAGTCAAAACATCATCACATCATATGTATGTAGTTGCACGTTGAAGCTATTACGTGTAATAAGAGCCTCAAAGCCTTCTCAATTGATACAAGTGATACAAGGCGCGATTGCCCGCCTGATAAAAAGCCTGCTCGCGCCACTCGTGTTAAGCCAATGCTGCTCAATCTCCCCCAATTGAGATCATCGTTACGCACACTTGACTAGAATTAAAGTAGTAAAAGAGAGTGAATCGTTCGCTTTTTTGAAAACCGTGTTTCTTTAGGTTAATGTTTTAATTAGTTTGACTACGTATTAATAGACGTAACATAACTAATAAAATAGTGGAATAATGCGGAATTTTTCTAATCCATTTTAAGAGAGCGTTCTGATTTGAAATATTGATTTTTTCATTTTCTGAAATATGCAGCAAGCAAATGTCTAATTCTTCAAAGAACTGTGACTTTTCAAAATCGAGAACTACAGGTAAATCTTTACTGATAGATTTGTTGACCTTTCTTATTGTAGATACGTAATATTCCTGAGCATCTAGCCCAAGCAATGCAAGGAGCTTATCATTACTTTTATACTTGAAGTATGTCATACTAAAAATCAGCAGCAAAAAGAACTTGCAGACTAACTTTGCCTTTAATCCATTAGAAAGTTGTAATTCGGATTTAATAATTGCACCAAAAAAATCTCCATGTCGATTCTCATCTTCACTCCATGATTTATAGAAGCCAAAAATAGGATAAATAGAGTATTCAGGATAAGATTCTAAATGCTCGAAAATGGTTATGTAATAACAGCTAGAAATTCTCTCAGACAGATAGGTAGAGTAGATAAACCATGAAAAAGGTAGAAAAATATATTTTCTATGTTCTTTCTCTAGAAAACCTAATCCAGGTTTAATATGAAAATCTAAGAGGGCTTTATTTAGAAAACTAGCGTGACGGGCTTCATCACGAGACATCAGGGAGAATCCATCTGAAAGGACGCTGTTTGTTTCCTTAAGTTCAGATGATAATTCTTTGTATAGGATAAATCCTGAGTACTCAGCAGCACAGTACATTTCCAGAAGTTTAATTATGAGTTCTCGCGCCTCACCTTGAATGTGATCCCAAGACTGCTCAAATCTTTCGTCACGTATATACTTGTCTTTAGTGTAGTCCTTCTTTAGATTGGCGATAGCAGTACTAAAGGCTCCTTGAAAACTTGAGGTATCAGTACTAGAAAGTTTTTTGATGTTAGTTGTATAAAATCCTGGGCAAATGAGAGTTTCTTTCGCTAAAACCTCAGTGTTTGGCTGTGTATTTTCAACATATCCCATATTCTAAATCCTCTATTAAATGTCAGTCCCGATACTACTTTAATAGAATAATCTTAAGCTTGATTTATCGCCTTTTCCTGCACCCTCGCAGACATTAGTGCAATTACCTTAACCTCTCACTGATGATGCTTCACTCATCTTGCTCTCTTGGTACTGCCTACTATCTATACGAGCGCGTATACTGAGAGAGCTTTTTTACAACCTGTCCGACTTTTCAAACATCCTCTGAGATAGATGTATTGATTTACAATAATTTCAGTCAATATATCGGTTGAACTGCCTGCCTTGCGGAAGTTAAACCACAGCAATTGCTGCTAAAGAACGTGAGTGGCGGTATTAGACCGCAGTGCTGTTAAATTAATAGTTAGGACTCCCGTTGTGGCTAACGATGACACCTTGAGCATTATCGAATTGCTAGAAGAACTGCGAGCAATAGCACAGCTTGGATTGAACTATTCAAAAGACGGTTATGATCGCGAACGCTACGAGCGACTTCTTGCTCTTGCTTCGGCACAGTATTCAGCACTGTGTTCCCTCCCTAGTTCAGAAGTAGAGAAGCGATTTCGCACAGAGCTGGGGTACATTACGCCGAAAGTGGGAGTGTCCGCTGCAATATTAAACGACCAGGGTCAGTTATTGTTGGTTCAGCGAACTGACGATAGTACGTGGTGCTTGCCGTGTGGTTGGGCTGAAGTTCGAGAAACGCCACAGCAGTCGATTGTGCGCGAAGTGCTAGAAGAAACGGGTTTGCTTGTGGAAGTTGGTTCGTTGATTCGTCTTGGTTGGCGTATGCCTGGAGATTTTGGGCAGCCGCACACCACTTATCATCTCCAGTTTTATTGCACGGTTGTCGGTGGAACGTTGCAAGAGTCGCATGAAACAACGAAGATTGGGTACTACTATATATGGTCTATCAATAGATGGCATCTCGATCATCAGGTTGAAGCCGAAGCAGCACACCAGTATTGGCGCAATCAACGCAGTCAGGGCTAGGTATGTGGTGACTCATCAGTGTAATCTGTCGCCACTGGTACGAGTTTTCCTTGAGTTTTTAAATAGCTATTGCAGTCAGTTTTTGGGAGAGATGGAGAAGAACTTGAAGAAGATGGCATGAAGAAAATAGAACCAATCAAAAATAAAACACCCTCTGATAAGTGCAGTAGAGACATGGGTGAAAAATGTTGAGCAATCTCAAACATTGAATCAATTAGAAACAAACCAGAACCGAGCAAAAATAACCAACTTGCGATCAAAATTCGTTTTTCCACGCTAATTATCCTTCGTTAAATCGTTTAGGAATTGAAGTGTTCGAGGGAAGGTTCCTGTGCTGGTTTTGTAACTTCCCTTTCATAACACTTTGTAACGAGATCGATTACAATTACAATTTAAGAGAATCTAAAAGCTCTGGAATACTTGAATCTTGCCCGTTTGTCAAAATCTTGCTGTCAGTTTTGGAATGACTCAAAACTCCTATGGCAAAGACATCTCAGGTCAATAGCACCCCGCCACACAAGTCAGAAATTCCTATCCCAATCATGTCCAGTGAAACCCTTGGCTGGCAACCACTGCTAGTTGAGGAATTTCAGCAACCTCCTGGGGGAACCGATCTACCAGAAGCCTGGGCAGGACACTCCATCGCGCTTTGTTTAGCCCCTCGTCCCCATCGCATCTCTCAAGTGGTGGGAGATCGCCGCTACACTGGTCTTTACTCAAAAGGCGATATCTCGATTACTCCGGCTGACATTCCTGCATCCTACCGTGCAGAAGGGAACGATCACTATCTTCACGTCCTAGTGCCTACCCAATTTTTTCAATCCGTTGCCCAACAAACAGCAGAACTTGACCCCACTCGCCTGGAATTAGTAACGGAATTTCGTATGCGCGATCCTCAACTAGAGCAAATCTTGATGCTGCTTAAGGCAGAACTCTACAAAGGAGGTGACGGCGTTGGGCGGCTTTATGTCGAATCGCTGGCAAATGTGTTAGCCATTCATTTATTGCGGGAGTATTCCAGCACCCAGCCCCGTATCCCACGGCATCCAGGAGGCTTGGGCGATCGCCAACTCCTACAAGTCTCGGAGTACATTCATGCCCACCTCGATCAAGAAATCAAATTGGTTGATCTTGCCACTGTTGTGTCGGTGAGTCAATTTCATTTCAGCCGCCTGTTCAAACAATCAATGGGAATGTCACCGCATCAGTATTTACTGCAACTGCGAGTGGAGCAAGCTAAACAGTTATTGAAAACATTGAAATTGCCGATCGCACAGATTGCGCTTCAGTGTGGATTTAACAGCCAAAGCCACTTAGGCAAGGCATTCCGAGAAGCAACCGGAATGACTCCTAGTGATTATCGCCAGCAATAAATCAAGAGCGTTATTATCAGGTAACTGAGGCAGAGCAAATGGTGGTGGAAATTATTGAGATCCTTGCCAAGGTTGCTGGAACAGAAACAGCACAATTTTGGCAATATCTGATTGAACAAGTTGGGAGACACGAACCGCAGCAACACCATTGTGAAGTGTTTTTTCTTGGGCTGAAGCCATCTGCACGAGGAAAAGGCATCGGTCAAGATTTACTCAAACCTGTCCTCGATTACGCTGATGAGAACCAAGTTCCCTGTTATCTTGTTTCCTCAAATACTCGCAATATTTCCTTCTACGAGCGACATGGATTTGCAAAATATTGCCCCATCAAGATTACTGACACTTACTCTATGACGGGCATGTGGCGGGATTTTGTTAATCGCTAACAATCTTATCCAATCCATTTGCATTGAGCCAATGTCACCCCTGACTGTCTTATCAGTATATTTAAGCCAATCACTAACGATTTTGCTAGAATTCAAGCTTTTAAATTCATTGCTATATACCAATAAGACGGTCAGGGAATGTCACCCGCTATTGCTGGTACACGACTGGCGATCGCTACACTCAAGAGCGGATGGGTGCTTCCCTTTTCTTTTTGTAAGCATAAAGTGAGCAAATTGCTCATCTTATGTTTTCAGTGACAAATATACTGTCACTGTAAGGATAAGGTGAGCAACTTTGAAAGTATAACTTGAGCAACTAAGCAGCCCAAAGGCTTTAATTGCGTTGGGAGTTATTAGTTGTAAATAGATTTTGAAACAATAACCTGAGCAAAGGTTCTGTTTTGTAACTGTAACCTGAGCAAACATACTCACGCAGGATACCAAGCAACTTAAATTTTCCTTTTAAGCCGTGAAAGCTAGAAATAGCAATAGTTTAGCAGCAGATTGTATTTTCAATAACTTTATTTTAATGACAATGAACCATGAAGAAATAGGACTTTGAGATAGGCGGGTACAAAAGCGATCGCTCTGTCGAAAAAGAAATCAGATTCTTCATCAGAGGTATTTCCCCTCTTTAGGTTTACCGTCTTTACTTTGGGGCGCATAACTTGAGCAACCCAGTTGAAACCATAAAGTGAGCAAATTGCTCATCTTATGCCTACAGTGACAATTGTGACTTTAGACAAAATCTGCCCAAGCCACAAGGCATCACTTGTCCGCCTTTGAATGCCCAACACTGATACTATCGTAGGCAAATTTCTTCTGCCATAAAACTAATACAGCCAAAAGTTGCCTCAAAGTTGGAAAGCAAGGCATCACTTGTCACACAGTTGAAAAACCAGCTAAAAGTTGTCCAAAAGTTAGGCTCACTCCTGCCGATTATTCAGCCCTACCAACAGTCAGCCTGCAACCGAAGCAGTAACATCAACCGGATTCTAAGTTATATCTCCTTCTACTCCTCGATCCAAGCATAAGTTGTCCGAGTTCAATCCAAGGCATAAGTTGTTCGATTGTGACAACTTATGGCTAAAGTCACACGGTTCTCGTTTGAGTGAAATACAAAATAAGATACCCTTATCTTTTATCCGACTAAAACTACGATTAAAACCAACGAACCCCAGCAAAGAGGCAGGGGAGTGTGTGACTTACACCATAAGTTGTCCGCGATGGACAGCTTATGGTTGAAAATGGAGCTTTAAAACCTGCTCTTTTTGGGCTTTAATACGTAAATTTAGTAGTTTCAAGTTTTTCAAGCTGCAAA
>NZ_JACJTR010000025.1 GCF_014698795.1 Nostoc sp. FACHB-892
ACCGTCGAACAAAGATTTCTGGGGCACAATGGAAACGAGAAAATGTCCCTCAAGTCCTGGCTCATCGCTCTGCTTATCTCAATGGATTATTGTCAGTTTGAGCCACTTCAAAAACTGAGATGCTCCCCGCTGTAAGTAAACTTAGAAATACTAATTTTACTGACAGTTTGTAAAAAAAATTCAATTTTTGAATTAACTTAGATTGCAACCTGACGTTTTGATAAGTCATAACTCCTCCAGTATTAATACAAGTTTCAGGGAGCAAATCTTGCTCAAGGTAAAATTAAACTAACCTTCATTTCTTTATTGGTTTTAATTTGGTTTTTTATTCACGCTATGCATTAGTCACATCTTTCTTAACAAAAGAGTGAAAGTGTCGCGTATCACAATATTGTCCCTGACTTTTCCCCTTATCTCCTTGATTGAGCGATAAGCAAAGGTTGCTTCAAAGCGACTAGGAATGTCATCTTGCCAGTAAGGGACTTCCAAAAAATAAATCATTCCAAGAAAAACAAGAGACAGGATTTTTCAAGAATTATAATCATTTTAATGGAAGAGAAAAGGGTTTACCGAAGGCAACCCTTTTTCTCTCCCTCATCTACGCATGAAGAATTTATTCTTTGCTCAAGCAAACTTTCTGCTTCTTGCGATCGCGAGTTTTAAGTTTGTTCCCAGAACCCCTCAAAACTTTTCAAACATCCTTTAAGTTCAATATTGGTAATTGTGCTATCTATGGGTCATTCAGAAATGGTTCCAGTTAACTCATATAATATCTATATTTATATAAAATTTAATATTTGTCTTTATCGCCTTTAAATTCAAAGAAGCCTATCATATTTTCAGCTTCCTTATATGCTAAAAGAAGTTTCTCTAAATCAGGAGAAGGAATTATCTCATATTCTATAATTGCCTGCTCTAGGTGTCTAAAAGCTCGCCAAACATCACTAGATTTACCCTGTAAGTTGAAGGCAGTCATTAGGGCTGAACTGATAGCAGATATTAGTATGCAAACCTTTAACCAAATACCTTGCTTTAAAGCATCTGTATAAGTCGCTGCAATTAGAGCAGAAATAACTGAAACCATTCCCAAGAGAATAAAAAGACTTATCAAAGCTCCTGACCAAAAGCGGTACCCTTTAAGCCTTGCTCGAATTCTAGGATGGATATTTTTTGTAAAATCATTGTCGAGTCCAACCGTCTTTAAAGAGTGCGAGTTATTAGAGCTTGTTCCTTCAGTTTCCTCTCTTAGCAAAGATAATATAAAGCAAGCCACACCACCGCCACCAAGAAAGGCAGCTATTTGCCTTAATGGAAGATGCCAAACATTAATATAATTGATAATGAAATTGAGTTGATATAGCGCAATTGGAACTATTACAATCCCTGCAAGTAATAACCAAGCTGCAATCCCAATCTTGACAAGAGTTCTTTTAGTAAGACGCTGGATTATCTGTAGTGTTTGCTTAATCAGTCTCATGTTCCTAATTTTGTTTGCCTATAACAATCCTAAATGAGTTGTGAAAAAAATGGATTATACATAAATCTCTTTGGAAAGTCAAAAAATTGATAATGAATAACAAGTTTAAATAATCTCTTGACATAAGAAAATGAGTTGCATAAGTGATAAAACTCTCGAATAAAATTTTTCACATTTAATCCGATGTCTTCTACAGGATTTTATGTTGGCTCGTTAGGTGCAAATCGAATACAAGTAACTTTATATTCATCTTCATTTAAGCCTTGATTAATAGTATCTAAATAAGCTTTAAATTCATTGGGACGGTGATAACTAGCTCCATCCTAAACCAAGGCAATACGGCTTTTGGGATACTGAGAAATTAAATGTTTTACGAAAGCGATTGCATTGCTAGGATCACCCTTTTTACAAGGCTTAATTAAAAACTCTTGGGTGTAATAATTTAGAGCACCAAAATAGGTTTGTCGTTGTCGTTCATTGATAACTAGAACTTCAATCCGTTCCTTTAGATTGCAGCTAACCTTCTTTAAACGTACTAAATGCATCAAATGAATCTAATATTTAATATTCTCCTGTTCTATACAGTTAACATTTCATCTGGCTTATCAAGTTTTAATATGAATAATACTTACCCAATCTCCTCCTTCAGAGCTATTCCCGCTAAATCGCTCAGGAACACCAGGCCAGATATTATTACCATCCAATGCTTGAATCTTACTAACTATTAATTTATTGTTTTCTATTTTAAGAATGTAAATTTTACCTCCATCGACTAAGCGCCATTTAAGGTTTTCTTTCTCCGTAACCAAAATAATATTATTGGAAAATGTAATTCCTTTGTCTTGAAATTGCTGATGTAATTCATCAGGAATAATACTTTTATTTAAATCTCCTAATAAATTAAAATTTGCCTTATCAAATAATGGTTCTTCATTAAGAATCCAGTCGCCATGTAGTAAAACAGTAAACTGATAAATATTACTTTGGTTAAAGACAGCTTTTTCCAACCAGTCATCAGGTGTAATCAATCTAACAGCTTCAGTATAAATATGGCTTCCATTTATTAAAGGTTCAACTTCTGTAATTAGATTGATGTTACTATCTAATATTTCATTGCCAATTGCCCAACGGATAGATTTTGTTTCAGTTTTTTTTACTTGGACTGGTTCAACTTTCATTGGTAATATATAAAAAACTTCACCTTTCAACACATTATCAGTATGAGCTAATACAGATACACTACTTTTATGCAAGCTATCAATTCGTACTGGCTTTTCAAACTTAATTACTAAACCTAATTTAGTAAATAAATTTCTTAAGTCCTGAGATTTTAAATTAAATAATTGATCCTTTGGGATATTGTTAGAATTTTCCTGGAATTCTGCAATCGTAGCTTCCAAAACTTGATCGTGATGCCAACTAGCATTAATTATACGATTGAATCCCGTTATTGTTTCTATAGGGGCTTCTTTTTGATTATTAAGTGGTGCAGGTTTTTCCTGAGAATTGGCTGGTAGTGGATTATTATCTTTATTACTTATAGGTGTTACAGTTCTATCTTGACTAAGAATCTTTCTTCGGCAATCACGAACTGTTATATTATTAGGATTGCCTAAAAATACTGCAAGAGGTGCATAAGAATGCGCTATACCATGCGGTGGTTGAGGTTGAGGCTCTAACTTTCCTTCTTTGTTTTTTCGTTTGGGCCATTCTACATTGCCTGTAGCTGTCCGCACAGGAATTAACCAATAATCACCGACTTGATAAAAGTTATTTTCAGTATCAGCTTGAAATTGAATCTCGATTCCATCCTCAAGGGGAAACCATTTATTATTCACTTCAGATAAATTTACCTTGATTTCTTTAGAGTCCCAACGGCGTAATAGAGGATGATTTTGTGTAACTAATGTTTTGTTTTTAGCATCGCCTGAAAGAATTACTTGATTCTGAATAGGATCTATTTTTTCTACCTTTATTAGTTGCCGATCGCTGTTTCCAAGTACATAATCATCATCAATAATTTCAACCCAATCGCCTGCTGATAAGCTGGAATCTTTGTCCTTACCTAAGTGTTCTAGCGTGAATGCGATCCCGGAAGAATTACTCTCAGCAGATGTCACAATCGGAAAAACAATTGAGCTATTTTCGCGTGACCAGACAAATGATAGTTGATTGTTATTAACAGTGGGAACTGTAAAAATTTCCGCCCGATAAAGATGGTTTTCTGTACCACGAAATTTGGAATTAAAGGGAATAACGCATGGATCATTCATTGGTGTAGAACTAGGCTTTGTAACTCTGGCAATAATTTTGCCTTCTCCAGGCTTCATTAATTCTCGACCTAGGAGGCTGTAAAAATAGTTACAATCCTTGGTAATTTGCTTGGCAACCGTTTCAATATCTTTATCGTCTTTTAACTGTTTGAGCTTGACTTGCCAAACTAATTTAGAGCGAGTTGCTGTATCCGCTCCTCCTAAAGCAACTTCACGAATGTTAATTTTGCGATCGTCATAATCTTCAATCGGAGTTATATGTCGTTCCCAAACATCAAGATAAGCTAGATATGTTGCTCCTTTTAGTTGGACTTGACAAGGATCTAGAAGTTCTGGCTTAAAATCTGGTTGCTGAAAATAAGATATAAATTCTTCATTTTCACAAAGTATACCATCTACATAATAATTGCCCTTGCTAATTAAATAGCTTTGGGATTTGAGCAGTTGTTTAAATTTCTGTTTTTCTTCATCATTAAGGTTATTAATATTATTAATCTGTTCCTCAGTGGCAATAAATTCAAAACCACAATTCTGCTCTGGCCCGCCTTGTAGTCCAAACACATCTTTGGCTAAAGTTTGCAGCCGATTTAGTAAAATCGATGTTTGTTCGTTGAAATCTGCATCTAATTGCACTCGACCTTGTTGCATCAATACTCGAAGGAAGTGCTTACTTTTGTCGTAGGTATCACGAGTAAAATCACCTCTAAATTCTCCTTGCATAACAACCTCGTTAACTAACGTAAATAATGCCAATTTCAGTATTAGCGGGTGTATATTCATCTAGACGGATGCGTAGGTTAGCCTCTTTTTGAGGCTGATATAAATTGTGAAAAGCACCCATTTCTGATTCATCATCAGCGCCACGTTTGATTTCCTCAGGACAGATTGACGCTAACTGACAGTAGGTAGGTGTGCCATAGCGTGTACTGTTGAATTGGGGTTGTACGCGGTCTCTAACGATAAGTTGTTCCGCCTCTATTTGTTCTGGCTGTAGTTCAGTTTTTTGTGTAACTATCTGCTCGATTAAATCCGGTTGACAATTATATCGGCGCGGTGTGCGTGAGTTAGGCATCACGTAGCAGAAACGGATACAACCTTGTTGGCGACGAGCAACGAATATTGTGCCCTTAAAAATGCTATTTTCTGCTAAATCAATTGCATGTACTTGAATCTTACCCAAAACTGTGCAACGTGCAATAGTTAACCGCGCATGGGCTATAGAGTAGCCCACTGCCCCGATCGCTTCACCTTGTATACTAGTTGCATCTATAATACTATCGCTAATATCTATAGGCAAAGGATCAGCATCTACCTCATCTTGGTTTACCTGAATAGAACCAATGATACTGTGTACGATCGCTACGCACCCATTGATATTAAATAACTGCAAACTTGGTTCGCTGGAACGTCGAGGTTCGCAGTCACAATGTAATGACCAGCCTGGTACTAATGTAGAATGACGCATAATAACCGCAGTTGGTTGTTGCACGCCAGAGGTAGGATAATCTGCAAATTGAGTGGGATTACCTTCTATATGCACTCCCCGACCAGTAATCAATAAACCATCGAGAACAAAGTAACTTCCTGACTCTACTGTGACATTTAAAGCATCACCTAAAGAAGTTCTCCAATCTAGAATGCGAATTACCGGACGTTTGCAGTTAGCTGCACGTAATTGCAGACTTTGGTTTTTCTCCAGTCCAATATTAATTCGTTCTACATAAACACCACTATCAATAATTTCAATCGCAGCATTATGAGGTTTGTCTCGCTGCCACTGTGAGATTGCCTCGGCGATAGTTTGAAAATCCGCTTGGGAGGTTTGGCTGACGGTGTAATGAGCATAATGCTTTCGGATTTGAGATGGAAAAGCTTCTTCTAGTAACAAACGATTGCAGCGTATCAGTTGTTTACCGTAGAGATTTTGCTGAACCAATCTTTGAGTTTCTGCACTCAAGGTGATAGCTGCAAAACGTTGTTCGTTATAGAGACTTTCACCCATAAGTAGTTGATTTAAATCTTTGAGTAAAGCTGTAATTAAAGCTGGTTCAGCAGGAGGGGTGGTGTAAGCATCCAAAAGCCTTTGGGTATTCCTGGAAAGTTGCGATTGTAAAAAATCCGATAATGCAGAAGCATCTTGTTGCGAGATAAAAGTGGCTGGTTCTTCAATATCACCAACATTAAGTAAAAAATTTGCCGCAGAATCTAACAAAGTTCGGTCATATTCGCCACCACCAATATCAGTACTGAAACCGTAATGATAAGAAACCCAAACACCATTTTTTGGTAATTGGCGTATAGGAAAAATCATCCGTCCTAATTCTGGATCAACTGCTATGTAGTCTTGCTTTGGTTGATAATTCCAATCGCTAAGATCGGCAATAATAATTTGTTCTGGAGAAACTAGTTGCAGTTTTGAGCCAACGCCTTTCCAAATTTGCAAACTTTTAGTAAATTGTTCTGGATTTGGGTTTGAATCAAAATAATCGCTTTTGTGAGATTGCAAAACTTGTCGTTTAATAGGAAGAGGTAAGTTTAATTCACGCTCAATTTGGGTTGCATCTGCTGTTAGTTGAGGACGAGTATAAAGCGGAGTGTCGTTACCCGTAATACTAAAGGTGTAGCAGTTAGAGCTAACTTCTTCTAAACAAAAAGCTGGTGTCAGAGTAATGGAATAAGGTTTTAATCGCCAAACAAAAATACCAACATTCGGAGTGTTGTGCTTTCCAGGTTGATATTGTGAACCAATCTGGCGAATATCTACTGTATGAGCTAATTCATCAAATGGGTTATTTAACTTTGTAATTGTATCGACCTGATGCAGATTTACTGTTGTTGAGGTTGATGAATGCAGGTGATTAATATGTTGTGTTTTACTAACTAGCTGATGAAATTCTACAACTCGTGCCGACCAGCCAGCCACTTTATCAGCTAGCGATTCCAATAAAGCTAGCGTCCCCTTGCGTCGTCGATAGCGAATAGTATTTGCTACTTCACGACGAGGATTTAGAATTTTATTGCTGATTATATTTGTAGCAGAACTGTGAACGCTTTGATAACTAATTAAATCGCCAATGTATGGTACTACCCAATCCTGGCAAGTTTCAATGAACCAATTTTCATAGAGTTGAGTAATATCTGCTTCAACAAGATCAATTTGTTCGGCAATGACACGTAATAAATCTCGTAGAGGATAACCAAGTTCTGCATCACGAATGCGGTAAACAGATGGCAACAGTTCATAAAGACGATCTGGGGAATTGCTCATGATTTCAACTCCTTCAGAATTAATGTGTCTGGCACTTGAGGGTTGAGAATAGCTAATTGAGCAGGAAAAAGTTGGTTTATTGTGGAATCAAAAACAGCTAAGTTTACAGGAATCCGTTGTTTTGGTTGTACTGCTAATTGTCCATTTCCATGAGTAATGCCTAGTTTTGCCAGTTCTTGAAGTTTTTTATTTAAGATGTCTGGATTTTGGGCTTCAGTTTCGGAAACGCTATCTAAAATATCTACGTCCACGTAGTCTACCCCTGGTATTTGTTGAATCGTGCCAATAACTTCACTGAGGACAACATCTTCTCCTATTTCCTGACGTTCAAAGCTAAATTTATTGAACAAAGCAGCACGAATTTTTAATGCTACAGATGTCCATTGATAATTTGCTAAAATCCGCACATTGGCACTGATAATTAATAGCATGAGTTCCCGCATATCTACTTTTAATGCCTGATAGGGGTCGCCAAACTGGTATAATGCTTGTACAAAACTGCGGTATAAATCTGAATTTCTATTAATATAGATATCATCAGCCCCAGCGATCGTCATGTGGATAATTTGACGCAAACCATTTGAAAGACGTTGAGCATTTGCTTTGCCAATTCCGGTAAAAGTCCGGGCAAAATTGGCATAGTCCTGTACGGAAACTGCGCGGTTAAGAGATGTTATCCCAACAGACGCATTGCGACGAATTTCATAATCGCTTTCTGGGTCTGCACCTCCTGTTGCTGCTATTGGGTTGAGTACGCCACTCAAACCCAGAGGTTGCATTGCCAGTTGCGTAATTTTTTCTGCTGCAACATTACCACTTTTACCAATACCATTGCGGTAAACTGCTTTGACATTTTCAATACCACTAGGCAACCTAGCTCCATGTTCGCCATTGCCAAAGATAATAGTTGTGTTGCCATCACTATCAGTTTGGGTGATATATGCACGGTCTGTTGGACTTAAATCAATCAAACTTTCTACTTCTTGCCAACGCACATCATTAATATATACTTCCAAGCTGCTAGCAACGCCACTAGGAATAGGTGCTGGTAGATAGGTGAGGAACGGTAGTGATAGGGTAAATTGTTGATTTGCTTTAGTAGCGTCGCCACTGCCTAGTATTTCAGTATGAGTCTCGCCATGAGTTGCTTTAACTACGTTGCCATATATAGTAACAGTCTCTCGCTTGTAAGAATAAGCTAAAGGTTTAGCGAATCTTAGGAATGTATGCGGTTTGTCATTGGGCAAATTCTGATTGATATCTTGTCTCACCCCGGCCAACATGACAACTTCGCTAGCCAACACACCGTTAACATCAGATATATCACTGCGTTCGCCGGAGATAATCAACCAACGTCCAGGTTGTAGACCTTCATAGAGATTGTCTAGTTCAATTTCCATCTGGTCGGATATATGATTTTGGCTACTTGGTGCATCTTTCAAGTCAACTGGTTTTTCCGCCAAATTCAAATCCCCACTCTTGAGATGCACTGTAGTTTTACGCATCACATCTAAAGATGTATCTTGTTCTTTTAACCAAGGTTTATCTAAAGTAAGTTGTGTAACCCTTCCTACTGTGTTGTAAGCAATTTTAGTAAGATTTTCTACTTTTATTACTTGATAAATCTCGATTTCATTAATATTTCCACGCTCAATTGCTAGCCGAGTCCCAGGTGTAATTTCATCATATTGGGCATCTAATGTTAGGATATTTCGTAATTCCTCTGGTAGCGTGCTAGAGGAATTTGATGTTGTCTCATCTACGTCTGCAATTCGCCATTCTTCGTATTTTTCAATTCGTCCTTGCTGGTCAAAAATTGGTTTTAACTGTACGTCCTGTCCGAAAGGTGCAGCTTTGATTCCTAGAACCTCAAGTCGGTTTAACTGATTAGCAGAATTAGCGCGATCACTAGTTAAAATTTGATATATTGCTGTGTTGGAAGCAGGATTTAAAGTATTATTAATTAAGCGGTAATTAATATCAATATTTTCGGGAGCAAAAATTTGTTCTTTTGTCCGCTCAAGTTCTAGAGCATTTGCAGGCTGTATTGATAGCTGTTTGATTAATTGTTTGATTTTTTGTTCTTTTGTACTTGCTGACGCAACTTCACCAGTTGGTTTTTGTGTAGCTTCTGGTGGTAGTTGTAATGTAATTTTTGTGTGGTTTTGCTCTGGTTGAGGCTCAATAATTTGAACTCTGCGAATGACTTGCTCAGTTTCAGCATCACCAAAGGTCAGTAAAAGGGGGTCGTTAGGTTTGACATTTGCACCCATACCATCTAAATAAAGCTTGTCAATTTGTGTAGCGACTGTTGAATCAACTTGTTGCTGTTGGCTCATCCGAGGCTTAAGCTGATTCAACTGAGCATAAGCTCGCAGTTTTTCTGATGTTTCAAAAAATTCCGGCGATTCATCAGAATCAGGTATACTTTGGCTGCCTAATCCAGCAGGAATTTCTAAATTGTAACCATCTTCTACGGTAAAAGCTAAATAAACGCTGGCACTGACACCGGGGCTATGTGCATAGTCTGTTAATTTAGCTAATTCTACTAAGGAACCTCGCTCAATGGCAGTCCGTAAGTAACTTTCATTGGCTATGCGTTCCTGATAAAATGTCAGAACGTCTGCTATAGTAGCCCAAGCGTCTAACAGAGCAATAGATAAGTCCTGAGAGTCGCGTGTTTTTAGATTTCTTAGCTGAGGAAACTTACTATCGCCCAAACGTGCTTTCATTGTCTTGAAAAAGCTTGCATGGGTTCCAACTCGGTAAGCTAGGGTATACAAACCAGGTTGATTAGCTACCGATTTGGGAGTGAGAATTTCTACACCTTCACAACAACCACAGCTGGAGCGATCGCTTAATTTACTTAATTTATAATTAGAGTGGCAGTTACAGCTACAACTTAATTTCATCTCCCACCTCGCAAATCGATTGTGAATTTACCGTTTTCAGGAAAGTTGGGGTTGTTATCGAGTCTCGCAATTTCCCAAGCACCAATGGGTAAAAAACCTGCTTCAATCTCGCGGTTGGAACCTTCAAAAAGACGTTCTAACTTAGTCACAGAGACACTTTCAACGCCTGGAATAGCAGCAGCTTTAGCTACAAGCTGACTTAGAGCAATTCCTTGGCCAAAAGTCAAGTTATCAGGATGGAAAAAACCATACCGACCATCAGATAAAATGCGATTACTGAAAATATCCAACAAAGCAGCTTTGACATGACCGCGCAAATAATCAAATTTGACATCAACCTTGATGGCGATATCTAAATAAACGTAGACTGCTGCTTTAACGATGACATCATGACCAATGCGGCGATATTTTTTGAGGTCTGTGGCAATATTTTGGAGTAATTTGTCGTCTGCTGCATCTTTGTCAAAGGGATCTATTGTCACCCAGACTTCATACCGACTGCCTGTCCAGCGTAAGGCAGCGGCGGCTTGTTGCACTTTTGTCGGGAAATGTTGCATTACCAATTGTGCGTAGTCATCGGCAGTAATGGCACGTTCTAATTTTTTGTCAGATAGGTGCGGTGCATATAATTTCACTTGAGCTATAGGTTCTGGTGCTGTTCCACCTTGAGCGGGGAACGGCTGGTGTGGCTGCAATGTTAAACCATTAATTAGTTGATTGTGAAAAACAATATAAGAAACTACTTCGGCACTAATATTGCCTGCAAGTCCGTTACCTACTCGATAGTTTGCCTGGAAGTGAGTATTGGCTGCTGGTTTTATTCCTAATTCACCGTCTCCAAAGCGCAAGTGTGCTTGTCCATTGTTGTCCATTTCCACAACAAAATGTTGATCTTCGCTGTTGCTGTCTATAAGGTCGTATCGGGGAGTCCAGATAGAATTATTTCCAGTACTCGTAAGCTGGATTTGGGGTAATGCTTGATGGGGATCTTGAATTAGCAAACTCTTAGCATCTTTCAGATGATTTTTAGGCAGGGGTTGGCTGAAAGTTAAAGGCGTTTTTTGTAAGGTAGGACGGAAGCGATCGCCTACTACTAAAATTTCTATAGGTTCGCCTTCTTCTTGGCATCCCTGGATTATCTCTTTTCCCGGTACAGTTCCCAAATCTTCCGGTTCAATAATAGTGCGTCCATGATCGACTAGAATCACATTGCCTCTAGCAACACTAATATCAGCGAGCTGACAGTCTGGTGGTACTATTGCTGAAATACATAGGGGAAAAGGCAATGCATCTTCTTTTACCCACTCGATTTCTACAATTGGTTGATTGTAAAGTTCGTCTACACTTGCCTTGACATTTGTCAGGCGGACTGCATGGCGATGGTTCATGTCTGCATCTTCTGGGATGCCTGTTTTCGGATTTCTAATTTCTTCAAAAATGAGGATGTCACCAATTTTTAGGTGCAATTTTCGCTGATGTTCGGTCGATTGGGAATTGGAGGAATTAGCCTCCTCTGCTTGTGTGGGTATAAATTCATCCACTAATGTAGCGGTTGTGGAACCAGGAGAAAGACAGCAGGAGACATCGCCCCAAGTATAGAATAATATCTGGTTGTGAGCGTTGTAGAGATGAATTGGTAGTGGTGTTAGCGTTTCAAAGACTTCATAATTACTAGCAGGAACACTACTTAGGTGAAGACTATCTTTCAGGATAGTGCCAAGGGAAGGCGCACTTTTATAACTAGTAATAAAGTAGAAATTTTTTGTTTCCAAGGAAATATCATTACTTGTCTCTAGCCACAACCAAGTACGTGCATTACAGCCCTCATGCATGGGATAATCAATTAGACGGGCATGACGGCGAACAGAAATCCTTTGGCGGGCAGTTTCTAAATAAGCTTCGGTGGCTACAGCGTCTTGGTAATAGCTGAGATAATCGCCAACATAAGCGAGAACTTCCACTAGAGTAATACCTAAATCTGGGACATGATGTTCTTCCCAATCCGGCATCACTAATGACAAACGGTCTAAAATCAACTGGCGAAAACTAGCATAATCTTTAGCTAGATAGTTGATATTTGGTTCGACTAATTGCGGTGGCGGAGCTGCTTGCGGTTGCAAGCAATCTATGTCAGTATTACAGATACCATCTCGGAATTTAAATTGTACTTGAGAGTAGCGCGGGTCAAAATTGGGATATGGTTGCTTTGTGGGTTTGCCCTCTTCATCTAATGACACCAAGCGCAAAGTATATACAGAAAAATCGCCAGTTTGGTTAAGATTAACTGTTAAGTAACTCTCACAATTTTGGGTATTTTCTACCTTTAAATCAGTCACATGAAGATTGCGGATGCGCTGGCCGCCTTCAATTAGAAGATTTTCTTTTTTCAAATATTCTGGTACTGAACCTAAAAAGTAGACATATAGCGATGCTCCTTCGGAGCCGCTACGCGATCGCAAATCATCGCTAACTTCTACATAATCTAGCCCGTTTTTTCTTTGCCTACGGATTTCTTGACGGCGCTGTTCGTTTTGGAAAGTAAGGGTATTGCTGTTCATGGTACGGTTGTCCTAAAACTAGCTGTTTGTGCCTCACCAGAACTTTGCACCACATACTCCACCACTATGTAAAGGTCGGTATCAACACTTGTTACTTCCAAATTTTGCAGATCGATTAAATCGCCCAACCATTGCTCAATAGATGCTTGAATCGTAATTTCCATAGCTGTTGCTAGTTCTGCGCTATTGGGTGCAAAAATTAAAGACAATACACCACTGCCGAAATCTGGTCGGTTGACTCGTTCGCCAGGAGTAGTAAACAGTAGTTGTTCGATTAAGTCGCGGATGTGTTGATCTTCATCGTTGGTGCTGGCGGTGCGATGGTATCTATCAAATTGGAAGGGAAAATCGATGTTGATGACATTCTTCTGCCTGGGCAGATTTAGGAGATATTCTGGCATCAAGTCACCTCCAAAGCAGTGCCATTAATCGATACCGTCTTACTCTTCAGCTCTACAGTTTTTCCATTATTGATTTCAATCCTCGAATCATTCAGTTTCACAAACGCACCCTTTGCATTTCCATAGCTGATTTCAATTCCCGAACTATCCATCACTAGATTCATAGTTTGTTTACCGATTTTGGCTTCAATGGTGATGCTTTGTTGCTTACCTTGTTTATCGTTGATTTCAATCTTGCCGATATCCGTTTTAAGTACCTTGGTGTCTGGGTCATAAGGATTAGCTGGTACTATATTTGGACCAACCTTTCCAGCTGCCCAAAAGCAGCCACTCCAAATTGGGGAGTCTGGATTTCCATTTTCAAATTCAATCCACACTAAAGCACCTTTAGGTGGAATGAGGAATAACCCAACTCCTTTGCCAGCATAAGGAACGCAAGGTAATGCCCAACCGCTAGGCTCTTGGCTAAAAACTGCTTGCACTTTTGCCTGCAAGCGACCAATCTTCCACGGGTCATTATTATCAAAAACTACGCCTCGGTATTTGCCATAAAAAGAAGGTTTTTGTGGCTTAATACTTTCACCATCGAGTTTTGGTAGATTCATACTTTTAACCTCGGAATTGTTGCACCTTGTCCCTCACGTTTCAAGGTGAAACTTTGTTTATATTCGCCACGCTTAATGCGATGCGTTACCTGTTGGACGTAGTAATAACCGCCGTAAGTTTTTCCCACGCCCCGGACTCCCACCAATTGACGCACCCCTAACACATAACCGTAGCGAACAGTATCTACTTCTCCAGTAGCAGTGACGGCATTTTCCCGCGAACGGCTAGCCAATGTTTCGGCTTGCTTTTCGGCTAGGGTTTGTTCGAGTTTATTGGTGCAGCGTAGCACTTGTGTCCGTAAGGCTTTAGCGGGCTTGCTAGCTAAAGCTTGACCGGGTGATTTTGGAACTTTAATCGGAATTGATGCCCCAGTTTTTTCATCGCTAATTGATGCTTCAGGTTCAATAGCTGCTAGAGCATTAAAGTTGAAACTTATAGACGAATCTACATTAGTAAATGCCCCCATATTCATTGACAATGCTGGTTGAACAGGAGTAATCTTCTGTTTTTCCTCACCCCAATAAGCAATATTTTTTCCAGGAGTTTTACCAGGTCTAATTTCAAAAATAAAACTATTACGTATAGCCAGTTCTTGAATAAACTGTAAGTCTGTACCTTGTTGAGTGGAAATTTTTTCTTCTTGAGTTGGCACATAATTAGAATTATCTACATCCAATGTTAGCCCATATTTAACTTTATAAGAGTTTAATATTTGTTTAACAATTTTAGTATCAGATAAGTTTGGGTAAGTTTTATTTCTATCTTTCAGATCGAGCATCAAACTAATATCTTCACCAGTAACTATTAGCCTTGATTCTCCTGGTTGATTGCTGGGTGCAATTTGATGATCGGTAATAATGCCATCAATTAATATAGGGCTTTGCAGTCTACGCTTTACACCAACTTTTACATTAACTATGACCTGAATGATTATCCGGTTAGGAGGATCTAAAGTGCCTTTTTGGAGTAACCAATAATCTGAGAAATTTTTTAGTTCTTTACTCAGACTAAAGGTCATTTGAAAGCCACTACGATCGCGGTCTTGCTGAGTCACTTCTAAATCTATCAACGCGTCTATTACTTCATAAGGTGCAGGTGTTGGTATGTCCTTACCAATCATGAGTTTTATGCGAATATCAGGTTCAGGCATAAGTTAACCTTTTTAGATCAGAGGAATACGCAGTCGCCGACCAATTTGGGTAGTCAATTCATCAGGGTGCATAGCGTTGTTAATATCGCATAAATGCCAGAAAAGTTCCGGGTCATTAAGATAATTGGCAGTGATATTATCTAGGCGATCGCCCTCGCTGATTTGATGTTCTTCAAAAATTTCTAACCTTTGCGATGAAGGTAAAAATCTGCGCCTGAGGTAAACGATAGTTTGATTTGATGTTGTTTGCCACTTGGCAGTTTCTATATCGTAGTAACGACTGCTTTCATTCAACATTTTAAGCTTTTTGGATTCTAAATGATTGTAAAACTTGGAGTTTAAACTATTAAATATAAATAATTTTAAATTTACCTTTTGAGAAAAATAAAATTATTTACTTCTTTCTGTCTTTTGCCTCTTTTTATTATAATAAAGGAGTAACTGTCTTGATAACACTCGCCGCCATGTTCAGCTTACCTAAAATTTCTTTTTGCTTGTGATAAACTTGGAACAATTTGCTTCCTTTATGGTTATATCTCAAATCATTTGTACTTAATACTTGCATACCTAAACTGACTTTAGCACGAATCGGATTTAGTCTAGGATCGAATGCTTCTTCGGTAATGCTGAACTCAGAGAGGCGCACTGGCATTACACGATTTAAGCTCCAGATAAATACACTGAGATCGGACTCAATTGGTAAGATTTCTAAAACACCCTTCAGAGCGAGTTGATTGTTTTTTTTAATGTTGCTGCTTTTAGGATAGATAAGGTTTTCTAGGGCTGCTAATTGGGGGTATATGCCTAATAACAGTGTATCTGGATTTTTGGTGGGAAACTCCAGTTGGTCTGTAGCATCAATTTCTGCCTCTAGTTGAATTGTCTCTTGCGGTGGCGCAACCAGACGCAAGGCTTCTAGGCGATCGCTTCCTTCAGCACCCGCACCTCGTACCTGTAAAGTGCGTCTGAGTGTTTCAGGATTGTATTGCAGTATAATCAATCCTTTGGGCAACAAGGTAACAGCATTAAGGATAGCGATCGTTCCTTTTAATGTCTTTGGTGAACCGGGAAATTTGGACATAAATTTATTCCTGAATCATTTGTGATAATTTTTTGCGTTCTTACCCAATTCTTAATCCCCAGTCTCCTTTACCTACCTTTTACTTTCATATTTGTAGTAGTAAAATATCCCGTGCCAAAATATTGCAGAATGAGGTCTGGTTGAGGTGGTGTTGGTGTCTGAGCTGGTGTCGTAACTTGGAATTTCGCTATGAAGGTAGTACCTTTGAGCAATACTGCTATTCGTTTAGATTTAACTTTTATGGCTATTTGATTGGCAGCTAAAGATTCAATAGAAAGTGTTCCTATACCGGGGGTGATATGCGGCGGACTCGTGTAAGAACAAGGAGGGACAATAACTCGTTTCTCGTCGCCAACAATGCAAATTTCCTTGTTGTTAACTTTTGGTATGCCAGTACCAGTTAAGACCACACCAGCAGCAGGGACTATAACTGTTGCTTTGCCAAAGATGGGGTTGAACATGGCGCGATCGCCAGAAGTGAGAATATAGTTTAACATCTGTTTTTTATTCAAATTGGTTCAAGTTTGCTATGGGAGCGATCGCAGGTTTATCAATATTTATATGTAGGCGATCGCTTGACTTTGAAGATAGTTGCTATAAGAGTTGCGAATTGCACATTCATTAACTTTCATACATGGGCGATCGCATTTTGAGTCAGAATGGAGAGAGCGTTGGACAAAAGCAAGTTGGAAAAAATCTAAGTTTGAATATTTAACCAGCTAGTCCTTGCACACCTGATTAATTTCACCCAACTAACTGTGCATAAGTGCTTGCTCAACCAGGATTACTTGCCCCTGATATGCTTCAATGCTTCGTTGACAAGGCGCTTCCTAATCTCCTGAGCCTTGTTTTGATTGTTGATAAGAGCTAACCTATCATCGATACTCAAGTTAAGCAGATCGCCTGGGTATTGTTCTCGTCCTTCAGTATTGATTGTATGTACGTAGCGGAACATATCTAAGGCGAAAGGCGTAATGAGATTGGCGTACAATGGCTTTAGCCCGCGAAATTCAACTAACGGTGCTGGAGTGGTGCGTACCAACGGATTTTGGCTTAATTCATCCACCTTAGATCCATAACTTCCCAATGATTCAATCTCTTTTTTCTGTTCTTTATTACCAGGATAATTTACTGCTGTTAGTAAGTCCTCGCCTTTAACGATGCCTATCAGCCATTGATAACGTGTAAGTTGAGGAAGCAAGTTTTTCTTGTGATTGTGATTTAGATCTTGTCCAAACATCCCCGGATCATTGTACAAACCACCCTCGAACACGGGAGCGTTAATTTTCATATTTGAATAACCAGCCATCTTAGCAGCTTTATCAGCAGCCCTATAAACTACCTCAACAAACATTTCTTGATTCTTATTAAAGAAGTCAAGCTGAGTCTGCGGTAGTAGCTTGTATACCTTCGCAAAATCTGTTCGATTCATAAATTCACCTGCAATTGTTTTACCGTATCCAGGAACCCCCAGTAATCCATTCACTAAATAAATAACCAGTTGAGTAACTAACGCACGTAATTCTGGTCCATCAATAACTAGTGACCCTTCAAGATTCATTTCCTTTAGCGCTTCATTTACTGCTGCACGAGCTTGTGATACTGGTTTTACTCCGGCTTGAGTTATATTCGTTTCCCGTCCCCCAAATCCACCTGCTGCCAACTGACCTCCAAACATTATCCTTGCATTATTATTAGCATTTGCCGCGTTTCCTCCTATGTCTTGAAACTCCACATCTGAGAAAAATTTATCAAGCGCATTTAGCTTGATACCAGCAGTGACTTGCGGTTTACCAGTCAAAAGATTAGCAGTTGGCTTCATGAAGGTATTTTTTATGGAATCTCCAAATTTGTTCAAGGCGTCAGATGATATTTCGTTGTTTTGTTGATTACTTAATTGATTGACAATCCCTGTAATTCTATCAAGCGCCCTCCCTAGTTTTTTAACTCCTTCCTCCGTTTCTGGGAAGGCTTCAGTAACAAACTCCATATTTGAGTACTGAGGCATTTCATCCGCCTCTACCTTGAACCCCTCTCCTATGAGAATTTCATTTTTTTTACTGAGATTTATGATTTTCCCTAACAAATCTTTTTTGTAAGTTTTTACCTGATCAATCTCGAATTCAAAACCTATTGCACGTTGGATAAGATTGTCTACTTTTTCCATGTTAGTAGTTGGAACTGATTGCTCTTTTAGCTGGCGCTGCACTGCTCTACCGTTCTGGTGCTGCACATGTCTCAACTCATGGGCAAACACTTTCTGCCCTTGCTGACTACCAGGCTTATATTCCCCCTGCCCAAAGAACACATGCTGACCTGTGGTAAAAGCACGCGCACCAATTGACCGATTCAACTGGTCAGATTGAGCATCAGTGTGAATTTTTACTCTACTGAAATCTGCTCCAGCCCCAAATCCCTGTTCCATCTGTTTGCGAACATTATTTTCTATCGGTCGTCCGCCTCTCCTTTCTCGGTTAATGGTGGCTTCCAGGTCTGGCGTAGCAAGCATCCCACCATCACTAGACATACGCTGTAATATTGGCGACCTCATCAGTCTTACTTTGTTATCTTTTGTCTCCATATACTCTTGCTGAACAGTTTCATCTTCACCTGAAGGCACAGAGGCAGGTGCATTTATTCGCTGCACCACCTGTTCTGCTACCCAATCTGCGTCCCGTTCGTATTCATTCTCCGCTGACCCAATCATCAGCTTTGTCATAATCTGCTGTGGTTTTGTTGTGTTGATTGGCACTCGGCTAAAGTCTTTTGAAGCTGAATTACTTAATGGCTGTGCTTCTTTATCTTCTTTTGATTGCACCTCTGCCTCCGAAACCGAACGAATGCCAGCACGCTGTAAAATTCCACTTGCCTGGGGTTTCTCACCATTTTGCTGCTGATTAGTTTGGGCAATTCTTTTATTAGTCATGGTTTCATTCCTCTATATATTTCTTGTGCAATTTGTCGCCCCATTTGGGTGGGATTAGTTCCAGACTTTACTTGAATCGCACCACCAGGCACTACTCCACCTGATAGCAAGTTGTCTGGTAAACCTTCATTAGCCAGCAACTTCGCCAATTCACTCTCTACCTCTGCTTGCAACAACCGTGCCTGACTAGGAGAAATCGGCATTCCCTCTAAAATCAGCTTCTCAATATCAATGTTGATATTCATCCCCTTACCCCCGTAGGTGCTAAAACCCGAAAATCTGCCTCATTTACTGGCCTATCCAACTTGCGAAACTCAGCCCGCGCTGCCGCTAACACCAACTGCATCGTCACAGGTGTACCAGCCTCAGCAGCCAGAAATGCTGCATTCAAAGCAATATTGTGGATACTGCCCCCTGTCATATTCAAACGTGCCAAGCGGTTAAAATCTAAATCTTGTGTTGGTGTCTCTGGTGGAAACACCTTTTGCCACATCATCTGACGTTCAGCCACACCAGGAAAGGGAAAATTCACAATAAACCGCAAGCGACGCGTAAAGGCATGATCTAATGAACTCTTGAGATTTGTTGCTAGAATTGCCAAACCGCGATAAGCCTCCAATCGCTGCAACAGATAATTTACCTCAATATTGGCGTAGCGGTCATGGCTATCCTTCACCTCAGAACGTTTCCCAAACAAAGCATCCGCTTCATCAAAAAACAGAATCGCCCCGCCATCTTCCGCCGCATCAAACAAACGCCGCAGATTTTTCTCCGTTTCTCCAATATATTTGTTGACCACAGATGAAAGGTCAATGCGGTAAAGATTTAGCTGCAAATCATTGGCTATCACCTCCGCCGCCATTGTCTTCCCTGTGCCGCTTTCACCCGCAAACAAGGCGCTGCTCCCCATACCCCGATTCATGCGGTTGTGAAAACCCCATTCTTGATAAACTAGGCTGCGCTGTCGGATTTGGTCAGCAATTTGATGCAGCAAGTTTGTCTCTTCTGCTGGTAAGACGATATTATCCCAAGTTGCTTTGGTGTCGAGGCGTTGCGCTAAAGTATTTAACTGCGGACGAGTACTAGCAAGACAAGCCGACCACAAACGATTTTGGATTTCACAGTTGGGTGTTTCGGCTAACACTTGCTGGGCAATTTGCTCAATTTTGACTAAATTCAGGTTAAACTGAGTCGCCAGAATCTGCGGACTACTATCTGCCATTCCTCCTAATGCTTCAGTCCAAGTTGCTTTTTGTTCTGTGGATGTTGGCTTTTCAACATCTACAACAATTGTCGGCAGACCCAATTGCCTAACTTCACGAGTGCTAAGGAAAAGTAGACCACCACTGCGAGTAATAAATCGCTGCAAGGGAAGTGCTTGTCCTTCTGTAGTCGGTTTAGTGTCAATTTCTTGGGCATCTAAATACAACGCAAGCGGCAATAGCAAGCTTTCTCGATGCCACAAACGAGCAATTGTCTCTAATTCTCCTGTCTGAGTGGGCAATAATTCCACTGACAAACGATAGATATATTTATCTAGTTGGGCTGCTACATGTTGGGCTATTAGTTGCTTGCTGAGGGCATCTGCCCCCACTAGCTGAATAATAGGTAAACGTTGCTTTCTGTGCGTTTGGTGCAGTTGCTGAATAATTGTTTCGACAATAGCGTTTTGAGATGGGGGTAATTTTACAGCCCACTCTTCTGTTTCCAGTGACATCAATAATGATGCCAAGCGATCGTCTAAAGAATTTAATCCTTTTATATAATTTAATATACGTTCATCTACCCGTAAACCGCTCGTAGTCAGAGATTGAACTCCTGACTGATGAATTTCAATTAATCGCCAGTAACGCAAAGGGCGTTCCCAAAAAAGGGCATCCCAAGTGGGTTGCTCGAATAGTGATAAAGCCAAGGCAAAGGTAGGATAAGGCTGATGAGAATTATCTAAAGCTCTGGCACAAAGACGAGCTATCCCTGGATCTAATTCCATTGCCACGCATAACAGTAAAACCTGTCGTTCAAAGTCAGATAAATCTAACTTCTGACTTAAGAGAAGCAGCGCTGGCGGTGGATTCATCCCTTCCGCCATTGCCATTTCTGTTACTTTAGGCTTCTCAATATCAGGTAACTGTGCAAGTTCACATAAACGCCAGCGTAACCAAGCCATTGCATTTGCTAGGTATTCTTCATTGTTTGCTATCCAACAATCGAGGTTGTTCATAAAATCACCACCTTCTGATTTTGGTCGAAAACAGGCGGTGTTACTGTGCGATCTACCAGTAAACTATCTACTCCATCAATCCGCACCCGCACAAAATACTCACTCGGTGTAACATCTGCAATCCGAAACTCCAGCCTATCTGTTTGAGTTGGATGTGGTTGAGCCAGCACTTCGCGATCGCCTAACAATAACGCCACTCGCTGTCTCGGTCGCACTTGAGGGCTTAAAATCAAGGTGAACGTTACCTCGCCATTAGCGTCTGCTGTTGCCTGTCGTGGTATAATATCCAAAATTTTTGGTGCTAAGGCAAAAGATAATTCATTAGTAGTGCGAGTTGGTTCGCCAGCCCGCGTTACTTGGACTAACACCGTATATAAACCTGCTGCCCAGTTTTCAGGCTCATCAGGTAATTGGACTTCTATAAATGTTGCCGTTCTCTCTGCTAAAACTGGCAATTCTAAAGAAATTTCTAAACGAATAAAAGATACAACTACGTTTTCAGCATCTAAGTGGAAACCATTAAGAATGAGAATATCACCCAATCTCGCGCTAGCTTGTTGATTAGGCAATTGCAGAGAAACTAGTGTCGGCAAGGGAGACAATAATTTTGATTGCAGAATTGGGCCGCGATCGTCAGATTGAAGTCTAATAATTGGTAGCGGAGTTTTTGCAGGCAAGCTACTCTCAATCAGCACTACTGACACTTCATAAGCAGCTGAAACTCGATAAGGTACTTGAAAAGTTGACCACAGGTTAAACGCCTCTTCCACAGATAGCGGTTGATAAACAATTCGCAACTGTTCTTCTTGTAAGTCAAGGTCATACTCTGAAGGATCGGTAGTAGGCAAGGCTGCCCTAATATCCGCAGAAGTAATCTTCGGATGGTCATTAAAAACACTCATCGCCACACCTAACAGACGATGACTCGTAGGTTCTGGAAAGTCATCATTTTGAGCGTAAGCAGTCAGCAAGTAGTAGAGATTCAACGGCAAAAGCTGCCCTCCTGTTTCACCAGGCTTTACTTGAGAAGGAATATCCATATTCCGCCAAGCTGGGTTGATTTGAGTATCGTAGAGAAATAGATTAACTTGGTCACCACTACTAACAGTACTATCTCGCACCTTATCCAATGGTCGTGTCGTCACAGTGATTCCCCCCGAACTCTCAACATCAAACCTTTCCTGGAGCAAGTGACGCAATGTAATTGTGACAGCCGCAATAGCTAAAGCGTTGCTCATCGCTTACCCCCTTCTAGCACGTCGTTGCAAGTATTCATTTAAACTCATCACAGATGGTGCTGGACGGGGCTTTGATCGAGGCGGAGGTGGTGCTGGGGCTGCACTGCGAATTTCTAGCTTACCAATTGTGACTTGAATAGCAGGTGGTGTGTCCACCTGTGGCGATGTCTGCGACGGGCTTCGCCAACGCTTGTGAGCTTTTTTGCTATTATGTGCAATAACTGACAAATTTTTCACATTAAGGTCATTAATAGGTTCAGATAAGGGTCTTAAATCAGATTCTTCCAATTGCCTAAAGTAAGAAGACTCTACCCTATCTCTGCCTCTATCCGCAGACATAGATAGGTTAGGGGATACGTTCTGGGGCAATATTAAGTTTTCAACTGCGCTGGTTAATGTACCTTCATTAGGATTAATTTGCTGACATTGCATATTTGCAGGATAATGGGCATAATTAATGTTCATCACTTCCCCAGCTTGCTCCAATTCATCACACTGTTCGACAACGCCAACTTTCTGGATAGCAATATGTTTGTGGTAATTCTTATTATGGTTTTGCGATCTGACTTCCTGATCAGAAGCTTTTTCTGTATGAAAATCAGACAAGTGAGAGTTAGAAAAGTTTACTTGCGATTGTATGTCAGTTCCTACAGTTGAAGGATGCAAAGCAGGAGTTGGTACTATATCTGAATTAATAGCAGTTAGCTGAGTTGTCAGTTGTGAGGTGACAGACGATGGTAGATTATCTACGAATGGTGGAATAGAACTGTTTGTCTGAGGCGAAGATAGTTTAGCAGAGGCATCTGGAAGAAGTGGCTGCATTGATGAAACATTTTTGTGGGCAAACTTCTGCTGAGTTTCTGGCACATCAGACATAATTTTTTCTTGTGGTTGAGCAATTGTAGGTACTAAGCTCTGTTTGTGTAAATTCAATAACGTACTATCAATAATAGATGCGTTAGCAGAGCTTACCGTTCCTCGTTCGCGTAGGGTCTCGTAGAGAAGAGGTTCCCGCAGGGTAGGTATCGCCACAGGTTCTTCTAAAATCTCACTAAAAGCTAGTTGTGGACTGATAAGCTTTTGTACTTGCAAAGATAAAACATTCCCAGGTATTTGTAGTAATTGCTGTTGTACTAATTTACTTGCAGGTTGTTCTTGGTGGTGAATTACAGAACTTAAGGCAGGAGTGCTAGTTTCTACTGTCAACCCAAGTTTCAATGTTTTTTGATTTGTAGGCAATATTTGATTAATAACAGGTGCGTTGTTTATAGGTTTTTCTGGAATAGATAACTGTGAACCCATCAGCTGTTGTATTTGAGCAGATGAAGGATTTCTATTTATTTGTAGCGAACGCTTTTGTGGTAATTCATTTACAAGTTGTTCCTGTGGTTGAATTAAAGTAGAATTGGGAGTATTAGTTTTTATCGTGATTGTCGGTATTAAAGGCGACTCTTGATTAATAGCAGATGCATTAGCAAAGCTTGCCGAAAGTATCGCTGTTGGTTGTTCTACAATCTGTCTGGATAATATTTCTGAAGTTGAAATATTTCCTGATTGTAGAGATTGTTTTTGTAGTGATTCAGTTACAAGTTGTTCCTGTGGTTGAATTAAAGTAGAACCATGAGTGTTAGTTTCAACTGCTAAGGCAGGTGTTAAAGGCGACAATTGAGTAATAGTAGGTACATTAGCAAAGCTTACCAAGGGTATCGCTGTTAGTTCTGATTGAAGTTGAGAGGGAAATGCTTCATAACTTTCGACCAATGGTAACTGCGAATGGGTAAAGACTGGATTAATTTCTGTAGGTTGCCTATGTAAGTTTTCAGTTACAGATTTACCCTGTTCTATAACGTTAGGGATTGATAAGATAGTAGTGGTTTCTGGTTGTATTTGCGAAAGAGATTGTTTAAAATACAATACCTTTAGTAAGGGATAAAGAGACACGGCTCGACTAATTTCAATCGATTGATTATTTAATAATTGATTTATAAGTTTTTCCGATTTTTCTCCAACTAATTTTGAAACAGGAGCATTGTTTTCCTTTGCGATCGCAGTCCTTAAAATTGTGGTATTCAAATTTGACTGCAAAAATGTTTTCTCTTGGGGAGCAAATGGAAATATTACTGGCTTGATTGGATGTTCGTTAAAAGGTACTTGCAAATCTGGCTTTATAGGTAATTGCAAAAATAAACCCAGATGATCGATGTCAATTAGTTGCTGGACTAAAGATTTAGGTATAAGTTGGCTCTGTCTAGAGATTGGGTCAGAGAAAGAAGTATTTAATTCTCTAGCCTGTACAGAAATGAGATGATTCGATAGAGAAATCTTTGTTTGTGGCAAAAGTGCAGGCTTCAATAGCTCTGTATTGAAATGAGAGATTATTTGATTTACAGGCGTTGAAAGTGTTTTTGATTCTAGAAAAGTTTGAGTGAAGAATGGTTCCAAATTGACTAGATTTGAAGGTTCGGCAAAAGAAATGATAGGATTAATTTGAATTAATTGATTCTGTGAGGATAGAACAGTATCAAAATTTAATGGAGTAGTACTTGTTTTTCCCTCTGTCTTTGCAACCAATTGCTGATTATCAGTACTAATTTGAGTTGGTACTGACTCTAAAAAAGGCCAATTGGAGGATAATTCTAAATCAGGCTTGTATGCCAAATTAGGAATTGACTTTAGTATTTGTTGGGAAGATTGAACGGATGCAGAAGTTAAATTAGTTAAGAGCGGGTTAGTTATTTCTTCAGATATTTGCAAGTTTGTTGCAGGCGATCGCCACTCCAAGGATTGTACAATTTCATAACTAGGAAATCCCTCGGCTTGTGATGTTGTTTTTAACTCAGTTGATTCTGTAGTAATTGATGACTCCCAGCCAAGGGTAGACTCTGGTAACGGTTCAAAGACTGATAAAACAAGAGGTTGAACTGTATCGATTAAGTTAAAGCTTTTAGCTATCAAATCAAACAGATAATTGCTCATCAGTCAGTCACCATTTTTAAGTACAATTGCCGCCGTCTGGGACTCATCGCCAAAACATCAGCTTCACGCCAACCGTAAGCAGCAGCCAAAGTATGCACCTCTCGCAAAACTCGAAATCCCCAAGTGTTAATCTCAGCCCAGAAAAACGCCACGATATCAAACAATGATTGCCATTGGTGGTTGCAAAGGGAACAGGAAATATCAATTGGCACATTTGCTTGAGGATCAACCTGAGCCATCTGGGCAATAATTGCATTGCTCACATGAGATGGCAATTGCTGAAACGGCAGATATTCACCGCCACGCACTGCTTCCAAAATACAGCGTTCTAATAAAATCTCTTGGGAAATTTCTGGCTGTTTGTGTTCGGTGATCGCTATCATATCTAAACTGTTTGGTAGACGAAAACTAACCTCACAATCAGCAATTTCAAGACAATATTTCTCTATTGGTTCAAGTGACAGTGATGCTACACGCATATCTGCAACATCAAAATTAAGTTCCAAAACTTCACCACAGCTTGGACAGGTCACTTGACTAACCAGCTGCGAACCAAATGTCCACTCTCGTAATGTCAGCAGCATGGCATCACGCTGACCAAGACTGAGTTGAGTAAGCATATCTATGGAGGTTTCAGGACAAGCAGTAGCTAGTAGCTTGATTGCTCTAGACCAAGATGGCTGATTACGTCCCCATTCCCAGATATTTAACAGTTCTGAAGCTGATAGCGATCGCATATAGGAATCCTGCTTGAATCTTGCTGAGTATATTGAGAACTAAACCTTTATAGGGCAGATTTTTAGCCAACTTGGATTTTCAAAAATCAAATCTTGATTAACTAAGGCGAACGTTCCCAACCTTCATTTTCTATCTTTATGTACTCGATAGCGACAGCATTAGCACTAGCATCAAGGTCTGGTAAAGCTTGATATTCCGAAACCCAGCAACCAAAAACGCTATATGAAGTAGCTTTTTCACCAGCTTCATCACGAACCTCAATGGTGATATCTTTACGGAAATCTGCTAGAGACACTTCTGAACCTTTCTTACCAAGCTCCCAGACCTTCTTTGCCCAATTTTCAAAATCAGGATCTGTAGTAATACCTCGTTCTAAAGTGATAGCATCATACTTGCTTTGTCCTGGAGACTTATAGACAGTGCTAGGGTCGCCACCTGCGCGATGTTCTATTACCTCAGTGGTTCGCTTCAGACTGCTGACTTTACTTACCCCAAGCACTTCTTTCCCATCGATTTTCACAACAAACTTAAAGTTTTTGTAAGTGTCTTTACGCTTACCTGTACCTGAAATAGAAGGCATATATTTCTCCTTAAACTGCTATTTGTCCGGCTATTTGCTGAATCTTGAGAATCACAAATTCAGCAGGTTTGAGAGGAGCAAAACCAACAATGATATTGACAATTCCTAAATTAATATCATTTTGAATTGTTGTTTCCTTATCGCACTTCACAAAGTAAGCATCTTCCGACTTAGTACCTTGAAAAGCTCCTTGAAGAAAGAGAGTATGCATAAAAGCTCCAAGATTCAAGCGAATTTGCGCCCACAACGGCTCGTCATTTGGCTCAAAAACAACCCATTGCGTACCGCGATAAAGACTTTCTTCCAAGAAAAGCGCGAAACGGCGAACCGGAATATATTTCCATTCATCGGTAAGACGGTCATCTCCCTTGCGCGTCCGCGATCCCCAAATCACCCGACCAAAAGCTGGTAGAGTTCGCAAACAATTAATTCCCAGAGGATTCAATTCCCCATTTTCTGCGTCTGTTAGAGGTACACTCAATTGGGGTACGCCCGTCAGTATTGCTTCTGTACCTGCTGGAGCTTTCCACACACCGCGTTCAACATCAGTACGAGCAAATACACCCGCGATCGCACCACAAGGGACAAATTCTTCTATTTGATTTTCTCGTAAAGGATTTGGCTGTTTGATTCTAGGAAAGAAAACAGCAGCATAACTAGTCGGCGCACCAAGGCTCTGAATACCCTTCTTGGCCTTATCCTTATCAGTCCAACTAGTAGGCGGATCGATGATGAAAAACGCGCGACGGTCTTTACAAAATTCTGCTGCTGGATCGACTAAAGAATCATAATCTATATTGCCATCATTTTTATAAGGCGGAATACAAAGAATATTAAATAGATCGGCTTTATTTAAAGCATAAAGACCCTGTTTATTTGCTTCTTTATTTAACCCAGTGAAGTCATTTACTTCTAAATCGTCACCATCTGAACCACTGTTTTCTTCCGCTTTGGTGTTTGTATCGTTATCATCCCACAACCTTTTATCTGGTGTTAGTTGAGCATGAGCAGCTGGTCTGTCTGTTGGCAAAGATTCATCTCTAAATCGAACCAAATAAGACTCATTCAACAAAACTTTATCTACTCGTCTGGGATGATTTGGCAGCACCGATACGTTGCGAAATAGTTCCAGTTGATTTGTATTTTGATCAAGAACTTTAATGTTGAATAGTTTTTGTGACTCTGCGTCTCGTACTACATTAACATCTAGATATTCAATCCGCACTCTTAAGAGATTTCCCCAGTTGCCTTCGTTTGCTGCTTCTAAGTTAAGACCATTAATATTTAGTTGTGCCTTCTTAGCTGTGGGTTCGGTTTGTCCTGGAGCTTCACTTTCTGGTGGAGTTTGACCTTCTGGTGGAGTTTGACCTTCTGCCTGTTTCAGCTTAGAGTGAGTGAGTCGGACAATAATTGCTTGGCTACCACCATTGAGGTAAAAATCTCGTACAGCATAGCCAAGAGGACTATTCAGCCACAATCCTCCAAAAATGCGTTCAAAGTCGCCATAATTGTTGATAGTAATTGGCTCGTCTATAGGGCCTCGTAAGGCGCGACCAATAAAAGCAGTAATAGAGGTAGATACGCCTGTAATCGTGCGTACTCCACTAGGAATTTCTTCTACATAAACGCCTGGATAAGTTGGTTGTATCGGCATTGTTCAATCTCTAGTTAAGTATTTAGAAGTTACAAATTGACAAATTTAGTTTGAGATTTCAAACGATCGCGTCTAAGACGAATAGTGATTGCACTCAATAAACTTACTTAATTTTTAACTTGGTAGCGTGAGATAAGTTTATTCACTGTGGGTCTTTTAATTATTAATTGGTAACAGTGAGACAAGTTTATTTACTGGGGAAAATCAGGTTAGCTGAACCTTCTAATTCTGAATTGGTAGCAGTGAGATGAGTTTATTCACTATCTGGAGTCTCTTAGTGGCTCTAGATAGGCGCAAAACAATACTGCGTCTTAATCAGCAGGTATAAGTCTTGAGCTTTCAATGACAGTCAGCTTAATTTTTTGAACCTAATTTCAACCTTAATATACTTGACAAAATGTCTGCTTTAGTGAGTTGATTATTTTTTTACAAGTCATACCAGTAGCCAGAAATTTGTTGATATCCTTGCTTATGCATAAATTGATTGTGTTGATACGTATAGTTAATAAAAGATTGCAAACTAAATTTCCTTTTTAATAGGAGAGTAAAATGTCTAAGAGTATCTACGCGTTTATACTGGTAGCATCTAGGAATATGAAATGGGTGCTAACAATTGCTCTGATCTTGAGCAGCGTCACCTATTATCCAACAAAGGTAACAGGCCAAACTAAACAACCAGCAACGACCAAGCAGCCTGTGCAACCACCCAAAAGTAGGACTTTACCTCAACAACCTACTTCTCGACCAGTTTTTGTTTTGCCAAAAGCACCTGCTTCATTAAGTCCTGTATCTGGGCGTAGAGCAGGAATGGGTAGTCGAGATAATTGCCCTGCGGTTCCAACCCCTCTCACTGCCTTAGTACCATTTCAAGAAGAACAAAAGGTTGGGGAACAGAAAAACAAGTCAATTATCGGGATTGTAGAGGGACTAACCACTTCAGAACGGCCTACGTTTTGGTTTTATATCCCTTACATTAAGGATTTATCTAACTCAAGCGCTGAATTTAGCTTACAGGATAGCGCCGAAAATGATGTTTATAGAAATGCGATCGCCCTACCTTCAAAGCCAAGCGTCATTGGTATTTCTCTCCCTAATACTGCTGCTTCGTTAGAAGTAGATAAGACATATCGCTGGTATTTAAAAGTACATTGTAACAAAAAGGCAGGAAGCATTCCTGTATATGTAGAAGGGGACATTAAAAGAATTAATTTAGATTCTCGTGTTATTCAACAAATAGAAGCCGCAAATGAACCTCGGCAGAAGATTATAATCTATGCTGAAAAAGGGATTTGGTTTGATGCTTTAAATATGCTAGCACAAATACGCATTTCTAATTATAGAGATGCATCTGTTGAAGAAGACTGGCAAAGTTTATTGCAATCTGTTAATTTGAATAATATTGCTACGATGCCTATAATTAAATTACCAAACAGCGAATAATTTCATATCTAGTAAAGTATCTATAAAGCCTAGATTTCTACAACCAATTACCAACTATAACGTAGGGCGCCCAGTACATTGGACGGTTATATTCACGAGTTTCAAGTAATTTTAATTGAGCAAAGCGTAAAGCCTCTGCTGTAGTTTTACCAGTCACTAACTGATGGTAAAATTCCTCAATAAACAAAGCTGTGGAGTTATCGCCAATTTGCCATAGGGAGGCTAAAGTACTCCGCGCACCTGCACGTAGGGCAACTCCTGCTAATCCCAACGCAGCTCGGTTATCTCCTGCTGCGGTTTCGCAAGCACTTAAAACCAGTAATTCAACTGGCTCTGTTCGTTTTTGCTCTCTACTTTTGAGCAAGCTATCTAATTCACTCACATTGATACGTCCATCAGATGCTAAGATAAAAGTGTCTTTTGCTTTAGAGCTAAATTGCCCGTGAGTTGCCAAGTGGACAACTTTAAAAGGTTGAGTATTGATGGTTTTTTCTAAAGTTGTACTTCTAAAATCTTCATTCAATAATATAGTTGTCGATACGCCTGATTCTTGAATGAATTTTAGTTCATCCTTAACATAGGGAAGCGCTGCAAACTTTTCATTTTTGGGTGGTTGTGATAGTCCTCCAGCAAGGGCATTTAATTCTTTCTGTCCTAGAGGTTTGGGAGTAAATAGTTGCAGTCCGGGGCTAATAGCTACAGAGTATTTTTGGACTAAATACAATGCGCCATCATACAATGCAGACATCGGGATATTTCGCAGCAACCCATCTGGGATAAAAACTAAAGTATTAACTTTACTATTTTTGAGGTCTGTTTCAACTGGTTTGATTAACCAATTATAAAGCTGTTGAGAAGCTGCTTTAAATTTCTGATTAGCATCGGGTTCGACTATTGTCTCTCGTATTTTTGTAATAACTTGCTCTACTTGCTGACGATTGACTTTAGAAGTTTTATGTATCAACGCTTGTTCGGGAAGTTTGATAATAATTTCTAAATGGTTATCTAGAATAATCGGATATAAAATAGCAGTATTCGGGTTGTCGCGGTCTACTACTTTGTCTAACGCCACAAATTGATTGTTCAAGCAAGCTTCTCGGAAAAAGTTGTCGAGTTCTGCAAGTTGCAAGGCTTCAATTCGCTGTCGTGCCTTATCTAAATCTGGTTTTCCTTGTCCTTTTTCTTGTAAAATCAGCTCTACAGACTGCCGATAAAGGGGTTCTATGCGCTCGCGAAAATTGAACTGCACGTCTCGATTAACCGCAACTAAATCGCTGCGAAGAGACTGAAGACTTGTTACAGCAGCATCATAAGCAGATATGGCGGCTTCGGTATTTCCCTGTGCTTTGAGTAAGCGTCCTAACTGCCACTCAAGGCGATAAGCTATATCTGAGGCATCAATTTTTTGAGCCAGAAATAACCCTTGCTGCGTCAAATCCTGTGCTTCTTGCAATTGTTGGTTCTGCTCGTAAACTTCTCCCAAGCTGCCTAGTGCATAAGATTCGGCACGTTCATCGCCGATTATTTTGGCTTGCTGAACGCTACTTGCCAAAATCTCTGCAATGTCTTTTTTGTTACCAAATTTGGTCAAAGTCTGAGCCAAATGGATTTGTGCATAAACACTGGCTTGATTGGTAGGTAGATTTGGGATTTGAGATTGGATTGTAGGTATTAATGACTTTGCTTCAGTGATACGTTCGCTTTCGACCAGCAAACTCAGCTGATTAATCAGGGCTTGAACTTTGGCTAAAGAGTTTGGTGCAATTTTGGCAGCATTTTCATAATGACCGATCGCCTCTTTAATATTACTTAACGACCTAGTAGTATTACCGAGGCTAAATTCCGTCAAACTAATTTCTAGAGGCAGTTGCAGACGTTGAGCGATTTCTAAGCTTCGTTGTAAGTTTTTCTGGGATGACTCAAGTTCGCCTAATTGTTGTAAGACATTGCCAAGCGATCGCAAAGCTGTTACTTTTACAACTGAGTCAGGTTGGGAAATTAATTGTTGGGATACATCATTCAATATATTTAAGCTACGGCGGTAAAAACCAGCAACTCGTAGGGCTTGTGCTTGGTTAATCCGGCTGCGCGTTACTCCAGCATTGTCACCTAATTTCTTCCAGACTTGCTCTGCTTGTTGCGATGTTTGAAAGGATGCATCAGTTTGTCCGTCTGCTAGTTGCAATTCGCCTTGAGTATTTAGAGTTTGTGCAAGAATTTCTAACAATTCAGATTTTGGATTGTTAACATTTAACTTTTGATTTATCTTATCCCAGCCAAGTAAATTTAAGCTATTGTCAATAGTTGCATAAGCTTCTTTCCGCGAGCCGAGTTGCTGGTATACAAGAGAGAGGTTAGTTTGCGCTGCGGCTTGTGCGAGGTTATTGCTTTGTTGTTGATAGGTACGGACAGCTTGTTGGAGAACATTTATCGCTTCAGCAAAGCGTCCTGCTTGATAAAGTGCTTCTCCTTGCTCAAGAAGTGCCTGTGGTTTTGTAGCTGGGGGTTTATTGGTTTGGATGTGAAACCCGTCTGGTGAATTTGTCTTTTGTTTAGCGAACGTGCTAGGGATAATAGTCAGGAAAACAGCAAGGGTAAATAGGAGTACGGAAGTTACCGCAAATCTAATTACTCGCTTTGGCAGCGGAAGTTTTGTCATATTTCACGCCTCCCTGAGATACAGGACAGTCAGCAGGTGTTTGCCAAGGGCTGCGGGGATTGAGTTGAGGAACTTGTGCTACTAGTTCTATATGTCCATTGCTATCAATTACCCAGCCAGAAGCTTCCACAATTGGAATTCTAGCAGCAATTTTAGAAGTAGTTGATGCTGTTGGTTGTGGCACAGTTGTTGTGTGTGCTAAGTTTTCTGGTTGTGGTCTCAATCTTACCCAACCTGATAGAGTACTTGAATCTTGTAATGGCTCAGTAGGATTGATGGGTAGTCCGCCGCGTCCTGTTACCACAAATGTATTTTGGAATTGCCGACTTCCAGGAGTGCAGGCGGTGGAAATTTGGTTAGAAGCATCAACTAGATTAATTGGCAGTTCGACTAAACCGTTACTAGGGTTTACATCAGGTCGAGTAATTTCTATATTGCCGCTTAAATCAGGCGTTGCTCCTGTGGCGGTAATATCACTTGTGTTTAGGGAAGGGTCTTTTCTAGAACGGATACCAAAGATACCAGCAGCATTTCTGATAATGACATTCCCGCCACGGGCGTTAGCGGAATCTGCACTGATGTCGCTATTTTCATTGGGAACGGCGATGATAAAGCCATTTTTGGCATCAATGGTAATATCGCCACCAGTGATATCATAACCCCTGGCGTTAGTGGTTATACTGCTACCTCGACGCAGTAATAACAAAGGTGAATTGAGAAAGATATCTCCCCCACCTCCAGTAGTATCGGCGTTAATTTTGGCGCTGTTGTCTAGCAAAATAGAGTTAGCATTTACAGTTAGGTTGCCAGCGTTCCCGGAATTTTCGCTCTTAACTGTAACTTGTGCCCCATCCCGTGCTACTAAATTTCCTGTACTCAAAGTTAAATCTCCGCCCTTGCCAGCGCCTGTAGTTTCAGCAGATATAATTGAGCCATTGCCAGTGATAGTAATAGATTCAGGGGCAGTCATTCTTAAGGTTCCACCTTGACCGCTACTACTTGTTGATGCAGATATTTGCGCTTCTTTTTGGAAATTCACCGTTAAAGTTTGCCCATCACCAAGAGGTTGAAAACTTAAACTCCCAGCGTTTCCTGCGCCATAGGTGGAGGTGAGAATCTTTCCATCTTCAACACTCAAAGTGTTAGCTTTAACTGTGATATCGCCCCCTGTTGAGTTAGTCACAGTTGTTGCATCTAAAACCGCTCCATCAGTTACCTGTAGATTCTTGGCTGCAACACTGATATTACCACCCCGTCCAATTTGACTACTATTAGATGTTCCTGGTAATAATTCATTAGTACCACCACTGGCTGAAGTACTACCACTGGCTGAACGTAAAGCGCTTCCTTTATTAGAAATGCTGACTATATCAGCATTTACCACTATCTCTCCTGCCATTCCATCTCCTAAAGTCTGGGTTTGTACAAGTCCAGAATTGGTTATGGAAACAGATGATGCGCTGCTCAGTTCAACTTTACCACTGTTACCGATCGCATTAGGAGCCACCCCGCTCAATATTGAGCCATTGTCAATTGATATCGAGTCACTAGCTTTGATGGAAATGTCACCTGCATTACTAACGTTACCTACATTACTATTTTTTCCAAAACTGGTTGTGGCGATCGCTGCGCCATTATTAATAATAAGCCTTCCAGTTTCTATTTTTAAGTTACCAGCGCTGCCAGTAGAACCAACGGTTGTTTGGGAAAACACACCTGAAGAAAATACAGTTCCATCTGGCGGTTGGTCAGTACTTCCATTAGGAATATAACCGCCAAGGTATGTACCTGGTGGAAGTCCAATAATGTTACTATAATCGGTAAAAATACCTTGGGGTACGTTGGTTGTTTTGCCAGTCACTTCTACTTTATCAGGAGCTACTATTGTAATGTTTCCGCCTGCTCCTGTGCTATGAGTGGAAGCGGATAATTGTGCGCCTAAAGTGAGGGAAATTGAAGGAACACTAATTTTAATATCTCCCGCTTTCCCAGAACCAAATGTATCGCTTGATATTGTAGCATTGTCTAAAACAAAAGGAGCATTGCTCTTAATAGTAATGTTTCCTGAACCCGTTGCTCCAAAGGAGTTAATTGAACCTCTTGAACTCAGTCTGTATGTGTTAGTAGAAAAGTCATATTGTTGAAATTTGATAGTATCTCCAGCGCTCAGTGTTATCGCTCCCCCATTACCTGCTGTACCTGAAGAGGAGTAGGAGTAGGAGATCAGGTTTCCTATATTAATATTTGCATCTGTATTCAGTGTTATCGCTCCCCCATTACCCGCTGTCCCTGAAGAGGAGTAGGAGAAGGAGGCCAGGTCTCCTATATTAATATTTGCATCTGTATTCAGTGTTATCGCTCCCCCATTACCCGCTGTCCCTGAAGAGGAGTAGGAGGAGGAGGACAGTAATCCTGTATTAATATTTGCATCTGCATTCAGTGTTATCGCTCCCCCATTACCCGCTATCCCTGAATTACCCACTGTACCTGAAGAGGAGGAGGAGAACAGTAATTCTGTATTAATATTTGCATCTGTATTCAGTGTTATCGCTCCCCCATTACCCGCTGTCCCTGAAGAGGAGACGGAGGGGGAGTACAGGTCTCCTGTTTTAATATCTGCACCTGTATTCAGTGTTATCGCTCCCCCATTACCTGCTGTCCCTGAAGAGGAGAGGGAGTAGGAGGACAGTAATCCTGTATTAATATTTGCACCTGTATTCAGTGTTATCGCTCCCCCATTACCCGATGTACCTTCTGAGGAGGAAAAGGAGGACAGGTCTCCTATATTAATATTTTCACCTGCATTCAGTATTATTGCTCCCCCATTACCTGCTGTACGTAAAAAGGAGTATAAGTTGTTCTGAGAGTAAGAGAACAAATCGCCAGTAGTGGCAATGTTGCCATGAACGGCACTGATGGTAATATCCCCACCATTGCCACCTGTACCTGCGGCGTTGGATAATGAGTTAGATGCCAAAAAGCCAGTGGTAATGTCTCCAAAGCCAGCAGTTAGCTGAATCTCACCCCCATTTTTGGCGATACCCTCTTCAGAATACGAGGAAGAGTTCAAATTTCCTGTACTTAGGCTACCATTAGCGTCTAAGTGAATCGCGCCTCCAGAACCAGCTGTGTAATTGCCATGCGAGAAAGAGAATAAATTCTGAGTTTCAATATTACCGTTAATGGCTTTCAAGTCAATAGTACCTTCATCGGAGGAAGTTATAGCATCATTGTTTTGTGTTCCATTAATGCTAATCAAGTCAAAAATACCTCCAGCGGTGGAAGTTGTAGCATCATTATTTTGTGTTCCATTAATGCTAATAAATTGAGTTTTGATATTTCCCGACTCAGCTTGAGAGCTAACTATCCCCCCAATCCCATTAAACGGTTGTAGAACAACATCCTTACTTAAGGTAATCCCCTGTGGAATATCTAAACTACTAGACGCTAGTGCATTCCCTAAAGTATTATCCCCGTAAACCAGGGTATTTTGTCCTGAGCGCAGTATTAATGCTGAACTGTTGCTTAAGGTTTGGGTATCTGACCCATTTTGTAACCCAGTACCTGGTTGTGTGATATTAATCTCTCCCCTAAAGCGAATATTACCCTTTGCTTCAACTAACAGCGATGCGCCTATATAGTTGGCTGCTATATCTACATCCCCCAACGCGCTGAAAATTGGAGTATTCAGAGCATTAATATTTGCTAAACCAGATACACCACCAATATTGAGATTTCTTCCAGAACTTAGCCGTCCAGACAACTCCAAATTATCAGCCACGAGTGTTAAATCAAGCTTTGATGCTAAATTTCCAGTACTTGTAATAGTTGCCCCTGGTTGCGATGTTCCATACTGTAACCCTGGAGTGACGCTAATTGTTAGCAACGGTGGCGCTTGGGGATTAGTTGCACTGAAGGTACTGCCGTTAAGAAACTTGAAACTGCTTGCTGTAGTTGCAGAAAACGACCCGCCAATATCTAAGCGGGCATTTTGTCCAAAAACAATACCATTAGGATTAAGTAAGAATAAGTTTGCTTGACCGTTAGCACGAATTAAGCCATCAATATTAGAAATTGATTTACCCGTTACTCGTGTCAAAATGTTCTGAATATCAGGTGCATTATTGAAGAAAGCAGCACTGCCATTGGAAACTGAGAATTCTTCAAAGCTGTGGAAGAGATTAGCGCCTCTTGTGGTTCCACCCTCAATAACTCTGGTATTACCCTCTAATCTCACGTTAGAATTATTTGGCAAAGTTCCATCTGGCGTAATTTGAGCAACTGAGATATTTGCATATAAGGGAATGGCGCTGACAATGGCAATTCCTAGACCTTGTAACCAATCCAAACGCTCAGTTCTAAAAGACATTGCACTCTCCTATAGAAAAGGAAATTTAGCTTGTCAGCCGAAATCTTCGTAGAAGTGTTAGAACTTACGCATTGACAAAATAGACAAAAATTGGGGTAAAAAAAACGAAAAAACAGCCGATGCCGTAGGCATTTATTTGTTCAAGTAGCTCGTGACTTTATCCTCGAACATCTAAAACAGAAGTGGCATAGATTAGCATATAGTCAGTTTATTGTCAATGCGTAAGTTCTAAGTATAAAACAAGAATTTAGTTAGGAAATTATTAGATGTCATATCAATTAAATTGACGTTATTTTTTGCTTGTAAAGGAGAATTTTATTCAACTAAGGGTCGTGGAACCGTGAAAAATTCCTGACGGCGTTGAATTAATACTATAACAACACCGCTTGCAACCACAGCAAGAACTGAGGGAATAAGTGGCAGCCATAGCCCTTGTTTTAAAAAAGCGATCGCACAAACTAGATATAAAGTGACAACTGTCACAAAGATGGTGCATCCCTTATATGAGAGCGATCGCACCCGCCAAATAATCAGACTCCCAACTACAGACCAGCCGCATATCCAGAGAATATCGCCCCAAAAAGGCAAAACCCAAAGAATTGGACGTTCGTCTAAAACTGCGCTCAAAATTTGGCTAACCATTTGCGTTTGTATAAATATGCCTGGTATTTCCTGATAAGGTTGCTGTGCAGCAGAGTAGGGAGTTGACCAAGTATCGCTGATAGTGTTAGCTGTCACTCCAATAATAACTACCTTGTCTTTAACTAAATCGGGATTAACTTTATCGCTCAATATATCTTCAAGAGAAACTCTTAGATAATCAGTATTACGATAGTTGACAAGTATTTGAATTCCGCCTAAATCCACTCTTTGTTGATAGCCACCACTGCGACCAGACTTTAAGCGTTTAAATACTTTAGAACCAAACTGTACATAATCTTCATTCAGATCAGGTTGAATATTTTCGTAAGATAAATAACCAGCAGCTAATTGCAACGAAAGTGAGTAAGGCGTTTTACAAACAGACGAAGGGTCTTGTGCCATCATCATAATTTGGCGACGCACGATACCATCTGGATCTTGGACTGCATCAGTAAAACCCTGACGTTCTATAGGGACTCCAAGAGGTGGTTTAACACCTTCGGGGTCGTGTTTACGATCTCTACCTTTACAGGCAACTACTATATTTTCTTTGCTCAGTTCAGTAGCAAGTTGTATCGGCTTTGATTCATTTGAGGGATCAGCAAAATCTCTATAAATATCCAGTCCAATGACTCGTGGTTGATACTTTTGTAATTTGTTAAATAATTGAGCTAACGTACTATCCGAAATAGATTTCACTCCTGTGGTCGTCTCTTGTCGGGATTGAATATCTTTTTCGGTAACTTCAACAACCAGCAATCTTATATCTAAATCTTCCTTTGGTCGCAGTACGAAGATTTGGTTAAAAGCTTGAAGTTCAGCCTTTTCAAAAAACCCCAAGTATCTCAGACTTATTGTTGAAAGAGTCACAATAGCAGTACTCAGCAGTACAGTCCAAAGTTTGCACTTTCGAGTTGCAATTGTGCTTTTCATCTTTGGAGTTGAAATTATGCTCTGAGCCGAAACTTCGCCACGAGTCTCGGTGTCACCCCAACCACCGCGCAGTTCTTGCCAAGTTATCGGAACAGTTGTAGGATTCTGGCAAATCACTGGCAACCAACTAGCACAAGGGAAGTCATTTTCCAATCCCTGAAGTCTTTCCCTCGCTTCTCGCACAGCCAGATAAAATGCCTTTCCACCCGCAAAAACGACAAGAAAGTTTTTCAAAAACTCCTGTGCTACTAAATCTGGTACCCCTTCCCGCATCACAATCATTTGGGGAATGTTCAAATCAGCTAAATTTCGTGCCAAACCAATGCCATCACAGGAGTTAAAAATTGCTAGTTTTAAACCGCGTGTAATTGCTGTCTTAAGTGCATTTTTAAATTGGGAAATTGTTAAACTCTCTGTTTGATTGATGTAAATTTCCCCTATTTCCCCATCTGCAATACTAGCGCTATGCCCGGCAAAAAACAGAACATCCCAATTTTGATTCCACAGTTGCTCGTCAAGTTCTTTTCGTGTAGGTTGGATAAGAAACGTAGTTTGAGTATCTATTAAATCTTGCAACCAAGAACGGTCTTTATCAATATCAATACCAAAACTGTTACCGAGAATTGCTAAAATGTTGACTTTAAATGTAATAGATTTTTGCACAATGTGAGGAGAGCCGTACTCATGATTGCTTAAAGCTAATTCAGCTTTCGGGTAATGCTCAAAAAAATCCCACAAATGCCAAGGTAGCCGATGTAGTAAAGTTATATTGGTTTCAACAATAACTCTAATTTCATCATCTCGGCTAAGTAGAGTTCTTAACTGTCGTTCAATATTTTGGAAAGGTTCAGATTTCAACCAAGTATTTATATGTATTCGTAACTGATGACACACTTCATCGAAATCATTCACAGAAATATTGGTAATATCTTGTGAATGCACTTTTATACGTTGATTGTTACCCAAACGTTGATGGACAGCTTCGTAGAGTAATTTCCATCTTTTGTATATCTCGGAAAGTTCTGGTACTGCTGGCAGGCTCCCTGTTATTTTAAATAATTGGTTATCGTGCCAAAGTTGAGCCGTGACAACAGAAAATCCTTGATTTAAGTCTCCTCCCAACAAGCTTAAGATAACTAGCTTACTCATTTATTGTTTGGTTGTTGTGAGTTGTTAGCTGCCATTTGTCCAAGAGCTATTTGTAATTAACCCGTTAACTAATGAATACGACTTGCACTTAAACGAAGGAACCTCCAAGGACATAGTGGCCCCTAATAACTAAATAACGAAATTTTCTTTAATCTGGTAACTATCAAAAGCAACTTGGATGCTAAAACATTCCCCTACTTCTCCATCAAAGCGTTTCAATTGTATGTAGTTATCTTGTTCTCTTGCTTGCACTGACTGAATAATTTCCTCCGATTCTAAAAGTAAAGCTAACTTGATATTAGCAGGTAGATAGAACTCTTCATTAGTAGGATGTAGTTGCACGCGAATACTAACTTGTTGGTTATCCTCTGGTATTAAGGCAACTAATAGCACTAATTTTTGAGACTCTATTTCCATTCCCAAATCAATCAGCTTGGCTCGTTTGATACTACCAACACCGAACCCAGAGCTACTCCTGAAATTAAAAGCTAGACTCGTGGAATTGAAAGGCAAAAATGTTTCTATTGCTTCCCAAGCATTATCGTATATACCTTCTAGCCAAAAACTGAGATTCACTCGCACTTGGGAAGATTGTGGTTGCTGTCGTTGTTGGTACAAGCGTTGCCGCCATTGCTCATTCTCTAGTAGCGCTCCCCAAGTTTCAAATGGCACTGCTAATCTAGAGAAACGAAAAGAGGCATTGCCTAACCGTTGCACAAGATTTTCTGCTTGCTCGCTGGATAATTGGGGTAATGGAGCTACAGCCGCTTTCATCTCTTCTTCTCTGCAAAATTGGTAACTCAAAGAGAAAGCATTGAGGTCTTTTGTCAAATGCCGTGCATCTATACAATAAGTCCTATCCACTGAGTCATAGTGAGCCAGAGATTTTAGTTCTTTATGGGTTGTATAACCCCAAATTCTTACCCAATCGCTATCCGGTTTGACTTGCACTGCTAAATAGTAGTCTGCTGCCCAACTAAGAATATCTACCCATTCTTGAGGGACTTCTAACTCGCTATCATCAATTGCTTCACTGGGGATTAGCACAACTCGCTTTCCCTCTAACAAAATTGCTGTGCCATTGACAAATTCCCAGAAAGCTAGCGTACCAGGGAAACTGTACCAAACACTTGCTTTGGGAAAATCTTCAGTTGAGATCCAATCCAAGAATGCATGGAGGCAAATTTGATTTATGTAAGCGCACCAGCGACTACTAGGCGTGGCATAAGCTTGGCTTTGCTGCCAGGATTGCGCCTGAATTGCTGGTGATATTTCTGACAACCATTCTCTTGGATCTGCAAACGCGCAAGTCATTTTTACTACTTTATGAAAACTACAGATTTATGTTGTACTCACGATACTGGTTTCTCAACCATTCTTCCAAAGCAAAACTCATATCTTTAATTTGGTTGGAGTTGACTGAAATATTCAAATCCTGGCTCCACTTAATCAGTGCTGCTAGTATTGATTCTCTACCTTTAACCAGTTTACGAGACACCGTAGGCTGACTCATCTGCAACTGTTGCATAATTTGCTGCTGAGTTAGTCCCTGTTCGTAATAAAGCTTAAGTACTTCTTGGGATTTTACATCCATATTATGTAAAGCTTTTAACATCACATTAGACATCTGAGATATTTGGTTTTGTCGATTTTGTCCATCCTCTTCAGCTATCATATTAGCCATTGGCTCCTCAGAGGATGGGTCTGGCAAATCAAATGTTACTGTCGTGTCATCATTTTGCTCGAAAGCATTTAGAGATTTCACAGGTGGAAACAAATAAGCTCGCACGTAGAGAGCTGTCTGGGTTAACCACTGTTCAATTGTCTCGGCGTTGCGTTGCTCAGTAGGTTGAGTGATTTGGCTTTGGCGTTGGTGATTGTATAGGTTGGCAATAGCTTCCCAAAGCTGACGATTCGGTTCTGGTAACTGACTGTTACCTCCTAGTTGCTTTTGGATGTACAGTTCGTTGAAACAAGTCCAAGCTAAACGATATTGAGCAATTGCACTTTGTGATAATCCAGCTTCACTAAGAGCTTCACTAAGCAGCTTTTTGCTCACTTTGCGTAACAATGCCCAATTGGTGCAAATATCAGCTTCCCTGCGTTGACGTAAAATATCTCTCAGCCGACTGGATATTGCCATCATGGCGTAAGCTTTTAAGCTAGAAGATTTTTCTAGGTTAAAGTCTTTAAGAATTGTTTCGACTTCTGCGATCGCCATTTGGAAGTAATCAGCGAGTATGTATTGGCTGAAATTAAATTTAGCAAATGTTTTTGAAGCAACCCAATAACATGGTTCTTGTAAATAAGCTAACAAATGCATTCTGCCAAGGTTATCAAACCCAGAGCGCCATTGCTTGTACCAGTAAAGCGCCCAAAATTTTTCTGATTTAAGTGCTGATGACGAACGCTCCAAGTGATTTTGGATATTTCTATACAGTTTGGGATCGGTTAACCATTTGCTGAATCTGCCTCTTTCCAACTGCACGAATGTTGAAAACATATCCGTAATTTCTTGGCGAGGACGCATAAGCAATTTAAAATATAAATTGAAGTAGGACTGAAGCAACTAAGTAGGTGGGTACAAATAAAAATAACTATGTAAAGAAAAATAAAACGCTTAAAAGTCTTTACCTCCGGCATAGCTGGCTTGTCTCAAGGATAAATATCTACGCATATTTATTTATCACCTATCTTTAAGATATTATCCCACATCAGTAACATTCCTAAGCTTACAGAGCATAACAATTTCTCAGCTTCAACTCTTTCTCCAATTCGGTAAAAATACATTAAGGGCTGACTTTTCCCTTCAGTCTCAAAAAGCTTGCTCACAAGGGATTTATAGAAAAGCAGAGCAGAGCGTAGAACTTTCGGTCTACTGACAGTGAATAAACTGATCTCACTGCTACCAATTAAGAATCAGAGGAAAGGGTATTTGTACTGGGTGCAAACTATACTCTATTTCTTATCAAGCCTTTAAGCCACGCCGTCATAACTGGCGGTTGGATGTCCGACTCTGACAATTATGTACAAACAATTTTGGAGAAAAAATCATGTCTGCTAAACAATTGACGACGACTACAACCGATCTCGAACAGTTTTACACTGAGGTGTTGAAAGACTCAGTGCTGCAAGAGCGTCTCAAAGCAGCAACAGACGCAGAAAACCTGAGCAAGCTAGCTGTTGAGCTAGGAAAGGAAAAAGGCTACTTTTTTACTAAAGAAGAGGTCTTAGCTGCAATGGCTGTAGAAGTTGCGATGGGAGGTGAATACATAGAGGTAGGGGATTCCCTCAATAGTGACGATTTAGTTGCAAGGATTCTACCTCCCCCACGTGGAAATGGTTACTCATAGAATCACGCTCCCTAGCCTGTAGTCCATTTATTAGACTATATTTTTCGCCTCTTCCATTTCTCGTCGATTCGCCTGAATAAACTTTTGCACTTGAGGGCGTTTCGATAGCTGGCAGTGCTTCCAGGGCAGTACCACCTTGTCCTGGCTGGCGAGCATTTCTGTTTAGCCTTACGGGTGATTTTTAAAATAAACAGCAGTTGACAGAATAGATTTGAGATTTTTATTGATATTGGCTCGCCGAGCTTACCAACAAAAATAGACTCTTCACCTTCAAGTGAAAATTAATGCAAATACCTATATGTTTTTGCCTTGTTACTATCAAAGAATATGCGAGATAACTATTTTATCGTATTGATTAGCTGTTGGAAAATGCAGCTTATAACCTATTCAAAAAGTAGCTTTAACTGTTTTTAGAGATGTCTTTATTCTGAAATTACTGTTTATTCATAATCCACCATATCCTTACATCGCCAATCCAAAATCTCAAATAGGAGCGTGATTTATGATTTGTTCAATGCAAGATTACCTAAAAATTATTAGTCCTCACCTGCATCCTGACTTGGTTTCTCCCGAAGCCTTGTCCTATATCCAGTCCCTTGCCCAAATCTTACCTGTTTCATCTCTGGCTGGCTTTGAATGTCGTTTGGGGGCAAATCAATCGAGAGTAGACTTCCAAACCCACTTAGCTTTGGAGCAAAACTTGCCAGAGCAGTTTTTGACTCATCCAACATGGCAATCGTTGCAGGAATTTTATCGAGAATGGGCATTACCAAAATCTGTACTGCATCAAGTGGTAGAGGGGATAGGGCTAGAATTTGATATTGATGGATGCCTCGATGGCGTACCCATTCCCTGCATTTTCTTGGCATTGAAACCGATAGCTGCTGGTGATAGCGATAGATTGATTGAAACAGGAAGCTCGCTCATTAAACATCGGATTTCTATACAATTGCAGTCAAATCTCAGACTGTGTGCTGATGCTCTACCTCCTGGCGCCTTCTTGAGTCATTTTGGGGCAATGTTATCACGCTCAAGTGAGGAGGCGATAAGGGTAGTTGTGAAGGGACTTACCCCAGAGCAATTGATTGATTACTTGACACAAATTGGTTGGACAGATCCGACTAATACATTTTCTACTTTGGTACCAACTTTATCTGAGTTCGTAGATTATATCCTGTTGAGCTTCGATGTGGGTAAAAGAGTATATCCCAGAATTTCTTGGGAAGGATTTCTTAAAAAACTGCCTCAAGATCAACCACACTGGCAACAATTTTTAGATTATTTAGTAGCACAGGAACTATGTGCTCCCAGCAAACGTGATGCCTTATTAGCTTGGAATGGATTTTCTCAACCATCATCTGCTCCTGAATTTTGGCCAAGGAATATTAGTTTGGGCGATCGTCTTCTCGGTTCTAGAGCCATCAGCCTATTTTCGAGGTGGATCAACCATATCAAAGTAGTTTATCAACCAGGTTATCCGTTGGAAGCAAAAGCATATTTGGGATTTGCTCATGGTTGGTTCGATGCCAGTCTTTTCACGCACAAGGAAATAACAAAAGGTGCACGATAGGGAACAATAATAGTTTTTCTACTAAAGACAAAAATCAAAGTCGATGATAAAATCATTATTTTTAATTTCTGACAACACCATGATTGATTCTATCTCCAAATCGCTCGATTTCTTATTTCAAAATCGACTGAAATATGGAGAGTTTAAAACCTACTTTTCCCTAGATGAAGCTATGATGCCAGATACTTGTACGTTTGACAGTATCTCATTTACTACAACTTTTGTTCTTTATTCTATGAGTTTTATAGAAGATTCAAAAGTTAGCCAAATGACACAAAAAGCAATTCAATTCTTAGTGGAGGAAAAGGAAATTGGTGGAGTCTGGAGATTTTGGTCGTCGAGAAATTCCAGAAACAAATTATGTCCTCCAGATTTAGATGATACTGCTTGTATTGCCTCTGTTGGTGAGTTTGCTTTAGGCAGTAAGCCCAAAGCTTAACTTAATGAATAATTTAAATAAGAAACAATGTCTAAGTTTCAACAACGACAACAAGAAATCAGCAATGGCAGTCACGCCTTAGTTATTGGTAGTGGTATTGCCGGCTTGCTAGCAGCTAGAATTTTACTGAACCATTTTCAGCATGTTACCATAGTTGAGCGCGATTCTTTACCAGAACAACCACAACTGCGTCCGGGAGTGCCTCAAGCAGTCCAGTCTCATGGAATTCTAGTCCAGGGTCAAAGAATTCTGGAGCAGCTTTTTCCCGGTTTGGATGATGAATTGATTGCCGCAGGTGCAATTTCTGTTAATTGGGGCGCAGACGTTCTTTATCTCAGTTCGCTGGGCATAGCACCAAGTTGCCCTTCGGACTTAATCACTTTAGAGTGCAGTCGCAATCTTTTGGAATGGGCGATTCGCTGTCGTTTAAAGACGGCGATTCGCCTACAATTTCTGGAAGCTACTCAGGTGAAGAAACTATTGACAGATGAGAGCCAATCCAGAGTCATAGGAGTACAAGTGCGCGATGTTCTAGCAGGGAGCCACCTAAAGGACGAGTGGGATAATTCCCAGTTCGGAGAATTAACAGCCGATCTAATCGTCGATGCTAGCGGACGTAATTCCTCTTTACCCAAATGGTTGGAGGAATTAGGTTATCCAACTCCTCGTGAAACAGTAATTGATGCTTTTCTGGGTTACACAACCCGCTGGTACAACTGTCCCGCGCATTTGCAGACAGACTGGAAGATACTGTGTGTCTTGCCCAACCCTCCACACCAATCACGCTGCGGCGTACTTGAACCGATAGAAGGCAACCGTTGGTCGCTTAGTCTTTACGGTTTTGGTCGAGATTATCCGCCTAATGATGAAGTTGGCTTTCTAGAATTTGCTCGGACACTTCACAGTCCCATTATCTACGAAGTAGTGAAAGATGCCAAACCCATTTCTCCCGTCTATAGTTATCGGCGCACAGAAAATCGCCTGCGTCACTACGAGCAACTCTCGAAATTTCCAGAAGGGATAGTGGCATTAGGAGATGCTGTCTTCGCTTTCAATCCCTACTACGGTCAGGGAATGACTGCTGCTGCTCTTAGTGCCTTAGTCTTAGATCGATGTCTAAATCAACGATGTAGGCAATCTCAAAACGCTCTAATCGGTTTTGGGCAACACTTTCAGCATCAGTTAGCTCGCAGTTTAAAGACTCCTTGGCTAAGTGCAACAAGAAGCGATCGCGTTTGGTTGACAAGTGAAGATACTATGACTATGGGAAAGCCAAATAAAATAAACCAGTTACTACAGCAATACGTAGAAGAGGTGATGTTGCTGTCAATGGACTCTCCAGAAGTACATCGGACAATGATAGAAATATGCCATATGGTCAAGCCTCCCATAGCGTTCTTCCAACCAAACATTGCAGTAAAAGTTTTAAGACAGGCTTGGAAAAGAAAAACAAAACTATCCTTATTTGCTCAATATTACGAACCCAGCATCACCAAGCACGAATAAAGCGAACTGAGATGTTCTGAAGGAGTGAATCTATGAATATCGTTAAACTCTTGTTACGAGCCTCTTGGTCTACTATTGTTATTGCAGTGTTTATGAGCGGACTCAGTGGTGGCTGTGCTGTTGCTCTGATTGCCTTAATTGCTACAGCGTTGCGTCAATCTCAGCCACCTTCTCTATTAGTGCTGGGAGGATTTATTAGCTTATGCTGTATTCAACTGATAACTCGCTTCATCTCGGAGGTTTTATTAACACGCCTCGGTCAGGGAATGACTTGTCACCTTCAGACGCTTCTAGGTCAACGCATTCTTGCCTCATCGCTACGTCAGATTGAAATCATTGGTGCGCCCGCACTGCTATCATCTCTGACTGAGGATATCGAGTACATATCAAACTTCGTCACCTTTATTCCTTTAGTTTGCATTAACATTGCCGTTGTGAGTGGCTGTCTGGTCTATTTAAGCTGGCTCTCAGGAATGCTTTTTCTTGTTCTGCTGGTGTTTTTGGAGCTGGGCATCGTCAGCCTTCTGTTCCTTCAAACAAAAGCGATCGCTGAACTTAAATTAGCCCGTCAGCAGCAGGATCGGCTATTTCAACACTTGAGCGCTATGACCGAGGGCATCAAGGAACTCAAGCTGCATAGCGCTCGCCGTCAGGCATTTCTTAGTGAAGATCTACAACTCACTAGTGTTGCCGCTAAAAACCATAAGATTGCCGGAATGACGATTTATACTGGGGCCGCTAGTTGGGGAGAAGCATTACACTTCCTAATTGTGGGCATCCTGCTGTTTTTCCTACCTAGCCTCCAACCAATTTCTCGCTCGGTTTTGTCAGCTTATGTACTCGCATTTATTTACATGGGAACTTATATAGGTCAAATTCTGAACGTGCTTCCTAACTTCGGTAAAGCAACGGTTGCTTTACATAAAATCTCTGATCTTGGGCTACTCTTGGAAAGTAGTGCCGAATCAAGAACTTTTACGTTGTGTGAATCTGGTTCATCCTGGCAACCACTAGAACTGCTGGGAGTGACCCATATCTATCGTAAAGAGCAAGATGACAGCAGCTTCACTCTCGGCCCGCTCAATCTAACCATAACTGCGGGCAAACTAGTTTTTATCACCGGGGGAAATGGTAGCGGTAAATCATCGCTAGTCAAGTTGCTGACTGGGTTATATATTCCCGAAGCTGGAGAAATTTGGCTTAATGGTTACTTAATTGATGATACTAATAGAGAGTGGTATCGCCAGCATTTTTCTGCGGTCTTCTCAGATTTTTACTTATTTGAAAGATTTTTAGGGCTGCACAAAATTGACGAGCGAGTACAGGAATATTTGGTCAAACTTCAACTTGAGCATAAAGTCAAGGTTGAAAATGGCAGACTTTCAACCACTAACCTATCGCAAGGGCAGCGTAAACGGCTGGCACTCCTAACGGCTTATTTAGAAGATCGTCCTATATATTTGTTCGATGAATGGGCTTCTGACCAAGACCCTATTTTTAAAAAAACTTTTTACGAAGAACTCTTACCAGAATTAAAATCTAAAGGCAAAACTGTTTTAGTTGTTAGTCATGATGAGCAGTATTTTGGCGCAGCCGATCAGATTGTCAGATTAGATTACGGTCAGGTTCTAGAAAAGACTCCTCTTCTGTCACTTTCCGAGTTTTCTCAATAAAGGAATATCGTGTTAAACGACAATTGCTTTTAGGGCGATCGCAGAGTTTCCGATTCTGAGCCTCAATTGCCCAAACCTTTGCTATATATGCATTTTGCCCCTGAAGGGGTGACAAAAGAGCTACAAAGCAGATTGACCAAAGAAAGGCAGAGGGCAGAGGGCAGGAGGCAGGAGGCGGAAGGAAGAAATACAATTTTTGTCCTTTGCCATAAAGGTCACAAGCCACTAAATTTATTTATGAAAAAATCAAGAAATACTGTGTCCTTGCCAACCTTGCCAAATCCCCTAAACTTATTTATGGGGATTCCCTCCTGCCCTCTGCCTTCTTAAATACTGGCTTAATAGACAATTGGTAAAATTAATAATCAGAAAATTGGAACTTGATCTCAGGAGACATATTTATGTTCAAGCAAAACTTTAATATGCATATTTTTTGGTGGATTTTGGTTTCTAGCGTCAATATTTTACTTTTAGTTATTTTTTACGAAACAATATATTTAAATGACATTTCAATAGCAATTTTTAGTGTCAGCAATATACTAGTAGCTGTTTTAGTCCGTAATGAACTGATTTTGCATTTATTGTACCGTTTGGCAGTATGGACTTCGGTAAAGATTGTTTATGGCAAATATTATCTTAATAGTGGCGTTCATTACATCGGTGGGGTTCACGCCTCATGTGCTACTTGGGGTTTTCTCTGGGTAATTGTTGATGTATTCCAGCAGTTGGGAAACCCAAGCGATCCTCTATCAATGGCTACAGAGAGCGATCCTGTATCAATCGTTACGTCCAGTATATTGTTAACACTTTTATTTATTATTATCCTCACCGCTATTCCCCCATTCCGCCATAAGTTCCATGATACGTTTGAAATCAGCCATCGCTATCTGGGATGGACTTGTTTGAGTATTCTCGTCTTGCATCAAATTAGATTTCAATTTATCATCGCTCTCAACCAAGCTTATCCTCTAGAAACTTTATTAACTAATCCAGTTTTACTCATGATCGCGCTGATGATTTTCAGCATATTTTTGCCTTGGATAAGCGTGCAGTGTTTTGATAATTTTAGGATGGATTGTCCATCTGTTGGAGTTTTAGTTGTGACTCTTCCAGGAAGGGCTGACGTAGGAACATTTGCTCGAATTAGTCTAGATGGTATTGAATGGCATTCTTTTTCTGTTGCAGGAACGAGTTTCAGCAAACAAACGGGCGAATCAGAAATTCATTTAATAATCGGTGCGGTAGGTGACTGGACTAAAAATTTGATTCGGCAAGTTGAAAAAGGAAATTTGCCCAAACGATTATGGGTTCGTCGAGTCAAGCCTCCTGGTTTTATGTTCTCAATTAACGCTTATTCACGAGTAGTTGTAATCGCAACTGGAGCAGGAATTGCACCAGTCATACCTCATGTGATAGAAAATAGTCACAAACTTTGTATTGTGTGGATCGCTAACGAACACGAACAAACTTACGGCGAAAAGCTTTGGTCTTTGCTTGACTCTCATCCTCGTTGCAATATTTTCGATACAGGAATGCATGGTAGACCAAATGTAGAGCAGCTAGCTCTTGGCGCCGTTCGAGATTTTAGGGCGCAAGCTGTGTTTTGTGTATCCAACAAAGCGGTTACTGAAAAGGTGGTCAAGGCTTGTTTGGGGAAAGGTATTCCAGCTTATGGAGCTAGCTGGGATTCTTGAGATTGTCGAAAAGCAAGTTTGTTGCTATTAAGGAATGAGATTACGTCCTGTACTTGTCTAGACGCTGGTTTCCTAAATACCCTAAATAGTCGCGCATAGTATGCGCGAAAAGTAACTAAAATTTAAATCGCTCGCGGATTTATAAGCAAAAAAAGTTTGATACAACTTACTTTTTAGTAGTGCTAATTAGAATAATGCTTCCGATATAGAAAAGATTTTCTACAATTTGTTTCATGAAATTAATTAAAACAGCTTCAGGAAAAATTATCCTTTCGATTCTAGTGCTTAGCTGTCTAGCTGTTATTGGAGTTAGGCTGAGACGCAACTTTTCTCAAATTCGCAGTGTACAAGCCTATGTTAATGGTGAAATCATTTTGGTGCGGGCATCCATTCCAGGCGAGCTAGAGTTGAAAAGCGAGAAAATTAAGTTGAGTAACCAACTTGAGAAAGGTACACAAATCGGTACTATTAAATCTACTGTCGAAAATCCACGAGTATCAGTCCTCAAAATTGAAAATCAGCAATTTAAAACTCGCCAACAAGATGTTCAACAGCAACTCTCTGGGGTAAAACAGCAAATTCAAAATCGAACTAAATTGATGAACTTGTTTAGACAGCAAACTGTCACCCAGAAAATGCTTCAAACCAAATACGCCGATCAACAGATAAAACAACTTGAAGAGGAAATCGCTGGAGAACAAGTCAGGAAAAAAGTAGCGCTTGCTGACGCTCACCGCCTTGCTAGTTTAGCAAAGGAGGGGGCAGAAACCATTTCCAGAGCTGAAAACAAAATTGCAGAAGCGCAGCAAGCCGAAGCTGTAGTAAAGGAAGCTCAATCCAGAATTGAGCTAGCCAAACTCAGCTTAGAAGCAACGAAAGCCGGACTTCAGCTAGAAGGAACTCGCACCTTAAGCTATCCTGAAACTCGCGTTCTCGAACTTGATGTAGAGTTAACAGACCTGAAGGAACAAGAAAGAATCCTCTCTAAACAAATCCAGAGTATTCAGTCACAGTTATCCATTACCAGTAAAGAATTGCTCTCTCAACAAAACGTCTTGGTCATAGCACCAACAACAGGTGTGATTTGGTCAATTGATTCCCAACCCCAGGAAATAGTCGAAGCTAATAAATCGATTATTCAGTTACTCAACTGTCAGAATCTTTGGATAGAGGCATTCATAAATGAGACTGATGCGTCGAAACTTGTCGTTGGACAAGAAGCCCAAATCAACCTTAATAACTCAAGTAATATCCAATGGAAAGGACGAGTAGAGACAATCAGAGCAGGTACAGGTCGTTTTGAAGTTGGGCAATATGTTGTAGAACCACCGCCAGAAATTGCCCGTCGTCAACTACCGATACGGGTAGCGACAGTGCGAATCAAAGTTGATTGGCATAAAACTACTAAATTTGACGATTTTTGTTTGGCAGGGAGGAGTGTAAACGTTCGCTTTCTCAAGTCAAAGTCCAAAGGGTTACAGACGAATGGCACTAAGAAAAGCGCAAATGTATTATTTACAAGGGTTTCATTACTTTGGAAAAACGTAGGCTAATGAAGCAGCGATCGCAAACTGAGGGTTGTAGATAATTCTGATTTTCGACCTTAAAACTATTATTTTTCTAGACCCTTTGCCAGGCAAGTATTTCAACTTTTCTTAGTGCCATTCGGGTTACAGACGATATGGCGGAATTTTTCACGAATCGTTGCAATGCTCCACATTGCCGGAAGTTGGTACTCAAAACTTTAAAAGGAATAAGAACATGATATTGAAAAGCTGGAATCGCTGCGAATTATGGGGAGTGAGCCAATCAGCCTTGGCATTACTGGTTATGAGTCGGGCATCTGGGCAAGTGTTGGCGGCAAGTAAGCCTACCTCAGTGCTGGTTCTTAGTGCGGGTCTGTCTGGCTTATATACGGCGTTGTTGTTAGAAGCCAAGGGTTTGTCTGTGACGGTTTTAGAGGCACGCGATCACGTCGGTGGCCGCGTTCATACTTTAGATGATATCCCCCGTAAGCCAGAAGCAGGGGCACAAGCTTTGAGCGAAACATATCGACGCTTGTTAGCACTGGCTGAACGCTTGCAAGTCCCAACTAAGCCAAGCCCTGGCTTAGACAAGGAATCAGGAATCGCTACTGTATATTAGAGGGCAAGCAGTATTGCCAAAAGACTGGGCTATTTCTGCTGCTAACCAGTTGGCAAAGAGCGAACATTTTCTACTTCCTCAAAAATTGCTGAGTCATTATCTTAGCAAAGGTAACCCCCTAAAAGATGAAGACGCTTGGATCAAGGCGAAATATTCATCTCTAGATATTCCCCTAGAGAAGTAGATTCGCTTTACGGTTCGTCATCCGTTCTAGGAAACTGATAGTTATCCGCCGATGATGTGGACAGACTCACTACTTGAAAGTGTGTTCCCGGTTCGAGATGAGCAAGGGCGAGTACAAAGCTTTGTCTGCTGGGCAGATGGAACCAATGCTAAACAGTTGGATGCCATGAATACAAACGCAATTATATAAAAAGGGGGTTGCTTTCATCTCTTTTTCTATCTGTGTCTCGCTATGCTTTGAATCATAATATGAGAAAAATTTTGAACAATAAATTAGAAAAAAGTTAACGAAATTTCAAGCTTTTGCACCAATCACAAAATTAAACTTTGCATTCACACATGAGAGAGAGTTGGAATTCTGAAGCATAACTAGAGAATGAGTTGAAAAAACACAATTGGACAAAACTTGCACAAAAAATCTCTGAAAAAATTGCTCTAACTTAAACTTTCAATTCAAAATATGGTTTAAATGCCCATGTTATGGTTCAAAACTTTTGTTTTAGTAGATATCTGAGTAAAAATCAAATATTTCATGTCCAAGCGATCGCCCAACAGCAAAGCGATCGCTAACCTCAAATCGTAGCTAGATAATAATGATAATCAAGCTGAAAGATTGATACAAACGCCGCTCATATCGGTTTTTTTTATCCCCTATACGATAATCATTATTAGTAAAAAAACTCGAATACTAAAAGTGAACTATAAACTGGATACTCATTTTTGAAGCATATCATTAAAATCTCATTTTTTGTTTCAAATCACACTCGCCACCAGTTAGAGTACGGCGAAATTACTCGTTATGGGAGTCTGCGCCTCCTTTTTTTTCTGCTTGATTTTCTTTAACTCAGACTTTTGTCAGTCAACCAGGTTAATTTTGTTGCGACGATTTATTTCAATGTATCAAGGAAAGCAAAGATTTCTGCTTTTTCCCTCTGACTTAAATCTATAAATCGATCCCTCACAATCTTCGCTTCACCACCGTGAGCAATGATAGCGTCACGATAGGTAAAAGCTCTCCCGTCATGGAGATAGCGAGAACGGTTACCAATCCCTACTAAGGGAGTCGTTCTCCAATCCGTTCCAATTGCTTGACCCTGGATAATCTTGTCGTCCAGTGCTGGGCCCATATCGTGGATCAATAAATCGGAATAAAGTAGCAATGGATCGCTGCTTTTGGTATGCAGGCTTTCTACATGGCATTTCACACATCCAATATTTATGAAAATTTCTTTTCCTCCATAATAGTCCTTTTTAATTTCGTGATGGATAGTTTGGGATATTTGATCGCCTCGATTTGTTGCTTGAATATTTATGTTAGTTCCAAGCGTATAAAAGTAAGCAACAAAAGTTGTAAAACCGATAATAAATACTGCTGAAATAATTAGCTTCTTAAAGTTGTGTTCAAGCAAAATATTTTTGATATCAGTTTTAAGCCCCAATGCAACCATTGCCATTAGGAAAAAGGAGGCTCCAGTTTGTCCTAAAAAAAACTTGACAGTTCCATTGATAGTGAATATAGAGTTTAGGATAACCATAAGGATAAAGAAAAGGATAAACCAGGGGAATTTCACCTGATTTACCGTATTCTTTTCCTGCTGTTTATAATTGTAAAAATGCCCAGTCAGAAGAACCATCGGAACAATCATCATAACTTTGATCAGCTTGATGAGTGTTGCGAAGTTGACGGCTGTATCTGATACAGCATACCCAGCTCCATAAACTTGGGCAAACTCGTAAATTCCAGCACCAGCAAAAAAACCGAAAAGTTGATCGTTCAGACTCTCAAGGTACCCATGATGATACAGGTAAGGGTATAGAAATAATTGAAAGGTACCCATCAACGTGATCATCGTCACTGATAGAGTGATAAGCCTATTCTCAGCCTTTACGACTGAAGCAGTTGCCAAAATTGCCGCAGCACCACAAATTGAACTACCAGCCGAAATCAGGATACAGAGTTGTCTGTCCAATCTCATTACCCTACTTAAAAAAAAGTAAACGACAATAAATACACTAACCGCCTCACCAACAGCCAAGAGTACAGGTTTATATCCGATGCTGACAAGAACCTGTACAGAAATGTTTAAGCCAATGAGAACTACAGCCGTTTTGATCAGATATGCAATGGTAAAGTCGATCGCTGTCCTCATAAACTGAGGTATCTTAAATACATTACCAACAAAAATACCAAACAAAACGGCAATTAATAACGGGTTTTGTGACAATCGATTTTGTAGACCCCCCGCCAAACCGTAAGTAAGATAAGTCATCAAAGCTAGAATAAGAAGACCAAAAATCAAGTTTCTAGAATTCTCTTGCTTAAAAATACGAATAGGTGCTGCCATAGATTATTCATCTCCAGATTGAATTCGTTTCAAGTATTGAGTAATCGCTTCCACAATATATCCATTGCCTGGATCAATACCTGCTATTTCAGCGGCAACTGTATAAGGGTTATCTAAGCCTACTTCTGAGGACAGAGCATCGCCTACCATATGCTGGAGGGTCGGTTGGTCAGCTTTCCAGCCATATCGCCCAATTTGTTTCCCATCTTTCGTATCAATGTAGTTGACTCGGCCTTGAATGCCATCGCCTTTTGAACGGGCATGGGAAATCAAAACATAGTCTGGAATTTCGTCAAGACGACCGATATTCAGTAAAGATGGCGGCATTCGTAGAGATACGATATTTGCTTTACGGGGAATTCCTGCCTTTTCTTGGGGGATCTCACCAAAACGACTGATATCATGTAGCTTCGCGACCGGAAAGTTGTGACTGTTGATGGGGTTAAAGTAACCACTCAGTTTGTTATATTGAGATACCCTCCGCACAAAACTTTCTTCCTTGGGGGAGAAGCCACCCACAATCGGATTGACATGGCATGAGACACATGAGTTAGCGTTGAACGCATGGCGAATGCCATCCTCAGATCCAAATTTCTTGCTAAATAACTGCCGACCTAAATCAACGGTTGCGGCAGGACTAGTGCTGGGGGCATTGTTTTCATAACGCCCCCCTTTGGAACTTTCTGGCGGTTGATCTGGGTAAAAGCCATCGGCATTAAATGCTGGGATTTTTACAATAAAATCATGATTACGTTGCCCTTCCATGCCAATGAAAATTGTTTGAGCATCATAGGAGGTGCTGATACTTTTTATCTCTCCATTCAAGCTATTCTGATAATCTGTTTTGACCTTGACCTTAGCTAATATTTTTCCCCTTTGATCCATTCGCAGAAGCGTGCCATTCTTATTGGCTACGTACAAATCAGACGTGCCAGCGAGTGTCGTATTGCTAGAAAACCGAGGATTGGCAATTTCAGGAATCACTGCGGCAATATCAACCGGCCTTTGGATTTCTGGCGAAGTAATGTAGGAAACCCCTTTGGCGCGATAAACATATTCGTCGGTCATCAAGCTCAGTAAAGCAATGCGATCGCCATAAAAATCAGTAATAAAGAGTCCAAAGTCAGGAATCCAACGAAAAACCGTGCCAGCAAAAGTGCCATCTTCTTGATGGGGTTTAATCACCGCTTTTTTGATCAGTCCGTCAACCCCATCTTGTACATGGATTTGACTTACACTGCCATCGGCCCCAACTGCCGCAAACACTGCAAAGTTCGTACTATCTGGAGAGTTTCCTAAGAAGGTCGTACTAATAGACCCTGTATTTAAATGCCCTGCAATGTATTGATGTCGGTTTTTTCGGGCTATATTCCCAGGAAGCCAGAATCGGAGATTCGTATTGGTCTGATAATCACCGTGAACGCGATTAGACATATCCCCAAAGAAAACGCCACCACTCTCAATACTGGGCGCATTCGCGAACGGTTTTCCATTCGGATCGCTAACACTGATTAGTCCTGCACCATCAATACCGAATGGGCTATTCGCCTGCCACGGACGACCAAAGGCATTGTTTATTGAGATATACGTCGGGTTAGAGACATTAGGAATATCTCGTGTAACAGCATTGCTATTGTAATATCCGTTGATATAGTCTCTATTTTGAGCGGAGTAAAGTATGACCTTGCCGTCCAGAGCTTTTTTGTCTTGGGCTGCAAAATTCTCAGGAACAGCATATTGACCTCGGCTAACCTCCAGAGAAAGGATTGCTCCAGGCAGCATTTGCTGATTGTAAAGATCCAAACCGTAATTAGATGCACTGCCAACCAACAAGCGTTCAGGATCGAGAACACCTCCTAAGGTTTCGATCAGAAATTTAGGGTTACTGGGTATGGCTCCTCCCGCATGAAAAGGACCAACCTGGCGAATACCAGATAACCCATAAATATCAGTAACAAGGAGATCAGCTTTCCTTTCATAAGTGGGGACTGTATCGGTTTCGAACTGGGAAATTATAGTAGCAGCCTGAACTCTAGTAACCAAGACTATAAAAGCAAAAAGCCCCACAAGAAGAATTTGTTTTATTTTAGACTTCATTATTTCTCACAAATTAAATATAAGAATCTTATTTGATTTTTGAATAAGCTACGTACATCTGTAGAGTGTCAAAATCAAAGGTAGTATGTCTAATAAACCACTCAAATATCCACTTTAAATGCGAGAAGGTTGGAATTAAAGCACAAAAACGCCGAACCCATGTTTTGGCTTGCAACCAAACATCCTAAGTGTGGATTTTGTACGGGGCAATTAAGGGCAAAACGGATACAGTGTATTTTCCATTGATCAGTTGGTAAGCTTTGATTAACAGAGTCTAAGAAACCTCTAATTTCCTTGGAGCGGTGGTAGCTAGCCCCATCCCCAAAAATTAGTAATCGTTAGTCGGGAGAGTCAGCTAGTAAGTATTCCAGGTAGTCGTTAGTATTTTTTGAGTTTCCCGCTTCAATTGCTTTGAGAATTAATTCTTCAAGGAGATAATTAAACAGGAGTCCTATATAGAACTTACGCATTGACAAAATTTTGATTGTGTAATTGCCATAGTGCATCTCTACATAAATCACCTCAACTGAGTAGGGTTTTAAAGCGCTTAGGACATAAGTCCTCATGGCTACATTTTTAAATAGGTGTCAGTGAACTCAATTTATGCACTTTTCGGAACATGGAACGCATCTGCAATAAGTAAAGGCTGTGTATTTTTTGTCAATACCTCCAAGGAATGGGAAACGAAAATTGAGAATGATAATCTATCAGAGGAGAAAAGCCTAATTATCATTAGTATTAGATTAATGAGAATCTGTGACGAAAAAATTATGGTTTGGGAAGGTGGCTTTGAATGCAGTGAATAGGCTGATCCCACTGCTACCAATTAAAAATCAGAAGGTTTAGCTAAGAACGTCTGATTTTCTACAGTGAATAAACTGATTTCACTGCTACCAATTAAAAATCAGAGCAAAGGGTATTTGTACTGAGTGCAAACTATACTCTATTTCTTATCAAGCCTTGAAGTCACGCCATCATAACTGATGGAGTTCACAAAACATAAATTTGCAATTGTAAAGGATAACAGCTATGGCAAATATTGTGGTGATTATTCCTGGAAATGACGCTAATAACATCTTGGATGGTACACCCTTTAGAGATGACTTGATTGATGGCAAGGGAGGAAATGACTTTCTCTTCGGAAATGGGGGTAATGACACTCTTGAAGGTAGAAATGGAAACGATAACCTTTATGGTGGTACAGGCAATGACGTTTTAATAGGCGGTAATGGCAGTGATTTCTTAGATGGCGGTGTCGGTGTTGATACACTCACGGGCGGAGATGATCAAGATACTTTTGGCTATTACGATTACGATCCCCCATTTGCTAATGGTTCCCCAGTGCAAACCCCCAACGGTATTAGTATGTTGAATCAGCCAGATATAATTACCGATTACCAAATTGGTGTAGATAATTTCCTCTTTGAAACTGGGCAACTCGGACTAGATTTTGCTGCCCAGGTTAAATATCAGGAAGAGGTTAGCTCTCAACTATCGGGTAATGCTAATGTACTAGTGTTGCTCGATGCATTTCCAAATGCTGCTGCTGCTGCCAAAGCCATTGCTGATAACAATAAGATTACATCTGATGAAGGATTACTTGTCTATTACAACTCTACACTTGGCATTTCAAGAGTTGTGTATTCTAATGACTTAGATGACGGCGGACCAATCAGCGTTTTGGCTAATCTGAATAATCTCACTAGCTTGTCTAGCCAGGCTAATTTTTCGCCTCAAGACTTCTCTTTTATCACCCTATAATATCAACTCTAGTTCTAGCCAGCCTCGTTTGAGCTTTCTAAAGGACTGATATTTTTTTTTGAAATACATGTAGGGAGTGTCAAGAAAGGATAACACCGTCCGAACACTTTGGTGCATTACGCAATGCTTTCACACCCTACATATACCTAGATTTTTCAAAAATTAAACTTAAATAAACCATTTAGATAAAGTACCCAACAAAACAATGATGACTGGCTTTACCCAACTCAAACCCCAGTTCGTAACTCATTTAGAATTGCTATGTCAAAAGTTTTATTTAATTTATTTAACTTGTGTGAATATTAATCAGCCGCTTCAGTACATTCTCAAACTATGCCTTCTGGCAACAATTGTTAACAGTTTAGCTATCAATGTTGTTGCTGCTGAAGTACAAACTTTTGGGCAAGATGGTAGACATGGGGTAGATGGTCGATCTGGACGAGATGGGAACTCTACTACCAAGCAAATAATTCGCGCTAGCGAACAAATACAAACGATTGACATCCCCGGTACAGATGGCGAAGCCGGAGAATCTGCTACCTCTGGCGAACAAGCTTCTGGATGCCAACAGCCGCAGGATGTAACAGTGAATGTATGCGGTGCTAAAGGCGGCAATGGCGGTAATGGTGGTAATGGCGGTAATGGTGGTCATGGCGGTAATGCTACTGTTTACTTTGAGTCATTATCTCAACTCAAGAATGTGGTGTTACGTAATCGGGGCGGGAGGGCAGGTATTGCAGGGAAGGGCGGACAAGCAGGTAGTGGATGTAACTGTACTCAACCGCGCTGGACTGTAAACTATTGCACTTGGGCATTGATGGCGCAACAAATCAATGTAGTTAACGCACAGTGGCAAGAAATTAACAGAGAATTATTTCGCTGTACGGGTGATGCGTTCTATGACGAACAACAATATCGACCCCAGCAGCTTCCAAATTTAGATCCAAACTACCGCTATGGCTGGAAATATATTGGTCTATCACAGCAGAGAGATTTTACTTGTGAGAATGGCCTTATTGGTCAACCGGGACGCAACGGTAGAGATGGGGAACCTGGTAGTTACGGTCAAGTATTGTTAGTCAAGGGTACAGAAATTCCTCAAGAACAAATTAGTTATGGCAATCGCGTTAGCCTGTTAGTTGATCGAAACATTGGGCTGGTCAAGAAAAATTTGTCGAAAAAAACCGGACTACGGAGTCTACTTGGTACTGGTTCGGATGTCCGAGATAGTTATCGTTTATTAGAAACCGTCCAAAGTTCTTTTAGAGTGTCTTGGCAAACTGTTAAACGCCCACAAGATTTAGGAGATCCTCCGCTCAAAGCTGAAATTACTGAATCGGGGAAATTGCAATTTTATATTCCAGGCACATTGGATTATATTCTCAATAATTCGCAAAAACCAACCGAAATTGCAATTACCGGAGGTATTCACCCCAAACGTTTAGGACGTTTTAAATTTATTGGATTTGATCGCTTCCCCGATCCCCGCAATTTTACTCTTCTAGATGAAGGTAAGCTTCTGGGCGAGCTAAAAGCAGTTGAATTGACAATTATTTTGTCCCAGAACAACTCCAAAGTCAGTGAGATGTCTTACCCACTTGTTCCACATCGACCCTATCCTCACTGGGCGGATGCTTATCAGATCAATTTGGGTGATCGCTTTGATTCTTGGCTTAAACCAGGGAAACCTGTTGAGTATGAAATTCGCATTCAACAAACCACCCGTTCCGGAGTCACCTATACATCTGGAATGAAAATTGGCTTTGTTGTGGGTAAAGTTTCTCATTCTCCCGATATTCAATATTACTCAGGAACGACACTAAAAGATATCTTAAAGCTTATAAGTAAGTAAGCAGGCAATACTTCTCGGTTAAGCTGTTAAGTATTTAATTTGCACATTGAGATCGCAGGGGGCAGGGAGCAAGGGAGAGGGTTTGCAGCTTTTATTACCATGAAAATGGTGCAAGTAAAATGACGATTAGCTTAAGAAGAAAAGCAAGGTAAGTGATAATTCTTCACTCACAAGTGTGTTCGGAAACGCAATCTAATGTTTCAAGCAGCAACTCACGCTAGAATATCTCCATTGCGCTTAGGTTTTACTGATACTGTCAAAGTCATTCGACGGTCTATTTCTGATTTTCAAGATGCCAGTAACGAGGAACTACCTTTTTTCTCCAAGCTAATTATTGGAATTTTGGAGCAAAAAAAATCCTCCAATACAAAGCAGATATAATCCCAGAGTAGTTAAAAAACCTCGTTTAAAGTTTCCATCTAAAAGACCAATCCACAGAACAAGGGGAGCTAAATTTCAACCACTCACCTTTTCTATTTTCAATATCGCTTAATTCTTAACCGAGAAGTATTGCTTAATGACATTAATTTTAACTACATTGTCAATAGAGCTTGCTTATTGAGATGATGCGGATGCCCTGAGAGGGTTAGAGTACTGGAGAGAATATCGAACCAATTTCCATATAGGTCTATCTTGGCGCTCGCCTGTTACTCAGTGGCTAGCTTTATACCTCCCTAACTTTTGCAAGAGGTCTATTAATTTTATGTCTGCTTCTAGAATCGAGCTGGCTTTAGCACAGGTTTCAGACGAGCTAAAAAAATGCGAAGTTTTTTTAGAGAAACTGATAATGTTCAGTAAGAACGCAGAGCTAAAATCTGTACCCATTAAAACCATGAATATGAATAAAAAATTACAACATAGTCCTATAGCCATTATTGGTATGGCTTCTATTTTCCCTAAAGCCAGAAATTTGCAGGAATACTGGGAAAATATTGTCAAAAAACTTGACTGCATTACAGATGTTCCTCTCTCACGTTGGAATACAAAAGATTACTATGACCCGAACCCTAAAGCTCCTGAAAAAACTTACTCTAAGCGAGGTGGGTTTATTCCTGATGTTGATTTTGACCCAATAGAATTCGGGTTGCCGCCTAACATTTTGGAAGTCACAGATGTTTCACAGCTATTGGGTTTGGTGGTAGCGAAAGAGGCTTTGGAAGATGCCGGATATGGTAAAGGACAGGAGTTTGATCGAGAGACTACCGGAGTAGTCTTAGGTGCGGCGCAGGCAAGCCAACTCAGCTTTTCACTGGATGCAAGGTTGCATTATCCCATTTGGAAAAAGGTTCTCAAAAGTAGTGGTTTATCCGATGAGGATATACAAAAGATTGTCGATAAGATCAAAAGTGCTTATGTGCAATGGGACGAAAATGCTTTCCCCGGTATATTAGCTAACGTAGTTGCTGGACGAATTGCCAACCGTCTTAATTTAGGTGGAATAAACTGCGTAGTAGATGCTGCCTGTGCTAGTACATTTGCTGCTTTAAAAATGGCAATTAGCGAACTAGTAGAGCATCGGTGCAATATGATGCTAACTGGTGGAGTAGATACAAATAACTCAATCAATACTTATATGTGTTTTAGTAAAACACCAGCTATCTCTCCCACTGGAAATATCAAACCTTTCGATGCCGAGTCGAATGGAATGATCGTGAGTGAAGGGATTGGCATGGTAGTTCTCAAACGCCTTAAGGATGCTGAACGAGACAATGACAAAATCTATGCAGTAATCAAAGGAATTGGCACTTCCAGTGATGGGCGGTACAAAAGTATATATGCGCCTCGACAAGCAGGGCAGGTGACAGCATTAAGGCGTGCTTATGAGGATGCAGGCTTTGCACCTACCAACGTCGGTCTAATTGAAGCTCATGGCACAGGCACCATAACTGGAGACCTTACCGAATTCGCAGCTTTAAAAGAATTTTTCGGCGAACAAGATTCAAGAACGCAGCACATTGCTCTTGGTAGCGTGAAATCCCAAATTGGACATACAAAAGCTGCTGCTGGTGCGGCGAGCTTGATCAAAACTGCTTTGGCGTTATACCACAAGATATTACCACCCACAATTAACATTACTCAACCAAACACCACACTCAACATTAAAAACTCGCCGTTTTATTTGAATACCGAAACTAGACCCTGGATTCGGACTGAAGGAGAACCGCCAAGACGTGCAGGTACGAGTTCTTTTGGCTTTGGTGGTACAAACTATCATATCGTCCTAGAAGAATACGAAGCTGAACAGAACCGCCCTTACCGCTTACACAGTAATCCCTCTGAGGTGCTGCTATTAGCACAAACCCCTGCACAATTGCTGACCACTTGTGAAGAGATTTTGGCTCAGTTGCAATCTGAAGCTGGAGACAGACATTATGCAGAACTTGTGGAGGTGTGTAAAACACAAGAAATTCCTCCAGTTGCAGCCAGAGTGGGGTTTGTGGCAGAGTCAAAAGCTGAGGTTTGCAAGTTTCTGCAAATTACTATTGATTTGCTGAAAAACAAAACCTCTGCATCATCGTGGGAGCATCCCCAAGGCGTTTACTACCGGCAAACTGGTCTCGAGCTTGCAGGAAAAGTAGTTGCTTTGTTCTCCGGACAAGGTTCGCAATATTTAAATATGGGTCGGGAGTTGGTAATAAATTTTCCGGAGGTAAGGCGGATTTGTGCCTACATGGATAGCCTGTTACTCAAAGATAATTTGCCGCCGTTGTCGGAGACAGTTTATCCCCATCCCGTGTTTGAGGAGGCAGAAAAGAATGCTCAAGTCGCCGCATTGCAGCGCACGGAGTATGCTCAACCTGCCATTGGGATGTTAAGCGCAGGACTTTACAAAATACTACAACAAGCTGGATTCACGGCAGATTTTGTTGCAGGACATAGTTTCGGAGAACTAACGGCTCTGTGGGCTGCAGATGTTTTAAGTGACAAAGATTACTGCTTCTTAGCAAAAGCCAGAGGTCAAGCAATGGCAGTTCCTCAAGACCCTGGTTATGATGCGGGAACCATGCTAGCTGTAAAAGAAGACGCCGTTAAGGTAGAAGCAGTTCTCAAGCATTTCCCGCGAGTGGTAATCGCTAATCTGAATTCTCCACGTCAAGTCGTTTTAGCAGGAGCGACGGCGGAAATAACCAAAGTACGCCAAACTTTGCAAGAACAAGGATCTACCGCCATTTTGCTACCTGTAGCAGCAGCTTTCCATACACCGCTGATTGCTTTTGCAAAAGATGCCTTTGTCACCGCAGTTAAGCGTGTCACTTTCTCTGACCCCAAAATACCCGTTTATACCAATGTCACAGGAAAGCAATATCCTCAGGAACCAGCAGCAATTCAAAGAATCTTGGAAAACCATCTCTTGAACTCGGTACTGTTTCAGCAAGAAATAGAAAATATCTATGCAGCGGGGGGTTATTGCTTTGTTGAATTCGGTCCAAAGGGAATTCTTACCAATCTGGTAAAAAACATTTTAGGCGATCGCCCCCATCTAGCTATAGCGTTGAACCCTAGCAGCCAAAAGGATAGCGATCGCTCCCTGCGGGAAGCCGTCGTGCAGTTGCGCGTCGCTGGTTTGCCTCTGAAAAATCTCGACCCCTACCAGACACCACAAGCGATACCCGCAATTGAGCACAAGCAGCGGTTAAAAGTGCGTTTAAGCTGCACTAACTATGTATCAGAAAAATCAAAGATGGCATTTGAGCAAGCTTTGCGGGACGGTCATAAAGTCAAATTACTTGAGACCAAATCTGTAGAGATGGCTGCTACTGACCCACAGCAAACTCCATCTATGCCTGTAACTTCAACAATTTTAGAGAAAAATGGGCATAACGAGAATCACCCTGCCGAGAGTCCTACCATGTCAACCCCCACTCACATGACTAACTCCCTCTCCCAAGAACAGCTACAGGTGACATCCAAGCGAGTTTTACCTCTACCAGTTTCAGAGTCAAAGATGCCAACTTTACCAGATAAAGATACTGTGAATTACCAACGGGCTTTAGAGAGTTTAGAGTACCTCCTAGCACAGTTTCAGCAACATCAAAGCGATCGCCTACAACTGCACGAACAGTATCTCAACCATCAGATGGAATACATGAAAACCTTTTCCCATCTGATGCAGCAGCAGAATTCCTTATTGGCTAACAATACTTCAATAGACGCAGCACAGATCAAACCCGTTGGCATGGATAGCTTAGAGCGCAGCATGGTGCAGTTTCACGCTCACCACAATGAAACTCTACGCATCCACGAGCAATATCTTCAGTATCAGGCGGAATACACTAAAAACTTTTTCCACCAAGTTATACATCAAGAGTATTCCAAGCTGATCCGTGGTGAGGAGACTCATCAACCCGTTGAGTCTTCTCAGACGATGATATCTCGCGAGGATGAATTTTCTACTCCTACTCTTCCAGCAGACCTTCTTTCTACAGAAAAGGCTTCGTCGAACGGCAAACAAGAACAAGTCCAGGCTTTAGAAACCACTGTTGCTAAAGAGGATAGCCCTGTCCCTGCCAGTAGCAATATCTGGGACAACCTTGAGCTAGTAGCAAAAAATGGTTTAACTCCTACCGTAGAGGATAGGGTTATCCTACCCGCTACTCAGCAGGAAACCAATCTCGATCTAGTTGCTAACAACAGCTCAACTCCAGTTCAGGCAAGTATAGCAGTCAGTACCCAAACTGAACCGACAGTTACTGTAGTAACCAGTACAACCGTCGAACCTACAGGTTCACAAGCTCTTACACAACCAGTAGAGATTGATTTAGCTGACCTGGGTGACAACTTGTTAGCCATGACGAGCGACAAGACGGGCTACCCAGTGGAAATGCTAGAGCTAGATATGGACATGGAAGCGGACTTGGGAATTGATTCTATCAAGCGTGTGGAAATCCTGGGGGCAATGCAGGAGTTGTACCCCGATTTGCCCAAGCCGAATCTGGAAGAACTGGCAGAAAAGCGCACTATCCGTCAAATTGTCGAGTATATACAATCTCTGACCCAGAGTGTCATCCCTATTGAAGTTGCAAATGATGTAACAAAAGCAACAAATTTTGCTCCTATTGTCCCTCCGACAGCAACAGTAATAACTCAACCTGAGCCAGTAGCCAGCAATGACTTAACTTTAGTGCAAGAAACTGTAGCAATCAGTACAACCATCGAAGCTACAGCTTCAGAAGCTCTTACACAACCAGTAGAGATTGATTTAGCCGACCTGGGTGACAACTTGTTAGCCATGACGAGCGATAAGACGGGCTACCCAGTGGAAATGCTAGAGCTAGATATGGACATGGAAGCGGACTTGGGGATAGATTCTATCAAGCGTGTGGAAATCCTGGGGGCAATGCAGGAGTTGTACCCCGATTTGCCCAAACCGAATCTGGAAGAACTGGCAGAAAAGCGCACTATTCGTCAAATTGTCGAGTATCTACAACAGGTAGCTGCTGGTGAAAAAAAAAAGTTGGCAGACCCGTCTGACAACCAGCAATTTAACCTAAACCACAATATTGTCCGCAGTCCAGTCAAACTTAGATCCCTGCCTAAACCCGATTTTTTGGAGTTCACTTTACCGAAAGGGTATATCAGCTTGCTCACCGATGATGGCTCTCCCACTACTTCAAAGTTAGCTGAGTCTCTGACAGAGAAAGATTGGAAAGTGGTCGTTTTAAGTTTTCCCAAATCACTCATTCCACAAAGTTCGCCTTTACCTGCGGGTGTCAATCGTGTAGTGCTGGCAGATTTGAGTGAGGAGCATCTGCAACAGCAATTGGCTGCGATCGCGACTAACTATGGTGCGATTGGCGCTTTCATCCATATAAATCCTGTATTTGAAGCAACTCGCAACGGTAGTATTCACTATCTTGAAGTGGAAAAGGCGATTGTCAAGCATGTCTTTTTCATGGCGAAACAACTGAAAAAATCCCTCAAAGAAGCAGCACATGATGGACGTAGTTGTTTCTGCACCATTGCCCGTCTCGACGGTTCCTTTGGACTGGAACACAAGGTAAACTTTGGTGCCATCAGCGCCGGTCTATTGGGATTAACCAAGAGTTTGAATTGGGAATGGCAAAAGGTATTTTGTCGAGCGATCGATCTCAGTCCCGCTATTGATGCCGAACAGTCAGCAGACCATATCATTGCCGAATTGCACGACCCCAATCTTTACATTACCGAAGTTGCTTATGGCTCGCAGGGACGAGTAACCCTTATCAGTACAGCCGACAGCGAACACCATTGGGGATTTTAGATTTTGACTTTTAGATTAGTTGAAACTTTTCCCATTACCCTTATCGCTTCTGGATTTCAGTTTTATAAACTTTAGTTGTGTTTAGGACAAATTGACAATGATGAAACCTCTAATACCGCCATCCTACTATCAGGACACCGAAATCTTCCAACGAGAACAAGTGTTGATATTTCAGAATCTATGGAATTTTGCTGGATTTACAATAGACTTGCAGAGCCACAATGATTACATATGTGCAGAAATTGGTGGCAAGTCTATCATCGTTCAAAATTTTCATGGTGAGTTACGAGCATTTCTCAACGTTTGCTCTCATCGCTTTAGTCAAATTCACCAACTACCTCAAGGCAATGGTGCATTGAAGTGTCCTTATCATAGCTGGACTTTTAACTGTGATGGGATTCCTATAGGTATTCCCCTGGTAGAAAGATTTGATACAATAACCGATGCAAAAAGAGAATCTTTGAGACTGGAAAAATGGCTGGTTGAGACATGCGGCAAACTAGTTTTTGTCAAAAGAAATGATGACGGTATCATATTAAAAGAGTTTTTAGGTAGTATTTATGAAAAACTAGCTGAATTTTCGGAGGCATTTGGTCAAAAGATTAATGAATGGCAAGTCAAAGTCAATGCTAACTGGAAAATAACTACAGAAAATACTTTGGAAGGTTATCATGTTTTTCCTGTTCATAAAAACACCTTCGGCAAATATGGTATTCCAGTAGATATAAAATACATTTGTAATGAGCTCCATACGGGTTACAGTGATAAAGGTAATCCTGAGTATTTTGAAAAGTTCAAAAAAAAAATTGATAGACCAGCTAACTTTCTAAAAAAGATTTTTCTGAAAAAAGCCGAATCTATATTTGGAAAGAGACCATTAAAGCTAGGTAGTTACTATCATCAACTTGTTTTTCCCAATTTAACGATTAGTACAAACGATGGAGTTGGATTTAGCGTCCAAGTTCATCAACCCATCAATTCAGAGGAAACAAAACTAGTTCATCATTTGTTTGCATGTAAGTTAGAGCTTAAGTCCAAGATCGAACAAGGTATTTTTGATAGAGTAGCTCAGCAATTCACGAAGATGTACGTGGCAGTTTATGAAGAAGACAAAGCTATTTGTGAAACGGTTCAAAGAGGTATTTCTTCACAAAACAAGGAGGGTGGCATCTTCAGTTTGGAAGAACAACGTATTTACGAATTTCATAAAGCTTACGCTATAATCATGAACTTTAACCCAACATAAAATATTCAAAAAACATTAGTTAGCATTTGCATTCTTGTCTACGATGAAGGGCGATTCATTCGTCAGTCGTTAGAGCCTTTACTAGCACCGAACTGTATTTATGACCTCAGCAATTCAGAATCATCCCTCAAAAACATTAACGAGCTACGAAAGAGAACTTTCTCCCCTAGAGCAAGGTATGGAAGTTTTGAACCGCCGTGCTAGCTCGTTTAATGTAGTAACAATTTGTCGCATCACTGGCCCTCTCAGTGAAGACATCCTTAGACAGGCTCTTGACCTGCTCCAAAGTCGTCACCCTCGTCTAAACTCTCGGATTGTCGGTGAGTTAGATAGTCTCTACTTTAAAAGTGGAGCGATGAGAATTCCTTTACAAGTAGTGGAAAAGCAGCACGATGAACAGTGGCAAGAAGTTGTTGTGCAAGAGCTTAACCAAAGAATAGAAAGTAACGAATGTCTGCTGCGAGCTGTACTTGTTAGTTTCAAAAGTGACAACAATGTAAGTTATCTGATCACGACAATACATCACGCGATATCAGACAGAGCCTCAAGCGACCGACTGCACTCAGAAATATTGACTTACTGCCAAAAAATTGCGTCTGGCGAACCAATAGAGCAAGTTGCTAGCTTACCACCACTTCCACCCTTACAAGAACTTCTACCAAAGTCGATGCAGGGATTCACAGGTGTAGTGAATGTCTGGTCATTCTTGTCAAGGAGTTGGTTTAAGCGAATTTGGCATCGACCAGAAACCTTGAATGTTGAGAAGTGTGTACCCGTCGAATTACGACGTTGTGGCATGACTCACAGAAGATTAAATGAAGAGCAAACCGCACAGTTAGTAAATTGTTGCAGGAAGAAAAAGACAACGGTTCAGGGTGCTTTGTGTGCGGTAATGCTGTTTGTAGCTGCAAAAAAAATTTCTGGTGGCAAGAAAACAGATGTACGCGTCAGCTGTGGCTCGGCGATTAATCTGCGTAAACGTCTCAAGCCAGTAGTCAGCGAGGAGAACATGGGTGCGTTAGCTTCCCATATCATCTCATATCACACTATAGGCACAAATACATCATTCTGGGATTTAGCGCGGGATGTGAGACAACAGTTGGAAGTAGGTTTAGAGAGTAACGATATCTTCAGTCGATTGTTGTTTGCTAAGAAGTTTTTTGAATCTATTCTCGCTTCCCCTAGTAAAACAGGATTACTGACGGTAAGTATCACTAACATTGGTCGAGTAAATATTCCTCAAATTTACGATCCATTTGAGTTAGAAGAAATCAGCGGCGCTGTAGCCTATGCAGCTTTTGGCGATATTTTAGCTGCTACTGTCTCAACGTTCCAGGGAAAAATGCTTTTGAATTTTATGTTTTCCGATCCTGCATTCAACTTAGAAACTATGGAAGTACTGGCAAATAATGTACTTTCGTGTATTGTTGATGCTTGCACAAATGAAAAATTAACTTTCGCACTCTGGAGTGATTGAGATTCAAAAACATAAACTATGACAGCACATTAATGTTTGAAAGAATTTTTCATGCCCGATAGGCAAATTAAAGGTATGACAGCTTAGGAGCATTTATGACATCAACAATCCGTCCATCATCTGTTTTTCTCGTTAGTGGTGGGGCAAAAGGGATTACGCGAGAGTGCGTTATTAGAATAGCACAGCGCCACCAGTGCAAATTTATCCTACTAGGTCGTTCAGCCATCGTTGAATCTGAACCAGATTGGGCTAAAGACTGTTTTGAAGAATCTGGATTGAAAAAACACATCATGGAGCATCTCCTTTCTCAAGGAGAGAAACCTACACCCATGTGTGTACAAAAAGTGTTTAAAAAGATTTCCTCCAGCCGAGAAATCAACAATACGCTTTCTCGCATTAAACAGGCTGGAGGCAGGGCGGAATATGTGAGCGTCGATGTCACAGATGCGCTGGCTGTAAAGGAGAAAGTTGCCCCTGCTGTTAAACGTCTCGGTTCGATAACGGGAGTTATACATGGTGCTGGGAATTTAGCAGATAAGTTAATTGAAAAGAAAACAGAACAGGATTTTGAAACTGTTTATGCAGCAAAAGTTAAGGGATTGGAAAATACCTTGTCTTATGTTGATCTCAATTATCTTGAATATTTAGTCTTGTTTTCCTCAACCGCTGGTTTTTATGGCAATATTGGACAGACTGACTACGCTATTGCCAACGAGATTCTCAACAAATCAGCCCATTTAGTCAAGCAAAAATATCCCGACTGTCATGTAGTTGCTATCAACTGGGGACCTTGGGAAAGTGGGATGGTTTCACCGGAATTAAAGAAAGCTTTTCAAGAACGTAATATTGGTATTATTCCGATGGAAGTCGGAGCGCAAATGTTGGTTAACGAACTGGATGCCGCTAATCATACAACGGCACAAGTTGTGGTTGCTAGTCCGGCTACTCCACCAGCGAGGGAATTAGATTCCAAACTCCGAACCTATCGTATCCATCGCCAACTCAAACTCGAAGATAATCCTTTTTTTATGGATCATGTTATTGCTGGTTATCCTGTTTTGCCAGCTACTTGTGCGATGTCATGGATAATAAACACTTGCGAAAATCTTTATCCAGGTTATAGATTGTTTAGCTGCACAAATTTTAAGGTGTTAAAAGGAATAATATTTAATGAAGATTTAGCAGATGAATATATTTTGGATCTACAAGAAGATTCTAAAAACAATGATTTCAATGAAATAACTTTTTCGGCAAAAATATGGCATAAGAATCTCGCTAAAAAAAATCAATATAATTTCAGCGGTGAGTTTAAGCTACTGCGAGAAATATCACCGGCTCCTACTTATGATTTTGCTAAAACTCCAGACGGCAATAAAATCAATGAGAACCGTGAAGTCTTAATCCCAAACTGGGAAGATAACAATTTTTATCAAAATGGGGTAGGCATGTTATTTCATGGTCTTTCATTTCAGGGAGTGAAAAGATTCTTGACTTTTGGTAAAGAAAGATTTACCGCAGAATGTTGTTGGCAAGGAATAGAAGCCAAGCAACAAGGTCAGTTTCCCGTGCAATGGTTTAATCCTTATGCGGTTGATTTGAGTACGCATCCTTTAGGTATTTGGCTACAGCATTTTTATCAGGAGAGTGCTTTACCTGCACAGTTAGATAAATATGAACAATTTGCACGTATACCATGCAATAAAGATTTTTATGTTTCTGGTAAAATCAAGTCTAAAACTGACATCAATCTGATTGTTGATTTTGTTATACATGACTTGGAAGGAAAAGTATTTGTTCGCCTGTTTGGGAGTAAATTTGTTCGTTGGTTTTACTGAAATCATTCAAATACTGAGAATCAGCCCTTGCAAGTACTTTAATCAGTTGTTAATCATTAACAACTCTCTTACACAAAACAATTATACTGGAGTAGATGAGTTATGGAAAAAATAGCAATTATTGGATTGTCCTGCCTGTTTCCAGATGCTAAAAACCCTGATGAGTTTTGGCAAAATATTATTGATGGTAAAGATTCGACATCCTCAATTACTTCTGAAGAACTAGGAGTGAAACCGGAAGTATTTTATGATTATCAAAAGGGAAAAGCAGATAAATTTTATTCGCTTCAAGGAGGATTTATCCGTGACTTTAAAATTGATAATTCTGAATATAAGCTGCCGCAAGAATTTATAGAAAGTTTGGATAACACCTTTAAATGGTTACTTTATGCTGCTAAACAAGCAATTCAGCAAAGTGGTTATTCGGAAAGTGAATCTGCTCTCTCAAAATGTGGCGTAATTTTGGGTAATTTGTCATCAGCTACTAAATTTTCTCATCACTTGTTTACCGCATACCACAGACAATTGACAGAATATTTAATTAAAGAGCTTTTGCAACAAGAGGATTTTTATTTACCTTCTTTGCCAGCCAAAGCCAAGCCCTCTCTATGCAATGGCATGATATCTAGCTTTCCGGCTGCTCTAATCGCCCAAGCCTTTTCTTTATCTAACATTCATTTCTGTCTAGATGCTGCTTGTTCAGCATCATTCTATGCAATCAAGCTGGCATCTCATTACCTGTGGTCACACAAAGCTGATTTGATGTTAGCGGGAGCAATCTCCTGTGGAGATCCTCTAGCTATGCGGATGGGATTCTCCGTGATTCAAGCTTATCCAGAGAATGGTATCAGTCGCCCTTTTGATAAATCCTCTGGAGGAGTGATTACAGCAGATGGAACTGGGATAGTAGTGCTGAAACGGTATAGTGATGCCATTAGAGATGGAGATAAAATTCTTGCCACTATCTGTGGTAATGGACTATCAAATGATGGTAAAGGAAAACATCTGCTTAGCCCTAATTCTAAAGGACAAATTCTGGCGTTTGAGCGAGCTTACAATGAGGCGCAAATTAGTCCAAAAGCTATAGATTATCTGGAGTGCCATGCTACTGGTACGTCATTAGGAGATCCAGTAGAATTAAACTCCATAGAGACATTCTTTGGTCAACACCAAGCCACTCCTCTTTTGGGTGCTGTCAAAGCTAATGTTGGTCACTTGTTAAACGCTGCTGGGATGGTGAGCTTGGCTAAGGTTATTTTGAGTATGTCCCATGGCATAATTCCACCAACTATTAATGTTACTGACCCTATAAGTTCTAAAAACGGTTTAATTTCAGCAGAACAAATCGTCAGAGCTGCCACATCATGGCCAGATAATTCACCAATCAAACGCGCCGCCATTAATGCTTTTGGTTTCGGCGGCAGCAATTCTCATCTAATCCTTGAACAAGGGGAAACGCCAGAACCAGTAGATAATTTTACCAACAAAAATTCTCAACCTGTTCAACCTGCAAAAATTGCTATTGTCGGTATGGATGTCTTTTTCGGCGACTGTGATGGATTAGAGGCTTTTGAAAGCAGCGTATATGAAGGAATACAGCATTTTATTCCGCTTCCACCTAACAGATGGCGTGGCATTGAAGATCAAAATGCTCTACTTAAAGAACATGCTTTTGCAGATGGTAAAGCACCAGTAGGAGCATACGTCAAAGATTTTGAAATCGACACTTTAACTTTTAAAATTCCCCCGAATGAAGTAGAGAGACTCAACCCACAACAAACGTTAATGTTGAAAGTGGCAAATCGTGCTGTCCGAGATGCGGGACTTCAGGGAGGAGGAAATGTAGCAGTGATTATTGCTGCCGAGTCAGAACTTTCTAGTCATGGAATATACCAGAGATGGCATACGTCCTGGCAGCTTGAAGAAGCCTTAATTGCTAAAAAAGTCTCGTTGCCTACTGAAAAAATTGCTCAACTGGAAACAGTTTTCAAAGATGATATTAGTAAGGCAGTAGAACCCAACGAGTATGTGAGTTATATCGCAAATATCACGGCAAGTCGAATTTCTGCTTTGTGGAATTTTAACGGTCCATCATTCACCATAACTGCTGGCGAAAATTCCGTCTTCAAAGCAATGGATGTGGCACAGATGCTACTTACTACTGGGGAGGTAGATACTGTGGTGGTTGGTGCTGTTGACTTGGCTGGTGGATTTGAAAATGTGTGGTTGCGAAACCAATTAGCAAAAACCAATACAGGTGTAAATACACTCTCATACGATCAGTTTAGCAATGGCTGGAACGTCGGCGAAGGCGCGGGAGCAGTGGTACTGAAACGCCATGACACTGCTAAACAAAATGGCGATCGCATTTATGCAGTCATTGATGCCATTAGTTTTACACACCATTATTCAACTCAAAGTGAGTTGAATAATGGTTTGCCAACGCCTGATGCCAAAGCTGTCAACCAAGCCTGCGAACAAGCTTTTAACATTGCAGGTATTCAATCAACAGATGTTGATTACTTGGAAGTTTTTGGCAGTGGTATTCCTCAACAAGATGAAGCAGAAATTACTGGTTTGCTCCAAGCTTATCAGCGGGGTACAGATGATTTAGACTGCGCTCTGGGTAGCGTCAAAGCGAATATCGGTCATACTTTTGTGGCATCAGGAATAGCCAGCCTGATCAAAACTGCCCTCTGTTTGTATCACAGGTATATTCCAGCAACCCCCAAATGGTCTGGTGTCAAAACGCCACAAATTTGGCAGGATAGTCCCTTTTATGTTGCCCCTAAATCAACACCTTGGTTACTCAATAAAGAAGGTATGCCCAGAATCGCAGCGATTAATAGTATGGGGATAGATGGAACTTGCTCTCACCTAATCTTGTCGGAAGAACTCAGTCAAAATAAACGTCCCAGGCATTCTTTAGGGCGAAAATCCCCTTATCTTTTCCTAGTAGCATTCGACAATTATTCTGAGCTAGGGCAACAAATTAGCAATTTACAAGAGGCGATCGACAATACTTTTTCCCTCGCAGTTGTAGCAAAACTCACATTTACTACCTTTAAACAACGTCAAGAGGCAAAATATACTTTAGCAATTGTTGGAAGCAATAAACAAGAATTAAGCCAAGAAATTAAGCTTGCCCATAAAGGTGTGAAGAACGCTACTGAGAGGGGAATAGATTGGCAGACACCCCTAGGGAGTTATTTTACAGCCAATCCATTAGGTAAAAAGGGCGCAGTTGCGTGTGTTTATCCTAGTCTTGGTAGCTCTTATTTAGGCATCAGTCAAGATATCTTCCGCTTATTACCTGAAGTGTTTGATAGCTTAAGCAGCATGAATAGTGATGTAGCCGAAACTGGAAAGCTGCTTTATCCGAGAAGTTTGAGTAAATTGTCCAACACTCAATTAGAAGCTCTGGAAAAGCAATTTTTAGCTAATGCAAAGGCTACTTCTCAAATAGAAGCACAAATTGCTGGATTTTACACCTCTATATTGCAATATATTTTCAAACTCCAACCTAAATTTGTGTTTGGCTTTAGTCTAGGTGAAATAACCATGATGTTTGCTCAGGGAGCTTGGAGAGATTTGGATCAAGAGAAACACCCTCACCGATTCTCCTGGTTATACGATCACACGCTATCTGGTTCCAAAGAAGCTCTGCGTAAATATTGGGGATTGCCAAATATAGACTCGAAAGACAACAATCTTTGGAACACTTACATTCTCCTGGCGGCTCCATCTCAAGTGCAAGAATGTATCAGAAGTGAAAATCGTGTCTATATAACTATGATAAATTCTCCAAGAGAAGTGGTGATTGCAGGAGAAAAACAAGCTTGCGAACGAGTCATTAAAAGCTTAAATTGCAATGCAATACATACTCCCTTGGACTTAGTAGTACATTGTCCTCCTGTGCAGTCAGAATATGATCGGCTGGTAAAAGATTTCACTATTTCTACTAAAAATGCTCCTGGGATTATTTTCTATTCTGCGGCAGATTATGCACCACTTACACTTGAAAGTAGTGCGATCGCTCATAGTTTTGCAAAAGTCATATGTCAACAGATTGATTTCCCCCGACTAGTCAACCGAGTCTACGAGGATGGTGCAAGAATATTTATCGAATTGGGAGCTGGTAGTGGGACTTCTCGGTTAATCGATCAAATCCTTGATAGCAAAGAACATATTGCTCTATCTCTCAATAGAAAAGGTATAAATGACCATACTTCGCTGATTAGAACACTGGCTAAACTTATCAGCCACCAAGTTACTTTGGATTTATCTCCGCTCTACAGTCAAGACCAAGAAGCTTCCACTTCTAACAAATCTATGCCTAAAACTATCACTTTGGGTGGAGCGAGAATTATTGACATAATCTTGAGTGAAGAAAACCGGAAACTTTTCCAAAACTTATTGAGCAAACAACAGCCCGATACTCAGCAGTATCAACAAATGCTATTACCCAAAGAATCTCAACCAACAACTTCTCTCACAGGTAAGAACACTAAATATCAAAATGTGATTGCAACAAATAACTCTAACTTATGTAAAGCTCATGCTGCTTTCTTACAAGCCAGACAGGGATCTAGCAAGCAAATAAGCGACATTATTCAATTAGAAATTGCCTGCGTTCAAAAGCTGATTAATCGACAGTCTAGATAGTAAAAAATTACCTTAAAATTGAGGGATAAATCCTATGTCATCTGTAGCTCCGACACTAAGTAAACACGATAATAGTTTGAGTTTTTATGAGCGATCGTACAGCCATAACCAAGTCTGGAGAGGTTCCTTAAACTGTGTATCTTTTGAACCAGCGGACATAAAGGATAAATTGCTGGCTTTAGATAAGCCTTGCTACATCGTTAGGATTGAAGGGAGAATCGGTGCAACCAACCAAGGTTATTCCTGTCCTGCTGATAATGGAAAAACAGGACAAGTAGAACTGCTGATAGCTGTTCCACCAACTTCAATTCAACATTTGGGAGATCCAAGTTTCTTGTCATTTTATGGGGTCAAATATGCCTATGCTACTGGCGCGATGGCTGGCGGTATTGCTTCTGAAGAAATGGTCATTGCACTAGGAAAAGAGAGAATTTTGAGTTCCTTTGGTGCGGGTGGTTTAAGTCCAAACCGTATCGAAGCCGCCATTAACTGCATTCAACAAGCCTTACCTGATGGTCCCTACGCTTTTAATTTAATTCACAGCCCCGGCGAACCCGCTATTGAACGTGCGGCTGTAGATTTATACCTCAAACATGGTGTGACAACCGTAGAGGCTTCAGCCTTTATGGACTTGACTCCCAACATCGTCTATTACCGTGCTGTTGGACTGAGTTTGAATGCAGACAATCAGATAGAAATAAAAAATAAAGTCATTGCCAAAATTTCGCGCCGAGAAGTTGCTACTAAATTTATGCAACCTGCCCCTACAAGAATCCTCAAAGAACTCGTTCAACAGAGGCTAATTACTGAGTTACAGGCAACTCTCGCAGAGAAAATTTCAATGGCAGATGATATTACAGCCGAAGCTGATTCTGGCGGTCATACCGACAATCGCCCCTTGGTTTGTCTCTTGCCTTCCATCCTGGCATTGAGAGATGAAATTCAGGAAAAATATGGTTACCAAAAACCCATTAGAGTCGGAGTAGCAGGCGGGATTGCCACGCCACAATCAGCGTTAGCTGCCTTGATAATGGGTGCTGCTTATATAATGACTGGCTCAATTAACCAGTCCTGCGTTGAGGCTGGCACTTGCGAATATACAAAGAAATTGCTAGCGCAAGCAGAAATGCCTGACGTGATGATGGCTCCAGCAGCAGATATGTTTGAAATGGGGGTAAAATTGCAAGTTCTCAAAAGAGGAACCATGTTTCCTCTACGGGCGCAGAAACTATATGAGTTTTACAGAAAATATGACTCGATTGATGATATTCCAATCGAGGAAAGAGAGAAGTTAGAAAAACAAATTTTTCGCCAGAGGATTGCTGAGGTATGGGAAGCAACTGTAGCTTACTTGTCCCAAAATAATCCTGAAAAACTGGCTTATGCTGCCACTAACCCCCGATTAAAAATGGCTCTAATTTTCCGCTGGTATTTGGGGTTGTCTTCTCGTTGGTCTAATTCTGGAGAAAAAGGTCGAGAAATCGATTATCAAATTTGGTGTGGTCCGGCAATGGGTAGCTTCAATGACTGGGTGCGCGGTTCTTACCTATCCGAATCAAATAATCGCCGAGTAGTTGACATCGCTCATCAGATTATGACTGGAGCTGCATTTTTATACCGCATACAAAGTTTGAAAATTCAGGGTCTAAAAATCCCAGATTACTACAGTCACTATTGCCCACTTCGTTCTACATTGTCTTCTGTGTCAACTGGCAGTGCTGCTTAATCCATAAACGATAATCATTGAGACTGAATTAAATTTCGCTTGATTTTCCAAGAGTTCATTCACTTGTAATGAGGACGAAAACGATAATGAATCAGAAGAATACCCTTCAAAGAGAAATGCTTGTAGCACTCAAACACCCACTATCATATGGCTCTTTTACTAACTTGATGAGATTATTACTCGATAATGGTGGTGTTGATAGAAAATACATTGTTAGAGCGCTTTCGATCTCATTTCTTAGCTTCGCTACTATTCCTGTCAGGATTGTTGAAAAACTTATATTTGGTAAGCAAATTGAAAATACACAAATTAAACATCCTCCCATTTTCATTATCGGGCATTGGAGAAGCGGCACGACCTATATTCACAATTTAATAACTCAAGATCCAAATTTAGGCTATGTAACACACGCTCAAGCATGGGCACCAGAATGCTTTTTACTCGCTCAAAAATTATTGAAAAACAAGTTAAGCAAAATTGGGTTTACTAAAAGACCAATGGATAATGTACTAGTCTCAAGTGATTCTCCTGAGGAGGAAGAATGGGCTTTGGTTAATATATCTCCTTATGGTACTTATCATGCCGCTATTTTTCCAAAAAAACTAAAAATAATGGCTCTTGACTCTGAAGAAATAGAAAATTTATGGTCAACTGCATACATCAGCATTTTAAAAAAGGCAGCTTTTAACTTCCAAGAAAAAAGACTTGTACTCAAAAATCCTGTTAATATGGCAAGAATTAAAATTTTGTTGAAAATATTTCCAGAAGCAAAATTTATTCATATATATAGAAATCCATACATAGTGTATGCATCCCGTCAGCATAGTTTTCAAACTCATTTACCTACTATTAGATTACAGGAAGTAAACGAAGAACAAACAGACACAATAATTCTTAAAGCTTATCAACAGATAATGCAAGAGTTTTTCAGTGAAAAAGCTCTAATACCTCAGGAGAACTTGATCGAAGTTAAATATGAGGATTTTGTGGGACATGAACTGGCAGAACTCAAGAGAATATACGAGCAATTCAAGCTGCCAGATTTTGACAAAGTAGAAGAAAACTTCAAAAATTACCTTGAATCTAATGCCACCTACAAAACCAATAAACATCTCATGGATAAGGAGACAATTACCAAAGTCTATAACGCCTGTCAATTTACTATTGACAAATGGCAATACAGTCCTCCTAATTCGCTTTGAATAGGCAATTCTCAAACCGTAAGAATGTAATATAGTGCCAATATTTGGAGGTAAAATGAGGCAGCAACAGCGTGGTGTAACAGTCTGGTTCACTGGTCTAAGTGGTGCTGGCAAAACCACTATCAGTCGAGAGGTGGAAAAAGAACTGAGGAAGCAGGGATACAAAGTTGAAGTGCTCGACGGTGACTTGATACGCCAGCACTTAACCAAGGGGTTGGGTTTTAGCCGGGAGGATAGAGACGAGAATATCCGGCGCATTGGCTTTGTAGCTAAGCTTCTTACCAGAAATGATGTAATTGTCTTGGTTTCCGCTATCTCTCCGTATCGCGATATTCGGAAAGAAGTACAGCATTACATTGGCGATTTTGTGGAAGTTTATGTCAATGCGCCGCTACAAGTTTGCGAACACAGAGACGTGAAAGGACTATATAAAAAAGTACGTTCAGGGGAAATTAAACACTTTACAGGTATTGATGACCCCTACGAAATGCCACTCTGTCCCGAAGTCGAATGTAAAACCGAGCGTGAGGAAGTTTCTGAAAGCGCCGCTAAGGTTTTGAAAGAGCTGGAAGAGTTGGGTTATGTACACCCAATGCGCGTAATGCAAGATGCTGTAAATTGGCAAATTTAAGCCATGAAACTGATTCGTTTACTTCTGAAATCTTCCTGGCTAGGAGTCGCTTTTGCTACCTTTACCGGGTTGCTTAGTGGAGCGAGTAGCGCCGGACTCATCGCCACAATCAACTTCGTGTTGAGGGGAACTGAGTTACCCAAAAGTCTTCTAGGTTGGAGCTTTGTAGGGCTTTGCTGTTTACTAGCGGTTTCGACTACAGCTTCTCAAGCGTTGATTGCTCGGTTAGCGCAACGGGTTGTCTTAAACCTACAACTGCACTTGACTCGATGTATTCTAGCCTGTCGGCTGTGCCACTTAGAAGAGATTGGTGCTCCCCGATTGCTTGCTACTTTGACTGAGGATGTGCAAGCTATTTCCAATGCTTCTTTTGCAGTTTCTAATCTTTGTATTAGTGTCGCTCTAATTATAGGTTGCTTTTTTTACCTGAGTTGGCTTTCTCTAAACCTGTTCTGCCTAATGTTCGTTTTTACAGTGTTGGGCATCTCTAGCCAAAACTTTCTGATAGCTAGAGGCAGAAAGTTTATTAAACTTGCCCGCGAACAGCAGGACAAGCTATTTCAGCATTTCCAAACGACAACCGAGGGAATTAAGGAACTCAAGCTTCATCATCAAAGACGGCAAGCGTTTCTAGTAGAAGATCTCCAAGCAAGCGCCATAATTTTTCAGCATCAACGGATGATGGCGACTGATTTGTTTTCTCTGGCTGCCGGTTCTGGGCTTTTGTTATTCTTCATTCCTATTGGTTTGTTAATTTTTGTTCTGTCCCCACTATTTAACATTTCTTTCTCTGTTGTATCTGGCTATGTCCTCACTATAGTTTTCATGATTTCGCCGTTACGCATCTTGCTAACTAGTCTACCCATTATCAGCCAAGCCAGCGTTGCCTTAGAAAAAATAGAATCTCTGGGGTTGTTTCTGGTTGCTCAAACAACAGAGCCAGAGCAAGCAAACTTGCTGGACTATCAACTAAAATGGAAATCACTTACATTAGCAGGAGTAACCCATCGCTATCGAGGAGAACGGGAAGATAGCAACTTTATCCTGGGACCAATCAACCTGACCTTTTATCCAGGAGAGCTGGTGTTTGTGGTGGGGGGTAATGGTAGTGGCAAGTCTACGTTAGTGAAGTTGCTTACGGGACTATATGTTGCTGAAACTGGAGTGATTGAGTTTGATGAACAGCCTATTACGGATGCCAATTTGGAGTGGTATCGTCAACAGTTCTCAGTCGTCTTTTCTGATTTTTATTTGTTTGATCGCCTCTTGGGTTTAGACAACCCCCACCTCAACAGCCAAATTCAAGACTATTTGGTTCAACTCCAACTAGACCATAAAGTGACGGTGAACGAAGGCGTACTTTCGACTACTGCCCTCTCCCAAGGGCAACGCAAACGCCTTGCCTTACTGACAGCCTATATGGAAAACCGGGCAATCTACGTTTTTGATGAGTGGGCTTCAGACCAAGATCCAGTATTCAAAGATATTTTTTACACTCAACTGTTGCCAAAGCTGAAACATCAAGGCAAAACAGTGTTCGCGATCAGCCACGATGACCGATATTTTGATCGAGCCGATCGAATTATAAAGCTAGATTATGGTAAAGTTTTATGCGATAAACGCTTGTAATCTTTCTTTTGTCAGTCTGGGAGGGTGTGTTGCTGTGATTTGAACTAAAAATTGAGATTTTAACTCATGATATGCTTCAGAAATGAGTATCCAGTTTATAGTTCACTTTTAATATTCGAGTTTTTTTACTAATAATGATTATCGTGTAGGGGATAAAAAGACTGATACGAGAGACGTTTGTATCAATCCTTCAGCTTTATTATCATTATTATTCAGCTACGAGTTGAGTAGGCGATCGCTCTGTTGTTGGGCGATCGCTTGGACAACGAAATATTTGATTTTTACTCAGATATCTACTAAAACAAAAGTTTTGAACCATAACATGGGCATTTGAACCATATTTTGAATTGAAAGTTTAAGTTAGAGCAATTTTAAGAGAGATTTTTTGTGCAAGTTTTGTCCAATTGTGTTTTTTCAACTCATTCTTAAATTATGCTTCAGAATTTCAACTCTCTCTCATGTATGAATGCAAAATTTAATTTTGTGATTGGCGCAAAAGCCTGAAATTTCGTTAACTTTTTTCTAATTTATGGATCAAAATTTTTCTCATATTATGATTCAAAGCATAGTTGCATCAAGTTGTTCGTAGATTTTTCTACATTTGACATTTGACTTTTGAGTTTCAAGACAGCGACCGATGGCATCATAACAAAATTGCAAACGCAGTGTTCTGGCGACCGGGGCAGTTACAACGATTGGGTGATTCAATTCCAATTCTCCTTGCAATTGACTCTTAACGTTGCTGCTAAAAAAGGATTAGTTCAAGGAATATCTTACAAGTTTTGTAAACGTATTCACGCAAAGGATGGTTACTCGTATGCATATTAAACCTAAGAAATTAGGAATTACTCAACTATTCCTCTCATTGTTTTCGCATTCGCTCAAATGCATTCAAGGAACGTTTCGTAATTCCCCCTCCATTCCTGCCGCCACTAATCAAAGTACCGATATAGTGGGGTCTTCTGGAGGTTTTAGATGAAAAAATTTTTCACCAATATTTTAATTGTGGGTATTTGTCTAACCCCTTTAACAGTAACCCTGATAGCTCAACCCACCTGGGGACAGACTCAAAACTTGCGATCGCAAGAAGCAGAAAGTCTGCTTGAGCAAGGAATAAAACTCACACAGCAACAGGAACACCAAAAGGCAATACAAATATTACAGCCAGTTCCGGCTATAGCACAGGAACTCAAAGACCAAAAAATTGAAGCAACTGCACTGCTTGGGCTTGGGCGTAACTACAACGCTTTAGGAGAAAAGCAAAAAGCACTTAATTTTTTCAACCAAGCTCTGCCCCTTTGGCGTGCTGTGGGTGATCGCTCAGGCGTTGCGGCTACACTCAATGACATCGGTAAAGTTTACGACGATTTAGGAGAAAAGCAAAAAGCACTCGATTTTTTCAACCAAGCTCTCCCCCTTAGGCAGGCTGTGGGTGATCGCTCTGGTGTTGCCACTACTCTCAATGACATCGGTGCAGTCTACTCTGATTTAGGACAAAAACAAAAAGCACTCGAACTTCACAACCAAGCTCTGCCCCTTTCACGTGCTGTGGGCGATCGCTCTGGTGTTGCTACTACACTCAATAACATCGGTGGAGTCTACTTTGATTTAGGAGAAAAGCAAAAAGCACTCAATTTTTTCAAACAAGCTCTGCCCCTTAGGCGTGCTGTAGGTGATCGCTCTGGTGTTGCTACTACACTCAATAACATCGGTCGAGCCTACTCCGATTTAGGAGAAAAGCAAAGAGCACTCGAATTTTACAACCAAGCTTTGCCCCTTTCGCGTACTGTGGGTGATCGCAGAGGTTTTGCCACTACTCTCAATGACATCGGTGCAGTCTACGACGATTTAGGAGAAAAGCAAAGAGCACTCGAATTTTACAACCAAGCTCTGCCCCTTAGGCGTGCTGTGGGCGATCGCAGAGGTGAAGCGAGTACACTCAATAACATCGGTGCAGTCTACTTTTATTTAGGAGAAAAGCAAAAAGCACTCGAATTTTGCAACCAAGCTCTGCCCCTTTCGCGTGCTGTAGGTGATCGCTTTGGTGTTGCCGTTACTCTCAGTAACATCGGTACAGTCTACTCCGATTTAGGAGAAAAGCAAAAGGCACTCGAATTTTATAACCAAGCTCTGCCCCTTTCGCGTGCTGTGGGCGATCGCAGAGGTGAAGCGACTACGCTCAATAACATCGGTCGAGTCTACTCCGATTTAGGAGAAAAGCAAAAAGCACTCGAATTTTATAACCAAGCTCTGCCCCTTAGGCGTGCTGTGGGTGATCGCAGAGGTGAAGCGACTACACTCAATGACATCGATGCAGTCTACGACGATTTAAGAGAAAAGTAAAAAGCACTCGATTTCTACAACCAAGCTCTGCCCCTTAGGCGTGCTGTGGGCGACAAGGCAGGTGAATCCGTTACTCTCAATAATATCGGTGTAGTCTACAACGCTTTAGGAGAAAAGCAAAAAGCACTCGATTTCTACAACCAAGCTCTGCTCCTTAGGCGTACTGTAGGCGATCGCTCTCCCTAGCTGTCTAATTGGTGTTGTTTACAGGTAAGCTGAAAAAACACCTAACAGCAGCCATTCCGCCTGATAGTAAAGTTACCTCGCCACCGCCCACAAAGACATTTACCGGATGGCAAATGAATAATTGTGAAATGCGAACTAAATTAGTGTATCCATTGCAACAGAACATTGGTTAGTCTTCCATCTACTCATGAAGTTTTCCCAAATTTAGGTAATTGTTCTATTGATATTTCTTGTAGTAAAACAAAAGTTATTTGATTTTAATAACAGCATTTAGTTAGCTACAAAATATATTAATTTTACACTGTTTAACTTCAAAGCAGACGACAAGCGTATAGATTTTTCATGCGTAGATGAGGGGGAGAAAAAGGGTTGCCCTCGGTAAACCCTTTTATCCTCTCTTAAAATGATTATCATTCTTGAAAAATCCTGTTTCTTGTTTTTCTTGGAATGATTTATTTTTTGGAAGTCCCTTACACCTTAGCGAGATGCAGAACAAGAAGCAGGAGTTTGCCAAGAACTGTGAGGTGTGACACCAGGTACTTGCGCCACAAGTTCTATATTTCCATTGCGATTAACTACCCAACTACTAGCTTCCACGATGGCCATCGCTGCTGCAACTTTTTTAATATTTGAGGCTGCTGTTGATTGTGGAGAAATTGTTGTTTTAGCATTTGCTGGTTTTGGTCTTAATCTCACCCATGCAGATAGAGTACTTGTATCTTGTAATGGTTCAGTGGGACTCATGGGAAGTCCGCCGCGTCCAGTAATCACAAATCGGTTTTGGGCATAATCTGGACTATAGCAACCTTGAGCTACTTGGGTGTCAACTGGTGTTGTTGGCAATTGCACTAAGCCACTGTTAGGGTCAACATCTGGGGTGTTGAGTTCTACAGTCCCTTGTGTACCAAATTCTGAACTAGCAGTGATATCACTCAAGGGAGTTGTACTTTCACGGAACTCAATACCATAAATGCCAGTGGCTTGAATATCCACTCTGCCACCACTGCCTGTAAGAGCATTGGCAGTGATGTCACTATTTTCACTTGGAACAGCAACGATGAAGCCATTGGGAGCATTGATAATTATGTTGCCACCATTACCCCCAGCTTGTGCTGTGCCTGCGGTGGTAGAAATTTTAGCGCCACGACGCAGAAGCAGTAAATCAGTTTGTAAGTTGATGTCGCCACCGTTACCCGATGCAGATTCGGCGTTGAGTCTGCCACTGTTGTCTAGGGTGACTCTAGGTGAGGTGAGGATAATATCTCCAGCAGTACCCATCTGACTTTGAGAGGCAACGAACAAGCCACTGTTAAAGTTTGAACTCTTGCCAGAAATGTTCACTTGAGTAGCAGCATTAACTTTGATTGTGCCTGCATTACCTTGTCCGAGTGTTTCGGCAGTCAGTAGAGCGCCATCAAGTAATGAGAAAGAATCAGAATCGATGGTAATGTTACCCCCATTGCCAACTGTTCCCGTTTGTACACTGCTGAAAATCCCACTCTTCAAACCGTTTTTCTCCCCAGCAATATTAACAGCGCCAGTAACATTAACATTGACATTCCCCGCATCCCCCCGCCCTGCTGCCTGGGTAGGAGATGTACCAGGAGTAAGGGTTTGCAATTGAGCGCCATCGCTTAGAGAGAGGGTTGCAGCATTGATGTCGATATTGCCACCTTTACCGACACCTCCTCGTTCCACCCTGCTGAAGATGGAAGCATTATCTGCTAGAGTTACAGCATCTCGTGCCCGCACTGTCACACTCCCCGCATTCCCTTGTCCATAAGTTGAGGCTACAAGTGCAGCGCCATTTTGTAATGAGAAAGAACCAGAATCGATAGCAATGTTACCCCCATTACCAATTGTTCCCGTTTCTACATTGCTAAAAATCCCACTATTCAAACCATTTTTCTGCCCAGCAATATTAACAGCGCCAGTAACATTAACATTGACATTCCCCGCATTTCCTTGTCCATAAGTTGAGGTAACAAGTCCAGCGCCATCAAGTAATGAGAAAGAACCAGAATCGATAGTAATGTTACCCCCATTGCCAACTGTTCCCGTTTCTACACTGCTGAAAATCCCACTGGGAAAACCGTTTTTTTCCCCAGCAATATTAACAGCGCCAGTAACATTAACATTGACATTCCCCGCATCCCCCCGCCCTGCTGGCTGGGTAGGAGATGTACCACGAGTAAGGGTTTGCAATTGAGCGCCATCAGTGAGGAACAAGGTTACGGCATTGATGTCTATATTACCTCCCTTACCTACAGATCCTGCTTCCACTGTGCTGAAGATGAAAGCATTATTTAGGGAAACAGCATCTTGTGCCCGCACTGTCACACTCCCCGCATTTCCTTGTCCATAAGTTGAGGCAGCAAGTCCAGCGCCATCGCTTAGAGAGAAAGAACCAGAATCGATAGTAATGTTACCCCCATTACCAACTGTTCCCGTTTGTACACTGCTGAAAATTCCACTCTTCAAACCATTTTTCTGCCCAGCAATATTAACAGCGCCAGTAACATTAACATTGACATTCCCCGCATCCCCCCGCCCTGCTGGCTGGGTAGGAGATGTGCCACGAGTAAGGGTTGTCAGTCCAGCGCCATCGCTTAGAGAGAGGGTTGCAGCATTGATGTCGATATTGCCACCTTTACCGACACCTCCTGGTTCCACCGTGCTGAAGATGAAAGCATTATTTAGGGAAACAGCATCTCGTGCCCGCACTGTCACACTCCCCGCATTTCCTTGTCCATAAGTTGAGGCAACAAGTGCAGCGCCATTTTGTAATGAGAAAGAACCAGAATCGATAGCAATGTTACCCCCATTACCAACTGTTCCCGTTTCTACACTGCTGAAAATCCCACTATTCAAACCATTTTTCTGCCCAGCAATATTAACAGCGCCAGTAACATTAACATTGACATTCCCCGCATCGCCCTGTCCTGCTGGCTGGGTAGGAGATGTACCACGAGTAAGGGTTTGCAATTGAGCGCCATCGCTTAGAGAGAGGGTTGCAGCATTGATGTCGATATTGCCACCTTTACCGACACCTCCTCGTCCCACCCTGCTGAAGATGGAAGCATTATCTGCTAGAGTTACAGCATCTCGTGCCCGCACTGTCACACTCCCCGCATTTCCCAGCCCAAGAGTTGAGGTAGCAAGTACAGTGCCATCAGTGAGTGAAAGTGTTGCAGCATTGATGTCGATGTTGCCACTATTACCTACACCCTCGGGACTCACTGCGCTCGCAATGACAGCATTAGCAAGGGAAACAGCATTTCTTGCACCCACTGTAATATTCCCCGCATTCCCCATTCCTGAACTTAAGGCAGCTACGATGCCATCACGTAACGAGAAGTCACTAGAATCGATAGTTATGTTACCTCCTTTACCTTTTGCTCCTAAACGCACTTCATTGCCAATCCCGCTATCAGAACCAGCAACTTTGATTTCTCCGGTAGCATTTAGCGTAATATCTCCTGCAACACTCTCAGGTGTCCCCAAACCTTCAGCGATACCAGCAGAAAGAACACTTCCGCCTAATATCTCTATATTTTGGGCATTGGCTGCAATATTACCGCCACCAGCCCCAAACACAAATACACCCGTTTGATTGGTAAGTGATACAGAAGCACGAGTCACATTCTCAGTAAATATTAAGCTGAGATTCTCACCATTTACACCCAGTGCTACACTACCAGGTTCGCCCAATCCTCCTAACTCAACTCGTCCACCAAAAGCATTCAATCGTCCTCCATCCATGCTGACATTACCACCTGCCAGCAGTAAACTTTTACCATTTGGTACTCGTAAACCTAATGCGTCAAACCCTGCTGGATCTCTCCCTGCGGGTGCAACTGAGTTATTTTGAATCCCAGCGTTTTGATTAATCTGATTAAACAGCAATGCTGAAGGATTAACAGTCAACAACGGTGAAGGGATATTTTTATCAGTAGCGCTAAAAAGTCCTCGATTTTCAAATTGCAGTGCATTCGCTGTACTCGCCGCAAAGGAACCACCAACATTTAAGCTGGCATTTTCACCAAAAATAATCCCGTTGGGATTAATCAGAAATAAATTAGCCGTACCGTTAGCGCGAATTAACCCATCAATGTTGGAAACTGAGCCACCTGTTACTCGACTAATAATATTTTGAATATCTAGAGCATTATTAAAAAAAGCAGTACCACCAGTATTCACAGAAAACTCACCAAAACTGTGAAACAAATTACCGCCAGCTTGAGTTCCTCCAGTAATGTTAAAGGTGTTACCCTCTCTTGTGACGCTAGAGTTATTTGGTAAAGTACCATCTGGAGTAATTTGAGCGATCGCATAATCAATGGTAGAAAAGCTGACAGCGATAGCCACTAAAGCACCCCAACAAGTAAAGCCTAAACCTGACATTGCAAGTCTCCATCAATAGCAGCAGCAAACTTTAGTTAAGCATAAATCAAGTTACTAGCTACTAAATAGCCAATAATGAGGCTACTAATGGGATTTAAACAAAAAAGAAGAACAAAGAGGAGTATAATGCTTTGCTAGCATAGTTTTCACGTCAAAGTAAAACCCAGATGAAAGAGACAACCCCCACAGCCATGCCTCCGTGTTTTGAAAAATGGTGTCAGCGGTTTGATGATGTGTTTACTCATAAAGCTCAAAAAAGAGAGTTTAGACATTATATGGGGGATTGTTAGGTGAAAGCGAGAGAAAAAACCTATTTCAAATTGCAGAAAACGCTATAGGGGTAAATTACCACCAATTACATCACTTTTTAACCGAAGCACCTTGGTCTGACTCCAAAATCAATGAACGTCGGTTAGAAATAATGAACAAGTGTAGTTAAACCAGAATTACTAGAGGATTCAGCTTAATAATCGATGATTCAGGTCATAGAAAAAGTGGTAATTTTATTGCTGGTGTGGGAAGGCAATATATTGGAGAAATTGGCAAGACAGATAATGGAATAGTAGTGGTAACGACTCATTTATATGATGGGAGAAAAAATTTACCCTTAGATATAGAGTTATATCAGCACGCCAGTTCCTTAAAATCAGGTAAACAAGACTCAGAATTTGAGAAAAAACCAGAATTAGCAATCAAGTTAATAGACAGAGCTATCAAGAGGAAACATCAACCAGGGATAGTAATTGTAGATGCTGGATATGGCAAGAATACATTCTTCCTATTAGAGTTAGAGAAGCGAGAACTAAAGTATTTAGGTGGTTTCGCAAAAAATCGCCAAGTAACTGTTAATACTGAAGAGAATGTTCAACAAATAATAAGGCTAGATGAATTGGCACAAAGCTTACCTCAAGAGGCTTTCACTAAAATTCAACTTAACTTAGATCAACCTAAAACAGTATGGGTGGTAACTAAAGAAATAGAGATATCACAACTAGTTGGAAAGCGAAATATTGCTATCGTCATGAATGCTGCGGCTTTCTCACAAGCTACTGATATTGACTATTTTATCACCAATGTTACCTCATCAATTGTAACCCCAAAATGGGTAGTTGATACATATTCTCAACGAAATTGGGTGGAAGTTTTTATCGAGAAGCCAAAGGGTGGTTAGGATTGAAAGAATATCAAGTCCGAGAGAAAAGGAGTCTGTTGAGGCACTTTATCTTGGTATTCTGTGCTTATACTTTTATTCTTTGGCATCAGATGACAGGTGGCTTGAGACGTAGATGGGCAAACAAACCTTTGAACACTTTTACTGAAGCCTTGGAAGCTTTTAGAACAGCTATGTCTTTTAGATTTTTCGATTGGTTGACCCTAAATCGTGACCTGTTTGCTGCGAATATCGCCAGTTTGGGTTACATTTGGGCTTAATTTTTGTTTAAGTCCCGTTAGTGCGGCGATTTTTGTGGGCTAGCACTTTTTCAACGTCCCATGAATCCTTTGAGATCGTAAAAGTTCCTTGCCCTTTGTTTGAACGTTTGCAGGACATTGCCTTTTATGCCGTGTAATTGGATAAAGTCGAGCTAAGAAGCACGGCAAGAGACAGGGTTCTGCCATGAACCATGAGGTGTGCTGGGTGCATTCGCTGTAAGTTCCAACTCCCCTTTGGCATTCATCACCCACCCAGTAGCTTCCACAATCGGTTTTGGTGTAGCGGTAGTAGGTTTGATGGTAACAGGTGGACTCTTGCCTTCTCTGGTGCTGGGTTTGAGCGATACCCAGCCTACACTTACTGTGTCAGCAGTAGTCAGAAAATCCGTCGTCGGGTCAAGTGGTAAACCGCCGCGTCCAGTGATGATAAAGCTGCTTTGAGCATAACCTGGGCTATGGCAGAATTGTACTACTTCACTGTCAATTGGCACTGATGGCAAGTTGACCAAGCCACTGTTAGGGTCAATATCGGGCGTGTTTAATGTAACCTGTCCAGTTGCAATAATGTCACTTTTAGGGGATAACTGTTGCTGAAATTGAGTGCCAAAAATTCCTTGTGCATTGACTTGAATATTACTACCGGGGCTGCGTCCAAAGCCAGTCGCAATAATATCACTGTTTTCTCCGGGGACAGCAACTAAAAATTTAGTACCAATGCTTATATTGCCATCAATTCCATTACTACCAGTAATACCACTAGTGGCAGAGATTAAACCCTGATTACGTAACATAAATAAATTTTCTATTTTTAGGTCAATATTGCCACCCCGACCGATTCTGGATTCTGCAAATACACCCGTGAGTGAGCCATTGCTATTAGCTCCATTTACTAAAAATTTATCGCTGGCTTCAATTGTTACAGTACCTGCATCTCCTTCTCCAAAACTGCTGGCAACTAATTGAGCGCCACCGTTAAGTGTTAGTTCATTTGTGGTAATTTTAATGGCTCCGGCATTTCCCACTGCCTCTTTTTCAACTGCACTAAAAAGACCACTTGATAAACCACTAATATCAGTACCACTGAATACTGCATTTTGGGTATTAAGATTAATACTACCTGCGTTTCCTCTGCCAAAAGTGCTAACGCTCAGTTGAGCGCCATTATTGATAGTGAGTAATCCAGATGTGATGTTTATATTTCCACTATTACCTTGAGCATTTGGATTTATAGTTTGTTCTCTAGGCTCAATTGTTACTTGGGGACGTTCAGTGTCATCAATAATGACTTTAATGATTGGCGCGGTTGTAGAACCTAGCGTGCTGAATATACCACTTTTGACAGCATCAAGCGCAATTACATCTGCATCTATAACTATAGTGCCTGCGTTGCCCACTCCTAATGCCCTAGTAGCTACTTGCGCCCCATCTCGCACTAGCAAAGCGTTGGCTTTAATCGTCAAATTTCCCGCATTCCCTGTTGAATTTAGTTCTGCGGAAGTACTTACAGCACTCGTACCAGTGATTTGCACATCCTGGGCGTTAATGGTCAAATTTCCTCCCTTGCCCTCACCAAGTGTAGTAGCAACTACTAGTGCCTCATCTCGTAGTAGCAAGGTGCCGGCTTTAATAGTTAAGTTTCCCGCATCACCTGCTGAGTTTGACAGTGTAAGCAAGCTAATGGGTCTATCTCTATTATTAGCAAGGGTAGTTGTACCAATAATTTGCACATTTTGAGCATTAACTGTTAAATTTCCCGCCTTCCCCTTGCCAGCACCAGATGTAATAGTACTTACCTGTACCCTATCTTCAAGCCGGAAGCTGCTAGCACTGATATTGACATCGCCTCCCTGTCCATTTGCTTCTGGTAGCACCTGATTAGTAATCCTACTCCTACCATAAAGGTTCATTGTGATCGCGGCATTAACCGAAATATTTCCTGCCTTACTACTATTAGAACCTAGTCCACGCCCTATGCCTGCAAACAGTTGACTCTCTCCCGTCATCTCGAAATTCCGGGCATTAACCGCAATACTACCACCATCGCCAGCAACCACAGATACAAAAGCGCCATTGCTAAGGAAAACATCACTTCTTTCTACACTATCGGGAAAACTCAAATTCAGATTATTATCATCCCCATTCAACCCAACTGTTCCCGCACTTCGTAACCCACCTAACTCGACTCGCCCACCAGGAGCAAACAATGCTCCACCATCCATATTGATATCGCCGCCTACTAGCAGTAAACTCCGACCATTTGGAACACGTAAACCAAATGTATCCGCACCAGCAGGATCTACTTTTGCTGGCGCAGTTGAACTATTTCGAATCGGGACAGCCGCAATTTGATTGAATAGTAAGACATTTGGATTTACTGTTAACAAGGGTGAGGGTGCTTCTGGATTCAAGGCACTAAAAAATCCCAGATTGCCAAACCCAATCGCATTAGCAGTAGTTCCTACAAAAGAACCACCAATATTTAACTGAGCATTTCGACCAAAAATAATCCCGTTGGGATTAATTAAAAATAGGTTAGCCGTAGCTAACGTGCGAATTATCCCATCAATCTGAGAAACTGACCGACCCGTAACTCGACTAATAATATTTTGAATATCTACAGCATTATTAAAAGAAGCAACACGATCGGTTGAAACAGAAAACTCCCTAAAGCTGTGAAACAAATTACTTCCTGCTTGTGTTCCCCCTGTGATATTTGAGGTGTTCCCATCTGATGTAATAACAGAATTATTAGGTAAAGTGCTATCTGGGATAATTTGGGCAAAGACATGCTCTTGCAAAGAAGCAATTAGCACACTCCCTACCACCAAACTAGTATACCAACACCGTAAATCTTGAGTTATTCCTGACATAGCAAACCTTCATCAATAGCAGCAGCAAAGCTTAATTAAGCATAAATCAAGTTACTAGCTACTAAATAGCCAATAATGAGACTACTAAGTTTTTATTCGAAAACCCCAGTTTTCCCCAGGAACTTGAATAATTTACAAAACTTTACTTTGTAAAGTTCTAAAACTACCACTCAATCAACTCCCCATCCACAATCGCAATCCCCCACTGCGAAAACTTCACCAGCAACCTCTTGATCACTATTACCAGTGCCGGATCATCCCAACACTCCTGCAAAAAGTCAAAGCCCGGATTCTGCCCTGAATTCGCCGCAACCTTGAGTTTCTGCATACGCTCCGGTCGTACATTTGACCTCGCTACAATCGCCTCGTGCGACCATTTTTCAGCGTTGGTGACAGGCGCGGCAGAACTTTCACCCTCATGAACTGTTTTGACTTCTCCACCCGAAACTGAATTTTCAACTAACAACGAAGTGGGATTAACCTGTTCTACCTGCCCCTGAGTTTGATTAGCGATGGCTACGCCCGCCGCAGGCATCGCTGAACTTGAAAAAAATTCATTTTGAGCGACGGGCGCGGAAGAAGTACCTCCATGAGAGATTGTCAGCTCATCGCCATAATCCTGGTTTTCAGTCAATAACGAAGCGGAAAGGCTATGTTGGGTTTGTTCTTCCAAGCTAGTTGAATTCTTTGCGGCGGGCGCGGCGGAACCAGTACCTTCATGACAGTCTTTCGGCTCAACACCACAATTCTGGTTTTCAGCTAGCAACGGAGCAAGTTGACAAGGGAGCGCATCCACAAGCGCTAGCGATGTACAGTCCATTGTCCATTGCCTACAGCAATTCTTTAAGTTCTGACGCGCTTTCAGTACGTGAAGGCGACGCGCCCCTCAAGGGCGCATGAGCCGTTTCCTCCTCACGCAGATTTTGTGTGGGCGTGTCAGAGATACATTTCACAATCTCTTTTGAAGAGATTGTGAAATGTTCTTGAGTAGTTCGTGAGGTTTCCTGGAATCTTTGCTCTGCTTGAGTTCTACCTATACTCACACTCTCTATAAGTGTATCGAACACAAAAACTTATCACCCTCACGTCTACAGATTCCTAATAAAAAATACCTTGGCACGCCAACAAGCCTCTTTACGCCGATCATCAATGATTAAAGTCTGAGTAGTATTGGGATTGATGCCGCCCGAAATCTTCTCCTGGTGGGAGTCATCAAGTTCCTGAAATAATTGTTCTGGAGCTTCCCTCTTTCCGTCGGAGTTTGCACAAAGATATATGTCGGTCATAAATTACGTTCTCCACGTGTACGACAAAATTACGTTCGATGGGGCAGTGCCAGGTATTGCCAAGCCCCTGAACCGTTAAATTAACGGTTCATACTTTATATATTGGTTTTGAATAAATTTTTTATTCATCCCATTTTTGTCACAAGAACCTATCCCACTAATCCCGCATTTCTCACAACCTTGAGAGGCAGAGGGGCAGAGGGGATTGAACTTGGCACGTTGAACTCTCCTCTGCTCCCACTAGCGAACCTGCTCCCCTGCTCAAGCGCAGCCTTATTCGAGATGTGGTGAGAAATCCGGGTAATAATATTTTGTTAATCCAGATGTGGATTGTAGCAAGGTCAATGAATGAGTCAAAGTAAACTTTTTGACGTTCCCATATTCCGACAAGACGGCGGTATTTACGTTGATACCATGCGAAACAACGCTCAAAAGTGAAATCTCGGCACAGAAATTTTGATAGGTCACACGAGTGTTTTTCTTTATTTTCCAGACTCGTTTTGGTATTTGGGGACGAATACTACGAATGCGTTGGGAAGCACGCTGTTGTTTTGAGTCGTAACCTTTATCAGCAGCTAACACTTTGAAGCGTTTGCGTGGTCTGCCTCGTTTCAAAGTTTTCAATTTTACTTTGTGTCTTGTAGAGGTAATACTTGTTCTCTTTCGTCACCATTAGCTGGGGTTGTGGAGTTAGCTAGCGGCATTCCATTACCTTCAGTCAGTGTGTGAATAAGAACACCTTTTCCCTTGCCACCATAGGCAATTTCCTCACCTCCTCCCATCAAGCGGGGAAAAAGAGCCACCAACAGCCCCAAAATTCCAGTTTATAAGACCTTTTTCATCAGCGATCGCGCTTTATACGCCCTTGTAAATATTCAAATGTTCCATCTGAGCGCCATCGCTTTAACCATCAGTGAGACGAGCTTTTCGATGCCCACATATCTCCCCGTGGTAGGTCACACCATCGACACCCAGTAATCAGAATGTACAACATACTATTTAGCACTGGAGAGATTAAACAACCAGTTGTTGTGTCAAACCAGCAATTCTCTCGTTGAGATCAAGCTTAAATGTACCATAAGGATTTACATGACTGAAAATCGTAAGGATTCAGGTCTAATATTGGAGAAGCAAAGAAGGACGAGACAGACTATTTTCTCTTCCATTAAAATGATTATCATTCTTGAAAAAGCCTGTCTCTTGTTTTTCTTGGAATGATTTATTTTTTGGAAGTCCCTTACACCTTAGCGAGATGCAGAGCAAGAAGCAGGAGTTTGCCAAGAACTGTGAGCGGTGACACCAGGTACTTGCGCCACGAGTTCTATATTTCCATTGCGATTAACTACCCAACTACTAGCTTCCACAATGGTCGTCGCTGCTGCAACTTTATTACTATTTGAGGCTGCTGCTGATTGTGGGGAAATTATTGTTTTAGAATTTGCTGGTTTTGGTCTTAATCTCACCCACGCAGATAGAGTACTTGTATCTTGTAATGGTTCAGTGGGACTCATGGGAAGTCCGCCGCGTCCAACAATCACAAATCGGTTTTGGGCATAATCTGGACTATAGCAGCCTTGAGCTACTTGGGTGTCAACTGGTATTGTTGGCAGGTTGACTAAGCCATTGTTGGGGTCAACATCAGGTGTATTAAGTTCTACAGTGCCATTAAGCTCAGGACTTGCTCCAGTAGCGGTAATGTCACTTGTGCTATCAAATACCACATCTCTCAATTGTGTCCCAAAGATGCCAGAGGCATTGATTCGCACTCTTCCGCCAAAGAAGTTAGCAGAATCGGCCCTAATGTCGCTATTTTCAAAAGCGATGAGGAAATCAGTGTCAATGTTGATATCACCGCCAATAACGTTTTCTCCCCTAGCGTTGGTAACGATGTTGCTGTTACGGCTGATGATTAAATTTTCTGAGTTAATATTGATTGTCGCTTGTTGCCTATTTGGGACAACTTTATTACTGCGTGTGTCGGCGGTGAGCAAAGCGTTATTGTTTAAGCGGATAGAGCGAGCATCTATTGTCATATTCCCTGCGGTTCCTGTTCCGAAACTCTGCACAGCTAACACTGCTCCATCTTCTACGAGCAAGGAATTAGTTTTAATGGTCAAATCCCCTGCATCCCCTGTTGAGTTTGGCTGTGCGTCAGCACCCAAGCCACTGGCAAACTGACCATCTGCTGATTGACCAATGAGTTTAATATTTTGGGCATAAATGCTTAAATTTCCCCCCTTGCCCTCACTAAAGGTACTAGTACTCACCTGTGCGCCATCTTGGACGAGTAAGGAATTAGTTTTAATGGTCAAATCCCCTGCATCCCCTGTTGAGTTTGGCTGTGCGTTAGCACCCAAGCTACTGCCATACTGACCATCTGCTAATCCACTAATGAGTTGAATATTTTGGGCATCAACGCTTAAATTTCCTCCCTTGCCCTCACTAAAGGTACTAGTACTCACCTGTGCGCCATCTTGGACGAGCAAGGAATTAGTTTTAATGGTCAAATCCCCTGCATCCCCTGTTGAGTTTGGCTGTGCGTTAGCAGCCAAGCCACTGGCAAACTTACCATTTGCTGATCCACCAATGAGTTTAATATCTTGGGCATCAACGCTTAAATTTCCTCCCTTGCCCTCACCAAAGGTAGAAGCACTCACCTGTGCGCCATCTTGGACGAGCAAGGAATTAGTTTTAATGGTCAAATCCCCTGCATCCCCTGTTGAGTTTGGCTGTGCGTCAGTACCCCAGGCTGTCTTATTGGTATATAGCAATGAATTTCAAAGCTTGAATCGGGAGCAAAATCCTTAGTAATTGGCTTAAATATACTGATAAGACAGTCAAGGATTGGACTGTTACTCATTGCAGAGTATTCAGCCTCTACCACTGGAAGTACCGATATTGCTGGTTTCGGTCAGCCGCCAGAAGCTGAATTCTGGCTTACTCACGGTAATCCTGGTTCTGTAAGAGTTCATGTAGCGTTCAGAGTTCACAACCACGCTGCTGTTGAGGCATTTTACAACGCAGCTTTAGCTGCTGGTGGACGAGACAACGGTGCGCCTGGTCTGCGTCCTCAGTATCATCCTAACTACTATGCTGCTTTCGTTCTTGATCCAGACGGACATAATATTGAAGCAGTCTGTCATCAGCCTGAATAAGCAGCATTTTTTAAATTAAAGGAAACTTGACAATTGGCAACTTAGTATATAAAAACTGTGTACTGAAGACTTGGTATCAATTTAAACTACTTCATGAACTTTTAGCCGCAGAAGAATCTGATAGCTACACCCTCATTACAAGCCAAACTCCTCGGGGGCCTCTGACGGGCGTTGAAAAATTCTGCTGCCGTGCGTGGAACAGAGTAGATCAAACTTGGGGCGTTACCAAAATGAGGCAAAGCAGCAACACCAGCAAGATATACTGGAGCAAAAGCAACGGGGACGAGGTTTTAGTCGATAATCTCATATTGACTAGGCAAACTCGTGGCTCAAAAAATTTTATCCCTATTCTTTAAGGAAATATACTTAATAGTTAGTATAGTTAGCCAACAAAATATATTTGGTTGAGATATTGTGATATTTCTTTTTCCTAGCGATTACTTCAATCCTAAAAAAGCGGATGCAGACTACTCCGAGCAAGTTACTTGTATACAAAACGCTGGGTTTGCAACTGGACTTATTTCTTTAGAGTCGTTAGGAACGGGTTCATCAAAGATTATTCCAGCCCCAACTCCTGGCTCAAAAGTGGTCTACCGGGGTTGGATGCTCTCGCCTGGAGATTATGAGTTATTAGTTAGTGTTGTAGAAAGTACAGGGGCAAGTGTCTTAATTTCTTTGACTGAGTATCTATCTACACATTACCTGAGCAGTTGGTATCCTTTAATTACTGATTTGACTCCAGAGACTAAATTTTATTCCGTCGATGATGATTTAGAGAACCAGTTGAATCAACTCGGCTGGGATGGATTTTTTATCAAAGATTATGTTAAGTCTCTCAAAACCTCAGTTGGTTCCATAATTAATCAACCTTCGCAAATCAAAACAGTAGTTGCCGAGATGCAAAAATTTCGAGGCACGATTGAGGGAGGCATTTGTGTGCGGCGGATTGAAGATTTTATCAAAGAAACTGAGAGGCGTTACTTTGTCCTATTTGGTAAACCTTTCGCTGCTTTAGCAGATGAAGAAATTCCACAGATTGTCTTTGAGTGTGCCAAGCGGATTGAGAGCCAGTTTTTCTCTGTTGATGTAATAGAGCGTAGAGATGGTACTAAACGAATCGTAGAAATTGGTGATGGGCAGGTATCAGATATTATTGGATGGACATCTGAACGTTTTGCTCAACTGTGGATTGACAACTAACAAGCCGATAAAGTTGATTGCTATACTCCTAGCCCAAAGCCCTATTCTCTCGTGACTCATTATCATTAAAATTAAGTTGTTGAGAATAAAGTCTCTTATGAAATCCTTGCTATTTCGTTGTTTCACGATTTAACGGCAAAAGTCAGATCACAAATGCTCTGGATGCAGTGACTAAAAAAGACATTATTGCATGGTTCACTCACTGTCGTTACTATATTGCCCTCAACTGAGAACCGCTATAATTACCGTTCTTGTTCAGTTGGGCGGATCAAGATTTCGTTGACGTTAACATGTGACGGCTGTGTGACGGCATAAACAATCGCATTGGCAATATCTTCACTCTCCAGATTTTTGACCGAACCGTAGAAGTTTTTTGCCTGCTCTTTTGCAGAGGAATCCGTAATGTGCTGCGGTAATTCTGTTGCCACTAACCCTGGCTCGATAATCGTGACGCGGATGTTATTTTGATAGACCTCTTTGCGAAGTGCTTCACTAAACGCACCAACCGCCCATTTGCTGGCGTTATAAACACCGCTTCCGGCGTTTGCAACTCTACCTGCAACTGATGAAATGTTCACGATGTGTCCAGCACCTTGTGCCTTCATCAAAGGTAAAACTTTGTGAGTAGCATACATCAATCCCAATACATTGAGATTGATCATGCGTCGCCAGTCTTCCGTATCTGCACCGTCAATCAGACCTAACAGCATCACCCCTGCATTATTAATGAGAATATCAACTCTGCCAAATTTTGCATGAGTTTGGTTCACCAATGCTTCTACCTGCGCCTCATCTGAAACATCAGCAGTAATGGATAAAACTTTCCCACCAGTGTCAGTAATCCGGGCTTCTAGGTCTTGCAAGCGATCGCTTCGACGGGCAGCAATTACTACCGTAGCGCCAACTGATGCCAGTGCTAATGCTGTAGCCTCACCAATACCAGACGATGCCCCTGTTACAATTGCTACTTTGTCAATCAACTTACCAGCCATTGTTAGTTTCTCCGTTGTTGTTTTTTCGTTTTTTACGTAGAAGTCAATTGACCTTTGAGAGCTTTACACGTTCATTAGTAGACTAAACAACTGAACGCTTTTATGGATTGAATTGTTTGCTCCTAGCAATTACAGCCCGGAAGAGTCAGGACACTTGCCCCTCCTGCTTCCTTGAATCAAACATCATCACCTAGTCTCAAATGGAGCGATCGCACTCTCCTATTTTGTTTGACCCTAGCATGAGGAAATAGTAGACGATATGAATCAGAAGATGGATTTGCTGTCACTTGTCTTGAATCTCAAACAACTCCTTACCTGATGCAACCCATCTCACCAGTGAGTCAGTAAAACTTCAGCTTGTGGTGATTGCTACAGGTAAACATAATTCTTCGTTTTGGGTAGTTGCTGGATAAAAGTGCTTTGTATTGCGGGTAGTTCCAAACTAATAACACTCCTAACTCTGACAACAATGGTATTGGCAAAAGTGCCGGAGTTAGCAATGATTAAAGTATCTTTAATGCTAGCAATACCATCATCGCAACTAACAAAGTGACTCCAGATAATCTAGGGCTAGGAACTGTCAACCCTAACATTGATGGAAACATTATGGCGGTACTAATAATTTTATAAGAGCTATTACAAGTGCATCAAGTAATGATCTTCTCGTTAGTGGGGTTGACAATAGCATCCTTTCTGGCAGTGAGAACTATGGACAGTTGTTCTCTCAAGCATTTAGTGGCTTATATTGCTTGTACCCAACTTTTTGCTTCTAGTTGAAATATTCTGAGTTCCGTCTTCTCTACATCAATAGAATTTAGGAGCTTGCGCCCTTCATTTTTTGATCAATTTCTTTTAACTTACCTTCTAGAGCCTGACGAATTTCTTTAAGCTGATTATAGGCTAATCCTTCAAGCTCAAGAGCGCCTATAGTTTTAACTGTTTTAATAATCTTACTATTTTGGTTAGTTGGGTTTTCAGAGGATTTGTGCTTTTTTAATATCTCTTTTACTAAAGCTTTTGTTTGGCTTAAAGAAAGTTTCTCTTGAATAACCTTCTCAGTTAGTTGGATTCTTACTTTCCGAGCTTGAGTTTCATTGATTTTTAGTTGAGTAGCAGATAGCTTATTCAATTCTTTAGCTTTGCTGCTCTCTAACCCTTCCTCTCGAATAGCATTTTTTAAATCCTTTGATAATTTGAGTAAAGGGAAAATATTAGTGTCAATAGAGGTAGGGTTAAGCTGTAATGCTAAAATTACATCAAATATTTTTTGCTCTTCAGCACTTTTGAAATCAACAGTTTCTAGCCACTGCCTTTGAGTTTCTGGAGAAGCTAATCGGATATCAGACAGTTCTAAATTTTTACGGTTGCGCTCTAATCGGCTCATTGCGGCGTTAAGTAAACGTGGTATGGAATCTTTCTGTTCTGACAACTCAGGATAGTCATAGATAATTTGTTGAATCAAAGATTCTGCTAAGTCAAGAGCATTAAGATCCTCTCTATGCAAAGTTGTTGAAAGAGCTTGTCGATGAAGTTCGCGGTCATTTGCTTCAATTTCAGTAATTATATATACAGCTTTTAGTGTTTTCCATCCAATTTCAGGTGCTGCTCGCCATCGTCTTTCTCCATCAAATAATAAGTATCTACCATTAGATAGAGGAATGAGAATTACAGGAGTATGTTGTCCTTGCTTTTTAAGGAGTTCAGCCATTCCCTTTATACTGGCTTTAGTAAAAGTTTGCCTGGGTTGGCGAGGATTTCGATCAATTAAGTTAATTGGAACTTCTGAAACTCCTTGTTTGTCAGCTAATTCTGTAACTAGCTCTTGAATACGGGCTTCTAGAACAATTTTTTCTTCACTATCAACTTCCACGGCTCGAAGTTGATTAATTTCAGCTTCGAGTTCCTCAACTCGTTTAGTTAAATGATGAATTTTTTGTGATTGTCCTGCATTTGCAAACGCATTAGAAATATCTGGTTTTAGCATTAGTCCTGACTCATTAGCTCTATAATTTTGGCAACGATGGGGTCAAAGTCTTTAATAGCTTCACAAGCAGGTGCAAATAAATGAATGGGTTGCCCTACTCCACTCGCATTAATAAATTGGTTTGATTCTCTAATCGGCGGAAAACATGAAATTCCAAGCTCTTGTAACTGATTAGGGATTTCTTCTCCAATGTTTCGATGGGCGGCTACTTTCTTTATATTTACTTGTGACGGTACAAATCCTAATATTTTAGGCTCTGGTCGCAGTCGTAACTCGTTGATCTTGTCATAAAACCAATTAATTAAACCTGCTGAACCATACAAAGCTTTATATTCTAGCTGCATTACAACCAATATGTCTGTCGCTGCGGCTAAAGCTACTAGACCCATAGGTTCCAGACCACCTGGGTTATCCAGAATAATAATGTCAGATTCAATCGGATAGTCTTCTAAACGATCATGAAGCAGGTAATATTTTCTGGAATGAGAGTAAATTTTATGAATACTTTCTTCTAACGGAGCGCCGCCTAAAATAACATTGACATTATGGATTTTGTTTTCCCAAATAGGGAACAAAGGGTAATTGCCTTTGAAATCATCCCTGAAAACAGATGCTAGGGTTTTTTCAGGAGGAGGATCTTCAGTTTTTGAAAAAGCCCCCGTAAAGATTTTAAGAGAACCTAATGGGTCTAGTTCAATAACTGTGACTGAGTAACCTTTTTTGCCAAGGATGTACGCTAAATGTGTTACTAAAGTTGTTTTTCCGGTTCCACCAGCATTAGATTTAACATCTAGTCTAATTTTTCTTTTAACTGCTTTCTTTTTCATAGCTCAAAAACTAAAGGCTTATGGAGTAACGTTACTCCACTTTTTGAGAAAATTCTAAGATCCTGCATGGAGTAATGTTACTCCATGCAGGATCTTAGTGTAATTTATCTAATTTTTATAAAAATGTTGCACTAAATATTAGCCGATTTATGCAAGGTCATCAATGACTGTAGAGGTTGAGTTTTAAAAGAATACTATATATGGCATCTACAAGTTGCCTTAAAAAACAGAAGCAATAAGGATAGTTATAGTTACATTAAAAATAGTCTGTCAAAAACTTTGACTCCAATGAGCATGGAATCTACTAAGCGACCACCCAAGCCACAACAACCAAAATTGATTAAGCACGTCCCTGCGGCTAAACAACCAGAAGTGCAGGAATTGACCAACAGTGATGCTCAAGTAGAACCATACCAAGATGTAGCGGAAACACCTACTATTTATGCAGTCCCAAAAACAGTAGCTCAGTCAACCGAGAGTGCATCTAAACCAACAGAGAAACAAGAGCTATTTAGCCCTACCCCGGCTGATGACAAGTTGCCGAAAGAACTCACACCTGGCCAACAGCCTGACCATGCCCCTGTCGAGGAAAAACCCCTAAAGCCGCCAAAAGTTGAGCCGCAGGTGACTGGCAAGCGCAACAAGAAAAAAATAGATTTACCACCAGCAGCCAAACCTCATATACCCTTCCAAGACCGCTCCGAAGAACTAGAATTACCGCCAGAATCATGTCAGCACATGCAATTCCTGGATTGCAACTCGGAGATAGGGCGTGTGATATTCGAGTGCTACCACTGCAAGCAGGGGATAATCAGCGAGTACACTGGAGAACCCGTAATGGGCGAGTACAAAGGACGACCTTCAGTAATTTTCACAAAAGTAAAATGCCCCAACTGTGAGCAAACAGCGATTAGACTGCAAGCAAGGGAAGTACTTTCGACAACAGCCATTCCTTCTCCTTGGCAGGAATGATGGCACACTCCCTCTT
>NZ_JACJTR010000026.1 GCF_014698795.1 Nostoc sp. FACHB-892
GTAGAGGTCTAGATTGCATTGTCCTGTCGATGGTTTAGTAATTTTTCTAATTGTCCGATACCTGGAAAGTAGACGACCCTTATTTATGAATTCATTATTTTGTTATTCTGTCAATGCGTAAGTCCTAGAAGTGATGCAATTACATAAAAAATTATTGGCAAAAAGTTAATTTACAGATATAGCATATAGTTTTTTTCTTAAAAGCTTTAGCTTTGATCACTAACCATAAGATGGTGTATAGTCTCTTGTTAACTAAATACAGAGAGATTCTGTTTATGGTTCGAGATTTTGTGCAGGTACGCCAAACATCAGTTTCCATCATAGGAAATTGAAACCTATGAAAAAAGCTTGGCTACCATCTGCAAGTTATAATCTTTGGTCTTTATCAGATTCACGAGTAGGTCAAAAATTCTGATCCAGACCAATTCGGATTACTGTTCTGAATCTTTGTGAGGTGGGGCTTGATAACTTTATACAAAAACTTAAAGAACGGTTAAAAAGCTATAAATTTGAAAGCCTATTTGTTAGCAACTCAGTATCGCTAAAAAACTTAAGTGATACACAGGCAAGAGCAAAAGTTGAGGAAGTAGTTAATGAATTAATGGAAATTAAACCTGAAATAGTTTTGGCGTTTTTGCCCCAGAGCGATCGTAACGCTGATGAGGTTGAAACTACTTTAAAACTCACCTTGCTGCATTATGGAGCATTAAAAATGCCTCGCTTACCAATGCCAGTATATGGAGCGCATAAGATGGCAAAACTGCGATTAAGGGGGATTTATCCAAACAGTATGCTAGAGGGCGATCGCCAGTTTTGGCTGTAGAAATAACCTAAATATTTGTTAATACAATTCAGTTAAAGCCAAAAACTAAAAAGCATGTAGATTGCTCTTACCCAACAGCCTCGCGCTCAGTGAAGATTTTCCCATGCCATAGGCGTAGGCCGTCATAGACATCGCTGCTTGACAAAATTACATCATGAACAAGGCTAGCCTTCATAGTCAACTGAGTGCGATCGCTGAATAGTATCACTATTGTTACATTGTCGCATTGGGTTTGACTGCAATTGTCCAATACTGAAATGTTTTACTTCCAATGCGATCACTATTCTCCTGGTAGATTTGCCGCAAGCATTCATAAAATGCTTGGGCTTCATTCTCCAATCCAAATGTCATTAAGCATTTTAATATACGAGTGATGCGAAGATAATTGTGGTCAGATATACAGACCCATTCACGTTTACGATTCGGATAGTCTTCTGAATGGGTGATAACAATTTTTCCGTCATTACTCTCGTGACGTTGCAATCCATAAAACTGAAGCATGACAGTGAAGGAGCGCAACAAATTTTGACGTAGGTGTGAATTGCTGCGAAATGCTTGAATTACGTCCTCATCAACGATAGGTGCATCACGATTGAATGCACTTCGCTCAGGCAAAGGAAACAACCACTGAATGTAATCGTGGACACACTCTAATTCTTCAAAATTCCAAGCCCAAATATCTTGAATCATGCGACCTTCTGAATCTCTTTGCTCCCCTAAGTAGAACGGAACAAGCATTGCAGTGAGTTGTTTTTCATGATTCATTGCAAACTACCTTCACAAATTAACAACATTAGCTAATTTTGTAGTTTTTTACACGAATTTTATTAAATAATTTACACTTTTGACTTCACTACTGGCTGTGATGTTTGTAAAGACTGGGGCAAACTCCAGTCGGGACGCAAGCTAGCAGCATTGCGTAAATAAATATGATGAATTGAGGCGGAAGCTGGCAGATAAGCGTGGATTAAGAATCGAATACAGCGCTGTAAGCTGCCTTCGACGTGCATTTGCTGCACATCCAACATTGCTACATTATCCCAACCAGGACGCGATCTAGCGATCGCAGCTGGGAAAATAGCATCCAAGTCGCGTGTTACTGAGAAAGTCACACTAATCATGTCCGTCGGCTGGAATTGATTCCGGTTTTCTAGTTCATCTAGTAGTTCTGTCACTACCTCTCGCATTGCCTCAACGGTATTTTCTGAAACGGTTGTTGCTCCGCGAATAGCTCGCATTTGCCACTCCACGCCAAAATCCTCCTTAAAAGAAAAAAGTTAAGAATTAGGAGTTAAAAGTGAGAAATTGAGAGTTTTAACTTCTAACTCCTCACTTTTAACTCATATTAAGGTCGATATAACCACAACGGTAAACCACTAGTAGACACTTCAAATTCGAGCCAATCAATTCCAGATCGAATTCCTGATGAAAACTGACGACTCCCTGGTAAAAGGCGACTCAATAAAGGTTTACGTTCTTCTAGGGTATAGCAGAGAGTTTTTTCTGGATCAAGTCCGACCAATTCTGCTGTCCAGCGACGGGCATCTTCTTCTGTGCCGAGGCGATCTACAACACCCAACTCAAGGGCTTGCTGTCCAGTAAAAATCCGGCCATCGGCGAAACTTTTCACAGCTTCTACTGTTAAAGAACGACCATCAGCTACCGTTTGGACAAACTGCTGATAACTTGTGTCAATCAACTCTTGCAAGATATTTTCTTCTGGTTGAGTCAGTTGCCGATCAAAAGACAATATGTCTTTGTAAGGGCCAGACTTAATTACCTGGAAGGAAACACCGATTTTTTCTAGCAAGCGTTCCAAGTTATTCCCACGCAAAATCACACCAATACTACCCGTAATCGTACCTGGGTTGGCTACGATGTGTTCGGCTCCCATGCCGATGTAGACTCCTCCAGAAGCCGAGATATTGCCAAAGCTAGCGACGATTTTAATTTTTTCGCGCAGACGCTTCAGGGCGCTGTAGATTTCTTGGGAATCTCCGACTGTACCGCCAGGGCTATCGATCCGGAGCAATAATGCCGGGAACTTTTTTTCTTCTACAGTTTTCAGGGCTTCTAGGACGCGTTTGCGAGTAGCACCGGCGATCGCACCAGTAATTTCAATCCGCGCAATTTGTTTTCTAAACTTGGGCTTAAACGGCCAAATCATGAGCTGTCAACATACCTTGTAATAAACTTAATATAAGATGCCCAGAGGTTAGACGACCTGCTTTGCTCTGTTAAGAAACATAAGCAGATATTCTGAGCATCAGAATTTTAAGGAAATTTTTATATTTTGTAGTGGGTTTTATTTGATATTCTCAATGAATACTAATCAAGTCCTTAAAAATTACAGCTAGCTCAAAATGCCAAACTCTAGTTTAGCGTCCAGCATGATGATTTAGCACACACTATTTTAGTTGTTTTACAGGACTCAAAATCCTACAACCCCTGCTATTATCAAATTCTTAACTTTTTGAGGATTGATTTACTACAGCCGCGTACCTGTACTAGTTGCCAGTAATCAATAACTAATAACTAATAACTAATAAATATTTAATTAATAAGTTTGGCAATCAATTTAATTAATAAAATTCATTCAGCAACCCTAATCTCTACTTAGCTTAAGACCAGTAGTATTTTGACTTATGGGATATTGTGTTTCCCTATGTTGTAAAACCCATTAGCGCCTGACAAAGCTATTTCTAGTGTTTAGGAATCAATTCGTAAAATTTGACACCGATAATAAGCGTACATATCGAACAGTGCCCCGACGAAACTACAGGTAAAACTAATCACAAATAATCCACGGAGGGGAGTCCCACTGCCAAAGGTGGCGAGAAAATGCATAATCTGAGTAGCGATCGCTTCAGTTAACTCTTGTAAACCTGGGAAGTAACCGATGAGGGGTAAAAGTAGCAGTCCACCGCCAACTAAGAATATGGGAGCAACAAAGCTAAAAATGATCGTGAGTAGTAAAGAGCGGAGAAAGTTAGTGAAAATAGTCATTTAAGACAAACTCCGTGAGTAGAGATGACAAGAGCTAGATAGCAGTTCGTCATTTTCTACAATACGTGCGATCGCTCTTGAACAACCAATCTGTCAAAAATCTTAAGTTTTCATTAAAATAAACGGCTACCCGTTACAGCATATGCTGGGGTTATAAAAAAGAATTTAAATCTACAAAACCCTTGTAAAATAAAGGTTATAGCCAATAGTAACACTTATTTATTGGTTGGCAGCACGTTCAATAACAGCTTCATTTTCTGAGAGTATCTTTAATCTAAGTTAATATTTAGCCCCATTGGGGATTGGAGACTGGGGAAGGAGCAAGGGAGTAAGTGGTAACTGAGTGTAGCCGTAAAACCTGCGGCATAGCTACGCTTCGGGCGCAGCCTCTAGTAGAAAAGTGGAGCAAGGGAGAGAGGTTTCCCCTCTGCCGTCTTTTCAATCCCCAATCCCTATCCGAATGATCAAAGAAAAGGATACAGAGCAGAGCAACTAAATTTATGGGAATTGTAATTTTGAATTTTGAATTTTGAATTCCCCGAAGGGGTTGACTTCCGCTATTCTTAAGGCAGTTACCGAGTTAGCTACAGAACATTGAACCAGACTACATCCAAATCCAGTTTAGGAGAATGGAGTCAGCGGCTGCTGGCGGCGATTTTTCTGGGTGGGCAAGTACTAGTTCACCTATTGAGGGGCAAAATCCATCGGCGCAACACCTTGCAACAAATGGCAGCAGTTGGGCCAGATTCCCTATTTATTGCCCTATTGACAGCTATTTTTGTTGGTGCAGTGTTTACCATTCAGGTGGCGCGGGAATTTATCAACTTTGGCGCAGGAAACATTATCGGCGGAGTGCTTTCTGTTGCGTTGACACGAGAATTATCTCCCGTGCTGACAGCAGTGATTTTGGCTGGGCGAGTCGGTTCTGCCTTTGCAGCCGAAATCGGTACCATGCGAGTCACAGAACAAATCGATGCCATGTTGATGTTGAGAACAGATCCAATCGATTACCTGGTTATCCCCCGCGTTCTTGCTTGCTGTTTAATGCTACCAATTTTAACCCTCCTGTCTTTGGTAACAGGGATGTTTGGGGGATTAATAATTGCGACAAATATCTACAACCTGTCTGATACGGTATTCCTAGACTCAGCCCGTAACTTTCTTGGTATGTGGGATATTGTTAGCGCCATGATTAAGGCGTGTTGCTTTGGCATTTTAATTGCCGTAATTGGTTGCAGTTGGGGGTTGACGACAACAGGAGGAGCTAAAGGTGTAGGACAGTCAACCACAACTGCTGTTGTGACTGCCTTGCTAATTATATTTGTTTTCAACTTTTTTCTTTCTTGGTTAATGTTTCAGGGGACTGGCAGTGCATTTCTAGGGATGTAAAAGTGAGGAATTAGGAGTTATAAGTTATCAGTTAAAACTCTTCACTCCTAACTCTTAACTTCTAACTCCTGACTTTTGACTCCTGACTCCTGACTCCTAAAATAGGAGAGATGCCTAGTAAATAAAGCAGGATTTAAGACTGTGACCAGTTCATTTGCTCCTAACTCCACATCAACTGTGGAACTCAAGCCTAGTTACAATATACCTATAGTGTTGGTGATTGCCGCTATTCCACTACTGCTGGTACAACCGTTAGTAGGCTCCGTTTTTACACTGTTTGGTTTGTTTCTCATGTTTCAAGCCTTAACGCTGCGTTTGCAATTTACCGCCACCGATTTAGATATTTACAGAGGCGAAAAATTGATTCGGCGTTTTCCCTACCAGGAATGGCAAAACTGGCGGATCTTCTGGAATGGAGTCCCCATCCTGTTTTACTTTAAGGAAATTAAAAGTATTCACTTTTTGCCGATTTTATTTGATCCCAATACCTTGAAAAGTTGCTTAGAACAACGTTGTCCGCGTATTTAGTTCTGAGTTTCATCTGTGCTGAGTCGTTTCGCTCTAGACTTATAACTCAGCACTCATAACTCAGGACTTTTATGGCAGGTCAATTGTAATATTTCTGAAAGCTATTTATTCGCGTCATAGGAATTACACTATTGTTTATGAACCCAGAGGCATCTCAAACCCCAGAACCAATTGATGAGCGGTTGGCAGAAAAACAAGAACAGAACAATGCAGTTGAACATCCAGTCAATCCATCTGTTGAGTCAGTGGGAGAAACAGGAGCCATTAGCTCATCAGAGGATTACACAACTTTTGAGCCACTCATTTCCAATGCAGAAGTGGTAAATTCTACACTAGAGCTAGCAGAAAATTCAAATGGCGAGTTTGTAGCGCAGTCGCAACCGGAAAATAATACCGCACTGGGTTCAGAAAACCATTCTTTATATACAGAAGCAGAGCAGCGAATGGCAGAGTTGCAGAGCGCTGAAGCATCGCTCAAGGAAGAAATAGCCAAGCTGCAAGCTTCTTACAAAACCCTTCAGGCACAAGTGAGTGAAACTCAAACCTCACTGGGGCGACTGGTGCAAGAATCGCTAGTGCAGTTAGAACAACGCAAACAAACCCTGCAAATTTCTGTAGAACAACTAGAACGCCGTCAAGAACGTATTCGCAACGAGATGCGAACCACTTTTGCTGGAACATCCCAAGACTTGGCAATTCGGGTGCAGGGTTTTAAAGACTATCTCACAGGTAGCTTACAGGATTTAGCCGTTGCGGCTGAACAGTTGCAACTGACGCCAAGTGTGGTAGAACGAGAAAAACCATCTGTAAAAGAAAAAGAGGCTAAACCAGTTGAAACCCAACCTGGAATACCGCAATTTGCCCAACAGCAGTTTCAAGATACTACTAAGCAAATTCGCCGCCTAATTGACCAATACCGCAATAAACCAGATTACTACGGGCCACCCTGGCAACTACGCCGTACCTTTGAACCAATTCACGCAGAACGAATCTCTAACTGGTTTTTTACCCAAGGGGGACGGGGTGGTTTGCGGACAATGGGTAGCCGCTTACAAAATATTTTGATTGCCTCAGCTGCAATTTCGATATTACACAAGCTGTATGGCGATCGCGTCCGTACTTTAGTCTTAGCTAATACACCTGAGCGATTGGGTGAATGGCGGCGCGGCTTGCAAGACTGTCTGGGAATCGGTCGCCCAGACTTCGGCCCAGACCGGGGTGTGGTACTATTTGAGGCATCTGATGCTCTAGCTCAGAAAGCAGACCGATTGACGAAAGCCAATCAACTGCCCTTAATTATCATTGACGATTCAGAGGAGCAAATCAGTTTGTCACTGCTACAATTTCCCCTGTGGTTAGCCTTTGCCCCTGACCCCAAAATCATGAGAAACTATGATGATGACTTTTAAATAAGTCATTGGTCATTAGTCATTGGTCAAGAGGTATTACTCTTGACTTTTTTAAATTTTGAATCTTGAATATATGGCTATTTGGTTAACTCTGTGCGGAGCAATTGTGGTCATAGCTTACCTGTTGGGTTCTTTTCCCACTGGCTACATTGCTGTGAAGCAGTTAAAAGGTATTGATATTCGGGAAGTTGGTTCGGGTTCTACTGGAGCAACTAATGTACTAAGAACTTTGGGAAAAGGTCCAGGAGCATTCGTTTTAGTACTTGATTCTTTAAAGGGAGTATTAGCGATTGCTCTAGTTTATTGGTTATTCAATTTTAACCAAACTCAAAATTATATCCCTCCAACGGTAGATGCACAAATGTGGCAACCTTGGTTAGTAACTTTAGCTGGTTTAGCTGCCATCCTGGGACATAGTAAATCGATTTTTTTAGGCTTTACTGGTGGTAAATCTGTTGCTATCAGCTTGGGGATTTTGTTGGCAATGAGTTGGCAGGTAGGTTTAGCAACAGCTGGTGTGTTTGCTGTTGTCATGGCAATATCGCGGATTGTCTCTTTGAGTTCAATTGCAGGTGCGATCGCTGTTTCCATTTTCATGGTACTTTTGCATCAACCTTTACCATATATTCTGTTTGGGATTGCCGGTGGATTATATGTGATTTTGCGCCATCGCACTAATATTGAACGGCTGCTTGCTGGTACTGAGCCAAAGATTGGGCAAAATGTAGCCACACCAGAACAAACTACATAATTGACCAACTGCAAATTGATAAAGAGTTTTTGCTACATACTTCGCCCCAAACGATGCCCTGAGCAGGCCGTTGGGTGAGTTTGGTATCTCTTCTGGAGTTTAGACTAAGCAATAAGATTCAATCTGATATCAACCTTTAAGGACTTTGCCATCTAACCCAACAGTTTCTCTAGTATTTGGTTGTATATTAAAGAATTTGCTCAGACACACGGAATAATCTTCATAATCTTGTAATAAGGCACGACGCATAGTGCTATAAGAAAGTAGCCTATTTTTTGCGGGTTGAAAAAGGTCAATCAACGGCTCACGGTAGCTTTAAATCCAGTCTCCAATTACCAAGTATTTTAGACCTATCCAAATCCCAAGATGCCCTCTAAGCGAATCTTATTTATCAGTAACGGCCACGGAGAGGACAACCATACCTCTTATGTTATTCAGACTCTGCGCCAATTGTGTCCTTCTCTGGAGATGGCAGCAATGCCAATTGTGGGGGAAGGAAAAGCTTACCGCAGCTTGAACATTCCCATTATTGGCCCGACACAAACGATGCCCTCTGGAGGATTCTTTTATATGAAGCGCCTCTATTTGCTTAAAGATTTTCAATCGGGATTGGTTGGGTTAACGTGGCGACAGTTACAAGCAGTGTTGCAGTATGCTCCCGACTGCGATTTGATTATGGCTACTGGAGATTTTGTCTCCCAGACATTTGCTTACTTAACAAAGCGCCCCTTCGTCTCCTTTATCTCTTGTCTTTCTGCCCTCTACGAAGGGCGGTTAAAGCTCAATCCGCTTCTGTGGCACGACCTTAATTCTTCCAGATGTCTGGCAGTTTTCACTAAAGAATCCTATACGGCTTCTGATCTCCAACGACAAGGTTTAACTAAAGCTCAGTTGGCTGGTATTCCGGCTTTAGATTGGCTTGTCCCTACTGGCAAAGACTTGCACCTAAAACCGGACGAGAGAGCGATCGCTCTCCTACCAGGATCACGGATGCCTGAAGCTGCGCGAAATTTTTGTTTGCAGTTGCAACTAGTGGTAGAAATCGCCAAGGTGATGCCTGAGTCAAGATTACAGTTTCGTGCAGCCTTGATACCGGATTTGATGAAGCAACTAGACGACATCGCCAAAAGTCAAGGTTGGCAGCTGACTGAAGGCATACTTACTTATTCTCCTCCAGGAAATTCTCCTGATGAATCACCGATTGTGGAAGTGAGATGTTATTCAGATGCTTTCAGCGACATTCTATGTTCCTCTACTCTTGTCATTGGTATGGCAGGTTTAGCAGTGGAGCTAGCTGTAGCGATCGGGAAACCTATTATCCAGATTCCCGGAGAGGGCCCTCAATTTACCTATCAATTTGCAGAAGCGCAAACACGGCTGTTAGGCACAAATGTCCAAACCATCGGCACCAAGCCAGCAACCCCTGAAACTCTTAAGCAAGCAGCTCGACGAGTAGTCGAGACTTTACAAGATTCAGACTACCTCGCTAAGTGCAAAGTAAATGGCCGTGAGCGATTTGGCTCGCCCGGTGCATCTGAGAGAATTGCCCGCGTTCTGCTAACCTATTTAGGAGAAACTTAGTAGAAATTACTGCTACTGCCAAATTTCAAGAGTACAAAAGTTTATCTGCCAAGCTTGCACAACAAGTTTTGAGATTGTTGGACAAATCATGGAAGGGATACTTTGCAGCGCTAACACAATATAAGCATACAGAATTGAACTATGAAAGTCCGCTCTAGCTACTGGCAACTGTTGCCTTATCTCTGGCCCCAATGGCCGCGGTTAGTTCGGGGGTTGGCTTGTATTTTAGGGTTTGTGTTGCTCACCCTAGCAATACCCTATTTAGCAGGTAAGGTCGCTTTGTTTCTTGGTCAGGGAAATGTTACCCAGATTGCCTACTGGCTCGGACTAGCCACTTTAGTATTTTTGGTTCGAGGGTTTTGTCAATACGGGCAGAATGTCTTTATGATAGCTGCTGCTCTGGAAATGGTTTTAAACTTGCGTAAGCAAGTTTACGCTCACCTGCACAAACTCGGATTGGATTACTTTGAAACCACACAGACGGGAGACCTCACTTATCGCCTAACTGAAGATATCGACCGGGTAGGGGAGATTGTTGACAAGTTATCCCATCAGTTTCTTTCCAATCTCTTGCAGCTAATTGTGATTCCGCTTTACATGCTCTACCTGAATTGGCCGCTCACGCTTACAGGTTTGATTTTGGCTCCCTTGATGGCTTGGTTGATCGGAGCATTTGGTCAACGATTACTCGTGCTATCTCGCCAGAGTCAAAATCAGGTTTCCAATTTGTCAGCGCTGCTAACTGAAGTATTTGGTGGTATTCGTGTGGTTCAGGCTTTTGCAGCACAAGAGTATGAAGTGAAGCGATTCAATCAGGAAGCAGAACACAATCGTCAGGCTCAGTATCGCACTCAACAACTCAAATCCATTCAGTTTCCTGTTGTTGGGTTTTTGGAAGCAGTTAGTATTATGCTGCTATTTTTATTGGGAGGATGGCAGATTTCTCAGAATCAGCTGACATCTCAAGGGTTTATCAGTTTCTTAGCTGCTGTGGCTTTACTGATTCAGCCAATCGACATGATGATTAGCAATTACAACGAGTACAAACAGACCGAAGCTTCCGTCGAACGCATCTTTGAACTGATGGCGAAGCAGCCTAGCCTCAGCGAAAAATCCAATGCAAAGGAAATGCCAAGAGTTATGGGCAAGGTAGAATATCGTCATGTCGATTTCGCCTACAATCCCGACCAGCCAGTACTCAAGGATCTTTGCCTGCACGCTTCTCCTGGTGATGTCATTGCTTTAGTTGGTTCTTCTGGTGCGGGCAAATCGACATTAATTAACCTTTTACTTCGCTTTTATGACCCTCAGAGGGGTCAAGTTCTGGTTGATAATATTGATATCCGCGACGTTACACTCACTAGCCTGCGCCGTCAAATTGGCATTGTTCCCCAAGATGTTACCCTTTTTTCGGGAACGATCGCCCAAAATATCGGTTACGGTCAGGAAAAATTAGATTTAGCAGCGATTGAGTCAGCAGCAAAGATTGCCAACGCTCACTCCTTTATCACCCAGTTTTCCCAGGGTTATCATACCTGGGTAGGCGAACGTGGAGTTAACCTATCGGGAGGACAACGCCAAAGATTAGCGATCGCCAGAGCGATCGTCAACGATCCTCGAATTCTCATTCTGGATGAAGCTACTTCTGCCTTAGATTCGGAGTCAGAAGCATTAGTTCAAGAAGCGATCGAGCGAGTGATGCAAAACCGTACCGTGTTTGTTATTGCCCATCGCTTGAGCAGCGTTCGTAGGGCTGACTGCATTCTCGTACTAGAACAAGGACATTTGGTTGAAGCTGGTACTCACACTTCCCTCCTGGCTCAGGAAGGACGCTATGCCCGTTTTTATGCCCAACAGTTTTATTCTACAGATGAGGATTAAGCTTAGGAATTAACCTTGCCTTTAATTAAACGGTGGAAAAGGCGGCAAGGCCACCAAAAAGCTCCACATATACTTACTGAGGCGATCGCGGCCACAACTCGCCAAGTTGAATTAGACTCAGTAGCAGACTCTGAAGGGTGAACTTGTGTGCTTTTAGCTAATTCTGGCACTGAATGAGATAGCTGACTGGCTGTACTCACCCCTTCAATCGCTGCTCCAATTAGATAAGCTACTAGGGCAATTACTAGCCAGTTATTCATAATATTCCACTGTTTGAACTCTGAGCGTATGCTTGGCGAGCAATCATTTGATTTCTCGTACTTATTGATTGCTGCCTTGCCCGAAGGATAATCGTCCTTCAGCTGTATCACGAATAAGGGGCAGTTTAGATTTTATGTAAGTATTTAGGGTGCTATCTGCCTGAGGATCAATAGCCTGCTTCGCTTTTAGCTGCTGGAGGAGCAATTGTACTAAAGCCGCATCGTCAAAATGCAGCAGGGTGTTGACCTGGGTAGACTCGATTACAGCCCAAAGCTGTTGCATCATTTTGGTAGTGACCATGAGTCTGTAACCTCTTAAGCTTTTCTTTATATTTACACGAATTTAGAATTTTTAGTTAGTTTTCATTTAAAGATTTATAAACATATAGGCTCAAATAGGCTGATAATGCATGAATCAGTTAAATCAGTTGAGTTATGGGGTTTTTCAATTAATTGAACTACAGCACTGCCTAAAGCTGATTTTAACTGTGCTTTATAAAGAAAGAAAACTGCCTAAAGACTTAGATGCTTTCTAACACTTTTGTTTAAGTAAAGAATTTGAGCAAGGCTTTTAAAACGCCACAATGCAGATATGCGTGGGCATCAGCGCTTTTTGTAGAAGGGGCGTTGCAGAGAAAGCGGGATGATTTAGCAGCTTCCGAAATTCCCTCGCTCTCTCTGCCTCACCTGCCTCAAGAGCTTGCCCCAATTCATCCCATTGTTTTGCAACGCCGTAGAAGGAAACTGTTGGGTACTTTTTGCTAAAAGTTTATTGTGAAACTGTAGCACAAGCTCCTTCCTGACCAGAAGGATCGGCAAAAACTGCTAAAGTGTGATATTCAGGGTTATCTGTTTTATATATCACTCGAAAAGTATACAGCTTATTTCTACCTTGCCCTTCGGTAACAACTGTTAAAAGTGTATTGCTAGTGGGAGGAAGCCCAGGAATATCCAGTTTTTGAATTCGTCTGAGTTGAATTACATTCGCTGAGGAGTTTGTACAATCTCCTGCATTACTATTAGAATCTTGACCAAACTGCATACATACTGGGCCATCAAAGTCTATAGTTACTTGTGATGGATCGTTTAACCAAACTTTTTTAATTACTTCTCCAGCCGGAATAAAGCTTAAGTTTGTTCCTTGCTGATACCAAATGTCGATCGTAGGTATTGCTCCACCTAAACCCTGTGCTTGGCAAGAAAATATGGAACGCAAAACAGCGTTATTAGCACCAGCGCGACCTACCAACAATAACATAGCAACCGAGAAAATTAAGGAAGCTATAGGTAGGAAATAAGAATTCTTTGGGGTATTTCCTGATAATTTAGTATTCTTTTTCATGGTTGCAAATCGAGGAGATTGGTAGAGATAATAAGGAGGCATCCGAAAGAGGGAAAGAAAACTAATTACCAATTACCATTACCTAATCTAAAAACTAAAATTGGTATAAATTCTATCTCCTAAAATTAGATTGTTTGATTAACGTATAATTCAACAGTTGTGCCAGCTCGCATAAACCAAACATTAGTTGGTTGTGACATTTGAGCGATCGCCTGTTGATTACGTTGTGCAATTTGGGGTACTACAGAGTTGAAACCACCTTCTACAATCCCAGCTGCAATGTTGCGTCTGTTCTCAGTCTCACTAATAAGGCCAGTGGAGGTGTTGGTGGTGGTATTGTTCGGGTTGTCTTCGGTAGGGTTGGAAGATGTTGATGTTATAGAATATGGCACGAGTCTGGTATCAGGGCGATTTATTAACTCTGCTGCTTTACCAAGACCACCCAAAACGAATAATCCTAGATCCATTGATGCTATGGACGAACTTTGACCGGGAAATTTACCTGCCATTAAAGGTTTACCTTGGGTACCACGAACAATAATTGCATTGTTGGGTAAGCTTTGTTCGGTAGGGTTGCCATCATTTTGCGAGATAACTTTAGTTACGTTCATCTGCAAAAGACCTTGTTCGTTAATGGAAGTAATTTCAGCTAGGAATTCGCTGTTTGCAGGGAAAGCGATCGCACCGTCCTTAGATTTGAGTGCTTCTTTTAATCGGATCACAAATACATTTTTCGCATCGCCTGTTTCATCACCACCGCCTGATCTAGTAGTAGTTTCCCCAAATATCGCTGTTGCTAAGACAGCTTTAGCACTAGTCCCTACTGCTAAGGATTTTTGTCCCACGGGTTGCGCTTGGCTCACCGCAGGAGCAGGAGTTTCGGGTTGTGGTGTCTCTTCTTGCGGCTGCGGATTGTTTGCAGGTTCAGGAGCAGCTGCGACATTATTAGGTTGATTGGTAGCATTAATTTGACCGTAGCTACCTAACTTTGCTAACCTTCTCCATTCTTCAAATGGGTTTGGTGGAGATGGTGGAGTTATATTAACTACAGGTTGAGGTTGAGTGTTTGGCTTCACAACTGGTAGCTGAGGTGATGGCAAAGGTTGAGATGCAGGTACTCTAACGATGCGCTCAACTGTCACTGTCCGAGGTACATTAACTGGTGGTGGGGGTGTTGGTATCACTCTCTGTCTCCCTCTAGAAGAAACTGACGGTTCTTGTAAGGCTGCTGTCTGCGTTGATTTTGCCGTTCTGAGCTGTTCTTGAGCAGCTTTCACCATCTGCGCTTGTTCAGTCAGGGCTAATTTCGTTTTGAGAGTATCTACTTCGCCTTCTAGCTGTTGAGAGCTAGACTCATTAGTTGGTTGCTCAGGCACTTGTGGAGTAACAATTTTTGGCTTTTCGGTGCCGGGGTTCATCAACTGGGACAAAAACAGACCACCGACCAAAACGATCGCTAAGGTAGCAACCCCTACCAAGCCTAACTTTGCAAAGGGATTAGATGAGAGGGGTTGCTTAGTCTGAACTTCTTGTGGTTGAGACAACGACTCTTGCGGCGTTGCAGAGCCTTCTGATTCTTGGGTATCGGTAGAAGATTCTTCTTCAAAACCCACCAACCTTGACATCCGCGATTCCCAATCGAAAGATTCTACAGATTGTTGTTGGTGATCGTCGTTGGTTAAAGTAAATTCATTTTGGGGAGGAGTTTCCGCAGGAGTTGAGTATCTAGTCATGGTAAAGCTTGGTTTGGATTCCCAGAACAATTTTTATCTTGGATTTCACATACATTATAAATTTCTAGTCTGGCTTCACCAAGGCGGTAAGCTGCAAGGTGCAAAGGTAGTGGAGCATTGGGTAGCGAACTTGCTGGTTCATCTATTGCTCTAACTAAAATTTTTTTATTAAAGGAAGTTGATTTTCCCAATCTATCATAACCGCTAAAAACTAATTGATTCGCAAGCATCTCCACTTCCCACTTTCCATTACCTATTTCTCTAGGTTGAGAAATTTTTTGGATTACTAATACATTCTCTGCTCCTCGATTAACATTTTCAAATTGGCTATCTGGATTTAAATTGGTAACTTCTGACTTAAATTTTTGTTTAAAATCATCAGCTACCAGTTGGGAGGTAATTTCCCAAACTTGTGTTGGCGGCTGTTGCTGTGACCAAGTAAGCATTAAACTCATAGTTTCACCCACAAAACGCCGAATAGCCTCTGGCTGTCGCTCTAAATTTGGTTGGGGGTCTACAGTTATAGTGCGACCATCAACAAGTTGCACTAAAGTTTGAGGTGTAAGTTGCTGACCTAACTCTTGTAACATAGACCCGTTAAATATTAGTAAAAGCAAGGTAAATACATGTAAACCAAATGTTCCTACTGCCAACAGTGGCAATGGGTTGTTTTTCCTATTTTCTGGTTTGAGTAATTGCATTAATAATTGATTATATAAATTGAACTATTTAGACAGTAAACGAGAAACCCTTTATCTGATAAAGCTATCAGATGTTTGTCCAGCCCCGCATTGCGTTAATTTATCTTGATTAAGGTTGTTGTAACCATCTAACAAACATAAGTTACGAATTTCATAAATTTCTAGTTTATCAGCGCGGACACTATAAATTGCTTTTTGCAGGTCTGTGCTATTACCTGCTTGGGGATTACCGAAATAATCTGCTGCACGTACAAGTAAATCTTTATTAAAAGGAGTGATGACTTTTGCTCCACCAACTTGATTTTGTTGAATTAAGTCGGCTACTATACCTACTTGCCACTTACCTGGTGCAATTTGTTTTGGTGGATAAACCCGCTTAATAACTAATTCTGATGTCATAGCAAGCTTTGGATCTTCAGAGAAAACTTCTGGTGGTGTCATTTCTGCAACTGTCCTCAAGAAACCTTTGCGAAAATCCTCGGATAAGGCAAAACTAGCTATCCAACTGCTGGTACTAACTTTTTGGCTACCCCCTTGAGGTGTTGGAATCACAATTCCTAAATCCGGTTTGGGGTTTGCAACTTCTTCAATTCTTTGTGGTGGTAAGTTTCCAGACCAGCTAAACATTGATATCATCGTTTTGCTGATGAATTGGCGAATTGCTTCTGGTTCTCTTGCTAAATCATCAATATTAACTACTGCTTTACCGTCTATTAATTGCACAAAGTTGGGAGCTTTTCTGACACTGAGTTGGCGAATATTTAGCCCTTGTAATAAGAATAAAAATAAAACTAATAGATGTAAACTGAAGGTTGCGATCGCAAAAAGTGTCAAAACACTTGCTATTGTTTGTCTTTTTTCCAGTAAACGCACCATTTTATCACCTCTTTTGCAACAAACTTCAGTTATTCTACATTAATTATGATTTGCATATAATTCAGCAGTTAGAATACTTTCAACAATTTTATTCATTTTTAATTTTGAATTTTTTATATCCTCTCTTTTACTAAAGAAGCTGTATTGCTAATAGCACTGAATACTGCAAAACCTCCAGCAGCAGCCACAGCTAACGACAAAATTGGTGCTAAAATTCCTAGAAAAATTATGAACCACATTAAGTCTGGATCAACCCTAACATCTTGACCTGGCCCATTTACAATAACTGCGGCAGTCACCACAGCAATAATATTGAATGAAATCTTGGCAATTCCAATAGATAAAAATCCGGTCAGCCATGCAAAAATTGGTTTACCAGCTACAGGCAGTAAAGACGCACCTACGGCTATTGGACCTAAAGCTGCTATCAGCAACATAGTTGCTTCTATCAGATTCTGGAAGGCATATTGTAAGGAAATTAAAAAGTTTTTGATGCTTGTTTGGACTGTAGAACCTAATAAAGAATTAAATGAGGTTTCTGATACAAAGCCTTTGTCATACCTGATATTATCAACCTTAGTTTGTAGCCTAATTATCCAGTTTTGATTCCTATATGTATTTCTATATCTCTGCAAGAGAATATTGACTTTTTCGGCAGCGTCGGTAAAGCATAGCCTTTGTTGTTCACCAGTTAGGGATTGGCAAGGACGCAGAAAAGAACCAGCTACTTCTTCAGCAACACTCATACTCAATGCTTGCTGATACATTTTATCCGCATCTGCTGTTACTAATACTTGCTGATTGACAGTGTTTATAAAGTTACGCACTCCCAGTGTCAGGCTAGAAAGGATATTTCCATTCCCCGTATTACTTAAGAGGATGACCACCACAAAAGGCCAGATTAAAGCTGATATTGGACGACTATATTCGTAGGATATTAAGTCTTTGAGGAATTGTATCATAAAAAATAACAGGGTTCCTACTGCAAAAAAAATACCCAGAGTTGTCAGCGCTCCATACAAGCTATTACTGGTAGTATTCTGTAATAAATTCAGCCATTGATTGTCCCATCCTTCAGCAATACTTTGGGAAGTCGCGGCACCATTATCGAGAACCTCATCAATGCCTGCTTGGGAACCTAGTTGAGCAAAAATTAATTGAATAGCAAGTTGCATTTTGAGTTGATAGGCTGTTTTTTAGATTTTCTAGGGTGCATTAGGAACCTAGCACCCTATCCGACGTACTTGCGTGCGTTTTTAGGCTGTCGATAACGCACCACTACAAACTGTTTTTGAGATTTGTTGTTGGTTTGTAAAAAGTTTAAGGATTTTAAAAATTATATAGAAAATTAGAGTTTTTTCTTCTAAAAATCCTACTTATCAACTTCTCTACCAAACAAATCTAGTTGAGAAGTAGCTCGTAAAAGTCGCGCAGCTTCTGTAGATGTGTCTACTCTCCGAGCGCGATTCGCCTCTTCTGCCTGTTGAGAAATATTTGCTAAGTTTAAATTAGAATATTGTAAAGACTGATTTGTTTGTATTGTTTGAGCAAATGTTTCACCTATAAATTGTGATTGTGCCTCTTGAATTCTAATAGTTTGTAATTGAGTAACACCTATTAATTGTGCTAAATTCAAAATACCCTGGACAACTGGACTATTAGTTCCAATAGTAGGACTAGAAAGAGCAGTCTGAATATTTTGAATATATGAGCTTTTCGCTCCCTCAGCCTGTTCGGCAGAAGTGGTAATTTCTTCTAATTTATTTTCAGTATTTTCTAACTTTTCTTGTGTCCGATTTTGTCCATCTTTACCAAGAAAAGCTTCTGCTGCTCCACGAGTAATAAAACGATTGATTTCGTTACTAGCTGAATTTCCCCGTACTGCTACATTATTTTCAAAGCGGCTTGCTCTAGGGTCTGAACTATAAGAGTTGATAATCAAATTATCACGAATGTTTTTTCCCGCAGTTACGGGGTTAGGTATCTTCAATTCTCTCTCTCCTTTGGAACTCTCAAGAGCACTTCGACTCTGTGCTTCTAAAGGCTTTAAGTTATCGCTCAGATTATTTTGAAAGTATTTTTCCATTTCTGCGGAATACAATTTAATATCATTCCAAACCTGGCCTAATTCCGTGTTAACTTGTGCCATTGCTGGTAAGATTGCCAGGGATAGCAACGTAAAAGTAAAAATGGTAGTTTTTCGCATACATTTGTGCCTGAAAAAGGTAATTTAGCTTTTTAACTATGATTGATAACTTTTTGAATCGCTATTAACTGCTTACACAACCAGATTAACTACTACGTAGTGTAGCCACTAACTGACGTGCAAATGCAGAAATTGCTTCATATTTATCGCTATGAACTTGCATCATTTTACTCCGTGCAGTTTGTTCAGAGGGGTTATTAGCAACTGCTGCCAATTGTTCATAACCTGGATAATAACGACAGAATGTATAAATACCGTTATCATCTAACAGCCATTGGCTATAAACGCCTTCTTTCCGGGGAAAAAAGCTTTCTGAAGCATTACGAGAAATAATGTGGCGGGGATACTTTAAGATATCTGCAAAACTATCGACTGCAACTGGCTGAATGCGTCCAATCAATCGTGTTGTCAAGTTTTGCAAAATCTTAGATGCAGCTTTAGATTTGGCAATAGTATCAGGATCTTGTCCTGATAAGATGACTCTGATACCGGCCTTAGCACCGTTCGCACAAACTCTCCCAACTAAGTCAGAAATCTGCTCAAATTCAAATAGAATTGGTGCTTCATCAATGAAGAATATCGAGGCCGGACTACTTAATGCGCGTCGTAATGCTGCTGAATAGGCACTCAGAGATAGTACGGCTGCATCTTCACTATCTGATAAGTTTCTCAGAGCAAAAACTAAAAGTTGTGCATCGGTAGGAAAACTAGATGGTGCAGAAATGGCTTGTCCCACCCGGCTAGAAAGCCAAAACCGTAAGCGCAGCTGAATTTGACTGAGAGCATCTTCTACTCTCCCAGTTAAACTACTTAGCTGCAAGTGTTCTGATGAACAGAAATACAGAAAATCTTTTAAGGTAGGGGTTTTCTGCCAAGCAAGAGTGCCAAATCCTCCCACCATCGCCTGTCGATATCGCTCTTGTATGCCCTCATCAGCAAAGAAAGCTTCTAATGCTAAGTTGAGCAGCGATCGCACGGTTTGCGATAAAATTTGACTTTCAGTGGATGATCCTAAAACCATTGTCATTAAAGCTGATTCTAGGAAGGCAGTATAATCATTAAAGCGATCGCGCTGTTGTTCTGGATCTAGCGATCGTAAGTCTGGCTGTTCAAATAAGTTATTCGATTGTTTGGAGATATCAAAATACGCTCCATTGACCCCCATAAACTCAGTGTAGTCAGTAAAGGTAGATGTCCCATCAGGTTTAGGGAAATCTAACGCCACAACAGGAATACCATGCGCCAAAGCCTGAGTTAGAATCCCTGATACCAAAACCGATTTACCAGCACGAGTTGTAGCAAACAAAGCTAAATTTTTGTGTTGATTAAACAAATCTAAATGTACGGGTGTTCCGCCTTCTTCGGCAATCAACTCAAAGCCTTCTTTATCACCCCGTTTAGTTAAAACTAAAGGCATTAATCCGGGAACTTCACTTGTTAAATATAGCTGGCGACGGTTAAAGGGTGTTGCTAACAAACCTTCCCAAACTATTGGTAGAGTTTGCAGCCAGGTTTTCCACGCATACTCAACTTCTCTAATTACTCTTGCTGGACGTTGAAAACAGTTTTCAATATATCTTGTCGCCTCATCTAATTTTTCTACAGTTGGACGATGTACCAAAATAGCGATACTCGTATAGATGGGGACTGCACCTTCAAATAATTGTTCTTGTGCTGCTACCGATTTCTTCAGCTTTAATTGAGCGTTGACATCAATAGTTTTACTTTTTTCTTGAGCCATTATTGTTGTCATGTTTGACTGCTTCAGCACTCGTTGCAAAGTAGTTTTCACCAATGCTGGATTTGCCGCAGTCAACTCACAAAAAATCTCTGTATCTACTACTCTTTCTCTGGCCAATAGTTCCCATAAATATCGCAGTTGAGTAGATTTATTTGGCCAACCTCCGGGTTTTTCGAGAAATGATAGTACGCCGATATAACGATTGTTAACATTAACCCAACGGCGATCGGCACAAGGTACGCTAGACTCCATCAGCAAAGTTGTGCCGTGGATATTGTCTATCAACAATTTAGTACTAGCTAAATCTGAATTAACTTGTTCGTGCAGTCCTTCTTCATCTAAAGTCATCAACTGGGGAATCTCTATTGGCTGCGTATCATTAAACCTTTTCCAGATGCCCTCCCAGAGTTCATCTGCTCTCAAAGGCTTGACATCCAATCCCATTTGGTTAGACAAAATTTGTTCCCAGCGCAGAAAACCCTGTTTATAAGCATTTGTTATCAGGGTTTCAATGCGCTGGTTTTCTACTTCTGATAGTTCACCTTTAAATTTCAACCACCAAGATTCAGCTTTGACTAAAAGTTTCTCTATCCAATCATCTGCATTTGCCGAGTTGGATTCAACGGTGTAAGTTACATAAATACGCAAAAATTTAGGCTTACGAATACCAGAAATAGTCAATTCTTTGATTCTGGCTCTCTCTGCCATCAACAAATATTTAATATCTCGTGATGGCGCATTTCTTATTAGCGATACTAATTCTTTTTGACGTTCTTTATCAGAACTAAAAGATCCCAAATGCAGTGTCATTCTTTCACCGCTAGGGATATCTTTTAATCCGGCTTCAATGTTATTAAAAAGCGTATCGATTTGTTCGGGTCTTAAAGTGGTATGAATTCCCTTACAGTCAAAACCAAAAACAAAGCAAAACCGATCTCTTTGATTGCCTTTTGTCAAAAGGTAAGCACCAATATCACGCCCATTCAATGCTACACGTAGCATTGTCGCCAAGTGTAAGGCATCTTCAAATGGTGTTAATCTACTTTCATTTCCGGCGACGCCGACGCTTTGTTTTCCGATTTTTTGCTTCATGGTTAACTTCCAATAAGCTTTGATAACGAGCAAAGCCTCTTGTCCAAGCGGGAACGCCAATAAATTTACTTAAAAAACTCCAACTCCTACCACCCGTTAAGATCCACCAAGTTCCTATTCCCCAACCAGTCATTAGTATTGTCCACAACCATTTTTGAAACTCTTCTTGGAAAATTCCACCAAAAATTCCATTGATAATAAAGTAAGAGGCTAGGGCAATTACCGTCCAAGGAAGAATTTGATCGGCAGGAATTGGCCCTAATGACGGTTGGCTTCCCAGAACCTGATTGACTGGACGAAATTCTTGTTCCCGCTCTTGAGACATTTGATGAAATATGAAATATTTGAATTATTTACTGCTGTTGTGGACCAATTACAAAGCGTGTGAGTACATCAGCAATGGTAACAGCAACAACGACTAATAGGGGAGTTCTGGCAATGCTTTGCCAATCTTCATCTTTACGGACTGCGTTAATCACACCAACCAAGGAGATTGCAATATAGAGTAAGTAAATGGCCCGCAACACATTAAATATCAAACTTATTGCTGCCTCACCACCACCAACTCCTGTTCCACCACCTAAGTTTCTTTTGAAAAACCTTTCAGCTTCCCCAAAAAACTGTGCTTGTGCGGGGGCTGCAAACCAGTCTAACCAATATAAACTCAGAATTACGGCTGCGGCTAAAATTTGTAATAATATTAGCGATCGCTTTGGTAAATTCACTTGCTGTCCAATTTGTTGGATGATGACTGCAATTAAACTACCAACTAGTAAACAAAAAAGCAGAATAGGACTTTTTAGGCTGATAACGCTTACAAGTACAGCACAAGCAATCAAAAAAGGTACAGATTCAATCAGAATAATCAAGCTAGATTTGAGTCCCAGTCTTAACTTATGAGATCCTTTGATAGCGCTACCAATTAAAGCTTTGAAAAAGTTTCTCTCGTGAGAACTTTGCCTAGACATTTTCTAATTTTCCTATGGTGTACTGTGGGCGTTAGTTGTTTCCAATTTTACAAGCATTCCGATCTTACATGATTTAACATTTATTTTTCCTCAAATTATGAAGTTTAGCAAAGTTCTATACTATACATAAATTTGTATTAATTTAAGTTAACAAAACATTAATATTTCTTTAATTAGGTATTCATGGTTATAGAAACTGGGTTTCGAGCTTTTTAACCAGAACTGCTACATTCTTCCTTAAGTTTTTCCATACTATAGGAAACTGCTTTGATTTCTGTTCGCGCAACGCTGCGTAGCCATACTTATTTGCGTGGTGCGCGTTCGCGTTCGCGTTCGCGTTCGCGTCTCTGAAAGAGAAGCGTCTCCCAGAGAAGCGCGATAGGCAGCAAGTGGGGAGTAGGGAGTAGGAAATCAACCTTTTCTAGTTGTACGGGGTTTTTTCAAAAACCCAATATGGATGAGTACTATATCTCCATACTATCAATTATCAGTTTGAGTAAGGCAGGTAATGGTTTAATATTACACAGTGCTTTAGCTATAGAACCCCAGAAAGGTCAATCCATAGGTTTATTTATTGTGGCAAAAACTTTGGAATCGTGAGCCAAAACAGAAACCACCGAAAAATGAAACTCCGACACAGAAGAAAAAACGGCAAAATGAAGTAGGGACAATTTACCCAGTAGAAAAAATTGGAGCGATCGCTCAAAAATACCATATCCCTTTTTTATGTGATGCTTCCCAAGCAGTCGGTAAAATTCCGATCAACCTTCTGCAAGCTATGAATCTTGCGGAAAATGTAATTAAGGGAGCGTTAAGAATTGGTATTGGGAAATTTACAACCAAAGAAGAAATTGAAAAAGCATCTTCTGCGATCGCCAGTGCAGTAAAGGCTATTTTGAGCCTAAAATAATAAAACCCTTATTAGGGCTTTAAGACTAATTTAAGTTACATAAATCTGTCAAATTGTCAAATAATTTGGCAAGCGACACTTATGAATTCGCAAGTTGTCGGTAACGTTCCTGAACTTCCTGAATGGAAAACAAAGTTTCAAACTTCAACCCTGCTGACTGGTACAACTCACCTCCACCTTGTTGTCGGTCTACCAGTGAAATTATTTGATTTACGGTATAACCTGCATCTTTAAGACGCTCAACTGCTTTTAAAGCAGATTGCCCAGTTGTAACGACATCTTCCAAAACTACTACTTTTGCACCTTCTGGTAGACTGGGGCCTTCTATATAAGCTTTCGTCCCATAACCCTTGGCTTCCTTGCGAATAATTAGTGCTGGTATTGGGCGGTTTTCATAAACAGAAACTATACTCACTGCTGTCACCATTGGATCAGCCCCCATTGTTAAACCACCTACAGCCTGTGTATCTACGGGTAGTAAATGAAACAGCAACCGTCCGACTGCCAAAGCACCTTGAGGATGCAGTGTTACCTGCGTCTTGTTGACATAATAAGAACTACGCAGCCCAGAAGATAGGAGAAAATCACCTTCTTGATAAGCAAGTTGGCAAAATAAATCTAGTAGCTTGTGGCGCAAGGTGGTCGAATCAGGGGTGGTTGCCCAAATATCTGAGTGGGTAAGAGTTTCAGTAGGATACGTCATTACAAAACATTAAAAATTGTGCTACACCAAAGGTTGAACTCATGAGAGTTCTGAACTTAAGCATAAATTAAGATTCGCCCAAAACAAAAATTGAGGAGTCAGAAACGTGTGTCTAAAATTTAAACCCTTTGGTGGTTTATTGGTGCTGCTTGCTGCTAGTATTGCTTTTCCCTCAGTAGCATCTGCCCAAACTGAAACCGCCAAAACTGAAACTACTAATGATGTATTTGAACGAGCTTATTTTCGTCATGATCGCAATTTCTATGAGAATAGCAGTCTCAAGCGTCAACTAGACTCATTTTTCGGATCGGGTTCCGGTTTCGGTGGTTCTTTCCCAGAAAACGAAATTGCTCGCGATGCTCAGTTGATTAACAGTTTATATCGTGATGTCCTGACTCAACAAGTTGGCAACGACCCATATATTCGCACTCCTGATTTACCAAATCCTTATGACACATCACTAATGATGTCTCCGCGTTTCAATAGCAACAAACTCAAAGTAGGAACTGAATTCAGGTTTGAAACTTTACTACCTCGGTAATATTGTGGAGTAGGGAGTGGGGGAGCAAGGGGAGATGAGGGAGACAAGGGGACAAGAGGTGATAACTTGAAACAAGTCTTTCTCCTTGACCCCAAGTCCTCTTGCCCAATGCCCTTTATCCCTCTATTACTGCTTTTTGATTGTTCAGTGCGCCCTGCTGGAATCGAACCAGCCTGAAGACGAATTATGAGTTCGTTGCCTCCCCAATCGGCCAAAGGCGCTTGTTTTGTTGGCTCTCGGGTTCATAAGAGTCAATTACTTCAACTCTTAGGTCAACCTGATTTGCTAATTTTATACTAAGGAAAATACCTCATGCATCGAGTTTAGCCAATTGGGTAATTATAGCACAAATTTACACTTGTGAATACTCGACAATAGCTTATCAGATTTTTATACTACATAATTTAATCATAAAATAGTGCAGACTAATATTGATCAAGTTCCTTTAAGATTGAGGTCAAAAGCTTCACTATTCTTAAATAGACCCGCATTTTTATGTAATAGCTTGTCAGTGATGAAAATAAATTCTACTGTACTTCTTACTTTGGTTTTGTTAATCCTGATGATGGGGGCAGGTTCTGTGAGTGCCCTTTTGGGGTTTGAACTAGGTAGTTCAGCACTTAAAGGCGTTACTACACCAGATGGGCGTCCTACAACCAAATTTGCCAGCAATAAAACAAATAGCTCTCAACAGGCAGGGTTAGTGCTATTAAAAGAGGAAGAGATTCTAAAAATTGTCAAGGCACGAATTGAGGGTAAGACCAAGACCGCTAAATCAGAAAAGCTAGAGGAAGATGATGAAGAAACCAATAGCAGCAAGCAGAAGCCAGAGGAAAAACTCCCAGCAGTGGTTGAAGAAAAGCCCCAGCCAGGGTTTCCAGTTACTGCCCAGAGTCAAGGTGTAACCATGATTGTGCAATCTGCCCGCTACTCTGGTGGTGATTTGCTATTGAAAGTGAAAATGCAGAACAAAGGTAAAGATTCTGTGCGCTTCCTGTATAGTTTTTTAGATGTTACCGATGATAAAGGACGAACTCTGAGTGCTAGTACAGAAGGTTTACCAACAGAATTGCCTGTAAATGGGCCAGCATTTACAGGTACAGTGAGCATTCCCACAGCTTTACTTGATGATGTTAAGAAAATATCACTCGCTCTCACTGATTATCCCGCTCAAGAATTGAAGTTAGTAGCGTCAAATATTTCTGTAGAGAGGTAGATTGGGCATGGGGCATTGGGCATTGGACATTGGGCATTGGGCATTGGGCATTGGTGATTATACGTTATTTTTTACCATTCCCCACTCTCCATTCCCATTCCCCATTCCCCATTCCCCCTAAATGGAGGGCGTGAGTTTTACACGAGCTTTGGCAGTGAGTGGTTTTCCTAATTTAAGTTGGACAGAGGTGGCGCTGCGGTTACTATCAGTGCTACTACTGATTGCCATAAATGCCTTTTTTGTGACGGCAGAATTTTCGATGGTGAGCGTGCGGCGATCGCGTATTCACCAGCTAGTTAAGGCTGGGGATATTCCAGCGATCGCAGTCGAAATGCTACAACGTAGTATTGACCGACTGCTATCTACCACTCAGTTAGGCATTACCCTTTCTAGTTTGGCATTAGGATGGATTGGAGAAAGTACGATTGTCGTGCTGGTGAAGGCATGGTTAAAATCCTGGCCTTTACCTATTGGAATGACTACCTTCCTAGCGCATTCCTTATCAATTCCCATTGCATTTTTCTTGATTGCCTATTTACAAATTGTGATCGGAGAATTATGTCCCAAATCCTTAGCCATGCTGTACTCAGAACAGCTAGCTCGGTTTTTGGGTCCTTCGGTAAAAGCGATTGTGCGTTTTTTTGGTCCCTTCATCTGGATTCTCAACCAATCAACTCGTTTCTTATTGCGGATTTTTGGTATCCAATACACAGGCCAAGGCTGGAGACCACCTGTAACTCCAGAAGAATTGCAACTGATTATATCTACAGAATGGGGATCTACTGGTTTACAGCACGCAGAGCGAGAACTGCTCAATAATGTCTTTGAGTTTGGGGATGTCATGGCCCAAGATGTGATGATCCCCCGCACCAGTATTATTGCGCTGCCAAAAGATGCTAGCTTCCAGACATTACTCAAGGAAATGGCTTCTACTGGTTACTCTCGTTATCCCGTCATTGGTGAATCTTTAGACGATGTTCGCGGTATTGTTTATTTTAAAGATTTGGCACAACCTTTGGCTGTAGGAAAGCTCAGTTTAGAGGCACAAATCCAACCTTGGATGCGTCCCGTCCGGTTTGTTCCAGAACATACGCCCTTGAGTGAACTTTTGCCAATGATGCAGCAAGAGAAACCCGCTATGGTCATGGTAGTGAATGAATTCGGCGGTACTGTGGGACTAGTGACAATCAAAGATGTCATTGCCGAAATCATCGGCCACGCAAGCGTTCCTGAAAGCAGCGACGACTTACTAATTCAGATGTTGGATGAGCAAAAATTTCTGGTACAGGCACAAATCAACCTCGAAGACCTCAACGAAGTTTTGCATCTCAACTTACCTGTGACAAGAGAATACCAGACACTAGGGGGCTTTTTGCTTTATCAGTTACAGAAAATTCCTGCCAAAGGTGAAATCTTCTGCTATGAAAATCTTGAATTTACTGTGGTATCAATTGTTGGGCCACGCCTGCATCAAATTCAACTGCGACGGTTAGAAGAGTTAAAAGTTGAAAGTTAGGAGTTGAGAGTTAGGAGTTATGAATTTTAACTCAATACGCTTGGGTATAAGGATTTTTGGTATGTAGAGACGTTGCATTGCAACGTCTCTTGCATTGGATTTGGGGCTTAACTGAACTGTATTGGATTTTAACTCCTAACTCCTAACTCCTAACTCCTAACTCCTAACTCCTAACTCCTAACTCCTAACTCCTAACTCCTAACTCCTAACTCCTAACTCCTAACTCCTAACTCCTAACTCCTAACTCAAGAACCATACACCAGTGGATCAACGAGTCCTAATTCGGCAAAGGCTGCCAATCGCAAGCGACAAGAATCACATACACCGCAGGCAACATCACCACCAGCATAACAAGACCAAGTTAGCTCCCAAGGGACTCCCAATTGGTTACCCAACTGGATGATTTCAGTTTTTTTCAAATTTATTAGCGGTGCAACAATATTGATTGGTTGTCCCTCACGCCCTTGTTTGGTTCCCAGGCGAAAAACTTCTTGCATTGCCTGGATATAGTCGGGACGACAGTCAGGATATCCTGAGTAATCTAAAGCATTGACACCGATATAGACACGTTCAGCTGCGATCGCTTCGGCGTAACCAAGAGCAAAGCTTAAAAAGATGGTATTACGCGCCGGAACATAGGTTACAGGAATATTTTGAGACATTTCATCGAGCGATCGCTCCTGGGGTAAATCAATCGCGTCATCGGTAAGTGCTGAACCACCCCATTGCCGTAAATCAAAATTAACCACCTGATATTGTGCGATCGCAGCTTTTTGAGCAACAGTGAGGGCTGAATGTAACTCTCGTCGGTGTCGCTGCTGGTAATCAAAGGAAATAGCATGACATTCACAGCCATCAGCTTTAGCTTTGTACAAAATTGTGGAAGAGTCTAATCCCCCAGATAACAGAATTACAGCTTTCATCTCGATTACAAATTTTGAATTTTAAATCGCCAAATTACACCAGAAATTTGAAGAATTTACATTTAAGTCTTACTTAATGTTTTAAAGTTAATAAAAAGACACATATTTATTGTAGAAAGTGCAAAATCTAAAACAAAGCCGAACTATCTATACAAAAGATATTTGGATTACGGGAACCGATCACAAACTTTGAAATTCTTCATAAACATAGGCTCTATGTTACCATCTGGATGGTTTTAGACGGATCGTAACTGGCTTTCGAGTATAAACGCCAACGGCCGTAGCGTCTCTAAATTTGGTGGTTGAGGAGAGAATAATAGTGCAAGATAGCATGTCAGTGGCAGAACCGAATCCATATACACAGCGCAACCAGCCACGACCGATCCGCATAGGCGTGATTGGAGTGGGTAACATGGGACAACATCATGCTCGCGTGCTGAGTTCAATGAAAGATGTTGAACTAGTTGGAGTAGCAGACATTAATGTTGAGCGAGGGCTAGAAACTGCCAGCAAGTACAAGGTGCGTTTTTTCGAAGATTACTGTGACCTGTTACCTCTTGTGGAAGCAGTTTGTGTAGCAGTTCCCACCCGTTTACACTATGCTGTGGGTATCAACTGTCTGTTAGCGGGAATTCATGTTTTGATTGAAAAACCGATCGCAGCCAGTATTTCTGAGGCAGAGTCCCTAGTAAATGCCGCAGCCGAGTCTGGGTGTATCCTACAAGTGGGTCATATTGAGCGTTTTAATCCAGCTTTTAAAGAACTAAGCCAAGTGCTGAAAACTGAGGAATTGCTGGCACTAGAAGCCCACAGAATGAGTCCTTACTCAGATCGAGCAAACGATGTTTCAGTTGTGCTGGATTTAATGATCCATGACATCGACCTACTTTTGGAATTAGCTGCTTCCCCAGTCACGAAATTGACTGCTAGCGGTAGTCGCGCCCTAGACTCTGGTTATTTAGATTATGTAACCGCCACCTTGGGGTTTGCCAATGGTATTGTTGCTACTCTGACCGCCAGTAAAGTCACCCACCGAAAAATTCGCCGGATTGTCGCCCATTGCAAAAATTCATTTACTGAGGCAGATTTTCTCAAGAATGAAATTTTGATTCACCGGCAAACGACTGCTAATTCTCTCACCGACCACCGAAAAGTACTTTACAGGCAAGATGGTGTGATTGAAAAAGTCTACACCAGTAACATTCAACCCCTAAGTGCAGAATTAGAGCATTTTGTCAACTGTGTACATGGTGGCAATCAACCCTCAGTAGGCGGTGAACAAGCTCTTAAAGCCCTGAGATTAGCAAGTTTGATTGAGCAAATGGCGCTGGAAGATCGAGTTTGGAATCCATTAGACTGGCAATCCGAACCAAGAGTACAATCATTGACTCCGACAGCCTAGAAGAGGGGACGAGGGGGATAAGGGGATGAGGGGGAAAGGTAACACTTTCTCCTTGCTCTCCCACAACTACAACCTCAGAAGAAAACTCTAAAGTGTGTTGTTAAATTTGCCATCAAATCTTTAGATCCTTCCTAGTCCTTTTAAAAAAACGACTAAGGGGGATCTAAAAAATTAGAAAACAAAATCTAGTGGTAGGTTTGATTCTAGCTTCCACCGATCTTACTCTGTTTCTTCGTTGCGATGCCAACTTTATAATGCAGCAAAATTACTTTGATTTTAGGTAGCAAGAATAATTACCTTTTAATAAAGCTAAGGCTGAATTTATTAACAAAACTAGTCCAGCAATTTCAGGAATTAACTCAATGCTTGAATGGATAACTAATACCATCAACTATTTTGGATATTGGGGAATCGCCCTGTTAATGTTCTTAGAGAACTTATTTCCCCCCATTCCTTCGGAATTGATTATGCCACTGGCTGGATTTACAGCAAGCCCATATCAACCAGGAGGGGCAAAGCTGAATATCATTGGTGTGTTTTTTGCAGGACTTTTAGGTTCTGTATTGGGCGCACTTATTTGGTACTATCCAGGTCAGTTTTTGGGGGAAACCCGTTTGAAAGCTTGGGCTGACAAATATGGCAAATGGCTAGGCATATCCAGTAAAGATATCACCAAGGCCAAAGAGTGGTTTAACCGACAAGGCAGAACAGCAGTATTAATTGGTCGCCTTGTACCGGGAATCCGCACTTTAATTTCTGTTCCTGCAGGTATTAGCAACATGCCCCTGCTACCATTTTTGGTTTACACAACCTTAGGTAGCGCTGCTTGGGTGGGTTTGCTAACATACTCAGGATACATATTGGGTAGTCAGTATGAACTTGTGGACAAGTACCTTGCTCCTGTATCCAAAATCGTACTTGGGGGTTTGGTTCTAGCATTTGTTTTCTGGATATTTAAACGCCAGTTAAGACGTACTAGAAGATGAAACACGGACGTTTTTGGTTTGAAAGCAGTGAAAGCAGGGGTTACATCTGGCCAAAATTCGCCTACACTATGCCAAATAATACTAGATGTGCGAAGGCATAAGCTTATCGGAGGTATCGCCTGAATTAATTTTTGGGGTATTTCTAGCTACACTTGACGCAACCTAGAATTTCTGGTTGCTCGCATTTTTGTAAGATGAGCATGACAACTTTTTACAGTTAAGTTTGAACTAGGAGCTTTCATGACAGACCAACCTTCCGCCGCTACCCCTATCAATGCTGCTGCTATACCCATGAATAGAGTATCAGCATCGACTCCCATGAATGCTGTTAATAATAATCCTCCTAAGGCAGGCGGTGTTCCAGGGAAAACCATTCTCAGTGTTGATTTAGGCAGAACTTCCACAAAAACTTGTGTGAGTCGTGAACCCGGCAGCGTGGTGTTCGTTCCTGCCAACGTCAAGCAGATGTCAATAGAACAAGTACGCGGCGGTGTTTTTGAAGCCAGGGCTACTGACCCTTTAATGGATTTGTGGCTGGAGTACCAAGGAAATGGATATGCTGTTGGTCAATTGGCAGCAGATTTTGGGGCAAATTTAGGAGTCGGCCAATCTAAGGTAGAGGCTGCACTGGTAAAAGTATTAGCAAGTGCTGGCTACTTCAAACTCAGAGACGATATCTCAGTTGTACTAGGTCTGCCTTTTCTTTCCTTAGAGCAATTTGAAAAAGAAAAAGCACAGTTGATTAGCCAAGTCGGTGGTCCTCATGTGTTGAACTTCCGAGGCGAATCTGTATCGCTGAATGTCAGTAAGGTATGGGTAATGCCAGAAGGCTACGGCAGCCTGCTGTGGTCTGAAGCTCAACCAAAGAAAAGTCCTGGCAGTCCTGATTTTACAAAAATATCGGTGGCGATCGTTGATATTGGACATCAAACCGTCGATCTTTTGATGGTAGATAACTTCCGTTTTGCCAGAGGTGCTTCTAAGAGCGAAGACTTCGGTATGAATAAGTTCTATGAATTGGTGTCTGCCGAAATCGAGGGAGCAGATAGTCAATCTCTAGCCCTGATTTCTGCTGTGAACAAACCCAGAGGTGAACGCTATTACCGTCCTAAAGGCGCTAGCAAGCCCACCAACCTAGACGATTTTCTTCCCAACCTCACAGAGATGTTTTCTCGTGAAATCTGTAGCCGTGTACTCGCCTGGTTGCCAGAACGTGTCACCGATGTGATTCTGACTGGCGGGGGTGGTGAGTTCTTCTGGGACGACGTTCAACGTTTACTCAAGGAAGCAAAGATTAATGCTCATTTAGCAGCACCTTCTCGGCAGGCGAATGCTTTGGGGCAGTATATTTATGGAGAGGCACAATTATCCTCCAATCGCGCTGCTAGGGCATAAAGCTGATGTTCCAATGGTCAAAAAAGGTAGTTAAATCCGTCACGTTCAACCCAGAGCTTGCTGATGAAAGCTTGTTAGCGCAAGTAGAAAGTTATTTGGAAAAACAACCAGACAAGACTTTCAGCGACCTCTGTAAAGAAGCCTTGTGGCAATCTTTATGTGTACCGGAATCTGTACAACCTGCTCCACAAACAGCAGCAAGAACACCGATTGAACAACAAATTGGTGAACTGCAACGTCAAGTGGCTGGACTTGAGGAACGTTTTTTTGCCAAGGGATCTAATCGTTTGGAGACGATGGAACACCATCTACTGCAACTTTCTCAACAAGTTGCACAACTGGCGATCATAGTCAATGATCGATCAATCATTCAGTCTCCAACTCAATTAGAAGTAGTAAATAACACTTCTTATACTGTTGCTACCCCTCCTCAAGAGGTTGACCCCGTAATCAGTCGCCTTAGTCAGTTTCTCGATGATTTTTAAGTGACAATTGAGTTTGTGAGCAATTTTTGCTCCTCTTAACAATCCTTAATAGATAATATTATTAAGGATTGTTAATATTTATACCCTAAAATATTGGAATTTTCAGATTTGTGTGGATGAAGCGATCGCTCATAATAGCGAATCCTGAGAGTAATTCCAGTTTATCTATTCTGGTATTTCTGTTATTTAATGCCAAAGCGTATTTAATAGCCCATCTTTTAGCCCTAATTTTCCTAATATCCCAATTATTGAGTTAGTGAATGAATATGTTCAGCAGTGTTTAACAATTGGCAAAAGTCAAGCTATGCGTAACTTTAGAGATTGGGTGAAGAATAATTTATAAAACGCATCGGGAAAATCCACTCTTTTTAAAGATAGGATGAGAGATGCCCCGACGCTGTTGACCGTTGACGGTTAACAGTCAACAATCTAAGAGTGATCTTCGGAGATATTTAATGAATTGGAAAGCCTACACTGAACCTATGGTACAGTTTAGGCAGCTCACATGATAGTCAAGTGAATTAAAACAAATCTAAATCTGTGACAGCACCAAGACTGCTAGAAGATACCAATTTGGCATATTTCGCCAATACGCCTTTAGTGTAACGTGGTGCAGGAGGTTGCCAATTAGCACGACGACGGGCGAATTCTGATTCAGATATATTCAACTGCAAGAGGCGTGCAGGTGCATCAATGGTAATACTATCGCCTTCTTCAACAAGAGCGATCGCACCACCAACAGCTGCTTCTGGAGCCACATGACCAACCACCATGCCATAAGTACCACCAGAAAAGCGGCCATCGGTAATTAATCCCACCGCATCACCCAAACCAGCCCCGATAATTGCCGAAGTGGGAGCCAACATTTCTCGCATACCAGGGCCGCCCTTGGGTCCTTCGTAGCGGATGACTAGAATATCACCAGCTTGAATCTTCCCAGCCAAAATAGCATCTAAAGAAGCTTCTTCCGATTCAAACACTCGTGCCGGGCCGGTAATAACTGGTTTTTTCACACCAGTAATTTTAGCGACTGCCCCTTCCGTTGCCAAATTACCTCTGAGGATGGCTAAATGTCCTTGGGGATACATCGGGTTATTCCAAGTCCGAATCACATCTTGATTGGCAGATGGTTCTTCGGGGATGTCTGCTAATATCTCTGCAATGGTTTGACCGCTAATGGTCAGGCTATCTCCATGTAATAAATCATGTACAAGCAGCATCTTCATGACTTGCGGAATGCCACCAGCTTTATGCAAATCTGTAGCGACATATTTACCACTTGGTTTTAAATCACACAAAACCGGAACACGGGCGCGGATAGTTTCAAAGTCATCTATGGTTAACTTTACATTAGCAGCACGGGCGATCGCTAAAAAATGCAATACTGCATTGGTCGAACCACCGACTGCCATAATCACAGAGATAGCATTCTCTATTGATTTGCGGGTGATAATTTGCCGGGGTAAGATTTGTTTACGGATAGCTTCGACTAATACAAATGCCGATTTTTCGGTGCTGTCGGCTTTTTCGGCATCTTCGGCTGCCATTGTTGAAGAATAGGGCAAACTCATTCCCATCGCTTCAAATGCTGAGGACATGGTGTTGGCGGTGAACATTCCCCCGCAGGAACCAGCGCCAGGACAAGCGCGACTTTCGACTTCTAATAATTCCTTGTCGTCAATTTTTCCAGCACTGTATTGACCAACTGCTTCAAAAGAACTGACAACGGTTAAGTCTTTACCGTTATAGTGTCCGGGTTTAATTGTGCCACCGTAAACAAATATTGCCGGGATATTCATCCGTGCGATCGCTAGCATTGCCCCTGGCATATTTTTATCACAGCCGCCAATGGCTAGCACGCCATCCATACTTTGTCCGGTACAGGCGGTTTCAATGGAGTCGGCGATCACTTCCCGCGATACGAGGGAATATTTCATCCCTTCTGTTCCCATCGAAATCCCATCGCTGATGGTAATTGTGCCAAACATTTGTGGCATTGCTCCGGCGGTTTTTATAGCAACCTCTGCCCTTTGTGCCAGCAGATTTATCCCTATATTACAGGGAGTGATTGTACTGTAGCCATTGGCAATACCGACAATGGCTTTGTTGAAATCTTCATCTTTAAAACCAACTGCACGCAGCATGGCTCGATTTGGCGATCGCTGCACCCCTTGCGTCACTACTTGGCTTCTCAAATTCTCTGACATCTTTTTTCCTTCCGTGGCATCATCGCAACAGTTGCGATTGTATTACCTGATTTTCTCATGCATATGCGGCACGATCGAATATGAGTAATGTATGTACCAACGTTGGTAATAAAAACACCCTTCCTCCAAACAGAGACTATGCGTTACCCACATCTTTCTTTACAATCTTGAAACCCATATTCTATAACCGTCTTAGACACTTAACATTTAGGTATACTTGACAAATTCGTTTTTTATCTTCTCGCTAAAACTGCGTTTTTATTGAGAATAAGCAACGAACGAATCAGGGTTATAAAAACCTGAGTCAAGACTCTCGCAAATGTTAAAAAAGATCCGGGTAATGGATAGCAAACAGAGAGTAGGGGTGTAAAAGCAAGCAGAGTTTTAGCAAGGTGGGTTTCTAGCGGAAATTAAGATTAATTAGTCTGAATTTCCGCAAAATATCTCTCAAACTCTGGTTTTTCCATGTCCCTTATGTTCACGGAGCATTCCGCAGGGATGGGATATTTTTTAGCTGTAAGTCCCTTAATTAAAGGATAATATCGCTTGCAACTAGTCCTGGTGCTCCTGCAAGTTGAATCTCAAACTCGGAGGCAAAATTGAAATTAGTGTTACCTTCAAGAATGCCTCCTGAATAACGGACTTGACCGACTCTGGAGAATACGCCAGAACCAATGTAAGTGAAGGCTTGGTTACCTGCTAGAAAGGGGTTGGCGTCAATGGCAGATAGATCGATTCGGTCACCTGGTAAGTTACCGTTTCCATCGAAGCCAGCGATAGTATCCCGTGAAGAACCAGTAGAACTATCTGAAACTGAGTTGAAAACGAAAACATCGTTGCCCAATCCTCCGGTAAGGCGATCGGTTCCAACACCACCATTGAGGGTATCGTTGCCTCTTCCACCATTGAGGGTATCGTTACCTAATCCACCATTGAGGATATCGTTGCCAGCATTCCCATTGAGGATATCGTTACCAGCATTCCCATTGAGGGCATCATTACCCAATCCACCATTGAGGGTATCGTTACCTAATCCACCATTGAGGATATCGTTGCCAGCATTCCCATTGAGGATATCGTTACCAGCATTCCCATTGAGGGTATCATTACCCAATCCACCATTGAGGGTATCGTTACCTAATCCACCATTGAGGATATCGTTGCCAGCATTCCCATTGAGGATATCGTTACCAGCACGCCCATTGAGGGTATCATTACCCAATCCACCATTGAGGGTATCGTTACCCAATCCACCATTGAGGATATCGTTGCCAGCATTCCCATTGAGGATATCGTTGCCAGCATTCCCATTAAGGATATCGTTACCAGCACGCCCATTAAGGATATCGTTACCAGCACGCCCATTGAGGATATCGTTGCTAGCACCCCCATTCAGGGCAGCGCGAAAGACAGATGGTTCACCGTTGACGGTATTATTGTCATTGAAAATGGTACCAGTTATGGTTGCCATAATAGACATCTCCTTAATTTATAGGGTAAATAAACTACCTCATCATTTCCTCACCAAGAAAGGAAGAGGAAAAATGAACAGATAGCTAAATTAGAAATGATTGAAGCAGATATTTGCAGTCAGTACTGAAGATTTGAAGATATGAGAAGCACTGGATGTATTGATGATCTTGGCATCAAAATTGTGTCAACACTCATGTTATATAGCGGTGTACAGTTGAGTGAGATACAAACAAAAAATACTGAATTATTTCACATAAGGACTTTAATGTCCTCATATAATCGAGAACCGCTATATTGTTGTACCTTATGCCCTCATTGGTTCTAGTAGTAGGCTGTTAGGAAGAAAGCAGATTTGCTACTACAAAAAGATATAGGTGTTAGAACGTTTTCAATCACACAACTATACTATTACCATTAAGGGGAATTTTTTCTATTGATAAGAAATAGTAATTAACCCTCTTGTATTTTTTTTCGTCATAGCAAAATTTGAAACCCTTGTTTAGATAAGAGTTTTGCTTATTGAGATTTATTTAATTATTTCTGTAGTTATGTATAAGTAATTAATTGCTAATTACTTAAAAGTCTTATTGACCAGTACGATCACTACACTTCTGCGTTACAATTTGTCTTTTAAAATATTCTTCCTATGATATATTATTACTTCTCTAGGATGATTACAAATATTCTGATTGTATTAGCTATGTTGGTACTTAACTATGCTTGATTACAGCAATACTATCTTTGGGATTTCCAAAAATTAAATTATCCAATTTTTAGAGCGAAGACGATGATCGGATTCTTCCTCCTCTGCTTGCACAGCGATGGGACATTTTTTTTGTTGGAAGTCCCTTGGCTGGTTAACCAGGAATATATTTTGTCAATTTACCTAAATACAGAAATAAATTAGCGTAATAATAATCACTATAGAAAAAAGAGGCAACTTAAACTTACCTCTTTCTGTAACTGTTAAATTATTAGAATTCTGCCTCGTGCCTTATTTTGAAGGCAGATCCGTTCAATTAAAGGACAAGGTCGCTTGCCCCTAGTGATGGTGCGCCTGCCAGCTGAATCTCAAATTCAGCCGCTAGATCCCCATCATTACTAGCTTGGAGAATACCTCCTGAATAACGAACCTGACCGGCTGCGAAGAATCCGCGAGATCCAATGAAAGTAAAGGCTTGGTTGCCCCCTATAGTAGAGTTGGCGTCGATGTTAGATAGATCGATTAGGTCACCTGGCAAGTTACCGTTGCCAAAAAAGTCAGTGATAACATCCCGTCCAGATCCAGCAGGACTATCTGAAATTGAGTTGAACTGGAAACGATCATTACCCGATCCTCCAATAAGAGTATCAGTTCCACTACCACCAACGAGGCGATCGTTACCACTACCACCAACGAGGCGATCGTTACCACTACCACCGCCAAGGACATCGTTGCCATTACCACCGCCAATGACATCGTTGCCATTACCGCCAATCAGGCTATCGTTGCCACTTTCACCAAGCAGGGTATCGTTGCCATTACCACCGACAAGGGTATCGTTGCCATCACCACCAATGAGGCGATCGTTGTCACCACCACCGGTAAGGACATCATTACCACTACCGCCAAAAAGACTATCCCTACCGCTACCAGCGGTAAGGACATCGTTGCCTCGGCCACCGATAATGATATTGTTGCCACTACCAGAGGTAATGACATCGTTGCCATCACCACCGTTAATGGAATCGTTGCCACCACCAGAGGTAATGACATCATTGCCATTACCACCGTTAATAGTATCGTTGCCACTACCAGAGGTAATGACATCGCTGCCACTAGTGCCGTTAATGAATCTGTTACCACTACCACCGATTTGGATAGAGTTGGTAAGATTGTCGATGTCGTCGATGTCAATGCCGGTAAGATTGAAAATGGTGTCCGTGTCCATAAATGCGCTTTTCCTGAATTTAGAGGGTAAAACAAATTACCTTGTGACTTCTCCATCAGAAAACGGTGTTACTGATTAAGAGTATGAATTTCCTTTACCCCAAAGGCGCAAAGGAACCAGCTTCAAACATTAAATTTTTAAATTTCACACTTTTATTCAGCAATGCCGAGAAAACAAGGTGGAGAAATAACAAGTCGTAAGAGATAACTGAACCACACCTGATTGGAACAGGCGTTTCTGTTAAGTCTAAAGATTTGAGAAGCACTGCATATATTAATGATTTGGCATCAAATTGCGCCAAGAATCATGTTAATATCCTTGTGCCTTATCTATTCATTGCTTACAGTACTAGGCTGCTAGGGAACAAGCAGATTTTTAGTACGCAATCGCATAAATCTTATGATGTTTTTTTTGTATTACAATCACAACATTATGATATTACTCTCAAGGCTACTTTTTTCTATCTATAAGAAATAATAATTACTCTTCTTTTATTCCTCTCACCATAAAAAAATCTGAAACCTTGGCTCAGACAGGGTTTTGTAATCTATATCAGAATAATAAAGTCATGATAGTGTCTTGGGGGTAGTTTGTTTTATTTATAAAAAAAGTGGCATTAATTACCACTTTTTTTATAAATTTATGATGAATTTTAGCGAGGTAGAGGTAACCCTGTAACGGCAACTGCTCCAGCGATCGCACTAGCTGCAAGAGAAGTCAATGCTGTTCCAAATAGCCACCACGCAGCATTTGCAACGGTTTTTTTGGTTTCTTGAGCTTGCTTTTTAGTTTGCTCTTGGATCGCTTTCAGGCGTTTTTGTGTTTCTTTTTGGATACGTTCGGCTCGTTGTAGTACGCCATCCCGCGCCGCTTCTATTTGGTCGATGATCCGGTTAGCATCCTCTTGAGAAATATCCTCACGAGAACTGATGACAGCAACTAAGGTGTCACGATCAAATTGACTGAGGCGATCGCGCAATGCTTCAAATCCAGCTTGCGGATCGTCGAAGACTTTCGCAAAATCTTGCTTAATCCCTTCATAGCTGAGTTCGGAACGATCGAGCGAGTTGAGATAGTTGCGAACTCTCGCAAAAACTCCATCAAGCACTGATTGCACCCTTTGCTGGATCTGCTGGAATTGTTCGACAATGGAGGTGCGAACAGACTCAATTTGATCCACAATTCGGTTAGCTTCCTCTTCTGAGATATCTTCCCGTTGGGATAACAGAGCCACAATTGTTGAACGGTCAAATTTGGAGGCGCGATCGCTTAAACTCCCAATTCCAGCACGGGGAGAAGATAGCAGCAGTTGCAAATCGCGTTTAATTGCTTCTGGGTTGAGTTCTTCTTTGTTGGTATTACGCAGATAATCTTCAAGATTTGCTTCAAAATCCAGAGCTACTTGAGTGGTACGCTTGGCCAAACGTCGTGGCGCTCTTACAATACTAGCGATCGCATCTTGTACCTGATCAATTATCTGATTAATCTGCTCTTGGCTCAAATCTCCGCGTTGACTCACGAGTTGAACCAAGGTTTCTCGATCAACCTGAGATAGGCGATCGCGCAGTGCTAAAGCTCCTGCTTTTGGATCATCGAGTAATTTTTCCAAATCATTCCTGATCCCTTCTGGATCAAGTTCTTCCAAGTTGGTATTACGAAGATATTCTGTGATCGCTTTTGTCGTCTTTTCGTACTGTTCTTTCGCTTGCTGTGGTACTTGCAAAATACTATCTCGGACTGCTTCGATTTGATCGAGAGTTTGGTTTATCTGTTCTTCACTCAAATCCTGACGTTGATTGAGTAATTGTACTAGTGTATCCCGGTCAAATTGCGATAAGCGCGAAGCCAAAAGGCTAATTCCAACTTGTGGATCATCTAGTAAGATTCTAAACTCACGTTTGATACTTTCGGGATTGAGTTCGTCTTTGTTAGTATTTCGCAGATAATCTTCAACTCTTTGGCGCAGTTCATCGGCTCTGGCTTTTGCTTGTTCTTGCAGTTCTCTTGCACGATTCAAGAAATTATCGCGGCTGCTTTCAAGTTGACCAACAATATTATTAGCTTCCTCTTCGCTGATATCTTGACGTTGCTGGAGCAATTGTACCAAGGTGTCGCGGTCAAATTGTCCGAAGCGAGCGCTTAAATCTTCAAACCCAGCTTCTGGATCTTGCACTAATCTGGCAAAGTCGCGTTCAATACCTTCAGGGTTGAGTTCTTCTTTCCCGGTAGAACGTAGATAATCTTCGATGCGACTGCGGAAATCTTGCCCTTTTTCTCGCGCTTGAGCCTGTTTTACAGTTTCTAAAACTTCCAGGCGATCGCTTTCCATTTGTTCGGAAATTTCTTTCACCCTGAGTTCGCTAATATCACCCCGTTGCTTCAGCAAGTTGGTAAAATATTCTTGATTGATTTCTTCTAACTCTCGTCTCACAGTTGTTGGATCTGCATTAACGTCATAGATGAGTTCTTTAAATTCATCTCTTAGGGTAATGCGGTTAAAATGCCAAGGAAACGAATTCAATATGTAGTCTTCTACATCTGCCTTAATTGTGTTTTCGGGTGATATTGGCAACCTTGCAGATACTTGTTCAGTTGCTTCATCTCTAAGCTTTTGGAGTTGTTCTGTGATTTGATTTACATCAACATCTTGAACTTTTTCTTTTAGCTTTTGTAATTGATTAGTAATTTTGTTAACATCGATATTGGAAAGGTTGACTCGCTCCATCACTGCTGGTGCAGCCGCACTCAAGCCATATCGAATAGCTTGTTTCATGACACTATTGCTTTGCTTGCCATTCCCACCTCCAACTGTAACCAGTTCTTGGAGCCGTTCACCTAATTGATCTGAATTCAATTCTTCAGGAGTAGCAGACTTAAGCAAGTTAATTACTTGTTCTGTTGGATTGCTGCGATTCAAAGCTTGTTGCCAAGCACCTTGAAATTGGTCAGCAATGCGACTTATATCTTCTTTAGATAAATCTGTGCGACTGCTAATTAAATCAACAAAGGTTTGACGATTGATATTTTGCAGTAAGTCGCTGTTAGCAATAGATTGCAAATCTGTATCTTTAAGAAGCTGGTCAAATTGGTTACGAATTTCTGTGATATCCAGCTTTGGTAATTGCAAAGAGCCTAAAGAACTTTGGAGTGTATTTCTAATATCTTCAGGATTAAAACCTGAAGTTAATTCTCGCCGGACTGCGGCTGTTATATCTTCAGCAGTAGAAACCAGTTGTTTTTTCGCACTATTAGCACCGATTCCAGCAGTTGCTGTACCCATCAGAGTTTGAAAACCAGAAGTGACAGTGCTAGCGATAGAACCAATAAAAGAACCTACTGCTGATGAACCGAACCAAATCACTAGTGAGAAATAGGTAGACCAGATGACTACACCGATAATTGCTCCTAAAGATTCACTTTCGATTAAGCTAAGTTTTACCGCCAGAAAACAAGCAATAAATAATGCAATACTAACGGTTAGCAACGCCCAAGCACCAATTTTGGTCTGAGTCGCACGAATTTTACTACCCAAACTTTCTGACTCATCATCAGAGTCTGAGTCAATTTCCCAAGATGAAATTCCTACAGCGACTGAAAAATTAGTAAGTAATAATTGAAAGGCAAATGCCATTAAGACTCCAGCCAGCAATGCTACCAAGAATTGAGGGCCAGAAAATAGAACTGATGCTTCTTCTGGAGTTAGTACTTCCTGATCTAAACTCATTTGTGCTAATCCAAAAGATAGCCAGTCCCATCCCCAAATAGTTAAAACATTTTGAAACATAGTATTCTCTCACTTGTAGTCAATTTAATAACCATTTACAGCAGTTTTCATCTGCATGGAGTACAAAGATATGGATTTTCAGGTAGGGTATCACTGAGCGCAGCCGTAAAGCCTGCGGCATAGCTACGCTTCGGGCGCAGCCTCTCCAAGAGTTGAGAGCAGCCGAAGTGAGGTAGAAGGTAGAAACTCTTTATTTTTGATGCGTGAGTCCTGCATTTTGTACCTCACTTAAAAAGTAAACTGCTGTATAAAACGGCTTATTTATCAATTTAGTTGCCAGTTATATAAACTGACACTTTCTTAGGTAAGAAGTTTGCTTGCCAGAAGTCGTATTTTACAACAAACAAATATTTTTATTATTTTTTGACTAAATAAAATAATGTAAATTTTGGTGGTTTAATAACAATCTATTTGATAAAATTAATCCGGTTGCTGCTAGTAAGATTTTGCCCCAGAATGTTTTTACTAAAGCTTACATCTAAGAGATAGTCCTTATAACAGGAACTCAGCTAATTTTAAAACTAATATTTTAGATATTTTTTTAATAAATAGAATAGCTAGTATATAACTTTTGCAAAGCACAATTTGTTGGAACATTAAAGTTTCTTACTATCTTTAGATAAAAGTACGTATGTCTAATGATAGAGAAAAAAATTCTTCCAAGCGATTGATGAAATGTAAATCTAAATATGTATTAATAATGCTTATTAGGAGCTATAAATTAGTGAATAATTGATTTTTGCTGAGGAGAAAGAATAATGGTTTTAGGTGTACATAAACGTGCTGTAGGTGTATTTTCTGATCGTCGAAATGTTGAAAATGCCCTACATGAATTAAAAAAAGTTGGCTTTGACATGAACAGAGTCTCTGTCATCACGCAGGATGGAGACAAAGAAAATATTTCTGGTGCTGATGTAAGCGATCGCGTCGGTGATAAATCTGACGAAGGCGCTAAAGTCGGAGCAGCTACAGGCGGTGCTTTGGGCGGATTGACTGGGTTATTAGTCGGTCTTGGTACTTTAGCAATTCCTGGAATCGGGCCAATTATGCTGGCTGGAGCCGCAGCAACAACCTTAGCTACAACTCTGGCTGGCGCTGGTATTGGTGCAGTAGCTGGTAGTTTGCTTGGTGCATTGGTTGGTTTAGGAATTCCCGAAGAACGAGCTAGAGTTTACGACGAACGTGTAAGACGCGGACACTATCTAGTCATCATAGATGGTACAGATACAGAAATAGCGAGAGCAGAAGCAATTTTACATCAGGGTGGTGTCGAAGAGTTTGGCATTTATGACAATCCAGATGCTAGAAATGCTGATTACGTAGCTCCAACTTCTAATGTTAATGTGGGTCATAGTAATGTTGCCAAACGCGCGATTGGAGTCTTTTCTCATCGCCGAGATGCAGAAGCAGCAATTACAGAATTACGAGATGCAGGTTTTTCCTTAAGTAGAATTTCCATCATCGCCAAGGATGCAAACGGTCATGGGATCGCTGGTGTAGATGTAGATAAAAATGTCGGCACAGGTAACAAAGCAGACGATGGTCTAAAAGCTGGAGCAGCTACAGGCGGTGTCGTAGGCGGTTTGACTGGTTTATTAGTTGGTCTTGGGACTTTAGCGATTCCTGGAATTGGGCCTGTGATTGCAGGTGGTGCAACAGCAACTGCTTTGGCATCAACATTAGCTGGCGGTGCCATCGGTGCAGCAGCTGGGGGTATTGTTGGCGGACTCGTTGGCTTGGGAATTCCTGAAGACAAAGCGCGAGTTTATAGCGATCGCTTCCAAAGAGGCGACTACTTGGTAATTATCGATGGTACAGAAGCTGAAATCCGCCAAGCTGAACCTATTCTCAATCGTAGAGGTATTCAAGAATTTGCTATCTATGATGGTACTGATTTAGGCGAACATCGTTCAGGTTTAGACAGAGGAACGCATCACGACACAGCAGTTGTTAATAGCGATCGCACCAATTACTCAGCAGACATTCATAGAGACGATCCTGCTGTAGTCATTGTAGATCGCCGTGATGAAACACTCTAATCAAAATTGTAGGAGCAAGAAGATGAAAACTTCGCTCCTCCCATCTGCTTCAAGATTAACGAACTCCACAAATTTCACTTTCCGATTCCGAATTAAACATATGCAAAAGCTAACTCCTTTCTTAATTAGTTGTCTTCTAGTTTTTGGTGTTGCCGCCTGTCAAGATACTGCCAAAACAACTGTAAGTGCGCCTGCTCCCAATGAAGCTCCAGAAGCACCAAGCCCACAAGCAACACAAGCTGCTCAAGAAGACGCGCAAAGTGAAGTTCGCAGAAGACAACTCGATGCTGATATCCGTGCCCGCGAAGAGCGCAATAATGTAACTGGTGGCGATACACAAAGAGCTACAGGTGATCTAGCGAGTGAAGTTCGATCCAAGTTGGAGGCTAACATACCCAAAGGCCAACTAACAGTTGATGCAGCAGAGGATGGAACTGTCACTGTTGCAGGAACTGTAAACAATCAGCAGGAGTTGGCTAAGATTGAACGTTTAGCTAAAGAAATCAAAGGTGTTAAAACTGTAGTTGTGAAAGCAACTGTTGCCCCACCGCAAAGCTAAAATAGCTAACAATAAATTTAAATGAGTAGGTAGGCATAAATAAAAAAAATTTAGATGCCTCTGCTCAGTCTTAGTGGTCAGTTCTACTTATTACTGACCATTAATAATTGACAAATTGACAACTGACGACCTTGATAATTATATTCATTGACGATCAGTCAGTTATATAAACTCTTGTACTTACCGAAAATAAAAACTATGGAAACCGAACAACAGCAACTTGAATCCATCAATACCTCTTTCTCACAAGGTACGCTATCACTTGAAGGTACAGATACTGCAAACTTACCAAAATTGCCACCAGCCCGTGAACCTGAATCTCAATGGCAGCAAATCAGTAGACAAGTTTCTCAATTTTTGGAGCAATTGCCCGAATATTTAGGTAGCTTTTTTCAAAACTATAAGCAGCCTCTAATAACAGTTGGTTTAATTTTGGCGGCAATTGTTACAGCCAAGTTAGTACTAGCAGTACTGGATGCAATCAATGATATTCCATTACTATCACCAACTTTTGAGTTAATTGGAATTGGTTATGCCACTTGGTTTATTTCCCGTTATCTCTTAAAGGCTTCAACCCGGCAAGAATTAGCCGATGAGATTCAATCACTGAAAAATCAATTAGTGGGCGAATAAATTTCCCAAGCATTAAACTAGGGCACTATGGCATAACTTAGCTTACTCTTTAACAAGTTGCTTAAACCCCAAGTCTTGTTAATTCAAATAGTGCTTGGATTTGCATCAAGCTGTCTTAGCCTCGGCACAATAGTCTATATCGTTCCCTAATTAAATATATACAATCTAATGGTTCGCATTCCCGACTTATCTAAAAAGCCGGGATTTTTGTAATTATCCTATTTTTGATACAAAGCGCAGTCAGGATACAATAATTTTTATTGCTACCAGTGTTAACTTTAGCTAAAACCCTTGTTTGACACAATAAACGTAAATTACAAGTATTTAGCCAAGCTTTGTATTAATCTTTTGAATACATCATACATCAAAAGATAGAGAGCATAACATTATATTTAATTTTAAATCACTTCTAAAGATAGTAGATCGAAGATGAAAAACAGCCTAATCTAGGCTTTGAGTTTATTTAATAGATTCTTTAACGAGGGCATAATTTATGGCTAATGAAGCAGTTAATAAAGGTATAGATTCATCTGATCGAGCTGAAGTAGATACGTATGATCGCGGTATTATCCCAGCTGAAACAGCTGCTCGAATGGAAAGAGAAGGAACTCTGTACAAAACACTCCCTACAGAAGAAAGGGAAGCGGATGCACCTACCGATGACCAAACCGATCCAGACAGTATACGCACTACTGACGGATATACTGTGGACAAAGAAGGTTTGTTAAACAACTATGCTGTTGAACCGGAAATGTACTATGAAGAACCGGGTGATGCACGCAAACAGGCAGCAGAAGAGAAAGCCCAACGTATTGAAGAACTCGGAGAACTTAGTCAGGACGAAGAAGGCAAGTTGACCGAAAATAGTGATACACGCGGCAGAGGCCCAGGAATAGTTTAATTACAAGCATCCTTTTTGCTGAGTGCAATTACACGTAAGAAGGCTAAATAGGCGGTTTTGAGAGACGCAATGATCATTGCGTCTCTATTTGTATAGGTGAATAAAATACAACCTGAGATATGATAATTTTTTAGCTTTTGATACATTGGGCTTGTAATAACTTGTGGTGAGTAGTCCATGTCAAAAGAAAAGCCCTTAGTTATCACTAAAGAAGATGAGGTATTCCCGCTATTTCCACGTCTACCAATTCTCACAAGCCTTCAAGCAGGTTGGCAGGGTGCTTTATTTACATATATGTGTCAACCTGCTTATGAATTTCCTGAAGTTTGCACTCCCTTATGGCATTCTCTAATCATTTTCACTCATGGAGCGCGGGTAATTCATGCTGAACGGAAGATGGATGGACGCAAGCATTATGATGCTGTAGTTGGAGGCGATATTATTATTACTCCTGTTAACGTCGGGCATCAGGCAGCTTGGGATGCTGAAGGGGACTTTATTCTAGTTGCTATTGAACCACAAATTTTCGCTCGTGCAGTTGACGAAACAGCAGATGCCGAACAAATTCAACTTGTGCCGCACTTCGCCACACCCGATCCCCTAATTTATCAAATAGGGCTAGCACTAAAAGGCATTTTGGAAAATAATCCTTCAGGAAGCCGTCTTTATGCAGAGACGATGCTCAATGCTTTATCAGTGCATCTTATGGAACACTATTCCACGCGTAAACCGATATTAAAAGTATATAAAAATGGTTTATCACAGCGTCAATTACAGCAAGTTATAGACTACATTTATGAACATCTTAACCAGAATTTAGGATTAGCAGAATTGGCAGCATTGATACCAATGAGTCCTCATTATTTTTCCCAGCTTTTTAAGCAATCTACGGGAATGACTCCCCATAACTATGTAATTCACTGTCGGGTGCAACGTGCCCAGGAATTATTGCTGAAGAGAGAATTGACAATAGCTGAAATTGCTCACTTGGTTGGTTTTGCTAGCCAAAGCCATCTCAATTTTCACTGTAAGCGTCTAATGGGTGTAACTCCTAAAACTATTCAACAAAGATAGGATAAATCTGCAAAAAATCGGACGAATTTGCAAGACTCCAGACCGTAAACTCTCTAAAATTTTCAAAAATAGCATCTTCTTCAGAGATATTTAGAGATTAGGGAAACTATTTATGGTCAGAATTGAAACTAAGACCGAGCCAATGGTGATTAACTTTGGGCCCCATCACCCTTCGATGCATGGGTGCTTTCGGATTGTTGTCACTTTAGATGGCGAAGATGTGGTGGACTGTGAACCTGTCCTCGGCTACCTACACAGAGGTATGGAAAAAATTGCCGAAAACCGCACCAATATAATGTACGTACCGTATGTAAGCCGATGGGACTACTATGGCGGAATGTTTAATGAAGCCGTGACGGTGAATGCTGTCGAAAAACTGGCAAATATCACTATCCCCAAACGTGCCAGCTACATTCGGGTAATCATTCTGGAGTTAGCCCGAATTGTCAATCATTTGCTATGGTTGGGGCCTTTTGTGGGAGACACTGGCGCACAAACTCCTATATTTTACACTTTGCGCGATCGCGAAATGATTCTCGATTTATTTGAAGCTGCTACAGGCTATCGCATGGTCAATAACAATTATTTTCGTATCGGAGGTCTTGCTGCTGACCTACCTTTCGGCTGGGTGGATAAATGCAAAGACTTCTGTAACTACTTTGCACCTACCATTGATGAGTATGAAAAACTGATTACCAATAATCCCATTTTTCGCCGCCGAGTTGAGGGTGTAGGAGTTTTAAGTCGGGAAGAAGCGATTAATTGGGGGACTTCTGGGCCGATGTTACGGGCTTCTGGGGTGAAGTGGGATTTACGAAAGGTTGACCACTATGAATGCTACGACGATTTTAACTGGGAAGTACAGTGGGATACAGCCGGAGATTGTTTTGCTAGGTATGTCGTCAGACTTGGAGAAATGCGTGAGTCAGTCAAGATTATTCAGCAAGCACTCAACGGCTTACCTGGTGGTGCATACGAAAATTTAGAAGCTCAACGCATGAAAGCAGGTGCTAAATCTGAATGGAACGGGTTTGATTATCAATTCATTGCCAAAAAAATTGCACCCACATTTAAAATTCCTCAAGGTGAACATTATGTGCGTATAGAGTCAGGCAGAGGAGAGTTAGGAATTTATATCATCGGAGATGATCATATCTTCCCTTGGCGTTGGAAAATTCGTCCAGCCGATTTCAATAATTTACAAGTTTTATCTCAGTTAATCCAAGGTCAAAAAGTAGCAGATATTTTCGTTATTCTGGGAAGCATTGATGTTGTGATGGGATCGGTAGATCGCTAAAATAATTCGTAATTCAGTTTTGTAACAGAGATTTAGACTCCGTTAGGACTTACGCATGAGTTACGGAATAACGAACCGCAGAGGCACAGAGGGCACGGAGAAATCAGAGTTTGAGAGACATTTTGTGTAAGTCCTATCCGCCACAAAGTTTGCTGTGCTTAGTTGCTCTTTAGTTAAATCCCCAGAATTAATTAAATGATTAGTGGCTCAAGTTCCCGATTATGCCATTGTCGCTGATGCCATTCGGCAACCAAAGGACGGACAATAAACTTAGGTTGCCCATCGCCTTTAACGTCAATACGTAAACCTGAGTAAGGTCGCCGCTTCTGAGAACCTTGACCGTTGCGACCAATGAAGAGATGCGATCGCGCCACTAATCTATTTTCATTTCCAAAAGTCTCCATCAAATCTGCTCCCTCAGCCCTCTGGCGGCGCAAACTAAACCCGCTACCACCACAAACAATCCAGTGGATATGAGAGTCAGCGTGTCCTGTATCCATTGTCTCCAAGTGTTCCAAGCAGTGAGCGTGACCGTTTAATACTAAATCGACCAAAGGACGCCCCTGAGTTAGGGAACCTATTTTTTTCGCTACCGCATCCAGCACACCACGAAGGCGATCGCGAATTATCAGAGTCTGTGCTTGTTGCCACTTTGTCGCTTCAGTCACATAGGGAGGATGATGGAAATAAATTATCCTTCCTCGAACTTCAGAATTATTCCAAGATTCAATTAATTTTTGCTTGAGCCAGTCTAGTTGTTCAGTGTCAGTCAGCGTTGTTTTATCAGCAGCTAATTGCTTGTCGATATCAACAATAATTTCTTCAATTTGTGACAGCTTGGCGTGGAAGTCGTCTAATTGGTCGGCTTCGCTAGGGTTTTCTGGACGAAGCTTGGCTGAAGTTTCAATGATTTGCTGCTTTTCTTGCTCTAAATCTTCACGACGTTTTTCTAAAAGTCTGCGATCAGCATTACCTTCTTTTGTTTTAGGCAGGGGTGGTGGATCGTTAAATGTATTAGAATCTAAGGCAAAAAAATCAATCCCGTTATAGCGAAAAGTGTAATAGCGATTGGGAAGGCGCGTAAAATGCCCAGGTTTATAGCTAAGACAATAACCTGTATCTGTCTTGGCTGTGTAGTGTTTATCTAAGTGGCTGGTTAACTCTCCTGGAAGCTGAAAGGCCTTAAGATAGTCCAGAAATGCCCGTGCGTAAGCTTCACCGGTTCCTGAGCCATGCAAGCCTACATCTAGGTCTAACCGCGATCGCAACAGGCGGCGAATGGGTAATGTTGTCAGAGATGCCAAGCTCAATAAAATCGGCAAGTTATAGTAATCGTGATTTCCCAGTACAGGTAAAATGGGCAGCTTAAAAATCATCTGGTCATAGGCAACCCGTTTGGGATGCTCTCCTCCCAAGATAAACTCTTGATAAGGCTGGATGAAATTCTGCTGATAGTATTCACTCGACCCTACTAAATAGATCACATCCCCCATGTGCAGCATAAAACGGGATTCGTTGTGATGGGGCAACATCAGTTCAGCTACCTTTCGCTGGGGATTGTGTCCCCGGTGCTTGCCGGAACCACTATCACCTACAACTAAAAATGAGAACTCAGAATTGTCTGTTTGACCATCATCCAACACCAGCCGAGTTTGGTCGATGTTCCGTTCCGCAATTAACGGATCTTGCCACCGTACCCGCTGATTCATTTTACGAATTTTGTTAGCGATCGCTGGATCAGATACAAGTTTCAATGCAACCTACTCCTGAGTTTTTTACAAGAGGTGATGAGGGGAATGAGGAGGATGAGGGGAAATTATTCAAGTCTCCCCCTACTCCCTCATCTCCTTCTACTTCCTCACTCCTCTATTGTGTCTTTCATCTCAATAGTCAGATTAGGGAGTCCCTCTAGTTTTTCGGTAGGCTCAACTTCTTCTACTAATGGCACAAAAATGTTCAAACCTGCTGGTACACACTTAATTTCTACTGGAGTTGTGCCCACTATTTCACCATCTAGAACAACCTTTTGTGGTGGCTCAGTTGTAATTTTAAATTGTTTGGCTCGCAGGAAGCCAATATCATCCCGTTCTACGGCGTTACCTGTAGAAGCCGTTTGGAATAGATGAAATGTAGCTGCGATCGCTCCTGCTTTGTTAGTTGGAGCCACAATCGTCAAATCTAGTAACCCATCATCATAAATCAGACCTGCTGGGCCTTGAGCCAAAACAGAAGTAGGAGGCGCGGCATTTGCTACTGTAACTGCACAGGCACTAGTTTTAATTATCCTGTCTTCTGTTTCAATTTCAACATCAAAGTTTTTTAAATTTCTTAGTTGCTGAATTCCAGCGAAAACGTAGGCCATCATCCCAAACCGATTCTTAGCGCCCCTGTCTGCCAATTCTACAGTTTCAGCTTCAAAGCCAATACCTGCCAAAAGTACCATTGGCTGATCGTTGCAATAGGCTACGTCTACATGGCGGGTTCCTCCCTGCAAAATTGTCTCACACGCACCTGCGATCGTGTCAGGAATTCCTAAAGCTGTGGCAAAAGCGTTTGCTGTTCCTCTAGAAATAATGCCAAATGGAATATCAGTACCCACTAAAGCCGTTGCTGCCGCCGAGAGAGTGCCATCTCCCCCCGAAGCAATGATTGCATCTACTCCCCTCGCTACTGCTGCATTAGCCAGTTCATCAGCGTCGATTTCTTCAGTTGTGAGATAAATATCTAGGTCAATTTCTGGCTCTAATATTGCCCGAATTTCTGCCAGTTCTATATCTGGGTCACCCTGACCCGCAACTGGATTGAAAATGAGACAGGCGGAACGATTCATAAAATATAAAAGCTAAACTTAGATCACTAAAATACTAAATTCTTTCTAGCATTCTTGCGAAAGTTCGGCTTCCTTCTGGCGGCTAATTTACCTTTTATAGATAGTTTAGAAGCCTTCTGCATTGGTATGTTCCAATGCTGACGCGTATTTTGGTATCTTCTGTCTATACTTAAACAATAAAAATTTTGCCATGCGTCAATTATTACTAGTTTTAGCAAGTATGCTAACTCTCAGCAGTTTAGATACTCACACCATGACAATAGCAGGCACAACGCCTGATTTAGTAGAGATTCGCTTAGTTCAAAAATTCAACTGCAATAATCCTCAAACTCAAACAGCAATTAATGAATGCGCGAAGTTGTCTTATCAGAATGCAGATAAAAAACTGAATCAAGTTTATCAATTTCTGTTACCTACCTTAGAAAGGTCTAGGAAACAGAAATTGATTGCTGCACAACTTGCATGGATCAAGTTTCGAGATACCAATTGTGAGTTTGAAAGAAGCAAATATGAGGGAGGAAGTATTGCCTCTAGCATTTATTCTGGTTGTCTAGAAAATACCACCAAGCTGCGTACCCAAGAATTACAGGAATATCTCAAATCTGACCCTTAATGTTGAATAAAACAGCAATCCGAGAGCCATTAATCATTAGTCCAATAATCTCACCATCAATATAAAGGCTTGCAGGCTTTGTTTCTGGTAACTTTAGAAACTCCTCTAAGGTTAGAGATGCAGATTTTGCAACACTCATAATTTCTGCTACTCCGAAAGTCCTACATTAAGTTTATAGCAGTTTTCAATCGATGCACCGTGTATTTTTATTGTCTGCAAGTAATAAATATAGTGGGACGTACCGTAATAATGCTGTACTCAATAAAATTGTTTGAGATTCCTAGAACCAGCTTTAGGTAAAGAATTGTAATCCAAAATCCAAAATCCAAACCCCAAGATTGGTATGAGTCTCTGACTACGGTAGTCTAGATGAGAGTGAATTTATCGCCTAGTTTGATATATTGTTTTATGACTTCAGTTGTTTCTAGTCCTCCACGCACTATTCGGATTGGTTCACGCAAAAGCCAACTTGCTCTGGTTCAGACCTACTGGGTACAAGAGCAACTCAAGAATTGCTTTCCTGATATCATTTTTGAAGTCCACACCATGTCTACCCAAGGCGATAAAATCTTGGACGTAGCACTAGCTAAGATTGGCGATAAAGGACTTTTTACTAAAGAACTTGAAGTCGGAATGCTCAATCAGGAGATTGACTTTGCGGTTCATTCCCTCAAGGATCTGCCGACTCATTTACCTGAAGGGTTAACACTGGCAGCTATTACTGAACGCGAAAATCCAGCAGATGCATTAGTGGTGCATGAAAAGCACAAAGATAAACAAATTGATACATTGCCAGAAGGTGCTGTAATTGGTACATCTTCGTTGCGGCGGTTAGCGCAGTTACGCCATCACTTTCCGCACTTTACCTTTAAGGATGTGCGGGGAAACTTGATTACACGGTTGGCAAAACTGGATGCAGGCGAATACGATGCCCTAATTTTGGCAGCAGCAGGCTTAGAAAGATTGGGAATGGGCGATCGCGTTCATCAAATTCTCCCCAAAGAAATCTCCCTGCACGCCGTTGGACAAGGAGCTTTGGGGATAGAATGCCGTGCTGATGATAGTGAATTGCTATCTCTACTCAAAGCGATCGAACACCCCGAAACACGCGATCGCTGTCTCGCTGAACGTTCTTTTTTACGCTCTCTAGAAGGCGGCTGTCAAGTCCCTATTGGTGTAAATACAGAAATATCTGGTGAAAATTTAACCTTAACAGGGATAGTCGCCAGTGTAGATGGTCAAAAACTCGTAAAAGATACCGTCACAGGGTTTGCCAATAATGCTGAAGCGCTAGGCATAGAATTAGCCCAAGTGTTGCGGCAACAGGGAGCGCAAGAAATTTTATCAGAAATTTTTGCGGTGATTCAGCGCGGTTCTTAAGCAATAGGGCAAGCCGATGTGATTAGATAAGAATTGATCGCCGTTGCACTCTCATATGTGCCAGACGCGACAAGAGTTAATTTGACAATATAGACAGAACCAGGGAAGCAAAAATTACCATGCGGATTCTATTTGTTGCAGCAGAGGCAGCACCCATTGCCAAAGTAGGAGGAATGGGTGATGTTGTTGGGGCATTACCCAAATTTCTGAGAGAAATGGGGCATGATGTGCGGATATTCTTGCCTTACTATGGCTTCCTGCCAGACAAAATGGAGATTCCCCAAGAACCCATCTGGCGCGGATCTGCGATGTTCCAGGAATTTGCTGTTTATGAAAGCGTTCTGCCTGGTACTGATGTTCCTTTGTACTTATTTGGACATCCCGTTTTCCTACCCCGCCGGATTTATTCGGGAGATGATGAAGACTGGCGGTTCACCTTTTTTGCCAATGGTGCAGCCGAGTTTGCCTGGAATTACTGGAAACCAGAAATTATCCATTGTCATGATTGGCATACGGGGATGATTCCCGTTTGGATGCACCAAGATCCTGATATAACCACAGTCTTTACCATTCATAATCTGGCTTATCAAGGGCCGTGGCGTTGGTATTTAGAAAAAATTACTTGGTGTCCTTGGTATATGCAAGGACACAACACAATGGCGGCGGCGGTGCAATTTGCCAATAAGGTAAATACAGTTTCGCCCACTTATGCGGAGCAAATCAAGACAGCCACTTACGGTGAAACATTAGAAGGTTTGCTGTCCTTTATTAGCGGTAAATTATCTGGGATTATCAACGGTATAGATACTGAAATTTATAACCCAGAAAATGATAAATACATTGCCCAAACCTTTACTGCTGATACTTTAGATCAACGCAAAGCCAACAAAATTGCTTTGCAAGAAGAAGTAGGATTAGAAGTCAATTCCAAAGCCTTTTTAATTGGGATTGTGACCCGATTAGTGGAACAAAAAGGTATTGACTTAATATTGCAAATCCTTGATCGCTTCCTTTCTTATACAGATGCACAGTTTGTGCTGTTAGGGACAGGCGATCGCTACTATGAAACTCAGATGTGGCAATTAGCATCCCGCTTTCCCGGACGCATGGCAACTTATCTACTGTATAACGATGCCCTGTCTCGCCGCATTTACGCTGGTACTGATGCTTTCTTAATGCCTAGTCGTTTTGAACCTTGCGGTATTAGCCAAATGATGTCTTTACGCTATGGTTCTGTGCCTATTGTCCGCCGCACAGGTGGATTAGTTGACACCGTAAGCCATCACGATCCCGAAAATGCAGCAGGTACCGGTTATTGCTTTGATCGTTATGAACCGCTAGACCTTTTCACCTGTATGATCCGGGCTTGGGAAGGCTTCCGTTTTAAACCACAATGGCAAGAACTACAAAAGCGGGGCATGGCCCAAGACTTTAGTTGGTATCAATCTGCCAAAGAGTACGTGAAGTTATACAGGTCAATTTACGGTTTGCCAGAAGAAGAGGAGACACCACAACCAGAGTTAGTTTTAAACGAAGCGATCGCTACTAGTAAGTAATAAGCCTCTGTAGTGGTGTACAGATGTACACATCTAATTTTTTTGACTCATGATAGCATTGTTCAGGTTAGCCTGATATCTGAAGATGCTATCATGAGTTTTTTTGTTTCTGAAATAATTTTGTCTTGGGAAATATTTAACGCTCTTCTATGACTGTCACTAGATAAATATCAAAAATTTTTGTTGTTATAAGTTTTTATAAATATAGATAAAGATAGCTTGAATTGAACGAAGTTAAACCCAAGTTACCTCTCCTCTGTATTATTTTTTCAAACTAATAACAGACGGCTAATTACATGATCAGTGGGATTCCTAAACCTTGGTTTAGGAATTTCATTTTGCTAATTTGAGTTTGATAAAGATGCTATAAAATTCAAAAAAACTTTTTGTAAACTTGTAGGTATTCATATATAGAAAATTGTATATTATTTGTAGTATCGAACTACCAATTGTTTTCTTTCTATTCTCCTTGTTTTAAAAACTTAACTAGGGAAGTATTTTTTTAAATAGCACATTTAATAACTTTATAAAATGAATTAAGGGCTGCTTTTTTTGATGTATTGACACGTCTCTCTGTATACCTTATAGGTAGCATACTTTGCCATTCAAGTAATATATTGAGACATTCCCTAATCGTGATTATTTCTCCTCTCTTATAACAATTTCCTTTTTTTAAATAACCAAAATGTCAGTAGAAAAAACTCAGATTCAGCCAATTTATAATATTCCTTCAATGAGGAATTATCGATGGTCAACTCATCTTGATTTATTAAGAGGTTTAGCTGCTTTATTGGTTTTTTTGGGTCATATGAGAGTTTTATTATTTATAGAGTATTCAGAAATTAGTAATCCTAGTTTTTTGATAAAAAGATTAAATTCATTAACAGTATTAGGTCATCAATCTGTGATGATTTTTTTTGTGCTAAGTGGATTTTTTATTTCAGCTAGCGTAATAAGAAGAATTCAGCAAAAGCAATGGTCTTGGGTTAATTATTTAGTAGATCGTTTAACGCGCTTATATGTAGTATTGATTCCTGCTTTATTACTGTCTTCTTTTTGGGATTTTCTAGGTATAAAAATATTTGGTACTGGACAAGATAGCTTTTATGGAGAAAAGTTTCATAACGGTCATTTAGCAACTTATAAAATTTTGGAAAATTTTACATTTCAAAATGCTTTAGGAACTATAGCTTTTTTGCAAACAATTTTTGTAGATTTATTTGGTTCAAATAAGGCAGTTTGGACTTTAGCTTATGAATTTTGGTACTATATGCTTTTTCCTTCAATCATCCTATTTTTTTGTGTTAAATCCTTAAAAGCGCGTATTTTCTACGCTTGTTTAACTTCAGGCATATTATTAATGGTTGGTTCAGGCATTAGAATGTATTTTTTGGTTTGGCTGATGGGAGCATTAGTTAGTATATGTCATCCTTCTAAATATCTTAAGAAAAACAATATTCTAAATTCACTTACTATTTTGTCTATACTAATCCTGTACATTGCCTTAACAAGTGAACGTTTTATACCTAGCCGGGAGATAGCAGATTTTTTAATAGGAACTTCTACTGCTGTTATGATATATCTCCTAGTTAATAGTCGTAGTCAAATAAAGCAAGAAGGAGCATACGAAAAATTTTCTAAAGCTTTAGCAGGATGTTCATACACTCTTTATCTCGTCCATATGCCGATACTGAGTTTTATCAGAGCATGTGTAATTGGCGATCGCCCTTGGCAACCAGATATTTTACACTTATTTTTTGCAATTATCATAGTTGTATTTGTATTTTTATATGCGGCTGTCATCGCACATTTTACTGAAGCAAAAACAGACAAGTTTAGAAATCTAATCATGTCTTGGATAAAAAATAGACATTTAAATCAAGCTTAACTGTAATTACTCCCAATTATTTAGGACTAGCCGTTTCAAGGTAGGTAAAAATTTTGGTCAATAAATTCCTCTTGAAGCTCTTTACTCTGTGTTCTCTGTGCCTTTGCGGTTAAATAAATTACTTTTAAACCTTACTAGGCGCAGAGAGCATCTAAAAGCACCCGTAATCATCGCAACCGAAGCACCAGAGATAATAGGACAACAGGCAATTTCTGGGATTACTTTGTAGTAACGTGAATCAATCAGGTCTTGAAGCTGACCACCAATCGCTGTAATGTTTAGAATGTTTATATACCAAAAACTTTAAGGTAAAAATCATCCGCAGGAGTAATTAGTAGGAGTCAGAAGATTGATAGACGCAATGGACTTTTTTCAGCTTAGTGCTGGTAAGTGGCGATCGCAACGTGCAACTCATCACCTAGCCTTTAAGCGCTCAGAAGTAGGAGAATCGGATATACAGGTAGAAACTCTAGATGCCAATCATCCAGAAATCATTGAACTGTGCCAGTATCACCAGATTGACCCCAGCCTTTCGGTAGGTGGATCGAGGGTGCGTTGGCTAGGAACGATGTCTTGGGACAGAGAGGGTGAGGAGAACCATCAAGGGAAAACCATATTTGCGATCGTGCCTGATGCCGATAACCCCAGGGGTGGTAAATTACTGCGTGAAAGAGGCTACGCTGAAATTATGCCTGTAGTCGGTCTTTTTCACATGGATGATGAAGATGGGCTAGTGTTGACAACCGAATACGAAACAATGAGTTCCATTGAGAGATTCTGGTTCGCCAGCCCAAATATGCGACTGCGAACCAGTACAGTAAAACGGTTTGGTGGCTTCAGCACGGCATCGTTTTGTACAGAAACCCGTATTGAAACTTCTGTTGAGGTTTCCAATACAGAAAATGTAACAGAAAGACAAAGGCCGGATGTTCTGGAAAAAAGCCAGTTTTATTCAGTTTTGGGTTGGTGAATGATTCTTAAGCAGACCGATGCTTTTACTCGTGGCCGAGATTATCTGCATTGGGTACAGGGGTTTGCCCTAGAACCGGGTATGGTGGATGTGTTCGATAACCTGCGCGATCGCATCCCCATTTGTACTTGGATTGGCGATAATATTAACACCGTTAACGCTCAGATCAACGCCTATCTACAGCTTTGTCATGAGTGCTTTCATCCCCAAGAGCGTCGCCACATCCAAATTTTTGCAGTCCCCATAGCTCAATCCTTCGGCATCGACGGGCTGTGTAATATTCTCATAAACCCAATTACCATTCTGGTAGATGTTGGTCGTGTTGCACCTAAAGACTGGTTTGGTATAGTCATTCATGAATACGCCCATGCCCATCTAGGAGACTTCGGTCACAATCAGCAGTTTGCTAACATCCTATCTCATCTATGTTTAGGGCTGGGATTAGAACCACCCTATTGGGAGGCAGGGATGGAAGTAACTTTGCGTAGCTGGCCTTACTGTAAGTCAACCATAGATCCTTTGGAATTTTGGTTAGGTCATTGAAGGAGGCAAGAGGCAGGAGGTAAGAGACTTCCAAAGAAAAAAATATCCCATCGCTTTTAAAGCGGGGGAGCAGGGGGCAGGGCAAGTCGTTGTGATTCCAAAAATTGGATAATTTATTATTTGGAGTTACCTAAGGACAATAACCAATACCCAATGCCCAATTCCTCATTAATTTCTTTTGCTATATGTTAATAATTATTGCTTTATTTCAAAAAGGTGAAACTGAATCTCCTAATCTGAAATATGTGAATAAAATTTTCTAGGTAGTTATTTAGCCTAAAAGCCCCAATGCCTTTATTGATTTAGCTATGGCTTGAATCCAACAGGCTAATGGTTATTTTTCGGAATAGTTAAATTCCCCTTAGTTAAGTTTCGTGAAATTTTATCAGAATCTGAAGTTCTGATACAACTACTCCCTTAATATGTGATCTAAAGTTGTTAACTTTAATTAAGAATATGGAGGCTTTAGAGTGGCAATTCCTCTGTTAACATACGACCCTTCAAGTCAAAACCAGCGTGTAGCTGCATACGAAGTACCGGGTGATGAACAGCCTAGGATTTTTACTACAGACAATTTGCTTTCTCCGTCAGATTTAGATGTTCTGATTGAAGCAGCATATCGTCAAATTTTCTTTCATGCCTTTGCTGCCGATCGCGAAACATTTTTAGAGTCCCAACTCCGTAATGGACAGATTACAGTGCGGGACTTTATACGTGGGTTGCTGCTTTCTAATACCTTTAAGAAAAGCTTTTACGACCTCAACAATAATTATCGCTTTGTTGAGCAAGTAATCCAGCGCGTTCTAGGACGCGACCCATACAGTGAGCGGGAAAAAATTGCCTGGTCAATTGTAGTTGCTACCAAAGGTATTAGAGGCTTTGTTGATGAAGTCCTCAACACTGAAGAGTATCTGAGCAATTTTGGAGACTCCACAGTGCCTTATCAGCGCCGTCGCATATTGCCATCCCGCGCTGAGGGTGAGTTGCCATTCAACATCAAATCTCCGCGGTACGAAGCTTACCACCGCGCCAAACTGGGTTTCCCCCAAATCATTTGGCAGGTCGAAGTACGCAGATTCCTTCCACAAGAGCGAAAGCCCAAGGCAGGCGATCCAGCTCTATTTTTGTCTATGGCACAAAGTGTCAATGCAAAAGGCAATACGCCACAAAGGATCTCGTCATTCAACATCGATATCGAAAAGTCTGTACCTTATCGGCAACTAGCAGGAATTAAATAACAATTTTTGTTCGACGGCTGTCTAGTACATCCATTTGATCATTTTATAGCGTGCATAAGTCTTGGGTTACGTAGGAGTTTCATTTAGGTATAACTAGTGGAACAGACTCTATCCCATGTCTAATGCACGCTAGTTGTTAAGGGGGATTGGGCATGGGACATGGTTTTCGCAATACTTGATGTCTGCGAATGGTGTTGCTTTCAGATGTGGGATGAGCTTAAAGTGTAGTTCGTCTTTTTAACATCTCTAAAAGTTTTGTAAAGTGGCTAGGAGGGTTTGCTGTCACTTCAATCAACTCTCCAGATATGGGATGCAGTAATTTTAGTCGCCAAGCGTGTAGTGCTTGACCGGGCAAATTTACCCCCACTGAATGACCAGAACTATAAACTGGGTCGCCAACAATAGGATGACCCATTTTGGCGCTGTGGACGCGAATTTGATGGGTACGTCCAGTTTCGAGTTGGAAGTGGATTAACGTGAAGTTACCGAGGCGTTCTAGTACTTGCCAATGAGTGACGGCGACTCGTCCGCCTTGTTCAACAGGCATAATAGCCATTTTCTTACGGTCTTGTGGATGGCGACCAATAGGCAAGTCAATTCTGCCACTTTCAACTTTTGGCGCACCGTAAACCACCCCCAAATATTCTCTGCGTGCGGTTTTAGCTTTGAGTTGTGCTTGTAGGTGATGATGGGCAACTTCTGTTTTAGCGATCGCGATCGCACCAGTTGTATCCTTATCCAATCGATGGACGATTCCCGGACGTTGGACTCCGCCAATTCCTGGTAAATTGGGGCAATGAGCCAATAAAGCATTTACCAAAGTGCCATCTGGATGACCGGGTGCAGGATGGACAACTAAACCTGCGGGTTTGTTTAGAATGAGTAGCTGCTCGTCTTCGTAGAGGATATCTAGGGGGATATCTTCTGCAAGGAGTTCTAAAGGTTGCGCTTCTGGTATTTCGAGAGTGATGCGATCGCCTAGCTTGACACTGATCTTCTTAGATGTACAAACTTTATCGTTAAGTTGGACGTTACCCTGTTCAATTAACTGTTGGATGCGGGAACGGGATAAGTCTGGTAATTCTTGGGAAAGGTAACGGTCAAGGCGATCGTTGCCTTTAGTGTTAACGCAGTGTATCGTATCCTTGAAGGGAAGTAAGCTAGACTCTGCATCCTCTAGTGGAGTTGACAAGCGATCGCTATTTTCTTGGGTTTGTAAATTAAATTCGGTCACAATTGCTCTAAATTATTAATTCCCCGTTCTTTAAGTAAAGCGCGGAATGCTTGAAAAGGGGGGTTATGGATTGTGTCTACTCAGGTAAAACCTTGATGTATCCGCGAATTCTATTGCCTTAGCTGTCTTGCATTTGTTCTCTTACCGATTGTCGAAACGTTTTAAGTGTTGAACTCATTCCTGTGGTTCGCGCCATTTCCACAAATCGGGGAATGAGTTCTGTGATAAAAAAAGTGGGGAATGTGGGGCTGATGACAGATTTCACATATTGCTCACCTTGCAGCAAGCTAATTTCTAGGTTTTTGCTTTCATATCGCCAAATTTCAGGTACTTTCAACGCCTGATATGCACTAATTTGGGTTTTAGAGGTGACATCGATTTCAATTGCCAAATCAGGAGGAGGGTCAACAATTAGGTTGATCCTATCTTTCCCAATCATTAGCTTATAGTTTTGAATATAAAAACAATCATCGGGTTCAATACCTGCACTTATATCTTTTCGCTTAAAGGTAGTTGAACCTAAAGACTCCCAATTGAGATCGAGTTCATCTAGCAAGGCTTTAACTAAATCTCCAATAATTACCTTAGATCGCTCATGTTCTGGTAATGGAGCCATAATTTCTAACGTTCCTTGGCTGTATGCTACTCGACTCCCGCGATGCTCCCCTAACTCGTTGAGAATTGCTTCAAATACTTGCCAAGTCACATCTTCCAAAATTATTCTTTGCCCTGGTGGAACTCGAATTTGTTTGAGTTGAAGAGTAACCATAAGATGTTAGTTGTTAAATAATTCTATTTTTACTCAAAATTGACATCAGCGAAAAGGGAATTGTCTCAAATTCGATGTAGCAAATGCCCTAGCAAAAAAGCGATCGCTTAAATTTTTTTCATCTCTCCTCCTCCGTTTCCTCTGTGCCTCTGCGGTTAATAATTCTAAATTTATAACTTTTTGTGGCAACTCAAACAAAGCATCTTACTCAGCCTCAAAATCAATCACCTGATATACAACATTAATATTTAATTTCCCATAAAGGTGAATAAATAATTCCCCTATTTCAGCAGGTTCAAAGCGATTTAAGTAGGTTCGTCTGGATGAAATTCAAGACATACATTATTTGGTTGATGACTATTAGGATATATACATTATCCTAATCTCTAATTTGCCTTTCTGCCAACCTTTACCATCAATTTTAAGAACCTGACAATCTTTGACAGCATTTAGTTTAATTTCACTAAAGGGTATGGACTCGCCTTCAGCAGAGATACTGCCAAACAAACTACCAACTGAATTATTGTTAATTCGAGTTTTATCTGTACAAATTTCCTGCCGCCATTTTTTTATAAATTGTCGTATAACTAACTCTCTAAATTTACTTACTTTATAAGTATCTTTTTCCAATAAAATGACATCATCTCCACAGTCTAGAGGAATGAATTTATTTGTCATATCAATATTTATACTGACAATTCAAAGTTGACAGCCTATACCTAATACTAAATTATATTGTGGTTTTATTAACAGTATTTTAGTAGAAATACTGAATATAAACTATAAACAAATCTTAGCAAACATCAAGGGATCGCTTTACAATATTATTCTTTAATATCTCACCCTTAGATGCAAAGTTTTCCTTTGAGGTTTTACCCCTTCACGCTAGGTAATCATTTTATAAATTAACTGGAATACAAACATCTGGCGCACACAACCCAAGAAACTCTAGTGTTGTCACCTCAAGAGTATTCAAACGCAAGCGACGGATGGCATGATTATTAGTATCAGCAATATATAGATATGAACCAATTGCACTCAATCCCGAAGGTTCAAAAAACCGAGTGTTTTTACCCTGGCCATCTTGTAAACCACTAGTACCATCTCCTAAAACTGTTTGACAATTCCCTGTACTGGGATTTACTAATTTAATTTTGTGATTGTAAGTATCTGCTACCCACAAAAAATTTTCAGCATATTCCACTCCTAAACAGTGCTGTAAACGAACATCTTCACCTAGTCCATCTACATCACCAAAACCAAATAAACTGCCGCTACCGCAAACAGTTCGCACTTGGTACGGTTCTACAATTCCAACACCGCGAATTGAGCTAACTTCACTGTCAGCAATATATAATTCATTCCCATCGGTGCTAATACCGCTAGGTTGAGCAAAAGCAGATTCGGTAAGTGAACCATCAACGCAAGCTTCTGCACCAGTACCTGCATAAGTTTTGATGATACTAGTTTCTAAATCCATTTCCCAAATTTGATGAGGCCCAGCCATTGCAATAAACAAGGTATTTCCCACTTTCACTAAATCCCAAGGGGAATTTAGCGCAGTTTCTAAACCAGTACCGCCATGAGGAAGGATATTGCGGCTTTGTTCACCTGTTCCTGCGATCGCTTCCACTACTTGACGTTTCAAATCAACTCGCCGCAGGGTATGATTTTCTGTATCAGCAACATAAAGAATTTCATTTTCGGCATCATAAGCCATTCCCTGTGGTGCAAAAAATTGCGCTTCGTTAAAAGCACCATCAGTTAAGCCAGATTTTCCACTACCAATCAAGTGTAAAATTTCCCCATCAAAGCCACTCATAATCAAGCGATGATGTCCAGAGTCAGCGATGAATAAACCTGTTGGAGTAGCTAGAACTTTACCAGGAAAAGCTAGGGGTGTGATTAATGGTTGGCGCTGTTTTTCTAAAGTCAAGCTGATTTCTTGAAAATTAATTGTGCCTTTCTCTTGGTGTTGCTGAATTACCTTTTGAATTAACTCGTCCAAAGTGTCACGATTTCCTTCACCAGAAATCTGGCCAATTACGTAACCTTCTGGATCAATAATTATTAACGTAGGCCAAGCACGCACAGCATACCCTTCCCAAATGCGAAAATCTCTGTCAACAACAACTGGATGTTCAATGTCGTAGCGCAGGATAGCTTGACGAATGTTTTCTGTTTCTTTTTCGTTGTCAAATTTGGCAGAGTGAACGCCGATAACAGTAAGGCTATCTTTATATTTTTGTTCTAAATATTTCAGGTTTGGCAGAATATGCAGACAATTGATGCAACAGTATGTCCAAAAGTCTAAAATTACGACTCTACCCCTGGCTTGTTTTAGAGACAAGGGTTTTTCGGTGTTTAGCCAAGAGTAATTTTGTGGTAATTCTGGCGCTCTAACACGGGGAATCATAAAGTATCCTTTACTAAAGTTAGCTTATCACTTTAAATTAAGAGCAGTCTTTATGCATATTTTGCTGCTTTTTTACACAGTTTATACACAATAATTAAATATAAAAGGGAGACGACGGCTTAGATCGATTTATCATAATTTAAAGTATAATTTTCCTTTCAACCAGTGTCAGATCAAGTTTATGAACACTGTTTATGTTTCAGATTTAGACGGTACATTGCTTGGAGATAATGCAATTCTTTCTGCTTTCAGCAAAAAAATTATTTGTGAACTCTTGCATCAAGGACTACAGTTTACTATAGCTAGTGCGCGTAGCGTTGTTTCTATGCAAGTCATCCTGAAAGATTTGAATCTTCGTCTACCAGTTATCGAATTTAATGGTGCTTTTATTTCTGATTTGGATTTTGGTAGACATGAAATCATTAACTCTATTTCTCCTTTTGTAGTTGAAAGTATCTACCAAATTATCCTGGAGTTTGGCTGTGTTCCATTTGTATCTAGTTTTAATGGCACGGAAGATTGTGCCTACTATAAAGATGTAATCAACGATGGTATGCGTTGGTATCTTAGCGATCGCCTAACAAGCAAAGACCGAAGATGGCGAACAATTGCGGATTTGAGGCATTCTTTTGGCGATCAAGTCGTTTGTCTAACAGTGATTAGTTATGCACGTCAACTGCTTGAACTTCAAAGCGCGATTATTGAAAGACATGGAACTAATGTAGAGACACACTTGATGGAAAACCAATACTCTCCGGGTTGGTATTGGTTAACAATTCATGACCGAAAAGCTACGAAAGATCAAGCTATTCAGACTCTGGTAGAAAATTATGGATTAGAGGAAAGTGAAATTGTGGTCTTTGGCGATCAAATTAATGACATCAAAATGTTCAAAATTGCTAATCATGCCATTGCAGTTGCTAATGCAGATGCCGAACTCAAACGTTATGCAACATTAGAAATTGGCTCAAATATAGAAGACAGTGTTGTTAAATACATTCATCAGAATTGGTCGAAAAATATGCTTTTAAACCGGACTGTGACATAGTTTTTAACTTTCAGTAACCGCATAAACTAGAAATGGTTTTAACGGATATCACTTTTGAAAACACTTGACAGACTAACTACTATAGAGTTATCAGCTTTGGTACAACAAGCTAAAACACAGGCTAAACAGGGACAAGTTGCTGATCGCATTCCGCAATTAGCTAAAGCTAATCCTGGTTGGTTCGCAGTTCATATCTGCTGTGAATCGGGGAAAACTATCAGCTTTGGAGATACAGCTTGTGTTTTCCCGCTAATGAGCGTGATTAAGACATTTTCTTTACTCTATCTGCTAGAACATCTAGGAGCAGAAAAAGTTTTTGGATGGGTTGGGATGGAACCATCGGATGCACCTTTCAATTCTTTAGAACAACTCATTACCGATCGCGGATACCCCCGCAATCCGATGATTAATAGTGGAGCAATTACTCTCGCTGGTAAATTACCAGGAAGGGACGCAAGCGTTCGCACTCTTTTATTTTGTCAATGGCTCAACCAATTAGCAGGTTGTCAACTAAATTTGGATAAGGCCATGCTAGCTTCAGTGCGATTAACACGCTCAAAAGCCAATGAAGCGATCGCAAACTATCTTGCTGAAACAGGTCATCTAGAAAACTGGGAAACGGCACTTGACACTTACGAGCAAATATGCTGTATATCAGGGCGGGTTGAAGATTTAGCCCTGTTAGGAAAACTCCTAGCTTATGAAAGTGACTGTTTATCGGTACAAAACCGCCGGATTGTTAACGCGTTGATGTCAACTTGTGGGTTATATGAAGCTTCTGCCCAGTTTGCAGTCAAAATTGGTCTACCGATGAAATCAGGGATTGGTGGTGGACTTATAGCAATAGTACCAGGTGAGGGTGCGATCGCTTGTTATAGTCCACCGTTAGATGATATAGGAAATTCTGTAGGTGCGATCGCATTTGTTGAGGTTTTAGCGCAAGAGTTACGCTTGAGCATTTTCGGGTAAATGCTGCTTTTGAATTGGAAGAGAAATGATGAATTCTGTACCACTACCCACTTCAGATTTACACATTAATTGTCCTCCGTGTTTCTCGACTACAATCTGATGACTAATTGAAAGTCCCATACCAGTGCCAACACCTCTGGCTTTAGTAGTGAAGAACGTCTCAAAAATTCTTTCTTGAACATCAGGGGGAATACCAGAAGCATTATCAGTAATGCGAACAACTACCCAGTTTTTATCTTGAAGTTCAGTAGCGATCGCAATTCGTGGGGAGTCCTGAGTATTGTGCTGTTCTTCCAATGCATCAAGCGCATTGTTAAGAATGTTCATAAACACTTGATAAAGCGAGCTAGAAAAACCCTCAATGCTGGGAATATCGCCGTATAAGCGCTCAATTGTAACGCCTTTTTTGATCCGATTATTGAGGATGAGTAGCGTACTCTCAATGCATTCGTGCAAATTTACTGGATGCGCTTCTGCTTCATCTAGACGAGAGAAGTTTTTCAAACTTAAAACAATTTGCCGCACGCGATCGGCACCAAACTTCATTGACTGCAAAAGTTTGGGTAAATCTTCTTCTAAGAATTCTGCATCAATTTCAGTGGCATAGGCTTGCACTGCTAGAGGTGGATTAGGTACTTCTTGGCGATAGGTTTGTAGCAATGCTAATAAATCGTCTACATATTGAATAGCAGGATCTAAATTTCCATAGATAAAATTTACTGGATTATTAATTTCATGGGCAATACCAGCTACCATTCGTCCTAAGCTAGACATTTTCTCGCTTTGAAGCAATTGGGCTTCTTGCATTTGCTGCTGATGAAAAGCTGCTGCTTGCTGTTCTTCCAGTAGGCATTTAACTTTATATAAAACTTGGTTAAATGCAATAGCAAGTATCCCAATTTCATCTGTAGTCATGACGGGTGCTTGCAGGTCAAAGTTAGATTCTTTGGTAACTTGCTGCGCCATATTCGTCAGCACTTCGACCGGATGGGTAATGGTTCGACTCGTGAATAAAGCTAAAAGAGTAGCAATTAACGCTGATAACACTACACTAGCAGTAATAATATAAACCCGCATTTGTGCTGCTGTCTTGAACGCAGCTGTCGCTGCTGTTAAATCCTTATAAGAAGCATTAATAACACTAACCAATTCATCAGAGATCCCGTCAAACTTGATTGCTAACTCACTATTGGTAAACTTTAGCAATTTTTGTTGAGCGAGCGCAATTTTCTTCTCAGTTAAAGGCGATAGATCAAGTTGCTGAAATAATTCGTCAAGTTGCCGAATATAAGTTTCTGGTAGACCATCATAGGTTCGCAGAAGAAGGGGAATATTCTCAGCATGGTTTTCGCCCGCATAATCAACACTTTTTATATATTTTTGGAGTTCAGACCAGACTTGCTCAATTCCAGGTGCATGTATATCAGTAATATGGCTGTATTCCTCTCTATACAAGTTTGGATATGGCACTAATGGAATGAGCTGCTGTTGATGTGTCCGTGTCTGGAGGATACCTGTCTGGAGGCGATAAAGCAAATTAAGTTCTTTAAAAGCGTGTTGTTGCTCCTGCAAAGCCTTTTCTTGATAGTGGTCTCCAAAGATTAATCCAATCGTAGTTCCTAAAATTCCAACACTAAGGGCAAGAGCATAACCACATTTAATTTTATTACCAACACTCAGACCATTTGTAAGTCGTGAAAACCACCCTTTTTGGTTCGATTGTACAGCAGCAATATCACTAGAAACTGCCTGAAAATCTGAAACTTGATTCTGATAAGGCATAGTAATCCTAAGTAAGTAATAAAAGCTAATCCTTACTTAGAATTCCCTAGTTGTTCTGCAAAATAAAAACTTTGCAACTTTTTGCTCCCGACGGTAAAGCAAATTATTTCACTTCTCTTTTTTCCGGTAATGGCATTGATTCAGGTGTTGGCGTTATCTCTGGCTGTGGTTCTGCTGTTGGCGTAATTATTTCTGGTACTGGAGATTCAATAATCTCTGGCAGTGTAGGTGGCAAACTAGGAGATGGCGTAACTGGTACTTGTGGAGTAGGTGTCTTGCCTGTTCGACGGTTAAAAAATCCGCCAAATTTAGGTTTTGTTGTCTGAGGCACAACTTTTTCGGGTAATGGCGTTGATTCAGGAGTTGGCGTTACCTCTGGCTGTGGTTCTGGTGTTGGCGTAATTATTTTTGGTACTGGAGACTCGATAATCTCTGGCAGTGTAGGTGGCAAACTAGGCGATGGCTCAACTGATGATTGTGGGTTGGGGACTTTACCAGCCCTACGGTTGAAATATCCATCTAATCTAGGTTTTATTGGTTGAGGTACAACTTTTTCAGGTAAAGGCGTTGATTCAGGTGTTGGTTTTACTTCTGGTTGCGGTTCTGATACCGGAGGCTCAATTATTTCTGATGGTGTCGGTGACAGACTAGGAGATGGTACAGCCGTTGGAACTTCCAATTTTGGTTGTTCTGGCTGTGTTTTTGATTCTTTTGGAATTTCAGTTTCAGGAATGGGCTGTTGTTCTAGCTTCGGTTGTATTTGGGGTGTTTTCTCAACAGACGGCGTAGGTGTGAGTTTATAATTCTGGTCTACAATGCCACGCACCTCATCTGCTGTGAGTTCTCCTCTGACAATTTTCGACAAAGTGTCTTTACCATTTGGTTGGTAGTCAATCAGCCTGACTGTAGTATTAAAGGCATTTTTAAGAGCATTTCCTTGGTTATCAAGAAATTCTAGTTTTACCCAGTTTTTTCCTGGACGGAAGCCTTGAAGATAAACTGCTTGCCAGCGATCAAAAATAAAGCTTTCACCATTAATTGTGGAGCGGATGCGCCAATCACTGAATTCGTCGTTAGCGTTTTCCTTCAGGGCGAGGTGCAGAGGAGCGTTAGTTAGGTAAAAGTCCAGTAAGATTGGTTCTGCTCCGTAGCTACTTTGAGGGCGGCTGTAAGTTAGCAGGGGTAAATTAGGATCTGGGTTGTTGTCGTCGGTTTTGGTGAAAACGTGAAATTTCGTCTGGGCATAAGCGCCTTCATTCTTAAAGCTTTCATGCCAAGGACGAGAGGCAAAGACGCGCAGGGTATGAGTACCTGGAGACAAGTCTGGCAAAACCAAGGGCTGATTCAGGTCGTAAACAGGTATATAAGGTTGGTTATCTAAAATTACGTGTAAATGGGGCCCTAGCTGTAATTGTGAGTCTTTAAATATTGGTAGATCCTTAACCTGAAAACTGGCTATGGCTTTGCTGTCTTGGAGAACTTCATCAGCTTGCGGAGTAACAATTGTAACCTGTGGCTGATAAACTTCCAAAATTGTCCGCAGTTCTTGGATAACAGATGGTGGGGAAACTTCCGAAAATTGCTTTGAAATTTGAGAAATCTCTGGAGAGTTTTCTCTATATTCAGTAGATACTTCCTGGCTACTGACTTTTCCACCACAACTGGTCAAGCTTAATACCAGCAATAATGTCATTACCCACCTGAGAATCGGGAACCTCTGAGGGAGGAGCTTCTGTAATACCCTTTTCTGCCAAGAGTTCATGCGTTGCACCCAGTGATAGTCTTCGACAATTGACAGATTATTTTGGCTCAAACTGTCCATAGGGAACAATAGCCTAAAAGATGAAATTTGGCTCAAATCTCATAAGTTTTCTCGTGTATCTCAGGAAATTTTAAAATAAGTCATATTCTTTACAGCTTTTTACTTACAACAATGAAAATATGACACAAATGTTCATGAATAATAGCAGCAAAAGCTGGAATGCCAGACACAGCCTGCCAAACCATAAATTTTACAAATTGTTATTCTTTGTAAATTAAATGGAAAAACTATTGACTTTTAGACAAAGAGCTTGAAGTTAAAAGGCATACAAGGCAGTAATTCCAGCTAGATTTCAGCAAGTTTGAATTATTGTTAAAATATCTCTAACAAAGTGCAGGTTAAGACTCTATAATTCAACGAGAAACAACTATCCACATAGGGTGTTCATTACGGCTTCAGTAAAATTCTGGAGTATGTGATAATGGTTAACTTTGTGGTATTCATGATTCCTCATTCCTTATCTAGAGAGGAGGTCGAATGACAATAAGTCCTCCGGAGCGAGAGGAAAAAAAGGCAAGAGTAATCGTCGATAATGACCCAGTTCCAACCTCATTCGAGAGATGGGCGCAACCTGGACACTTTGACAGATCCTTAGCCAGAGGTCCCAAAACCACCACATGGATTTGGAACCTGCACGCACTCGCCCATGATTTTGATACACATACAAGCGATTTAGAAGACATATCCCGTAAGATATTCTCAGCCCACTTCGGCCACTTAGCCGTAGTGATGGTTTGGTTGAGTGGGATGATTTTCCACGGTGCGAAGTTTTCTAACTACGAAGCTTGGTTAAGCGACCCGTTAAACGTTCGGCCTAGTGCCCAGGTCGTTTGGCCCATTGTGGGACAAGACATTTTAAACGGTGATGTTGGCGGTGGTTTCCACGGGATTCAAATCACCTCCGGTTTGTTCCAAGTATGGCGTGGCTGGGGTATCACAAACTCCTTCCAGCTTTACGTGACTGCGATCGGTGGCTTGGTATTAGCAGGCTTATTCTTATTTGCTGGCTGGTTCCACTACCACAAACGCGCTCCAAAACTGGAATGGTTCCAGAACACGGAGTCGATGCTGAATCACCACTTGTCAGTATTGCTGGGTTGTGGTTCATTAGGCTGGGCCGGTCACATAATTCACGTGTCAGCACCGACCAACAAGCTTTTGGATGCAGGCGTAGCTCTTAAAGATATACCCTTGCCCCACGAGTTCATCTTGAACAAAGGCTTGTTGACCGAGCTGTATCCTAGCTTTGCTGCTGGTTTAGCACCTTTCTTCACCTTGAACTGGGGTCAGTATGCTGACTTCCTCACCTTCAAGGGCGGTCTAAACCCAGTAACAGGCGGCTTGTGGATGACTGACATTGCTCATCACCACTTAGCGATCGCAGTTGTCTTTATCATTGCTGGTCATCAGTACCGTACCAACTGGGGTATTGGTCACAGCATTAAAGAGATCCTAGAAAACCATAAAGGTCCTTTCACCGGGGAAGGTCACAAAGGTCTTTATGAAAACATGACCAGTTCCTGGCATGCTCAGTTGGGAACGAACCTAGCCTTATTGGGTTCGCTGACCATTATTGTGGCGCACCATATGTACGCCATGCCTCCTTACCCATACCTGGCAACTGACTATGCTACACAGTTGTGCATATTCACTCACCATATGTGGATTGGAGCCTTCTTTATAGTAGGTGGTGCGGCTCACGCTACCATTTTCATGGTGCGGGATTACGATCCTGTGGTCAACCAAAACAACGTTTTGGATCGAGTACTTCGTCATAGAGATGCAATCATCTCTCACCTAAACTGGGTGTGTATATTCCTTGGCTTCCATAGCTTTGGGTTGTACATCCACAATGACACGATGCGTGCCTTGGGTCGTCCCCAAGATATGTTTTCGGATACAGCAATCCAATTGCAACCAGTTTTTGCCCAATGGGTACAAAACATCCACACCTTAGCTCCTGGTGGCACTGCTCCCAATGCCTTAGAACCAGTTAGCTATGCGTTTGGCGGTGGAATCTTGGCAGTAGGCGGCAAAGTGGCGATGATGCCTATTGCTTTGGGTACAGCCGACTTTATGATCCATCACATCCACGCATTCCAAATTCACGTTACCGTCCTGATTCTGTTAAAAGGATTCCTGTTTGCCCGTAGCTCTCGTCTGATTCCAGACAAAGCAAACCTGGGCTTCCGCTTCCCTTGCGACGGTCCTGGTCGTGGTGGTACCTGTCAAGTGTCTGGTTGGGATCACGTGTTCCTCGGACTATTCTGGATGTACAACACCATATCCATCGCAATTTTCCACTTCAGCTGGAAGATGCAATCAGATGTATGGGGAACCGTAGATGCAGATGGTGCTGTAACTCACATCACCGGTGGTAACTTTGCCCAAAGCGCGATTACCATCAACGGTTGGTTGCGAGACTTCTTGTGGGCACAAGCTACACAAGTCATCAATTCCTATGGCAGTGCGCTATCTGCTTATGGACTCATGTTCTTAGGCGCTCACTTTGTTTGGGCATTCAGCTTGATGTTCCTGTTCAGTGGTCGCGGCTACTGGCAAGAACTAATTGAGTCCATTGTTTGGGCGCATAACAAACTGAAGGTAGCACCAGCAATTCAGCCTCGTGCTCTGAGCATTATTCAGGGTCGGGCTGTAGGGGTAGCTCACTACCTCTTAGGAGGAATTGCCACAACTTGGGCGTTCTTCCATGCACACATCCTTTCAGTAGGGTAGCAATCAGCTTTCTACAAGTTAGGAGTTAAAAGTTAGGAGTTAGGAATGAAGTTAGGAGTTAGAAGTTAGGAGTTAGAAATAAAAATTGAAAACTCATAACTGACAACTCATAAATCTCAACTCATAACTCACAACTCATAACTCCTAACTATCCGAGCTGATACTTGATGGCTAAAGGTCAGAGGATTTATTAAACCTATGGCGACGAAATTTCCGAAATTTAGCCAGGATCTCGCACAGGACCCGACGACTCGTCGGATATGGTATGCGATCGCTACAGGCAACGATTTTGAAACCCATGATGGCATGACGGAAGAAAATCTTTACCAAAAGATTTTCGCAACTCACTTCGGTCACTTGGCAATCATCTTCCTGTGGGCATCCAGCCTCCTGTTCCACGTAGCCTGGCAAGGTAACTTTGAACAGTGGATTAAAGATCCCCTTCATATCCGTCCCATCGCCCATGCGATTTGGGACCCCCACTTTGGTAAACCAGCCATCGAAGCTTTTACCCAAGCTGGCGCTAGTAATCCAGTAAATATTGCTTACTCTGGTGTTTACCACTGGTGGTACACCATCGGTATGCGGACAAACAGTGAACTGTACACTGGTTCAGTTGGTCTGTTGTTGTTGGCAGCAGTGTTCTTGTTCGCTGGCTGGCTGCACTTGCAACCCAAGTACCGTCCTAGCTTGGCATGGTTTAAGAGCGCTGAACCCCGCCTAAACCACCACTTAGCTGGTTTGTTTGGTGTTAGTTCTTTGGCTTGGGCTGGTCACTTAATTCACGTTGCTATCCCCGAAGCTCGCGGACAGCACGTAGGTTGGGATAACTTCCTGAATACCCCACCCCACCCAGCAGGTTTGACACCATTCTTTACAGGCAACTGGGGCGTTTACGCTCAAAACCCTGACACTCCTGGGCATATATTCAGCACATCTCAAGGTGCAGGGACTGCAATTCTGACTTTCTTGGGTGGTTTCCATCCCCAGACAGAAGCTTTGTGGCTAACTGATATAGCTCATCACCACTTGGCGATCGCAGTTATCTTTATAATTGCTGGTCACCAGTACCGGACTAACTTCGGAATTGGTCACAGCATCAAAGAAATGCTGAACTCCAAATCCGGTTTAGTACCTGGTACAAAGAGTGAAGGTCAGTTCAACCTGCCTCACCAAGGGTTGTACGACACCTATAACAACTCATTGCACTTCCAGTTAGGTATTCACCTAGCTGCTCTGGGAACCGTCACCTCTTTGGTGGCACAGCATATGTACGCCATGCCTCCTTATGCATTTATTGCTAAGGACTACACAACTCAGGCAGCGCTGTACACGCACCATCAATACATTGCTGGTTTCCTAATACTTGGTGCTTTTGCTCACGGAGCTATATTCTGGGTACGTGATTATGACCCAGAACAAAACAAAGGCAACGTCCTTGAGCGCGTGTTGAAGCACAAAGAAGCGATTATCTCCCACCTTAGCTGGGTATCCCTTTTCCTAGGCTTCCACACCCTCAGCTTGTACGTCCACAACGATGTAGTGGTTGCTTTTGGTACTCCTGAAAAGCAAATCCTGATTGAGCCAGTGTTTGCCCAGTTCGTCCAGGCTGCTCATGGTAAAGTACTGTACGGCTTAGACACCTTGCTGTCTAACCCAGATAGTATTGCCAATACAGCATGGCCCAACTACGCTAACGTTTGGTTACCAGGGTGGTTAGATGCCATCAATGCTGGCACTAACTCCTTGTTCTTGACAATTGGCCCTGGCGACTTCTTGGTACACCATGCGATCGCTTTAGGTCTGCACACCACCACCTTGATCTTGGTCAAAGGTGCTTTGGATGCCCGTGGTTCTAAGCTGATGCCCGATAAAAAGGACTTCGGCTATGCCTTCCCTTGCGACGGCCCTGGTCGTGGCGGTACTTGCGACATCTCAGGTTGGGATTCTTTTTACCTAGCCGCGTTCTGGATGCTCAATACCCTTGGTTGGGTTACCTTCTACTGGCATTGGAAGCATCTAGGTATTTGGCAAGGCAACGTAGCTCAGTTCAATGAGAACTCTACATATCTCATGGGCTGGTTCCGCGATTACCTCTGGGCTAACTCTGCTCAGTTGATTAACGGTTACAACCCCTATGGCGTGAATAACCTGTCTGTCTGGGCTTGGATGTTCTTGTTTGGACACCTAGTTTGGGCTACTGGCTTCATGTTCTTAATCTCCTGGAGAGGTTACTGGCAAGAGTTGATTGAAACCCTTGTTTGGGCACACGAACGCACTCCTCTAGCTAACCTAGTTCGCTGGAAAGATAAGCCCGTGGCTCTGTCTATCGTTCAAGGTCGTGTGGTTGGTCTAGCTCACTTCACTGTTGGCTATGTCTTGACTTACGCCGCATTCGTGATTGCTTCTACTGCTGGTAAGTTCGGTTAACTAAGCTGCTAGTTTTGTAGATAAGTAATAAAAATCCCCTGCCGCAAGGTGGGGGATTTTTTCTTGGATAAATATGAAGGTCGGCAAGATTTGGATTTAATACAATATGACAGATAATCCAAATACGGTTCAGTTGAGGAGAATGGAGGAGAATGGTAGCTTAAGCTTTTTGGTTCTAACTGAACCCTTATATCCGCGTTTCTAAGATAGAAGAATTAAGGATTAGCAAAATATTTACTTTTATAATTGGAGTTTAAAGGCGGTTATGACTGAAAATATAAATAAAGCAAATTCTGGAGTTAGTCGAGAAGAAGCAGAAAATATTCTTAAAAAATTCTTGGATAATGAAAATTATAAGGTTTTAGCTGTCAAGGGAAATTGGGGTGTTGGAAAAACCCATTTAGTACAGAGTTTTTTATATAAACATAAGGAAGAATATTATTATTATGGTTCTGTTTTTGGGATTTCTTCAATTGAACAACTAAAAGCACGGATATTAGCCAATTACAAAAATAATCTAGAATCTAATAATAAAGATTATCAAACAAAAAATGAATTCCCTTTTAATTTTGTCAATAGAATTATAAATAATGTTTTTGAATGGATAAATCGTAATTCTAAAAGACTAGAACAAACTCGAAAAGTAGACTTAGTATTGCCAGGACAATCTCCCATGCCAATAGTAGGTTCATTAATCTCTGTGGCTGGTGACTTAGCACTTAACATACTTTTTAATATAAATGTTAAAAATTCAATTATATGTATTGATGACCTTGAAAGGAAATCTAAGCTTCCGCTGGATGAGTTACTTGGGTTTGTTGAGTATCTAGTCCAAGAACTAAAATGTAAAATTATTTTAATTTATAATGAAGATATTCTCTTAGAAGATACAACATCAAAAAAAGCCTTAGAGGATTATCGAGAGAAAGTAATTGATAGAGAATTTAAGCTTGAGCCAACAGTATAAGAGAACTTAGATTTCATATTTAAAGATAATCCTGATATAGAAGTAATTAAAGCAGTATTTATAAATACTGGTACAAATAATATTCGTGTTATACGCAAAACTAAATGGCTTATTGATGAGCTTATTCCCTTAATGAAGGATTGGCAGCCTAGTTTACGTAATCAAGTTATAAGAAATAGTATTGTTATTAATTTAGCAAAACTCGATACTGGATTTTTTAAGCGTTTTGATATTAATATAGACGCTATATTATCCTTAATAGATTCTTCAAAATATCAATACAAGGATCAGGAAACTTCTGATAAAAGAATACAATTGATACAACAAACTTTCATTATGGGGTATAGTCCTTTAGAGCTTGATAAACTTATAATTCAGTCGGTTGAAACCTCTTTATCTATATCTGCTGAATCTGAATTTATTAAAAAAGGTGAGATTCTCAATCAAAGAGAACAAGAAACTTCAATTATTGAAGAAATTCGTAGTCTTGGAAAGCCATACTATAGTTCCTTTGGAGATTCTGAACAAGAGATTGTTAATGAAATTATTACTTTTCTTGAAGAAAATAATTTTGATTTGAGTATTTCGCAATTTGAACAAATTGAAAAATTTGCCTCAGTTATAGAATTGGATATTTCTCACTATGAAAAATCTTTATTAAAAAATATGCTAAAAACTTTAGAGCCACATTATTTAGATGACTTAAATGCCTTTAAAGTTAAGTTGCGTAAATATCCTGATTTGGAAGCATATCTAGAAGAGAAAAAAAATCAATATCAGCAAACCTTAGATATTACTATAGCTTTAAAAAAAATAATTAACAGTAATACCCAGTCAATATCGCCTTGGTTGAAAGCAGATATTGAATTTCTAAATAACTCTACTATTGATGAATATTGTCAATGGCTTCAAGAAGGTGATCCTGATTTATATTCGATGGTTAGGCAATTTTTGGCTCTGGGTTTACCTGCATCCCAAAAGTTAGAACAAGCTATTTGCAGTTTAGCAAAAAGTAGTAACCTCAATAAAATTAGAGCTAAGTTTATTTATAATATAGATATATATAATATTTCTAATAATGAACATTAAACTCGTAGAATCTCTCATACAAGTTATCCTATCTCTCTCTGATCAGGAGCGATCGCTTTTAGAAGAAAAATATTTTTCGATTCATTAGAGCCGTCAACCAGCGACTTAATGCAACTTGCTCAGACTGATGGAGCCTTTCAGCTTCTTAACGATGAATCAGACATATACTCACTAAAAGATAGAGAACCTATCTAAAAATAAAGCGATGTCTACGACAGGCCAAGCCTATGCCTAAAATAAACTTTAATTACAATTCACTATAGGAGTTATCAGGTGTCTATTCCCGAAATCACTCAAAAGCTATTAGCCGCGAAACAAGAAAAAAAACTAAGCTTTGCCGATTTAGAAAAAGTTCTCGGACGTGATGAAGTATGGATTGCTGCTTTATTCTACCGTCAAGCTAGTGCTTCTGAGGAAGAAGCTAAGTTACTAGTTGAAGCATTGGGGTTAGATGTTACTTGTATTAAAGAATTGACTGAATATCCTGTAAAAGGATTAGGCCCGGTTGTACCAACCGATCCACTAATTTATCGTTTCTACGAGATTATGCAGGTATACGGATTCCCTATTAAAGCCGTGATTCATGACAAATTCGGCGACGGGATTATGAGCGCGATTGACTTTACCTTAGATGTGGAAAAAGAAAAAGATCCCAAAGGCGATCGCGTTAAAATCATTATGTCTGGTAAATTTTTACCATACAAAAAGTGGTAGTGCTTCAGTCTCACTAATTTCAGGAGTATATTCTCATCCACAGGCATACGAAGTTAATATACTCCTCTACATTACTTTACGCTTTCCTCTGTGTTCCTACCCCTGCGTTAAAGCGTACCCCTACGGGGAAGCAAGCTACGCGTAGCGTCTGTCTGCGACACGCTGCGCGAACGTAGAGAAGCGCCTATGCGTTAAAAAAATAACTGTTAAAATTAAATCCTTGAACAATCCCAAAACAAGTTATAACTATAAAAAACAAGATAATTTTATAACTCTTGCAAGAAGAATCAATAACGTCACCAAAAGAAATAATTTTTAATCCCTATTATACCCAGCAGAACGGAGGAGCATATTTAGGTGATAGCCTTAAACTTATTAAATTTATTGATGATAATAGTATTAATTTAATTATTACATCGCCTCCATTTGCTCTGACACGAAAAAAAGAATACGGTAATGAAACCGCTGAAAAATATATCGAGTGGTTTCTACCTTTTGCCTATCAATTTAAAAGAGTACTGGCAGATAATGGCTCATTCGTACTCGATTTAGGTGGCGCTTACCTTGCTGGCAATCCCGTGCGGAGTATCTACCAATACGAACTTTTAGTCAGATTATGCAAGGAAGTAGGTTTCTTTCTTGCTCAAGAATTTTACCACTATAATCCGGCTCGACTGCCAACCCCTGCTGAGTGGGTAACAATCAGGCGGATTCGCGTGAAAGATTCTGTAAATACAGTTTGGTGGTTGTCTAAGACACCAAATCCTAAAGCAGATAACAGAAAAGTTTTAAAGCCTTATAGCCAAAGTATGAAACAATTACTCAAAAATGGTTATGAGGCTAAACTACGTCCTAGTGGACATGATATTTCTGATAAATTCCAAAAGGATAACCAAGGTGCAATTCCGCCAAATCTACTAGAAATTGCTAATACTGAATCCAATAGTGCTTATTTACGACGCTGTAAAGCAGCAGAAATTAGACCCCATCCAGCACGTTTTCCTCAAGGGTTCGCCGAGTTCTTCATCAAATTTTTAACTGATGAAGGTGATATGGTTTTAGATCCATTTGCAGGTTCTAACACAAGCGGGTTTGTTGCTGAAACTCTGCAACGCCGATGGATATCTTTTGAAATTAACGAGGATTACATAACGGGAAGTCGTTATCGATTTAGCCCGTAAAAGATTAAGTAAAGAGTCAGGAGTGAGAAGTGAAAATTTATAACTCACAACTCATAACTCATAACTATTCACTTAAATTTCTCCATTCACCTGCATTTGATGAACTTGATCCGCTAGCTCTTGACGACCTTGATCATCTAGTTTGTCAATAGCTAACATCCCCATGAGAATAACTTCTTTCAGGGTCAAACGTGTCGAATGTGCCTGTTTTTGCACAATCTCCTTAATAATGGGACTCACACCAATCGCTGTACTAGCTCTAGCCACGGAAGAAAAGGAAAACACTAATGATTAAGCCTAAATCTTAGCACTTCCCATGAAGTTATTTTCTATAGTTAAAACTTAATTTCAATGTGTTTCAACTCATACTTCAATGAGTAAACATTAATTTTAAATTAGCTATGTAAAGAATAACGGTTCTAAGCAGAGGGCACTATTCCCCAACTAGACATTGTATATCAAATTTCAATTATCGCATCAAAGGTAAAAATTTACTTTTGTTATCCCAAGATAGCTGGTATAGTCTTTAACAGCACTATAAATGACTATAAAATTATCCTAAACCTTTTTGATTGAGGGTCTTAAGCTCTTTTTTGAGTGGTCTCAAACTTTCAGTATGGTGAATTTGATGCTTGCTCATTGAACGCACGCCATCGTATGATATCAACATCCTTAAAAGTTCAAGTTTTGCCTATTCCTCTAGAATTTATCTTAAATATTTAATAGCTACATCAAAATCGTGGTTTAATTTGCAATTGGCAGTAGAATCAACTGTTGTCATTTATCGGCGACTGGCATAACTTCTAATTTTGATGGAAATTACTCCAAAACGGTCAGAAAGTTCTTTGAGTGTCAATCCTTTCTGATGCTAGTTTTTGAATCTTTAATCTGACTAATCCTATATTTAATAACTGGTGTATTTGCAGCGCTCAATCTTAATATAAGAAATTAAAAAGCGATCGCCCCTTGATTTAGAAAACTCTCATGCGATCGCTACAATTGCCTTAAATCTGGAAAGCTGAAATCAAATGGTTATTTCTTGTATTTAGTAACATCAAAAGCAAAAACCCTTCGTCCTGAGATATTCAAAAATCACTCAATAATCGTCAAGTTCGCATACACTTGCAATGTTTATTACAACTGAGTTATAAAAAATGCTCAGTTTGTGAAAATAGTGCTTTCAGTAAAACTATCTTTACAAATAAGACTTGTATACCACCGAAAAAACCGTACTTTAAAGAGATCGTGAATTGTCTAATATAATCTCGTTAATACGCTTTACAGAACTATACAGTGTAAATAAGAATAATAACTTAACCGAAGTAAAATTTTCCTGAATACATGCAGTTAATGCTGTCATAGGGAAAAGCAGTGAGTAGAGGAGAGACAAAGCGATGAGGGACCCTTATCTGTTGGCAGCAGGCTTGTTAACAGGATTAGCAATACCAGCATCGGCTCTTCCACATTTGTCAATTGTCCTGCCAGAAAATTCTAGATTCCTGTGGGATTTAAAACAAGGTTCGCAGACAATAGTAAGTAGACAAATCATCCCCAGTGTTGATTTCTCCTTACCAGAACTCAGCAGCCAAGCGTTCCAACCCCTAAAAAGTTCGCAGCCAGCAGGTGAGAAAAATATCAACAGCGTTGATATCTCCTTACCAGAAGTTAGTAGTCAGATATTACCAGCCCAAACAGAGTCATCACTCAACCCCAGCCCCCAACCAGCTGGTCTTTCGCTGACATCTGGGAATCAACTTTACTACCAAAGATTGGCGGCTCTGAAAACAGGTCAGATTTATACACGCGTAAATAGTGATAATTTGCAATCATTGTGGGAGTCGATAAAGAAGCGTCAACTAACTTATGATGACTGGAAAAGTTTACTGGCTTTAGAAGCTAGAGCCATCGCTCAAGGTCAAGGTGCAAATCATTTAAGTATCTTAATTGGTGATTCTTTGAGTATGTGGTTTCCTAGAGAAAAACTGCCTGCTGGGAAATTGTGGCTGAATCAAGGTATATCTGGAGATACTTCCAGTGGCGTTTTAAAAAGATTAGGGGCATTTTCGGCAACGCGGCCGAATGTAATTTACATCATGGCTGGGATTAACGACTTACGAAAAGGTGATAGTGATGATGCAATTTTGCGTAATTATCGCCGGATTGTCCGTCGGTTACGGCAGGCTCACCCAAAAGCTCAAATCATTGTCCAATCCATTTTGCCTACTCGCCAAGTAAAACTTTCCAATAGCCGTATTCGTCACATCAACACACAACTAACCCAGATTGCCAAACAAGAAGGCGCTAATTATCTAAATATTTATAGCTGGTTTACGGATATGGAAGGCAATTTGCGCCCAGAGTTGACCACAGATGGGTTGCACCTGTCTCAAGAGGGGTATGATGTATGGCGGTTGGCACTACAGCAGATAGAATACAAGCTGACTCAACTTGAAAATTGAGCGATCGCTACGCCAACAAAGACGCTTGGAGCGATGTCTACAACGGGCTGCGCCTACGTAATTTTAGATTTATGGAAGTTACTGACAACGATGCAATCACCATACGTTCTGTAATTGAACACCAATTGGCAGGCTTTCAAAAGGATGATGCCCAAGGGGCTTTTGCCTTCGCTAGTCCGGCAATTCAGGCGCAATTTGGAACCCCAGAAAATTTTATCCGGATGGTGAAGATAAGCTACCCAGCAGTATACCGTCCTCGTTCTGTCTTTTTTGAGGAGATAACGACCATCCAGGGAAACATAACTCAGCCAGTGTTACTATTAGCTCCTGATGGAGTTCCCTTAAGGGCTTTATATTTTATGGAAAAACAACCAGATAATACCTGGAAGATTAACGGTTGCTTTCTAGTTTCTGTAGAAGGTAAAAATTTATAATTTTTTACCTTTTTTTACCTTTTGTAACCAAAATATTATAATTTAACGCTCATGGCTTCCCGATTCAAGGCCTGATTCAACTTACCACTGCGATAACCTTCTAAATCCAAGGTTACGTAAAGAAATCCGAAATCCTGAAAGGCAGAAACTACTTTGTGTAAATCCGTAGTCAACACAAACTCTTTAATTTGTTCTGGTGCTAATTCAATGCGTGCCGTATCCCCTTCCGATCGCACGCGTAAATTCTGCCAACCCAGCTTTCTTAAGAAAATTTCTCCTCTACCGACTCGTTGCAACTTAGCGACAGTAATCTCTTCACCGTAAGGAAACCGGGAACTTAAGCAAGGTTGAGCAGGTTTATCCCACCAAGGTAAACCGAGTTGTTGCGAAAGTTGGCGAACTTCGACTTTGGTGACACTAACTTCAGCTAAAGGCGATCGCGCCCCTCTTTCTTTCGCCGCCTGAATTCCTGGGCGATAATCATGCAAATCATCGGCATTTACCCCATCCACTACGTAGGGATAACCCAAATCTAAAGCTAAAGGTTTGAGAGTGTCGTGCAATTCACTTTTGCAAAAATAACAGCGATTAACAGGGTTAGAGGTGTAATTGGGATTTTCCATCTCGTGAGTCTGGACAACTCTATGAGGAATCCCAATAGTTGCGGCTTGAATTTTGGCATCTTCCAATTCTTCTGGCAATAGCGAAGGAGAAACAGCCGTGACAGCCAAAGCGCGATCGCCCAACACATCATAAGCAATTTTGGCAACCAAAGTGCTATCAACGCCCCCAGAGTAGGCAATCAATGCCTGCTCCATTTCTTCAAATAAAGCTTTTAATTGCTCAAATTTTTCTGTCAGCATCATTTCTCAATCCTGCCCAAACCCTACAGCACCCAACAAATTCTATTGTAGTGATTACTTATAGGGCATTGGGGATTGGGCATTCCCTACTCCCCATCAACTAAGCTTGGTGCTTTACTGTACTTGGCCACCAGACTGGCTAAAAGTGGTAAATCAATCGGTTTAGAAATATAGTCATCTACTCCAGCTGCTAAACAAATTTCGCGATCGCCTTTCATTGCCCTTGCTGTTTGTACAATTATCGGAATCGCCTGATATTGCCGATTTTCTCGCAGCTGCTGTACTAAGTTAAGACCATTTGCATCTGCCAGATGAACATCCATTAAAATCACCACTGGGTGTAACTGTGTTAGAGCTTCCCACATTTCGTCAGCATTCTTAACCCAAGTCACCTGATATCCCAATTCACGTAGATAAATTTGCATCAAATTAGCGTTGGGAAAATCATTTTCTACCAGCAAAATCTCTACAGACGAGCTAGAGGTGAAAGGCAAAGAAGATGAATATTTTGCTTCCCCTGCTTCCTCTGCCTCTTCTGCTTCCCCTGCTCCCCCTCCTTCCTCATCTCCCGCCTCTTGCTTAAGGGGAAGTACAAGGGTAAAACGGGAACCGCGATCTACTTCAGATTCAACTTTTACAGAACCACCGTGAATTTGGGCGAGTTTCCGAGTCACTGTTAAACCCAAACCAGTACCTTCAGCACCACCAGCGACAGCCTTGGCAATTTGGAAATAGGGTTCAAACAGTTGAACTTGGTCTTCTTGGGAAATGCCAGTGCCAGTATCCCAAACTGTAAAATGCATAAAGACACCTTTGGGAGCAACCTGTAAGCCAACACTTCCTTTACTAGTAAACTTTAGGGCGTTGGAGAGTAAATTAAACAGCATTTGCTTGAGTCGCAAGGGATCAGCTACTAGGGTTGTAATATCGGGGTCAAGTTCTAGACGAAGTTTCAAACCCTTATTAGCGGCTTTCTCTTTCACCAGTGCCAAAACATTGGTACACAGTAGTGGGACATCTATTGTTTCCCACTGCACTTCTAGTTGATTTGCTTCAATTTTAGAAAGATCCAAAATATCATTTATCAGAGCTAGCAAGTGCTTGCCGCTAGACTGAATGATATTTAAATACTCTTGCTGGCGTTCTTTAGTTGGTTCGTACCCTTGAGCTAAAAGCAGGTGGGTAAACCCAATCATAGAACTTAGGGGTGTCCGAATTTCGTGGCTGGTGTTTGCCAGAAACTGATTTTTGAGTTGATTGGTGCGCTCCAATTCTTGATTAGAGTTACTTAACTGTTGATACCGTTGTTGCCAAGACAGGATCTTTCTAAGCTGTACTAAGGCTGTAGTACAGTGTTTGGCAGACCTTGCCATCAATTGTGATCTGAGTTGAGCTTGTAATTCTTCTATGAGCGACTCACGATTAGAGTTTAGGCCTGCTAGAGCGATAATTAGCCAGCCCATGACGTTGCCAGAATCATCAGCTAACCGCCAAGCGCTCGGTGGTTGCTGATTCTCAAGCTGTTGCAAATCTTCGAGTTCTATAACCTCTTGCAATCTCAACAGCAGCTTTTTTTCTGCTGTCAGCACTTCTAAAAATAAAGGTTGTGAGTTTGGCGATGGAGAACGAGAAACATAGCAAACTGTGGCAACAGTTTCTTGTGGTTGAAACAGAGCAATGCCTACGGCACAATCTGTAAGCGCCAGATTACTGCTGTGAACAGCACTGTTAATCTCGTTTACTACAGTTTGGAGAATTTGTGCTTCTGCGGCTTCTGCCTGTGGGACATTGTTACAAGCAGAAAGTACACAATCACTAAGGCGACTTTGCAACTGGTTCAAGCTGCTCTCCAGCCACAACTTGGCGCGAAGTTGCTGAATTGTTGTCAAAGGTTTTGGCCTTGCATCTATCTGTGAGTTCTGGTCTGGTAAGCTTGAATACTGCTGCATGGTCAACTAGACCGCTGAACAAGTTTAGCTTTGCATAAAAATCCTAAAAGGATTCTATGTATATTAGCGGACAATTCTCTTTTATTTATAAACCATAACCTATGTTGTTATAAACCATAACTTATGATGTTAAATTTAGCCGCTAATCCGAAAAAATTATTATATAAACCACGGATCTAAAATTTTTGAAAGCAACTTAAGCCTTATGGATACACAATTTGCCCAACTAATCGTTAACGGGATTGCGGTTGGGAGCATTATTGCTTTAGCCGCAGTCGGACTCACTCTTACCTACGGAATTTTACGGTTATCTAACTTCGCTCATGGTGACTTTCTCACTCTAGGAGCCTATCTGACCTGGCTAATAAACACTATTGGAGTCAATATTTGGCTGTCGATGATCCTGGGAGCGGCGGGAACAGTAGCAGCAATGCTGTTATCGGAAAAGTTACTCTGGTCAAAGATGCGCTCTATTCGTGCTACTTCCACTACGCTGATTATTATTTCTATCGGACTTGCCTTATTTCTTCGCAATGGCATTATTTTTATCTGGGGTGGCAAGAACCAAAATTATAATTTACCTGTCACGCCAGCTTTAGACATCTTTGGTTTAAAGGTGCCGCAAAATCAATTATTGGTATTGGGGTTAGCGGTGCTAGCAATTTTGGCGCTGCATTACTTGCTGCAAAATACCAAAATTGGTAAGGCGATGCGAGCAGTTGCTGACGATCTGGACTTAGCCAGAGTTTCAGGTATTAATGTTGACCGAGTAATTCTTTGGACTTGGGTAATTGCCGGCAGTCTTACGTCACTGGGCGGCAGTATGTATGGGTTAATTACAGCCGTGCGTCCGAATATGGGATGGTTTTTAATTTTACCATTATTTGCCTCAGTAATTCTTGGTGGGATAGGCAACCCTTACGGTGCGATCGCAGCAGCTTTTATTATTGGCATCGTCCAAGAAATCAGCACCCCTTGGCTGGGTTCGCAGTACAAACAAGGTGTAGCACTGTTAATCATGATTTTGGTGCTGCTCATTCGTCCCAAAGGTTTATTCAAAGGAACGATTTGAGCAGCACCATTCCACTTCTAACTATTCAATAATGTGGAAATAGAAGGCTGCCACCACAAAATTGATAGCTAACAAGAACAGTGCCCAGCCTGTGCGAAAGGCGTAGGGAGGTTTAGCTCCACTGTCGGCAACTGCGGAATCCTTCGTTTTAGCGGTCATAATGCGATTCTCCTAATGTCACGACTTTTTAAGAAATACCAAACTGGCGTACCAAATATTCAAATTCTTTAAGAATATTTGTGTGAAGTTAAGAATTGGGGAGTGGGGACTGGGGACTGGGTATTGGGCATTGGGTATGGGGCATTAGTTATTTCTTCCCCTGCTCCCTCATCTCCGGCTTCTACTCCTCACTCCCTACTCCCTCCTCTCCAGCATGATAGGAACTGCGAACCAGAGGCCCAGAACGAACATGGTTAAATCCCATTTCCCATGCTAATCTGCCGAGTCGATCGAATTCCTCTGGAGTCCAATATTTTTGGACTGGTAGATGTTCTAAAGAAGGACGCATATACTGCCCAAGAGTTAAGCGATCGCACCCCACAGTTCTGAGATCAGCCATTGCTTCGACGACTTCATCAAGTGTTTCTCCGTGTCCCAGCATCAAACCTGATTTGGTGGGAGTTGTCGGATCGATTTCTTTGACCATAGCCAGTACCGAGAGGGAGCGATCGTACTTGGCTCCCCGGCGCACTGGCCCAGTTAACCGTCGCACTGTCTCAATATTGTGATTAAAACAAGCAGGTTTGGCTTTCACAATCATCGCTATTCGCTGGTATTGACCTGACTCCCCAATACCAGCACCACCCCAAAAATCTGGTGTTAGCACTTCAATTTGAGTCTCTGGATTCAACTGGCGGATAGTTGCGATCGTCTCTACAAAGTGACCTGCGCCCTGATCGGGCAAGTCATCACGGGCTACAGAAGTCAGCACCACATAACGCAATCCCAAAAGCTGCACCGCCTGTGCTACCTTTTGGGGTTCTTCTAAATCAAGAGCCATCGGTGCATGACCTTTATCTACTTGACAGAAAGCACAAGAGCGTGTGCAAGTAGGCCCCATTAGTAAGAAAGTTGCAGTTTTTTGGGCATAGCACTCCCCTCGGTTGGGACAGCGCCCTTCTTCGCAAATCGTGTGAATTTGGCGCTGCTTAATAATCCGTTGTACGGTAGAGATTTCACTGGCTTTGCCAATAGAGCGACGTAACCAGCTAGGCATTGCCTTAATTTCAGACTTTAGGTCGGCTTGTTGTGACGAAATCATAGACATCCAGGGAAGATGCGGATATTGAGTAACGGTAACGGTCTGTCAATTAACAAATGATACATAACAATAGGCGCAGGGATCGGCAGAGGCGAGGATGCTTTTAATCAAATCACGATGCCCCTTATGCCCTAGAACTAAGCTAAAGCCTTAAATATCACCATGACACAAATTGAAAAGAGCAAAAGCAAAAGTTTTGCAAAATACCTCTACCAGTGTCATTTATACCGAAATATACTATCCCCCAATTTCTAGAAATTTTGTATATAGTGGGGGAATTCTCAATGACAATCGGCAAAGCCGCTATTTACACTTAAAGTTTCTGTTAGAGCGAACAGTCGTGGCAAGCAACAAGATTTTAGTTATCGATGACACTACAGTTGTCAGGGTGAAAGTACGAGAAATGTTGCCTCCAGGCAATTTTGAGGTACTGGAAGCAAAAGACGGTTTGGAAGGACTAAATTTTATTCTTCAGGAAAAACTCAGCCTGATTATGCTGGATTTCCTGTTGCCTAAAATGAGTGGCTGGGAGGTTTTCCAGAAAGTTCAAGCCGATCCGGAGTTACGAAAAATTCCTTTGGTGATCATGTCTGGTCGCAAAGAAGAGGTGACTGAGAAAATCACAGAACCCTTTGAATACTTTGAATTTCTGGGTAAGCCTTTTGATCAGAAGCAACTAATTGGCGCGATTAAGTTAGCTATGACCAAGGCGAAACAGCCACGCCCAGAACTAGCCTCAGTAGGAGCAGCAGTTGCCGTTAAAAATAGCACAGTTGCAACTTCTAGTGTCGCTAATGCTACGGTAGCAGCCCCTAGTGTCGCCAATACTACAGTAATAACTCCTAGTGCTACAAATACTGCGATGCCTACGGCGGCAAGCAATGCAACTCCTAGCACCGGAGGAGCCTCCAACGCAGAAATTGATGCATTGAACGAGAAAATTGTCAAAATGCAAGCTGAAATCGATGGCTTAAAGAAACAGCTAACTCAGGTTGTGACCTTTATTAAACAAAAAATCAAGTAGCATTTGTGCTCATTATTATCGCAGCCAAAAATACTCCGTTTCTAATAACGGATGTCCGATTAATAGCGGGTAAAAATAGTTAGTTCAAAAATACTTATGTTGATAAATCATCGTTGACAACAAAATTCAAAAACTGGAAAAATAGCTAACAATTATTTCCACCTTTATCAACTTTGGATTTTGAATTCCCCGATCGCGTAACGTCTTCGTGAGAAGAAGAGGTTGACAGTCTAGCAAAGCATCCTTAAACCCACTAAACCTGCCGCAGTTTGCTCTTGAACTAATGAGAACGGCAGGCTTTTTTGTTATGTAGCCTGCTCCATTTACAATCTGTGCTACTTGATGCTACTCCACTAATCGAAAGCACAGAAAAATTCGCTAAAAATATATTTAGGCAGCTTATGCCTTGATATCAAAATTACCAAGTGGTGGGGGTTTAAGTCCCCTGCTTCTATCAAGTAGCGCGTTTTGTGACGGGGATTTAGACCCCGACACAAAACGTAATTGCGTTAGCGTAGCGGGGCGTAGCCCATTGCAAATTGCGAATTGTTTTACCTTTTCTAGAATTACATAGTCCAAGATAATACTTTAAGAAAAAATTAAATTTTTAAATACAAACTAAACAAAAGAATTCTTATTTCATGATAATGATAGTCTTCGCATGGGAATACTAAGCCATAGAAACAAGAATTATGAGCATAGTCTGCGATGTTGGTAGTATTAGATACATTATATGCGTTTCCTGGCTATCGCCTCACTGAGCAAATCTACTTAGGCAGTAAAACCCTAGTTTATCGTGGCATTAGAGAACAAGATCAAAAATCAGTTGTTCTCAAATTGATGCGAAATGAATATCCTACGTTCGCGGAAATTGCCCAGTTCCGCAATCAATATATCATTGCCAAAAACCTCGATCTTCCTGGCATAGTCAAAACCTATAGCTTAGAAAATTACCGTAACAGCTACGTCCTAGTGATGGAAGATTTTGGTGGCATTTCCCTCCAAGACTGGCGACTGGAGGACAAAGGGAAGGATGAAAACAGGTTTTCCTTAGATGAGTTTTTCAACATTGCCATTAAAATTGCTTCTACCCTTGAAGGATTGCATCGCGATCGCATCATTCATAAAGACATCAAGCCTGCCAACATCCTGATCAACCCTACTACAGATGAAATAAAACTCATCGACTTTAGTATTGCCACCCTGCTACCAAAAGAAATTCAATTTGTCACGAATCCCAACGTTTTAGAAGGCACCCTAGCTTACATTTCCCCAGAACAAACCGGGAGAATGAACCGAGGTATTGACTACCGCACTGATTTTTATTCCCTCGGTGTCACCTTCTTTCAACTCCTCACCGGACAGTTGCCCTTCACAACTAAAGATCCGATGGAGTTAGTTTACTCTCACATTGCTAAACAACCGCTAAAAGCCGATCGGATTAACTCTAATATTCCACTAATTTTGTCTGACATTATCAGCAAGCTGATGGCAAAAAATGCCGAAGACCGCTATCAGAGTGCTTTGGGATTAAAGCATGATTTGGAGATGTGCCAAAGCCAGTGGCAAGAAACAAAAAATATTCCACCCTTTGAACTAGGCGTTAAAGATATTTCAGACCATTTTGTAATTCCTGAAAAACTCTATGGTCGCCAAAGTGAAGTTGAAACCCTACTCGCTGCTTTTAAGCGTGTGACACAAGGGGCAATAGAAATGATATTAGTCGCGGGTTTCTCTGGAATAGGCAAAACTGCTGTGGTCAATGAAATCCACAAACCTATTGTGCGGCAGCGTAGTTACTTCATCAAAGGAAAATTTGACCAGTTTCAACGTGATATTCCCTTGTCAGGATTGGTGCAAGCTTTTCGGGACTTAATCGGGCAACTGCTTTCAGAAACTGATGCCCAAATTCAACAATGGAAAGCCAAAATTCTGCGGGGATTGGGTACACAAACTCAGGTGATTATTGATGTAATCCCTGAACTTGAACAGATTATTGGCAAGCAACCTCCGGTTACAGAAATCTCTGGTAGTGCTGCCCAAAATCGTTTCAATCTATTGTTTCAAAAATTCATCCAAATCTTTACAACCAAAGAACATCCCCTGGTTATTTTTTTGGATGATTTGCAATGGGCAGATATGGCATCTTTGAAATTAATTCAATTATTAATGTCTGAAACCCCCTTGCCTTCTGTTTCAGAACAGATAGAAGATATGCGTGAAACAAAGGGAAGTTTCTTATTAGTTGGTTCGTACCGAGATAATGAAGTTTCCAAGGCACATCCACTTTCTTTAACACTACAGGAGATTCAAAAAGCAGGAGCAAATATTAATACGATCACTCTAGCACCGTTAAATCAGGGTGATTTAAATTATCTAATTGCTGATACCCTTAATTGCCCTGAAGTAGTTGCTGTTCCTCTCACCCAGATGGTGTTTGCCAAAACTAAAGGTAACCCCTTCTTTTCCGTTCAATTCCTCAAGTCTTTATATGATGATGGACTAATTGTATTAAACTTTGATATTGGTTATTGGCAGTATGATATTTCAAAAGTCAAAGAATTAGCTCTTACAGATGATGTAGTAGAATTTATCGCACTTCAAATAGAGAAGTTGCCAATCAATACCCAAAAAGTTCTGAGACTTGCTGCCTGTATTGGTAATCAATTTGACTTAAAAACTCTTGCGATCGTCAATGAAAAATCTGTAGTAGATACAGCATCAGACTTGTGGCAAGCATTACTCGATGGGCTAGTTTTCCCTCAAACCGAAAATTATAACATCTTTTCGCAAGATAATCTTAATCAAGAATTTATTGTTCATGGAATAGAATCTACACAATTTTCGAGTTCTAATTTACAGCTACCTAAATATAAATTCGTACATGACCGAGTGCAGCAAGCCGCTTATTCTTTGATTCCTAAAGAACAAAAAAAGCCAATTCACTTAAAGATTGGACTACTGCTATTGAACAATATTCCAGTAGCAGAACAGGAAGAAAAGATTTTTGAGCTTGTCAACCAGTTTAATATCGCAGTAGAATTCATCTCTCATCAAGCTAAACGAGATGAACTAGCGCAAATGAATTTAATAGCTGGACGTAAAGCTTTAACATCAACGGCTTATCTCGCTGCGGTTAACTATTTAACTACTGGTATTCAATTGCTAGCAGCTGATAGCTGGGAAACCAAACATGATCTTACCCTGGCTTTATATGAGACTGCGACAGAGGCAGCATACCTAGCTGGCAATTTTGAACAGATGGAGGAATTAGCAGAGGTGGTGTTAGCACGTGAAACACTACTAGAAAAAGTGAAAGTTTATGAAGTCAAAATTCAGGCTTATGGGGCGCAGAATCAAGCACTAGAGGCTGTAAATACTGCATTAACCTTTTTAAAACTTTTGGGAGTGGAATTTCCTGAACATCCAAGCCAGTCTAATATTCAGTTAGCAATCGCAGAATTAACATCAAATCTCAACGGTAGGCCCATTGAGGATTTAATTAATCTCCCGGAAATGATAGAAGGGCCGCATATGGCAACTATGCGTATCCTATCAACTGGAGCCTCTGTTGCTTATGCAGTCGCTCCTGAATTGTTTTTGCTGATTACTCTCAAACAAATCAGCTTATCGCTAAAACATGGTAATACTCCGTTATCTGCCTATGCTTACGTTAATTACGGGTTAATACTCAGCGGGGTAGTGGGGGATATTGAGTCTGGTTATAAATTTGGCAAACTAGCTACAACTTTGACTGATAAGCTTAATGCTAAAGAAGTTAAAGCTAAGATTATACTGATATTTAACACAGGTATTTGGAATTGGAAGGAACATACTAAGGAAACATTAAAACCTTTACTGGAAGGTTATTATGTTGGACTGGAAACAGGAGATTTAGAATTTGCTGCCTATTGTATTAACGCTTATTGTTACTCTGCATATTTCATTGGTAGAGAACTGACAGGATTAGAACGGGAGATGGCAACTTACACTAATGCCATCAGGCAAATTCAGCAAGAAGCAGTATTTAACTGGAGTACTATCTATCGACAGAGTATATTAAATTTACTGGGATCTGTAACTAATCCCTATAGTTTAATTGGTGAAGTTTACGATGAAAATAAAATGCTGCTGCTTCATGTTGAAGCTAATGATGGAACGGGGATTTTCTATTTATATGTAAGAAAGTTACATCTTTGTTTCCTATTTCAAGACTTTTCTCAAGCAATTAAAAATGCTAACCTAGCAGAAAAGTATTTACATGGTGGAACAGGACAACTAGTCACTCCTCTCTTCTACTTATATGATTCACTAGCGCGACTGGCAATATATCCTAATGCATCTAGTTCTGACCAAAAGTACATTCTGGATAAGGTTCAAGCGAATCAGGAAAAAATAGAGCATTGGGCACATCATGCTCCAATGAATTATTTACACAAATATTATCTTGTTGAGGCTGAACGGTATCGAATTGCTGGTCAATATCTTGAAGCAATGGAATTCTACGATCGCGCTATCTCCCTTGCCAAAGAACATGAATATATTAATGAAGAAGCGCTAGCTCAAGAACTTACAGCCAAATTCTATTTAGAATGGGGCAAGCATAAGATTGCCCAAATCTACCTTACAGATGCCTATTATAGCTACGTTCGCTGGGGAGCATTAGCCAAAGTTGACGATTTAGCAAAACGCTATCCCCAATTACTCGCTCCTATATTCCAGCAAGAAAAACTGAGGGTTGATTCCAGCGAGGAAAGCACCTCTTTCAATAGCACATCTTTATCTACGTTGAGTAATCAACAAACTGTTGTTGGATCGAAAACAAGTATTTCTGACTCTCTGGATTTAGCCGCGTTCATTAAAGCATCTCAAGCACTTTCTGGGGAAATAGAACTTGAGCGACTACTTTCTACTTTAATGAAAGTTGTAATGGAGAATGCAGGAGCCTCTAAATGCGCTTTGATTTTAAGCGAAGGTGATAACTTAGCATTAACTGTCACAGCGGTTTGTTCAAGTTCAAGTTTTGAGCATACCTACACAGAGTTCCCCTCAACTTGCCTAGAGTCAAGTTATGATATTCCCATTAGTTTGATAAACTACGTTAAACGCTCCAGAGAAATATTGGTTATCGATGATGCAATGACTGTTTCTTATTTAGCATCTGATAGGTATATTCTTTGTGAAGAACCCAAGAGCTTGTTGTGTATACCTATTATCAATCAGAACAAATTACTCGGTATTCTTTACTTAGAAAATAAGCTGACAACAGGGGCATTTACACGTGATCGTATAGAAATTCTCAAACTCCTCACCACCCAAGCAGCAATATCTTTAGAGAATGCTATCCTTTACAAAAACTTGGGTCAAGCTAAAGAAAATCTGGAAAAATACAACCATACATTAGAAGAAAAAGTCGAGAAGAGAACACAAGAAATCAATGAGAAGAATCAACACTTAGAACAGACTCTACAACAATTGCAACGTACCCAAACCCAATTGATTCAAAGTGAAAAAATGTCTTCATTGGGGGAAATGGTCGCAGGAATTGCCCATGAGATAAACAACCCCATTAATTTTATTCATGGTAATATTATTTATGCTAGTGAGTATGTTCAATACTTACTGGATTTGATAGCTGTTTATCAGCAGCAATACCCCCATCCTTTGCCTTTAGTTGAAGAGAAAGCTGAGGAAATTGATATAGATTTTCTAGTAAAAGACTTACCAAAGATTCTAGATTCAATGAACGTTGGCAGTTCCCGTATTCGGGATATTGTTTTGGGTTTACGCAACTTCTCCCGCCTAGATGAATCTGAAATGAAGCTTGTAGATATTCATGAGGGGATAGACAACACCTTAATGATTTTGCAGCATCGGCTGAAAGAAAAAAGCGATTACCCTGAGATTAAAGTCATAAAACAATACGGAAAGCTGGAAAAAATTACTTGTTACGCTGGTCAGCTAAATCAGGTATTTATGAATATCTTGAGTAATGCAATAGATGCTTTAGAAGAGTCATTTGCTATTGATCTCCCGTTATTAGTAAATGACAAAACACAAATGATAAAAGATAAAGGAAAAATTCGCATTTTTACTGAAATAACAGATTTTAAGACGGTTGTAATTCGGATTGGTGATAATGGTTGTGGTATGACAGAAGCTGTGCAGCAGAAAATATTTGACCCATTCTTTACCACCAAGTCGGTAGGAAGTGGAACGGGGTTAGGATTGTCGATTAGCTATCAGATTGTTGTGGACAAACATAAGGGTAGTTTAACCTGTAATTCTATATTAGGAGAGGGAACAGAGTTCGTAATTGAGATCCCTGTGCAACAGTCAGGTATCTAGAGTAGTACCACTTGTATTAAGATACACGATTGGGTTAAGCGGAGTAAAATTTAACATTTGGAAGTTTGTTGAATTTTGCTTTACTCTACCAAACCTATAATCATAAAAACCCAGTTTGCCACAAAAACTGGGTTTATAATACTCATCAAAACAACTCTGAAAAGCTACTAAGATACAGGTGTAGCTGTCATATTGACTAAAGACTTTTGAAAGACTCTTGACACACACGGCGTCCTGTAATTACCATCTTGACTCCATCTGCCGGCGCAAGGGTAAAACCTCTACGCTGAGGTCGCTCTGGTCGCCGATCAACTAGTGCAAACTCATAGCGTGACAAGGCTATTGCTAATACTAGCTTCATTTGAAATATAGCCAAAGCTTCACCAATACAACGACGAACACCACCACCAAAGGGTAGAAATTCATAGGGAGAAAATTGGCTTTCAACAAAGCGCTCTGGTTTAAATTCCTTAGGCTGGGGATATAAATCCTCCCGCTGATGAGTAAGATAAACACTGGCAAGTAGTACTGTCCCAGGCTCTAAAAGATGTCCCAGTAGTCGTACAGGTTCTTGCACTACTCTAGGAAAACAGAACATTATAACCGGATGAATTCGCAAGGTTTCGTTACAGACAGCTGTGAGATATGGCAGCCGATAAATACTCATTGGATCTGTGAAATCACCAAGGGTATCCAGTTCCTTGAGTAGTTTTTCATGAACTAGTAACTTTTTGTGAATCCAGTACAATCCCCAAGCCGTTGCAGTTGCCGTAGTTTCATATCCTGCAAGTATTAAGGAGATCAACTGATCGCGTAACTCTTGATCCGTCATCGGTTGACCAGCATCATCCGTTGCTGACATCAGCATAGATAGGATATCAACACGTTTTGTATCGGGTTGCTGCCTACGTTCGGTAATTTCAGCGTAGATCAATTCATCAATTTGCTTACGATCACGCAGAAATTTACCCCAAGGACTCCAAGTTCCTAAATCCTTTTGCAAAAATGAGAAAAAGAACACACTAGAAGTGAACGGTGACTGAAAAAGATTCAACATCTGTAGCAATAGATGCTTAAATTTTTGAAGTTTTTCTCCTTCATGCAAGCCTAAGACAACTTGTAAAATAACTTGCAATGAGATTTCCTGCGTTACATTATGCCCCAAGAAAGGCTGATCTAGTGGTAACTGACTAAAAGCGTTTTCAGCCAGACTACAGATCCTCTGACCGTAGCTTTGCATTTGCTCTCCATGAAAGGCAGGCATCACTAATTGTCGTCGCTGTTTGTGACGAGTACCCTCCAGCAAGAAGACTGAATATTCTCCTACTAAGGGTTTTGCAATTTTGTTAGCCTCAGCAACAGCTACAAACTTCTTTCTATCGTTGGTTAAAATTTCCTGAATTGCTTGGGGATGGTTTACAAAAACTACGGTATCCCCAAAACCAACTATCCTAGCAGTAAAAATGTCAGGATATTGCTGAGCCGCTTTTTCCATATACCCAACAGGGTCAGCGATCCATTGAATTTTTTGAAAAAAAGGACGGGTTTTGAGAATATTTGGTAGTTGAGCCTGTTTTTTCATCTCAAAATTATGCTTACAAGTAGAGCGGTCGAATTCGCTTATTTGAAAGTTTAAAATTAACTTAAAAGTTAATTAACTCCAATTTTTCTGCACTTTCATATCGGGAAGTAAGAGAATACCAATTAAAATTGCCACTAATCCAGGAGTGCATTATTGATATATATTTTGCCAGTTCAACATCTATATCTTCTCCAAAAGAAGGAAGAGAAGCTTCTAAATTTATCAACGATTTTACCTTTTGATCATGCATATCAGCAGAGCGCTTTATTGCTTTATTCAAAGGGAGTTTATGTAGATGATGTAGCACAATAACTAAATTATGAACATCGCCACTGTCTATCTCTCTAGATGCTGAAAAAACATCATTGCACCAAGCAAGAATATCAATTGTTATTAATTCTAGTTGTTTCACGGTTTTATGATTTCGTAAAATATCAGAGAGCATGTAATTATTGCAAAATTCACTTACTGTCAGGAAAAGATATCCTCCTACGCTGAATCTTCTACATTTCATATAAGTGTTAATATTAGGTACAATTCCTTCAGCACGAATAGCTGCTTCCTCTACACATCCGTGGCAGTATTGCTCAAAGCAGTGGAGGAAGTAATTGAACCATTTTTCACTCGCTCTTTCACGTGTTCGTTGTCGCAAATCAGCTAAGGCATGATTGATGGGTATATCCTGCTTTGTTGGTTCTGCTCCTCTCAATATTTCTATAAATCTTTGTTGAAAAACTTTGAGCGCTGCCGGTTGTTTTTTGAACTCTGACATATCGCATAGATCATCCCAGATAAATACCCAACTAAGCCAGTCATTTCCAATCTTAAGTTCTTCTAAACCACAGTCTGGATAGGCACTTGCAGCTAACAAGAAAAATTTTGACTTTGAGAAACGCTGGTAAGCAGTTTTACTTGGTTGTAGGTTGAATCGAAGCACCCATTCGAGAGCATGCTTTTCTAAAACATCAACATGTTTATTGATCTGGGATGGAAATGGGCAGTACAAACCAGAGGAAAGTAATTGCGGCATAAAATTGTATTAGTTCAAAGTAACGAAGATGAATTTAAAGACAAACAAAGCGATATAGTATTGCTTTTAAAAAAAATTAATATAGCTCCAAGACTTCTACAGTATGTAAATAATTTTTACACGTCTATTTTTAGCTATATATAAATTTCTCAATACTTATCTAGTTATTGTTCAGGTTTTTTTAAAAATAAATAACCGTAATTACTCTGAATTATAAATTTTTCTATAAAATTGATTATAGTTTTATTGGTATCTAATAAGTACTGTTGACGAACTCAAAAAGTCAACCTATGGCATCGCAATACTTTTCCGATCTAGCGGCACTTTTATAAAAATACAACGGTAATAATGACTAATTTCAGAGCGATCGCCTTCATAAAAGAAGATGCTTCACTCTAGTAAAAGTGAAGATTTAGTGCTTATTCCCATCCTGTAGCGATCGTTCTCCCAATCACATAGAACAATTTAGCGTAAAAATGTTGTTGTTATCAGAGTTTTGGGAACTATAGGAATGTCAGACGAAAAATTCGTCTGTAAGTCCACCGATAACATAAAGGTGACTTAGCTGCGATCGTAGGGTGAATATTGAACAAGCAACAAGGAGCCAAATTAATTTAAATACATGAATTACAAGCAAAATATACAAATGCTTTATGTACCAGAAGACAATTCAATTTTAGTAGTGGATGATACTACAACAAATTTAGAAATTGTCTTTGATATATTAACGAAAGTAGGTTTTGAAGTTACTACAGAAACCACTGGGGAGAGAGCAATTAAACAGGTTGAGCAGAGATTACCTGATTTAATTTTATTAGATGTAATGATGCCTGGAATAGATGGGTTTGAAACCTGTAAAAGGCTAAAACAGAATTCAGCTACTTGTGACATTCCAGTAATTTTTATGACTGCCAATTCTGACACTGATAGTAAAGTAAAGGGACTAAATATAGGAGCCGTTGATTACATTACTAAGCCCTTTCATGAAGAAGAATTATTAGCTAGAATTAAAACCCATCTTCAATTACGAAATCTCACAAAAACTTTAGAAAAACGAGTTACAGAAAGGACAGGAGCGTTGTCTAGGGCATTAAAAGACTTACAAGAGTCTCAACTACAGCTTGTACAGACAGAAAAAATGTCTGCCCTTGGTCAATTAGTAGCAGGAGTTGCTCATGAAATTAATAATCCTGTTGGTTTCATTCATGGCAATCTCGGACACGCTTCAGCATATTTCCAAGACATGATTAATATTATTAACCTCTATCAGCAGCATTATCCTAATCCGGTTCCAGAAATTAAAGAGGAAATTACAGCAATAGATTTGAAGTATATCCTTGCCGATCTACCTAATTTAATTTCTTCAATGAAAGAGGGTGTTCAGCGCATTCGCAACATTAGTACAAGTCTAAGAACCTTTTCTCGCGCAGATAGCGATCGCAAAGTTTTTTGCAACATTCATGATGGCATCGATAGTACAATCATGATTCTCAAACACCGATTAAAAGCATCCGAGGAACGCCCCGATATTCAGATAATTAGAGATTACGATAATTTACCAGAATTAGAATGTTTTATCGGACAGCTAAATCAGGTATTTATGAATTTATTAGCTAATGCTATTGATGCTTTAGAGGAGTCTAATGTAGGACGCACCTATATTGAAATTGAAGCAAATCCCAACCAAGTTTTGATTCAGACTAGCCTTAGCGAAAACAAAAATCATATTTTTATTTGTATTAAAGATAATGGGGTGGGAATGCCGACTGATGTACAGCAAAAAATTTTTGACCATTTATTTACCACTAAGCCTGTAGGCCAAGGCACAGGATTAGGATTATCAATTGCTCGCCAAATTGTTGTCGAAAAACATGGTGGGACTTTGGAGGTAAATTCAGCACCCGGACAAGGTTCAGAGTTTATTATTAAGCTTCCAATTGAAAAATAATAGAAAAAACACTTATCCATATAAATGAATTTATGTTTAAAACAGTAGTAGGTCACAGTAACGATCCAGATTCTGTATCAGCAGTTGAAGAAGTGATTTAGCAATGCGCCAGTTCTCTTGCAGATTATTCAGAACTAACTTCTATTAAGTATCTAATTAGCAATCACTCTCTTGGAAAAACTTTGCGATTTACTGACTTTGTAAAACTGGGAATTTTTACAACGACAAGGTTCAAAATTTATGATGGCCATTTCTATTGATTAAAAAAAAGCAAGCATCAAATTGTCTAAAAAAAGAGATTAAGCAGTTATTTTAGAAGCATTTTGGGGAACTCTAGAACTGTAGCTCCAAAATTGTGTTCTCAAAATTTATGACCAATGCATTTAACCGCTCAATACCTACGCTTAATCTTTCTTTAGAACGCGATATATTTTTACGTACATTAATCAGAGAATTATCTGGCACTTTGCAGGATGTAGTTGGCTTAGAAGAAGCATCTGGATTTATTAGCGTAGTTGGTGAAAGGATGGCTAGCCAGCTCAACCAAGATTACAAATCTGCTCTGGAAGTCTCAAATCTTTCTCGTAAGCAGGTCGCTGATGTCTTAATTGATATAAAAAAACGAATTCAAGGCGATTTTTATGTCATTGAGCAGGATGATGAAAAAATTATCTTTGGCAACCGTGTCTGTCCATTTGCCGAAAAAGTGCTTGATCGCCCTGCTATGTGTATGATGACTTCAAACGTCTTTGGAACGATCGCAGCTAATAATCTGGGATATGCGAAAGTAGAATTGCAAGAGACAATAGCACAGGGTGCTTCTGGATGTAGAGTTATTGTTTACTTAAAACTTACAGAAGAGGCAGAAGATGCAGAAGGTAGAGAATATTTTAGAGGAATAGAGTCTGTGTAAGCTCTTCACCACTATATCAAGCACAGAATACAAGCTTGAGCGCAGATATGTAAAGTAGAGTTGAACCCTGAAATTGAAAGCCCCATGACCCCTGAACAATTTCTTGAATTTGCCAGAGTTTTACCAGAACCTTTACTCCTGGTGAGTAGTGAGGGTCAGCTTTTGGCTACCAATCAACCAGTAGCAGATATGCTGGGATTACGCCGTCAGGAACTGCGGGGAAGAATGCTTTTTGAATTTGTGACTGAGTTTGCTAACGATGTTGTAAAGTACCTGCAAGCTTGTTCAAGTAGCAGGGCAATGGTTATTGGCTCTTTGACTTTACGAAAGAATGATGGACAAACCTTAATATGTCGTAGTCAAGGAGCCGTTATTCAACCTTGGTCTCCTGAATCTTCAGCTTTAATTCTCTTACGCTTGGAAAACAGAGCTTTAGCCAGCAGTAATTTCGTCCTTCTGAATGAGAAAATTGATGAGTTAGCAAAAGAAGTTCAGAAACGAAAACAGGCGGAGGAAGCGCTCAAGAAAGCGAATCAAAAGCTAGAAATTCGAGTTGAAGAACGTACAACTGCTTTACAAGAAACATTAAACGAACTACAACTTACCCAAACCAAGCTTATCCAAGCTGAGAAGATGTCTAGTTTAGGTCAGATGGTCGCTGGTATTGCCCATGAAATTAATAACCCTGTCAGTTTTATTTATGGAAACCTTTACCACGCCCATAAATATACTCAGGATTTACTGAAATTAGTGCAAGTGTATCAACAGGTTTTTCCAAATACTCCTCCAGAGATCCAAGAGCAAGTAGAAGAAATAGACTTAGATTTTCTGTTTCAAGACATAACTAGACTTTTCGAGTCAATGACAGTAGGAACAGAGCGCATTCAAGAAATTGTTAAATCGCTACGCAATTTTTCGAGACTTGATGAAGCACAACTTAAGCAAGTCAATATCCATGAGGGAATTGATAGTACTTTAATGATTTTGAAGCATCGGCTCCAAGCTAGGGATGAGTACCCAGAAATCAAAGTAATCAAAAAATATAGTCGACTACCCAATGTAACTTGTTACCCTGGCGAACTTAACCAAGTGTTTATGAATATTCTTGTTAATGCGCTTGATGCACTGGAGGTGTCGGCGGTCAATGGCCAGCCTTTAGAAGTCAATCTACGAAATACTGGCAATCAAACACTGACAAAGAATAATCCCCAAATTGAAATTAAAACTGAGGTAATCGATGAAAAATGGATAACGGTTAGTATTGTTGATAATGGTTTGGGGATAAATGAACAAATTCACTCAAAGCTATTTGATCCGTTTTTCACTACTAAAGCTGTAGGCAAAGGTACTGGGCTAGGGCTATATATAAGCTATCAAATTATAGTTGAAAAACATAACGGACAACTTAGCTGTTTTTCTGTTCCAGGAGAAGGTGCAGAATTTGTAATTAAGATACCTATTAGCTCAGTCTCATAAAGTTTAATTACTACTTTAGTATTTTTATCAAAATTAATATATAAATCATGAACTATTAGTAATAGTTCTATTTATATATAGCAGTCCTAAATCATTTATGAAAATTATTCAGTTAAGGCTAAAACTTTTTGTCAAAGTTAGTCTTTTTTACTAACCACAGAGGCACAGAGAACACAGGGAGAAGAAATAAATGCTTAACTGAACTGTATTGGATTATATGTCAATACGGTTCAGTTAAGGCTCAAAGTTGTGTAAATTAAGTGTTGTAATCAACACTGAAAGTAAACTGTAGTGCATCTCAAAGATTTCTCCCTGTTGTCTCCAATGATACAAAGCGAGGAATTGCTG
>NZ_JACJTR010000027.1 GCF_014698795.1 Nostoc sp. FACHB-892
ACAAGTTTTCCTGGTGTCTATTGCGCGGTGGAACCACACTGAACCCTTCCCGAACTCAGAGGTGAAACGCTGCTGCGGCCACGATAGTTTAGGGGTAGCCCTACGCAAAAATAGCTCGATGCCAGGTCTATATATAGAATAAAAGCCTTCTCCTAAATGAGAAGGCTTTTGTTTTTAAAAGATATCTAGGCAGGTGTGAAAAATTTGCAGTAATAGATAACGCCAAATTGTACATACCCTGCTAGATATTGCAGAAAAGTAGGGAATGTCATTTGATGTGATTAAATATGCTGTTGATATATTATTGGCATATGTTTTAGTGACTTGGTGAGAATACTTATTGTGTTTATTTACTTTAATATTTCTTTTACATTTTATTGTTAATTATTGCCCTAAAAGTAGCTAAACTTCATATTTGAGAATATAACCTATATTTTCACTATTGCTTAGAAAAACATAATATATTGCTTCATGATTACTTAATTTAAATGTCATTACTTATACCATTGTAGTAGCAGCTTAAAAGACTGATATTAGAGAAGTAGTTTAAAAATATAGCTGGTTTGTCTACTACATGAATAAAAAATGGGCTGCTAAACGACTTACAATCAATCTCACATCAGGTGAGGCACAAAAGCTTGAACAATACTGTTCAATGACGGGGAGACCAGCAACGGATGTGATTCGGGAGTTAATTCGCTCTCTTTCTACTCAAGAGGAAAAAGTGTCTCAAACCTAGTAAATCATACTCAACAAAAAACAAAATCATGATAAGCACATCTCAATTCCTGAGTAAAATATAGTGTTTCACAGTTATCAGTGATTTTCCTGTAAACAGGTGCTATATGGTAGCAACTAAACACAATCCAGATGTGATTCTGTTCATTTAGTCCACAATATGGATGGCTTTGAGCTAATAGTAGTTCACCTACAAGCATCTGCTAATCTGTTCTATTTTTATCGTCTTTAGTGCCAGCGTATTCTAGGAAAATCACTAACGGAGTTCAGAGGCAGGGGCAACAGCATTCCTGCCCAAACTCCTTTAGATCGACGAATTATTCAATAATCTACGATCGCTCTTGAGAGTGGATGTATGCTCAATCAATCTCTATTTCAGCAGTCCGTCCAATTTGGGTTTTCCATGCTAATTTCTACCCTTCTCCGTTAGGAGAAGGGTTACAAGTCGAATATTAACCGTCCAAAGTAGCGATCGCCACTCTGGAAGTAACCATAAAAAGTTTTATGTCAGTTGGGGGGCACAACATTATTTACATTGTCCATCCCATAGATCAGTAATGGCTTTGTCAGAACCTACCCTTTTGATTTACATACAGCAGTGTAGCGATCGCCTTTTTGATAGCTAAAAATCTAATGAGAGAGTGCGTAAGCGTAGGTTACCGTAGATATTACTTCTTTTCAATCGCGACGGAAATTTCTTTTACGTTGTTTGTGCCTTGCGACTTCTTTGCGCTTGTGTTTTTCCAAAGGTGTTTCAAAGTGACGATGCTTTCTCATGTCTGGAAAAATACCTGCTTTAGAAACTTCCCTTTTAAAGCGACGTAAGGCTGATTCAATCCCTTCATTTTCGCCCACAAATACTTGGGTCATTTTCATCTCCTATTTAATTGGTACTGGGCAATTTCAAGCCATCCAGTAGACCGGAGAGCAAAAAGGGCAGATAATGATTCTGCCCTTAAGACGTTAGAACTTAATTTTTAATCTTAAAGCTTAGTAGCGTCCTCGAGAGTATCCACCACCACCGCCGCCGCGACGGTCACCACCAAAGGAACCACCTCTATCTTCCTTGGGTTTAGCCTTGTTAACTTTGAGATCACGTCCCATCCACTCAGCACCATCAAGAGCTTCAATGGCAGCTGTTTCTTCAGCTTCTGTACCCATCTCTACGAAAGCAAAACCGCGTGGACGGCCTGTTTCACGGTCAGTAGGTAACTGAACACGTTTTACAGAACCATGTTCGGCAAAAACAGAGGTGAGGTCTTCTTGTGTGACCTCGTAGGATAGATTACCTACATAAATTGACATGCGTTATCTCCAAAATCATAGGTGTGTAGAGATTTAGATTTCGGAGACAAGCTTGTTAAGACCAAAAGGAAAAAGCCTGTCAATACTAAAAACAAACGCTGTAACCGAATTTTATTCTCACTTAATTACCTTAGCACATCATTAACTTATTAACCCATCGTAAAAGTTAGTGATCGCCTTACAGACTTCTCAAACATACTCTAGGTGATGAATTCATAGGCAGTTGCGATATTGAGTAGCAGATATTCCCCAAATAATTGCAAAATAAATGCAGTTCGTCATTGTTACTACCTGGAAATGCCGAGTACACTTGCTGAGGCACAAAATTTAATTTCTGACCTGATCGCCCGCTACTCGAAGCGTGTAGATTATCTAATGATTCGCCTTGAAGAAGCAGAAGGAACTGATATCTTGTTGCGTGGTGACAAGGTAGAAACCCTTAGTGAAGGCATCTCCATTGGTGGACATATTCGCGCCTGTTATAAAGGTGGATGGGGTTTGAGCTGCTTTAACCAACTAGCGACAATTAAGGATCGGATAGAAGAAGCGATCGCTGCTGCGCGGATGGTTGGTGATGAAGAAACTTTACTTGCACCCATTGACCCGGTGCAAGCAGTATGCATTCTACCCCTAAAAGGCACCGATCCCCGAAAAATCCCACTCTCGAAGAAAAAACAATTGTGCGATCGCTATACTGAATTGCTCAAAAGCGTTGATCGCCGGATTACTACTACTTCGGTGCGTTACGGTGACAGCGCCCAAAAAGTGATCATTGCTACCTCAGAAGGCACTTTGATCGAGCAATCTTGGGTGGATATGGAAATGCGCTTTGCGGCTACCGCCAAAAATGGCGAAACCGTACAAACTGGACGGGAAACTACTGGCTCTCGCAAAGCTTACGAAGATTTAACTGATTTAGATGAACAGGTCAAAAGTGCAGCTCAAAGAGCGATCGCAGCTTTATCTCTGCCATCGGTGAAAGGCAACACTTATACCGTAGTCATTGATCCAATTCTAACGGGTTTGTTTGTCCACGAAGCTTTTGGACATCTTTCTGAGGCCGATATGGCTTACGAAAACCCCGATTTGTTAGAAGTTATGACCATTGGGCGGCGGTTTGGCCCAGAAGAACTCCAAATTTTGGATGGTGCTGCTCCAGAGGGACATCGCGGAAGCTATTTTTACGATGATGAAGGCACGCCTGCTACTACTACTCAATTAATTAAAGATGGAGTTTTAGTTGGACGTTTACATTCTCGTGAAACTGCTGGCAAATTGGAGGAAGCGCCTACAGGTAACGCTCGCTGCCTCAACTATCACTTTACTCCCATTGTGCGGATGACAAATACCTGGATTGAACGGGGTAAAACACCAGTCAAAGATTTATTCACTGATATTAAAGAAGGAGTGTATGCCCGCAATTGGTTAGGTGGGATGACGAATGGAGAAATGTTCACCTTTAGTGCTGGGGAAGCGTGGATGATTAGAAACGGCAAAATTGCTGAACCTGTAAGGGATGTAACGCTTTCGGGAAATGTATTCCAAACATTAGCGGATATTGAGGCAATTGGTGATGATTTTTACTGGGATGAGTCAGGCGGTTGTGGAAAAGGAGGGCAAAATGGTTTGTCAGTAGGTTGTGGTGGTCCTAGTCTACGAATTCGAGATGTAGTGGTTGGTGGAGAAACGTAAACACCCGCCGCGATACCCAAAATATTGGGTATCGCGGCAATTAATCAAAAAAATCAATTTGCCAGCCAGAAAGTGAAGAATACGAATTGGTTTTGCCATAACCTCTGCCAGATGAACACCACAATTGAGTATAGCGATCGCATTGCATTATTGCTTAAATTTTTAAATCCCTAAACATCCCTCCTAAGTATGAAAATAAATCACAACTCTAGATAGTAGCGCTGGTAGTTAAGGATGGCTAATCTAGACAAAGGTGATTCGATATTCACTCCGGTTTGATTCACTACAGCAATCCTCCGTGGCGCGTGCTGGGGATTTACTGCCTGTCTGAGTAAGCTCAATAGCCTCAATTAAACGTTCCTTAACACAGCGACAGATATGAAAGCAGATCAACTCCTGAAAAACTATGCCGCAGGTGTCAGAGACTTTACTGGTGTCAACTTGAGCGAGGTAAACTTAAGGCAAGCCGATCTCAGTGGCGTAATTTTAGATAGAGCAATTTTAGATGGAGCTAATCTGAGTCACGCTAATTTAGCCCAAGCCAGTTTGATTGAAGCAGACTTAAATGGAGCAGATTTGAGCAATGCTAACCTCGGTGGTAGCAACTTAAGCGGAGCTATCTTGGATGGAGCTATCTTGGATGGAGCTATCTTGGATGGAGCTAATTTGAGTCAGGCTGATTTGACGGTTGCTAAACTGATTGAAACTAACTTGACTGAAGCAGATTTGCAGGAAGCTAGTTTGATAGGAGCGAATCTAGATGGAGCCGATTTGAGTGGTGCAGACTTAACTGTAGCCGACTTATCCCAAGCAAACCTCACCCAAGCAGATTTAAACCAGACAAATTTGAGCGGAGCAAATTTGTCTGGAGCTAATATAGAAGGAACAATTCTGGATGAGAATGGGTAACATTTCCCGCCGCTAAATGAAGTATCGACTTTGACATCCTCCCCGCTGTAAACGGTCGGGGATTCCTAAACTTTACAATTTAGGTTTCTGTTTTTTCCCCTTACGGGTATTTCGCAACAGCCCTTGAGGTGATTCCCTTTCAGGTTTTATGTTCGCTCCACAGACTGACACGGCTTGCCCTGTCGCCAAAATATTCTTACTGGCATTTATATCTCTATCGTGATGTGTGGGCTGTGTGGCTAAGACAGCGCCCTGAAAAAGATATTTGGATTGCTCTGAAAACTTAGAACTTCAAACTTAGAGCTTGGAACGCCGAGATCAAAATATATAACTTGTGTGTACAGATTATCCGTTTACAAGAAAAAGTAATGTGGATATATTTTCTATAGACAAGGATACTACTTTGAAAAAGTTTGCTACAAGTAGTGTTAGAAAATTTTGGCGCTTCATGATACATTCAGTATTTGTTTTTGCTGATGCAAAAAAACAATACTGGATGCAATCCTCACCCCCCCGCTCACAATCCCCACCTTATGAGTACATTGAAGGTGGGGACTTCCGCGACACGTAAAAAAAATTGACTCTCAACTATCAATGGTGAACTCTACCCTCGTCGTCACACTCTATGTCAACCCTATGACAGGGAATGATACCAATACTGGTTCACGGTTGAGTCCGTTTAAAACGCTCACCCGTGCTTTAAAAGTAACCAGAATACTTACGAGAATTCATCTTGAATCGGGGACTTACAGCGCTGCTAATGGTGAGGTGTTCCCACTGATCGTCCCTGAAAGAGCGACAGTAGTGGGTAACGAAGCGAACAAAGGTATAGAGATTGTAATTTCCGGGAGTGGCGAGTATCAAAGCCCCAGCTTTGGTATGCAAAATATCACGCTTCTCTTACTAAATAATGCCAGTCTTTTCGGTGTAACTGTCACGAATAACTCAGTCAAAGGTACTGGTATCTGGATTGAATCGGCTGCACCTACTTTAGCTAACAATACTTTGAAGGACTGTGGGCGGGAAGGTGTATTTACCGCCGGCACTGCCAAATCAGTAATTTTAGATAACATCTTTGTGCAAAATACTGCTAGTGGGTTAGTAATGGCAGGTCATAGCCAGGGAGAAGTACTGCGGAATCTATTTGAAAGAAACCCTTTAGGCATAGTAATTAGTGACTTTGCCGCCCCTGCGATCGCAAATAACAAATTATCAGAAAATCGTACCGCGATCGCACTTTCTCGCAACGCCCAACCTGTACTGCGTCAAAATCTGATTGCTAAAAATACCCAAGGTGGTCTATTAGTCAATGGCAATGCGATCCCTGACTTAGGTAATATCGAAGATCCCGCCGATAATATTTTTCGTGATAATAATGAATTTGATTTATATAATGCCACTACACAAAAGCTAGTTTCCGTAGGTAATCAATTAAATCCTGCTTTAGTCAAAGGTTTAGTCGAATTGATCCCAAGCAATGAAGTAGCGGTTAACACCAATTCCTGTGATGATCTAACAAAATCCCCACCGCAAAAACTCCCTACGTCTCTTCAACTAGATGGACATTGGGCAGAACCATTTATTCAGGCATTAGTGAGGATGGATTTAACTCATACTTTTGCCGATGGTAGCTACCAGCCAGATAAACCTATGACTCGCGCCCAGTATGCAACTCTGGTAACGATCGCTTTTAACCCATTTCCTAAAATCCCAGCACCTGATTTTACCGATGTACCTAAAGATTTTTGGGCTTATAGCGCTATCCAAATCGCGGCTAGTGGTGGCTTTGTTGGCGGATTTAGCGATCGTACTTTTCGCCCTGACCAAAATGTGCAACGACTACAGGTGATTGTCTCCCTAGTAAACGGGCTGGGACTACCAGCTGTTGAGAGCGATATTTTAGAAGTATATAGCGATCGCCATACCATTCCCGATTATGCCCGAAAAGCTGTTGCCACTGCCACACAAGGAGGAATAGTTGCCAACTATCCAGATCCCCAACTACTTGCACCTTCACGTCCGGCAACACGCGCCGAAGTTGCAGCAATGGTTTATCAGGCATTAGTCGCCATTGGGCGAACATCTGCGATTAAATCAGCCTATGTGGGGTTGCATTCCAGGAGTTGATAAGTAAAATAGGAAACACTGCCTATTGGCTTACTAACTCATGGAAAAAAACCATGTAGTTAAAAGCACGCTAGGCTAATATGCGATGGGTGACAAATCTTAGACCTATTGCCTAAAGCTAATAGTTCCATGTTAACAACACTTCCAGACACCTCTGCCAACTTAGCGATCGCCTTATTAATTAACTATAGTTTCGATCTCAGTGGCTATAGTGCCAATGAGCTAGTTGAGCGTTGGCAAACGCAATACCCGCTTAATTGGCTACACCTGGCAGTGATTGAGGCACTATATCAAGGTCGCTATAAAGCTGTTTCCGTGCAGCAAATTTTAGTATTTTGGCAGCGCCGGGATCAGGCTACATATCATTTCAACATGGAATTTGAACGGATGATTTGTAGCAAGTTTCCCCAAAGTTTAACCTCATCACCTGCTCCAGCCTTACCGCTAGCCAAGAAAAACCCTATTGTAGAGAAAGTTACGAGTCCTGAATTACCACCTGCTAAGATTCGTAACGGCTATCAAAAAAACAACACTGCAACTCTACAACTGAAAAGTTACGAACAAAAAACATCTTTAGGTGAAGAAGGTAAGGAGGAAGCTAGGGACAATAAAACTGTCCTGAAGTCTCCCCTTTCTGGAAAATTTTCTTCTTCAGCAACGCTTCAGTTATCGTCTGCTGTCAGCCAAAGGCAAGCTTCACAAGAAATACCGCCTTCACCATTACCAATTCCTCATCAACGAAAGCCAAAACTGCTCCCACCTGCTGCTATTCATGCCCCAATCGGGCAGTTTACTCCAGAAAAAAGCGGTAGCTCTGAGTCTTTTACATCTAAACTCAAAGCGATGTCTGGCGAAAGGAATACGCCAGTTGGGGGGAGTGGGGGGAAGAGGGGAAGGGGAGAAGAGCAGCAGGGGGAGCAAGAGTGGAATAACTAATGCCCAATGCCTTTTAGATTTTTACTCTGCAACTAACTGCTTAAAACGCTCATCATCGGCAATATCATCAAAATCTAGGTCAGTTGCTGCGTCTTCTTTATACCTGGGATTAAGTTCAATTGCTTGTTGTAGAGTTAGCAGAGATAGTTCAACTTGTCTTTGCAGTGCGTAACAAGCTGCTTTGTTGTAATAGGCACTAGCATAATCTGACTTAATTTCTAACGCTTGGTTAAAACTAGCGATCGCTTCATCATCGCGTCCCAATCTCACCAAAGTATAACCGCGTTTATCCCAGATTTTGGGAGAGTTGGGTTGGAATTCCAAGGCTTTATCAAAAGAAGCTATTGCCTCTTCGTACTGTTCCAATGTTACTAAAGAAAGACCGCGATTCAACCAAGCAATTGCATCATCAGGTTTGATTTGTGTAGCTTTGTCAAATGAGGCAAAGGCTTGCTGATGCTGTTGTAAGTTCCCAAAAGCAACGCCGCGATCGCACCAAGCTTGATGATAATCTGGTTGAATCTCAATAGCTCTATCATAGGAAGCAATCGCATCTTTGTAACGTTTTAACCTTCCGAGAGTTAGACCTCGTTTTAACCAAGCCACAGGTTCATCAGGTTTAATTTTAAGCGCTTGGTTGTAAACTGCGATCGCATCTTCATAGCGCTTTTGGGAAAATAGCTCATCTCCCTGTTTCACATACTCATCAGCTGTAAATTGTGGTTGTTGTGGCTGTTGCTGTATTTCTTCCTCAACTTCAGACTTCACAACCTCTGGAATGGATGCAGCTGTCATTTCAAGTTCAACTTCAGAATTTACCGCCTCTAGAATAGATTCAGGTGTAATTTCAGTTAGTTCTTGAAGGATGAGGTCCTTTCTTTCTTGGGCATCTAATTGTAACTCAGAGAGTTGAGAAACAAACTCAGTTTCTAATCTTTCTAACTTCTCCAAAATAAGGATCTTTTGGTGCTGAACATTCCATTGTAAATCTGAGAATTGCGAAGTAAACTCAGAACCAGATTTTTCTAAATTCTCAATGATTAACTCTTTACGTTTTTGAGCATCTACTTGTAATTCCGATAGTTGTTCAGCAAAATCTGACTGTAATGCGGCTAAACTTTCAACAGTTTTGTTTTTTTGCTCTTGAGCATCTACCTGTAATTTAGATAATTGAGATTTAAATTCTTTATCTAATATTCCAAAGTTCTCAAATGCAATCTCTTTTTCTTTTTGAGTATCTCTCTGGAATTCAGATACTTTTTCAGCAAATTCTAACTGCAATTTTGTTAGATTTTCAATAACTATATCCTTCTGGCTTTGAGCATCAGACTGCCATTCAGAAATTTGAGATGTGAACTCAGACTTTGATACTTCTAAATCAGTAACAGCTAGTTCTTGCTGTTGTTGCACACCTAAGCTTAACTTAGAAAGTTCCTCCGCCATCACAAATGCTAATTTTCCTAAATTTTCTAGTGCTATATCTTTCTGTTGTTGAGCATCAAACTCTAACTTAGATAGCCCAGAAGCAAATTTTGACTCTAAATTTTCTATATTTTCTTGAGATTTTTTGAGTTCAGTTTCTAATCTACTTAATACCTGTGCTTTAGCTATAGCTAGCTCAGAAGTAAGTATGGATACATTTTCTTCTTGTTTATTTTTAATTTTTTCTTGTAAAGCAGTCTTTTCCTGCTCTAATTCATGATTAATTTTTTTAGCTTCTTGAATAACATTTTCGGCCTCTTGCTTAACAGTAATTAACTGATTTTGTAAATTTTCCATTCCGAGTATTTGTTGCATTGCTCTATCAACAATTTCACGGATTACCGCCCGTCGCAGAAGCCAAAATAAAGCAATGATTGCGACTGGAAATAGACTTAATATAACTAGCCAGATATTGATTAGAATAGTTGTACGGTTAAAAGCCCTCCTTAAATCAGATTGAACTTGCTTTTCGGCTCGTAATCGCGTCAATTCTTCCCGTTCCTGATTCGATAAGACTGGAGTAGGAGTTATTGCTGGGGGGGCTAATGGTGCAGATTGTCCGGTGGCAATAGTAGCAGGTAGCACTAAAGGGAAAAAGACAATAGTGCTTTTTACAATTAAAGCGAAAATAGCTTGATTTTTGCTCTTCATAACAACCATCTAAGTCTGTTGGTCAGTTTTTGAAGCGGCGTGCCTCTTTCCAATCTATAACAGAATTAAGTAGTTAAATGTTGTAGAGGCAGTGAAAAATGCTTAATAATCCTTAACTAATGCGTTCCCTCGCCTCTTAGTGTACGTAAAACTTCAGTGGTAGGTGTAGTCAAGTTTTTAACATTCTTTTTGTGAGGTAATATTATAACATTGATAAGTTGTAGCTACTGCCAAAGACTGCCCAAACCAAACGGCAGAAATAAAATTTATCAATCTGTAGATGATTGAAGGCAGGAGCATCGACGCTTTCTTAAACCATTCACCAAATTAGGTTCGGACTTTGTTCCTACTGATGACAGTATGCAAAGTGCAGGTTTGCTTACTTAGCACTAACATTAAATTATCTGGGGTAAGCAGATTACTTGTTGTAAAATTTACTTAACAAAGGCGGTAAAAATGGGTCGCATAAATCCTTATACACTGCAATTGCAGATTACCCGAATGTTTGAGCAAGGGCAATCATTTTTTGCCACAACCAAGGTACAGGAATGGTTGAAAGAACGCAAATACAATCCAGAAGATTATGACATTCTTTTCCATAAAAAACCCGCGCCTCCTGGTTCCAAAGAAGTGATGGTAGTGGAAATTGAATTACGCCGCAAAGATGGGCAACCTGTAGATCCTTGGTTGCAAGAACAAGCAAATCTCCATGCCTAATTTTAAGAACTAGCAATTTCAATTTTAATTCATATTATCGTAACAGAATTATCAAAAAAGAGCGTTACCAATTGTGGAACGCTCTTTGTTATCTTTTATTTAGGGATATATATTATCTGTGCGATCGCCCATATCAAAAACATTAAATTCAATTCCTTCTAACTTTAGCCTCAAAGCCTCTAATAAGAGGTTTATCCTTTCTTCAATAAACATTGTTAGGGCGTTTTCAGGAAGTGCATCGGCTCTTGACCATTCAAGAATAATCGTCGGTATAAGATGAGAGCGTATCACTGTTTCTAAATCAGGCTCGTCATATTCTTTGAGATAATCTAATGGATTTCTATCGCTAATTTTCAGATTAGTTATTTGAGACAGATAGGCAATATTCATCAAGCTGTCACATTCTATTTGGCTAGCAATGCCACTTTGCTTAATAAAGTTAACCGGAAATATATGATGCAAGTTAGGCTTATCTGTTAGCAAATAATAAACATCAGACAAAATATCTCTATGAGGTTTTGCCCAATCTTGCGGCTTATGGTTTGCATAAAGTGATAGTATTGCTCTGGATAAGCGACCTCTATAACTGTAGAAAGATTTTCTTATCGAATTTTTATCAATATCAAATTTATTGAATGAGTAAGTACTATTAGCCTTTTGTTGATTAACAAAGTATATATGTTCCCAGAGGTGAGTAGTATTTGTTAGTAAATCTACATTGTGGAAACTATAATACCAAAAATATTTATTTAAAAAACTATAATCTGGTTTATCATTCCGATAAAAGTATGCTGTAATAGTCAGGTATAAATATCGATAAGGGATTAATCTTCCACCCTTAATATGCAAAATATTATCAAAGAAATCAAAAGTTTTAGCAACGGCTATTTTAAAATTAGACCATACAGCTTCAATATGTTCTGTTTTTAGCTTATTAAGATACATATCAGTAATATTTTGTATCCCAGCTTCGGGAAATTCAAGTTTTACTACTACAGCTAGCATCTGGAGCAATGTCCAATTATCAATATTGGCGTATTGGCTACTGAAAATACTTTTTTTAAATTGATCAAATAATTCACGAAGATAGAAACTAGAGATATTATTTGTCTTATTTTCAGAACGAAAAGTCTTAGCAACTACAATATCAAAGATATCCAAGGGTTTGCCAGCTTGATTAATCCGCTCAAAAATTTGGCATACTTCCGCAACTTCAATACCTCTCAACTCAATGAAAGAAATTTTATAACTATATAAGACTTCTCTAATCCTTCTAAATTGTTGCATATATGGATTTTCAAAGTCACCGTATCCATTTTTATGAAGACTTCTTTCTATTTCCCCAGGATTTTTAATAATATCTATTAAACTGACAATTAGTTTATCTTGATAACGGTTTTTTCTCCCAGTATTTGCTGTAAGCTTGCCATCTCTATCATCGATTTCGTCCCAAAACAAAAACCTTTTTGCATAGCTTGTGTCATCAGTCGCATCAGTAAGTTTAATAGTCAAGTCTATATATAGTATTGGATCAAAGTTTTCGTTATTAGCAATTTTACCCTTACCCCCATGTATTGATGTTAATAGAGAAGTTGTTCTTTGTTGTCCATCTAAAATGTATTGGTATTCATTAGAGTAAAAGTTATCAGCAAATTTTATACCACCTATTTCTCTATGACTTTCTAGCTTTGTATTAGTTTTCCAAATTAGAATACTTCCTAAAGGATAAAACTTATAAATACTATCCCAAAGTTTTTTTACATTCTCTTTCTCCCAGACAACATCTCTTTGGAAAGTTGGAATTTGATACTTGTTTGATAAAAGATTTTCCAAATAGAGAGCAATACTCTGATCATCCGCCTTAATACGTTCAGTAGATGTAAACATTGAATTAACCTTATCTAAGTTTTAGTAAATATCAAGATTGGTGTCTGAATTTTACTGATTTTAGTAAAATTCCATACAAGGCTAACTGATATTTAATTAAGTGGCAACTCAGATTTTAGAAAATCTCTGCAACCTTCCTTCCATGCCAACGTTGCCCTGCAAGCCGCCTGTGTGTAATAGCAACAAGCGATCGCCTTTACTAAAAAATCCCTGTTTTAGTAAATCCATCACTCCGTAAAACATTTTGGCCGTATATACGTAATCAAGGGGTACGTCATGTTCCTCCTTGAACTGCTGGCTGAAAAATAGCAACTCGTTGTTCACCTTTGCATAGCCGCCGAAGTGGTAATCACATACCAATTCCCAGGAAGCGGGAGAACTATATGGTGTGGGCAAACTAGAGGCGAGGTAATTTGTCAATAAACTTTCGATATCTTGTGCAAGAAATGCCCCATTTTTTAGAACGGGAAAAGCAATCGCTCTTTGTCCTTCATGCAACGAAAGCGCAATCCCAGCTAATGTGGTAGCTGTACCGCAGGCTACGCATATATGATCAAATGCGTAGGCGTAGCCAGCCGTAGGCATCGCATCAGCAATTATCTCTGTGCAGCCGCGCACACCATTTAAATTACTCCCGCCTTCGGGAATGATAAACACTTGACCAAATTGTTGTTGCAGATATTCCTCTAACGCTGCTGTGTTGCGCTGTCGATACATCTCCCGGTTCAGGTAAACAAGCTGCATACCCTGTTGTACAGCAAAACTCAGCGTAGGATTCAACGGTAGCCTCTCCTCGCCACGAATTACGCCGATGGTACGAAAACCGAAAAGATTACCAGCCGCCGCAGTTGCATAGATGTGATTGGAATAAGCACCGCCAAAAGTAAGCAGCGTCGTGAAATTTTTCTCCTTGGCCTCCAGAAGATTGTATTTCAGCTTGAACCACTTGTTGCCGTTAACCGACGGATGCATGAGATCCAGGCGCAGCACATACATATCAACACCAGTGTGGCGGGCAATTTCGCTAGTGATTTGTTGTATGGGAGGGGGAAAAATATTAACGACATGCATAAACATTTTAACTTAGTATTTATATTTTCTCACATTGATTATTGAAGATAAAAGTAATGATAAACATTGAGTAGTTCAATGGTAAGTCAATCAAAATGAGGAATAAATCTTTCTGATGATTAGCTTTAGAAATTGGCATTTTACTAATTGAGTATTTCAGGTAAATATAAGGAACATAACACTCGCTCCAGATAATATTCTTTTTGGAGAAAAGAAATGGTTGCACTCACACAGCTTACTCAAGTTATTCCCAATCCAGGACGTTTGACAATTCAAACCGTTGAAATTGCTCCTCAAACGACAGCTATTCGTTGTCTCGACTGGGATAGAGAACGTTTTGATATCGAGTTTGGTTTACGGAATGGTACAACCTATAATTCTTTCTTAATTCAGGGAGAAAAAGTTGCTTTAGTTGACACCTCTCACCGCAAGTTTGAGGAATTATATCTTGAGGTAGTGGCGGGATTAATTGATCCGGCTAAAATATATTACTTAATTATCAGCCACACAGAACCAGACCACAGTGGCTTAGTGAAAGATATTTTGCAATTAGCTCCCTCTATTACTGTAGTTGGTGCAAAGGTAGCTATTCAATTTTTAGAAAATATGGTTCACCAGCCTTTTAAATCAATGCAGGTGAAAAGTGGAGAGCGATTAGATTTAGGTAACGGACACGAATTAGAATTTATCTCTGCGCCTAATTTACACTGGCCTGACACAATCTTGACTTATGACCACAAAACTTGCACTCTCTACACTTGCGATGTGTTTGGGATGCACTACTGTGATGACCACACCTATGATGAAAATATTACTTCAATAGAGGAAGATTTTCACTATTACTATGATTGTCTCATGGGGCCCAATGCCCGGTCTGTCTTGGCAGCTTTAAAGCGGATTGAAAAGTTAGATATAAAAATAGTTGCCACGGGACATGGCCCTTTATTACAACACTATATCTCCGAATGGCTTGGACGCTATCAATACTGGAGTTTAGAACAAGCAAAAACAGAGACATTAGTGGCTCTATTTTATGTTGAAGATTACGGGCATAGTGAGCATTTAGTCCGTTCCATAGCACATGGATGTGCGAAAACAGAGGTGGCAGTAGAATTAGTAGACCTCAATAATACCGAGCCTCAAGAAGTTCGAGAATTAGTTGCACAAGCTTCTGGTTTAGTAATTGCAATGCCACCCCAATCTTCGGTGATGGCTCAAGCTGCTTTAAGTACAATTTTGGCTGCTGTTCACAAGAAACAGGCAATTGGCTTATTAGAGTCGGGAGGGGGAGAAGATGAACCTGTTTATCCTTTACGTAATAAGTTTCAAGAACTAGGATTAACTGAAGCTTTTTCTCCTATCTTAGTTAAAGAAATTCCTACCCAAGCAACGGAACAGCTTTGTGATGAAGCGGGGACAGATATGGGCCAATGGTTGACCCGCGATCGCACCATAAAACAAATCAAATCTATCAATAGCGAGCTAGAAAAAGCTTTAGGTCGGATTAGCACAGGACTGTATATTATCACCGCCAAAAAAGGAGAAGTTCAGAGTGCAATGTTTGCTTCTTGGGTGACACAAGCCAGTCTTGAGCCTTTAGGAGTAGCGATCGCAGTATCCAAAGATCGGGCAATTGAATCCTTGATGCACGTTGGCGATCGCTTTGTTTTAAACGTTTTAGAAGAAGGCAAATATCAAGGATTAATGAAACATTTCCTGAAACGTTTTGCTCCTGGTGCAGACCGCTTTGCTGGAGTGAAAACATATCCAGCGAAAAATGAATCGCCCGTTTTAGCTGAAGCTTTAGCTTACATGGAATGTGAAATTACTAGCCGCATGGATTGTGGAGATCATTGGGTAATTTATAGCACAGTCCAAACTGGAAGAGTTGCCAAGTTAGATGCACTTACCGCCGCCCATCACCGCAAAATTGGCAATCATTATTAATTAGTCATTAGTCATTAGTCATTGGGCATTGGGCATTGGGCATTGGGCATGGTTATTCTCCTTGTCTCCCTCATCTTCCCAATTCCTAACTCCTAACTTCCCACTCCTCACTCCTATCCCCCACTCCCCACAACTATGTATAAATCTGTTGAGAATACCCCGATTACAATGTATGAAATCAATCGGGGGCGAGTTGTGCGAACCTTGGAATTTATTCAAGATGTGATTGTGATTTGTTTGTGTATCGGTTTATTTAGCTTCATGGTGCTTCAGGTGAGAGATATGTTTCTCTCCTTACTTCCACCTCTAGATTTCCATGCTGTTACTGCCGATATTCTCTTTTTACTTATCTTAGTTGAGCTATTCCGATTGTTAATTATTTACCTACAGGAACATCGAGTATCTATTGGGGTAGCTGTTGAAGTTTCCATCGTTTCCGCCTTGCGAGAAGTCATTGTTAAAGGTGTTCTAGAAACAAGTTGGAGTCAAGTATTAGCAACTTGTGCCTTTTTATTAGTGCTAGGAGTACTACTATTTCTCCGAGTTTGGCTACCCCCTACTTTTGAAGGTATCGATCCAGAACAAGAAGTTTCTAAACGCTATAGAAACCGAGTTAAGTCTGAATTAACACAAACCAATGGTCATTAAAAATAGGGAGTAGGGAATGGGGAGTAAAATCTTCTGCCATGTCCAATGCCCAATGCCCAATTCCCCATTATTAACAGAGGTTATTATGTCAACTGCCACATTAACGCCCAACCATAGCAGAGATGTACAAGTTGCTGAAATTGGTAAAAATACTCTGATTCTACGATCGCGGACTTGGGACAGATTAAAATTTGAGGTGGAGTATTCCCGGCAACGGGGAACTACAGCGAATTCTTATCTGATTCAAGCTGATAAAAAGGCTTTAATTGACCCTCCTGGCGAATCTTTTACCGAAATTTACCTTCAGCAACTTGCACAACATTTAAACTTCACCACGCTAGATTACATTGTTCTCGGTCATGTCAACCCAAACCGCAGCGCAACTCTGCAAGTATTGCTCTCTCAGGTTCCTCAAGCCACTATAATTTGTTCTCGCCCCGCCGCCAATGCTCTCAAAACCGCCTTTCCCGAATTGGAGTCACGTATTCAAGCGGTGCGATCTGGGGATACTTTAGATGTAGGACAAGGACATCATCTATCATTTGTCACCGTACCAACTCCCCGTTGGGCCGATGGACTTTGTACCTATGATTCTGCAACAAAAATTCTCTACACAGATAAACTTTTTGGCGCTCATATTTGCGAAGATACTTTGTTTGATGAAGATTGGAAGGGGTTAGATGCGGAACGTCGTTATTATTTTGAATGTCTCCATGCTCCCCAAGCTAAACAAGTTGAAGCAGCATTAGATAAATTGTCAGTTTTGGGAGCCAGATGTTTTGCCCCAGCACACGGGCCTGTTGTTCGTTACAGCCTCAGCCGTTTTACTTATGATTACCGTCAATGGTGCCAAGGACAAAAATCTCAAGAGTTGAGCGTTGCCTTGCTTTATGCTTCTGCTTATGGAAATACAGCAATTATGGCGAATGCGATCGCTCAAGGTTTGATCCAAAATGGAGTTAATGTAGAATCAATCAACTGTGAACTAGCCGATTCTGCCGAGATTAACCGCATTGTAGAAGCTTGCGATGGTTTGATTATCGGTTCACCCACTTTAGGCGGTCATGCACCTACTCAAATTCAAACTGCTTTAGGAATAGTCCTCTCGGTGGCGGCTAAAACTAAGTTAGCCGGGGTGTTTGGTTCCTACGGTTGGAGTGGCGAGGCAATAGATTTAATCGAAAGCAAGCTCAAAGATGCTAATTATCAACTAGGGTTTGAAACAATTCGGGTGCGTTTCAGTCCTACTCCTGAGATTCTTCAGCAGTGTCAAGAAGCAGGTGCTTTGTTTGCCCAAAACTTGAAGAAAACTAAAAAACTGCGTTCTTCCCGCCAGATTGTGACAGAAACCCATGTAGATCGTACCGAACAAGCTGTGGGGCGGATCATTGGTTCTCTGTGTGTTGTGACAACTTGTGATGAAGAAACTCACAAAGGGGTTTTAACTTCTTGGGTATCGCAGGCAACTTTTAACCCGCCAGGAATTATGATTGCGATCGCTAACGAGCAGAATGCGGATTTAATGCATCATCCTGGTGATAAATTTGTGCTGAATATCCTCAAAGAAGGAAGAAATGTCCGACGCTATTTTTCTCGTCACAGCACTTTAGGCGATAACCCCTTTGCGAATCTTGACACAAAAACTGCTCTTAATGGTTGTTTGATTTTGAATGAGGCATTAGCCTATTTAGAATGTACGGTGCAAAATCAGCTTGAATGTGGCGATCGATGGTTAATTTATGCCGTCATCGATCACGGTGAAGTGTTGGAAAATGAAGGTGTCACTGCTTTGGAGTATCGGAAATCTGGCAGCTACTATTAAGCTGACTTTTTACGGTCTTTGAAAAACCTCTCTCTAAATCTGTCTCCTAAAAGGCTACGGTGTACACACAAGTGCTTTCGTTGAGAACACGAGAGCTTTCGTTCAGAACATGAGGGCTTTCGTTCAGAACACGAAGGCTTTCGTTCAGAACACGAGGGCTTTCGTTCAGAACACGAAGGCTTTCGTTCAGAACACGAAGGCTTTCGTTCAGAACACGAAGGCTTTCGTTCAGAACACAAGTCTTTTTTGAGCTTTTGAGGGAATGAAACAGCCCTGCCCTTCTTAAGGGGGATTTAGGGGTATCTAAAACTTTTGATACCGACAATAGGACTTTTCAAACATCCTCTTAAAAAAGGGGGCTAAGAGTCTATTGCATTACTTGACTATTTTAATGGATTATCCAAAATTTAGCTGATTAATTTTGAAAACATCCTTTCTTAATTTTACTAAAAATAAAAGGTCTCTCAAAATATTCTCCTAACCTAGCCTTGCAAGCAGGTAGCCCTAATTTGGCACGAAATTCTTCGTCATATACTGCTTCTTGCCAATTTTCTGCCGATTTAATCTGCTCGATCGTCAGATTTTTAGCATGACGAAAATCTGCTCTATCTACATTACTTTGAGTCAAGTCAACATCACGGAGATTAGCACCTCTTAAATCTACTCCATTTAATTTTGCGACATTTAATCTAACACCACTTAAATTTATATCTCTTAAATCTAAGAAGGTTAATTCACTATAAGTTAAATTAGCATTTTGCAAGTTTGCTGATTGAAGATTGACATCATGAAAACTGACATAAGATAAATTAGCATTATTTAGATTTGCTTCCGCTAAGTCTACATCTGCAAGGTAGATACTTTTTAAGTTAGCACTACTTAAATTCGCAGCACGGAGATTACTATCAGAAATAAATAAACCAGAGAGATTCGTATTAGATAAGTTAGCAAATTGTAAGTTAACATTATCTAACGAAACTTGATAGTTTGCATTACAACTAAAATCAATATCACCGATTTCTGAAAATCCCGATTCTCCATGATCTTCAGATATCACAGTCCATCGCATCTCTGCTTGGCGTAGATCAGCACCTTGTAAATTTGCACCATCTAATTTAGCATCTGTCAGTTCAGCTTCTCTTAAATCTGCTCCAGCTAAATCAGCATTTTTTAAATCTGCACCGCCTAAATCACACTTAGGACATTTTTTAGTTGTCAGCAACTGGTTTATGTGATTGAGATTTGCACTTCTTTTAGCCTCACAATCTGTACAACCAGAAAGAAAACTAATTAATAGAACTGATGCAATTAGTTTTTTTAATTTCATATAGATATTCAATTATGAATTATCAATTATTTTTATACAAAGAGATTTTTCAGGAACTTTACCCATTATCGGCGAATCTTAGTGCCAGTCCCCCATACCCAATATCGTGATCTAAGATTGTTGGGTATTCTATAAATTGCGATCGCCACTATACCGATGATCGAAGTTGAGCATCTAAGTAAAATATACGGCTCTACCCCAGCAATTACCGATGTCACTTTTAGTGTCGAACCTGGGGAGATTTTAGGGTTGCTGGGCCCCAATGGCGCTGGTAAAACTACAACCATGCGGATTCTAGCCGGTTATTTACCGGCAACCAATGGAAATGCCCGGATTGCTGGTTATGATGTCCATGAAAATTCCCTGGCTGTACGCCAACGAATTGGTTATTTACCGGAAACACCGCCGTTATATCCAGACATGACGGTGGAGGGATTTTTGCATTTTGTAGCGCGAATTAAGGGAGTATCAGCAGGCGATCGCCCCAACAAGGTAACAGCCGCTATCGAACGCTGCAACTTAGAAGACAAGCGGCGGGTGATTATTCGCAAACTCTCTAAAGGATATCGCCAAAGGGTAGGAATTGCTCAAGCGATCGTCCACGATCCACCAGCGATCATTTTAGATGAACCCACCGTTGGACTCGATCCCCGACAAATAATTGAGGTGCGGAATTTAATCAAAAGCCTCGCTGGTACTCACACAATTATTCTTTCCACGCACATTTTGCCAGAAGTCAGCATGACTTGTAGCCGCGTCGCCATCATCAATCGCGGTAAAGTTGTGGCAACTAATACACCAGAAAACTTGATGACTCAGTTGACAGGTGGCTCCGGGTATGAGTTGGAAATAGAAGGAGAAGCTGCCCTAGCGAAACAAGTATTGCAAAATGTCGCGGGTGTGAGTTTGATAGAATCAATTCCGACAACTGGAGGCCATCAACCCCAGGAAAACCGCGCTTATTTGCGGGTGATATCGCAACCGGGAAAAGAACCAGGAAAGGATATTGTTGCAACATTAGTGCGTGCAGGCTTTGGTTTACATGAACTGCGGCGAGTAAACGCTACCTTAGAAGATGTATTCTTGCAACTAACCACAGAAGAAAAGAAATTCGAGACTGAGGTAGACTTAGCAGCAGACAAAGAAGGAGAAGCAGCATAAATGGGTGTAGTGCTGAGTAATATTATTGCCATTTATCGCCGAGAGTTGCAGAGTTATTTTGTATCGCCTTTAGCTTATGCGATCGCAGGCATATTTTGGCTCATCGCTGGGTTATTCTTCGTGATGATTTTGCTAGGGCCAGATGGCATTTTGCTAGGAGTCGCGGCAATAGATGCACAAGGGCAACAACTAGGAGTGCCAACACCGCCGATAGATGTGCCCTACGAATTTGTCCGAGCATTTTTAGATCGCATGGGCTGGCTATTGTTATTTATCCTGCCAATTCTCTCGATGGGACTCTATGCCGAAGAACGTAAGCGGGGCACTTTGGAACTATTAGCCACCTCACCAATCACCAATTGGGCGGTAGCTGTAGGTAAGTTATTAGGCGTGCTAACATTTTTTACTACGATGGTTGTACCCATGCTAGTGTTAGAAGCGATCGCCATCAGTGGATCAAATCCACCAATGGCGTTCTCAATTCCCTTGTTGGGTCATTTTGGATTAATCTTGCTAGCAGCAGCAATTTTATCTGTAGGAATGTTTATTTCTTCTTTAACAGACAGCACAATTCTGTCTGCCGTCTTCACCTTTGCAGTAATTTTATTATTGTTATTGATTGATTTAATCGCCAAAATTGTCCCTGGACCCGTGGGCGAAGCATTAGGTCATCTGTCGTTACTGAAACATTACAACACTTTAATTCAAGGGATTTTTGATACCAGCGCCTTAATTTTATTCGCCAGTTACATTTTTTTGGGCATTTTTCTCACTGCTCAATCAATTGATGCACTGCGCTTTCAAAGGCAATAGTCTTATGAGTTATGAGTTACAAGTTAGGAGTGAGGAGTTAAAAGTCATTAGGACTTAAGCAAAGTAAAGTAATGAAAAAACTAACTGAAAGCGACGCATCCGCACAGCGTCTTGTAGAGAAGAGAACAAAGGAATAATACTTTCAGAGAGTCTATAACTTATAATTCCTAACTCCTAACTCCTAACTGCTCACTCCTCACTTCAGTCTAATAATATGAAGATAGTTGCAAAAAATAAACTGTGGAAATATCTGTTTTGGTTGGGCCCATTCCTTATTGCTGTCGGCTTAACAATTGGGTTAGTCTCTGAACAGTGGGGACTAATTACATTAGCATTTTTGATTACAGGAATTGTGATCTGTGGGTTGGGGATAATATGGCAAAGCTACCAGACTAGTTGGTGGAAACGTCGTTCTACACAAGCTGGGACTAATGCCTTAGTGGCAACTCTCGCAGTGTTGGCAATTTTAGGATTGATTAACTTTTTAGGAACTCGTTATCACTTGCGGGCAGACTTAACAGAAAGTCAATTGTTTACTCTTGCGCCCCAGTCGCGGGAACTGGTGAGGGCTTTGCCACAGCCACTTAAAGTGTGGGTGTTTGATATTAACCAAAATCCCCAAGACCGAGAACTGCTTGAAAATTATCAGAGACAAAGCTCAAAATTTCAATTTGAGTACATCGACCCGCAAGCTAGACCAGGACTTGCAGAAAAGTTTGGTGTCAAAGATTACGGAGAAGTTTACCTAGAATCTGGCGATAAACGGCAATTAGTGCAAACAGTAAATCAAAATGAGCGCTTGTCAGAAATCAGATTAACTAGTCGCCTGCAACAACTAACAAGTTCAACCACAGCCAAAGCTTATTTAATTCAAGGTCATGGCGAACGTCAACTTTCTGCTGGTAAAGGTGCAATATCACAAGCGGTTCAGGGATTAGGCGACAAAAATTTCACAACGTCACCGTTAAATTTAGGAGAAACTTCTAAAGTTCCTCAAGATGCTGCTGTAGTGATAGTGGCTGGCCCCAAGCGAGGGCTGTTTGAAGGCGAAGTCAAAGCTTTGCAAGACTATCTTAATCGCGGTGGTAATTTACTGCTGATGATTGATCATAATACCGATCCCAAAGTTGACAGCTTGCTACAAGACTGGGGTGTTCGTCTAGATAATCGTTTAGCAGTCGATATCTCTAGCGAAAGCGTGGTAGGACTTGGCCCTGCTGCACCCTTAGTCACAGAATATGGAGAACATCCGATTACCAAAGATTTCGGTAACGGTAATTCTTTTTATCCGATTGCGCGACCACTGGAAATTACCTCTGTGCCTGGTGTTGAGGCTACTCCTTTGCTACTAACTAAACCCTACCCCAACAGTTGGGCAGAAAGCGACCTCCAAAGCGAAAAATTGGAGTTTAATGAGGGTAAAGACCTCAAAGGGCCTCTAACCTTGGGCGTTGCCTTAACAAGAAAACAAGCAGCTAAATCTGCTTCCACTCCCCCTGCTCCCCCTACCTCCCCTGCCCCGACTCCTTCCCCCATTCCCTCATCTCAAACAGCCACCGAATCCCGGTTAGTGGTTTTAGGAAATTCCGATTTCGCCACCGATGGTTTGTTTCAACAGCAATTAAATGGAGATGTATTCCTCAACTCAGTTACTTGGCTGAGTCAACAGGATCAGCAACCCCTTTCCATTCGCCCTAAAGAACCAAAAAACCGACGGATAACCCTGACAACCACACAAGGCAATCTTCTAATATTGTCATCTCTGTTGCTTTTACCTTTAATTGGGTTTGCGATCGCAGTTATTATCTGGTGGAAACGACGGTAAGAAGTAAGTTAGGAGTTAGGAGTTATAAATACTAACTCTTCACCGATGACAAATGACAAATGACAAATGACTAAAAAATGAAATTGCCGAGAACAACTTTAATTTTGATACTGCTAACGCTGGGTTTAGGCAGTTTTGTTTATTTCTATGAAATTCGGGGTGCGACTGTACGAGAAGAAGTAAAGGAGCAAAAGCAGCAAATATTCTCTTTTGCAGAAGATGATGTGCAGTCTTTAACAGTTAAAACAAAAAAGCTTACTCTAAATCTGGAACGTAGCCCTGAATCTAGTAACCCTAAGTGGGTAATCAGATCTCCGATATCAGGCCCAGCCAATGATGCTATTGTTTTTTATTTGATGGATTTGTTGGTCAAGGGTAATAGCGATCAAACCTTATCAACTCCAGTAAAAGAGCTTGGAGAATTTGCTCTAGATCAACCCCAAGCAACTATTAACATCACCCTAAAAAACCGACAAAGCCATCAGTTGATTTTAGGTAAATCTAACTTTAATGGTCGTTTCTTATATGCTCAAGCTGACCCTGCCACAAAACCTGATAGAAATATAAACGTGCTGTTGGTATCTACAGATTTTGCAAATGCCGTGAATCGGGAACTATCAGAGTGGAAACAACCTGTAGATAATAGCCAGAAACTTCCTCCACTCACCATTCCTAAACCGACTCCGACAAACAGCAAATAATTAATTCAAAATCTGGCGATATTATTATGACAAATCCGACAGCAACATTGCTGATTTCTTGCCCCGATCAACGGGGATTGGTAGCGAAATTTGCCAATTTCATCTATTCTAATGGTGGTAATATTATCCATGCAGATCAGCATACAGATTTTGCTGCTGGGTTATTCCTTACGCGCATTGAATGGCAGTTAGATGGGTTCAATTTGCCGCGAGAGTTTATTGCTCCTGCATTTAATGCGATCGCCCAACCTTTAGGCGCTAAGTGGGAAATACGTTTTTCTGATACAGTACCGCGCATTGCTATTTGGGTAAGTCGGCAAGACCATTGTCTATTTGACTTAATTTGGCGACAACGCGCTAAAGAATTTATTGCTGAAATTCCTTTAATTATTAGTAACCATTCTAATTTAAAGGTAGTTGCAGAGCAATTTAATATTGACTTCCAGCATATTTCCATCAATAAAGATAATAAAGCAGAACAAGAAACCCAACAATTAGAATTATTACGCAAGTACAAAATAGATTTAGTTGTATTGGCTAAATATATGCAGATTGTTAGTGCAGATTTTATTAGTCAATTTCCGCAAATTATTAATATACATCATTCATTTTTACCAGCTTTTATCGGAGCAAATCCCTATCATCGAGCTTTTGAACGTGGTGTGAAAATTATTGGTGCAACTGCTCATTATGCCACTGCTGATTTAGATGCAGGCCCAATTATTGAACAGGATGTGGTGCGAGTTAGTCACCGTGATGAAGTTGATGATTTGGTGAGAAAAGGCAAAGATTTGGAGAGAGTTGTATTAGCAAGAGCAGTGCGATCGCACTTGCAAAATCGTGTATTAGTCTATGGTAATAGGACAGTGGTATTTGAGTAATCTGCTAAAGTCGCAAAATACGTAGGTAAGGGCAGGCATTGCCGTGCCCCTACAGCATGGTCTATTTACGTAGTTTACCGCCGTAGGCATCGCAGGATAATTAAGAAAAGCCTGAAAACTTCCTCAAGCTCACTAATTCACATCACAATGCATTTGTAAAGTGCCTAAGCCGTAATTTAGAAGTAATTAGGAATCAAACTATACTAATATCGCTTGATAGCTAAAGTTAGTCCATCGGCGATGGGGACAAGAGAGAGAGTAACCCGTTCGTCATGATGTAACTTCTCGTTGAGTGCCCGAATTGATTGGGTGCTTTCATCTTGATTTTGCGGATCAGCAACTTGTCCTGACCATAAAACATTATCAATGGCAATCAATCCACCTGGACGAATTAATTTCAGCGATCGCTCATAATATCCATCATAATTTTCTTTATCAGCATCAATAAAAGCAAAATCAAATGTCTCTGTTTGCCCAGTTGCCAACAGTTGATCTAAAGTTTCCAAAGCTGGTGCCAATCGCAGATCGATTTTATCGGCAACCCCAGCTTCTTGCCAATACCGCCGGGCGATCGCAGTGAATTCTTCACTCACATCAGCAGCGATAATCTTGCCATCATCAGGAAGCGCTAAGGCAACCGAGAGTGAGCTATAACCAGTAAATACACCAACTTCCAAGGTTTTCTTGGCTCCAATCAGCTGTACCAGCAGTCTCATAAACTGCCCTTGTTCTGGTGAAATCTGCATTGTGCCACTGGGATGGCTGGCGGTTTCTTGGCGCAATTTCAAAAGAATCTCCGGTTCTCGTAGCGAAACGGACAAAAGGTAATTATAGAGTTGGTTATCAAGACCTATAGACTGTTTTGGCATGGTAGATGACAGACTTGGAAGAATCTACAGTTATACTATCGCCAAATACTAGTACCGCAAGGCGGAAGTCAAAAGTATTATGGAATAATCTGTTTAGGGTTTTTTAAAGGAAATTTAAAAACCTGCCAAAATGGCAACCAGACTCTGATTAACCAAGTTAAATTGTACAAAGATAAACGACTTCAAGGGTTTTGTTATCAGGGGCTACCATCTAAGAAAATTCCTCTTGTAAAACACCATATACTAAGTGATTTACAAAAATAACTATTTTTAGTAATTATTAGTAGAGGATTTTTCTAGGCAAATAAATATTAATAATTAGGTTTAGCATTTGCTGCGACAGGAATATTAAATGCGTATGGGCGTTGTTGAAATACGCATTAGCCCCCAAATAATGGGCAACGTCTGTATACATTCCTGTTCACTTCAGTAGCAAATGGCAGAGTGGGAGTTTGAAAGCTGACTGATATGCTTCCTCCCACTCTCTTTTTATAAAAAGGCATCGGAAAAACCCACTCTTTTTAAAGATAGATGAGAAACGCCCCGATGCGGTTGACAGTTAAATGTCAACATTCTTTCGTTCTTTTAAGGGTGGGATGGAGCTTAACAATCAGTATCTCGCAGTATCTCGTAAAAACTTAAGAATTGCTGCATTCAACACTTCAAAAGCACCAGTTGAGGCATCATGGTAGCAGTTAGACAAAATTTGTAATCTAGAATTGGGGATATGCTGATGTAATTTTTCACCATGACTAACAGGAAACCAACTATCTTGCTCACCCCACAAAACTAGTGTAGGACACTTAATTGCACTCAGGTTATTTTGAATTTTGGTGAGCATATTTGGCTTCTTTTCTTGCCAATTATCAATTTCTCGCGCTGCTATTTGTAAGTCTTCGGCGACTTTCGTAACCGTACCAGGAAATTCAATAAACGGGTAAGTTATCCAATAAACATCTTCCTGTGTCAAAATTGACGGATCAAATAATACCCCACGCCTTTCTATTGCCATAATTTCTCTCAATAGAGGTGCAAACAAATATGCCAAACGTAGATAGTCAATTGTATGGATTATTTCCAAAGGTGTTTGGGCAAGTACCCACATAGCCCAATGGGGTAGGCGTTCGGCAAAAACAGGTACGTTTACTACTACAAGCTGCTCGACTAATTGTGGGTTTTCTTGAGCAAGGGCAAGGGCAATTAATCCCCCCAGAGATTCAGCCACAATCACTGCGGGTTCATCACATAATGCCTCAATAACTCTTTGAAACTCAATAACTTGATGACCATTGTGTTCTCTACGAGACAATGGTTTTTCGGAAAAGCCAAAACCTTTAGCATCAAAACAAATTACCCGAAAATATTTAGATAATGGTGTTATGCTATTTCGCCAATTATAGCTCCAACTACCCATCCCATGTAGTAAAATTAGCGGTTTACCTTTACCTTTTTCGCCATAAGCGATTTGTACAGGATATCCTTTAGCATCAGTAATAACTAGACTTTGCCGCCCTTTAGGGAAAGTAGCTTGCCACCAATCTTTCATTCCGTTATCAATAAATAATTGAACCAATTCTAGGGGTTTAAGTAAAGAGCAACTAACAAGCAGCAAGCTTTGTGCCGATGTCTAAATCCGAGTTGCAAAACTTAACTAGTAATTACAAATTATATCAAATCCGTTTATATCAGAATTATTCCTCTTTCTCCTCCCTCTGCGCCCTCAGCGTCTCTGCGGTTTTTTAATCATTCAGATGCTACAGGATTTGATATTACAAATCATTTTAACCACCTGCTAAAAAATTCCACAGCATTCTAATTAGTAATACTGGCAATGCTACTAAAACAATGGCAATCAGCAACAATCCAACTAAAACGGCAAAGATAAACCACTTATTCGCACTCTTTTGCTGGCTAGGAAACTTTAAGTAGTCTTCTAATAGCTTGATATTATTAGTGTTAGCTTTCCAGGCAAAATCAAAAAAGTCTCCTAAAACTGGGACAGCGCCTATCAAGCCATCAATAATCACATTCAGAACCATTTTGCCTAAAGTGGCTTTAGATACACCCAGCCGTGCTGCTTCTAAAATGATGTAGCTAGAAAACATGATTCCTAAAAAATCACCACCAATAGGTATAAGCCCGACAATTGGATCTAGACCAAAACCAATCTGCGTACCAGGAATGGTGATAACATTATCCAGCAGCCGACTTAACTGACGCAGACGCTTCAAGGTGGGTGCTTTGGCATCAGGTTCAATCATCGAAAATCGAGAAGGAGAATCAGGCATCAAAGCGATCGCTAACTTTGTATTGAATCGTTAGACATTTTACTCCCCTAGTGAACTTTTGCAAAAATTCCTTCAGGGATTTATAACGATATTTACAATTTAATATTTTTTATCAGATTTTGACTGTGCTTTTGCCGCATATCTTCGCCGACAGTCACGTTCAACTGATCGCCAATTAACAGAACAGCAGCGCTCATCGACAGCCAAAGCATTAAAACTATCACAGCCCCTACTGCACCATAGACTTTATTATAATTGCCAAAATTCGCCACATAAAGCCGAAATAGGGCAGATAATATTGCCCAGAAAACAGCTGCTAAAATTGCTCCAGGCATCATTGGCGTGCCTGGGTTCCACTGGCTAGGGCCATAGCGATAGACAAAGCTAAAGGCGACAGCAACAATACTTAAAGCTAAGGGCCAGCGTAACAACTGCCAAAGATACAACAAGAAGATCAAAGAACCATTTCCGCGCACTACCATTCCCAAAAGTAGGTCACTGATAAACACTAAAAAAGAAGCCAAAACTAAAAGCAACATAGTACCGACTGTTAATCCCAAAGAGACAAGTTTGGCTTTCCAAAAAGGGCGTATCTTCTCTGGAGGAATTTGATGGATTTGGTCGAAGGCGGTCATAGCGGTACTCACCGCCCCAGAAGCAGTCCAAATTGCTAATATAAAGCTCAGAGAAAACAAACCACTGTTTCTAGAATTGGTAATTTCTGTGGTAGCAAAATCACGAATTAGAATCAGGGCTTCTTCAGGCAAAACTTGACTGAGTTGTGCCGCTAGCTGTTTAAAGGTAGCTTGTAAAGACTCTGCCAATAAGCCAATGGCTGTGAGTACAGCAAGAATCGCTGGAAATAGGGATAATATAGCATTGTAGGCAATTTCCGAGGCAAGTCCCATCAGTCGCCTTTCGATTGTTCTGGCAACAGTTTTTTTGAGTGTGCGCCAATTGAGGTGGCGAAAGAAACGGAAAAAACGAGGCTTTGGCATAACTCAAGAGTTAAAACTGGTTAGTTTATTAACTAATGTGCCAAATTTTGTGTAGCGATCGCATTTATCTTTTTACCGCAACAACACCAAGTGGGGAGTCTAATGGCTCTTGACTAATGACTAATGACTAATGACCATTGACTAATAACTAATGACTATTAACTTATGAATCAAAATTTAACACAACAGTGGTTAACAGAAATTCAAACACTCAAAGAGCAGATGGCGGGACTTCAGAGCGATCGCGATGTAGCTTGGGAAAGTGCCCAAAAATGGCGTCAGCTTTACAACACAGAAGCAGAACAACGTCGCACAGATGCCCAACTGTCCCAACAGGCGATCGCATCCCTCAAGGCAGACTTGCATAAACTCCGGGGACTGGAGGTTGAGACACTGGCTGCTGAGACACCAGCAACAGCGATCAAACAAGAAATAGAACAACTAAAATCTGTGGAGGACTTGCAAGCTAAACTCATCGCTGTAATCAAAGAACGCGATCGCCTCTTGCAAGCTTTGAAAACTGAGCAGGATAACCACGCTCAAACCCGCAATAGCCTTACTACTGCCTTGGGTGATGCTATTGATAGCTTGACACAGGAACGAGCCAGAAAAGAAAAAGAGAGTAAATAAAGAGTTTGTAGCAAACTCCTTAACCGACAAAAAAAGGATACAGAGCAACTAAATTTATTTATGGGGATTACTAATTTTGAATTTTAAATTTTGAATTCAAAGCAAAGCGACGTGATGCTATCCTTGTATCGGCTGAATGCCAGATGCAATTAATGTCTCTATCGACTTACTATCTAGGGGTTGAGAGAAAAAATATCCCTGTGCATATTTACATTTCATTGCTCTAAGTTGCGCCAGTTGCTCTGCTGTTTCTATGCCTTCTGCTATTACATCTATATTTAGACTTTGTGCTAGGGTGATGATCGCTTGGACAATTTCCAAGTTTTCCCCATTAACACCAATCTTAGTAACAAAAGAACGATCAATTTTCAAGGCATTACTTGGAAAGCGGTGCAGGTAACTCAAGGATGAATAGCCTATACCAAAATCATCTAAATGTAATTGAATATTCATCTTTTGCAGTTGCAATAGCATAAAAGTTACTGATTCAATATTTTCCATCAGTACACTTTCGGTAATCTCCAGCTTTAAATTACTGCCTTCTAGACCAGTCTCTTGGATAATTTGGTTAATTTGTTCAATTAGCTTAGGTTGTGAAAATTGTTTAGTGGAAAGATTTACACTGATTGTCAAGGGTGGGTCAGTAGGAAATTGTATTTGCCAAGCACGCATCTGACGACAAGCCTCGCCTAGTACCCAATAACCAATAGGGATAATCAACCCAGTTTCTTCTGCTAGTGGAATAAAGTTGTCTGGAGTAACTAATCCCAGTTGTGGGTGCTGCCAGCGAACGAGAGCCTCGAAGCCAATAATTTTGTAAGTTTCTAACAAAACAATTGGCTGGTAGTAAACCTGAAACTCCTGGCGTTCAACTGCCCGCCGTAGATCCATCTCTAACTCTAATAGCTTTGTTTGTTGGCTGTACATGGTTGAGTCAAATATCTCATGGCGTGCTTTACCCAATGCTTTAGCACGATACATTGCTATGTCAGCATCACGCAGGAGTTCCTCTGGTAGGCTGTAACTACCCGTGCTTAGGGTGATGCCAATACTAACGGTAGTAAATACCTCATATCCACTGAGTTGGAATGCAGATGTTAGAGCTTCGTGTATTCGCTCCACTACGTTTGTTACGTCATTGATGTTGTTGAGATCATCAAGCAAAATTGTAAACTCATCTCCCCCTAGACGGGCAACTGTATCTCCAGCACGCAGACAGTTCTCTAGTCTGCGTGCAAGGGCAGTTAACAGTTGATCACCAATCATGTGGCCAAGACTGTCGTTGATAACCTTGAAGCGATCTAGGTCTAGAAACAGAACAGCAAATGTATAGTCTGGACGTCGTTTTGCCAGCATAAGCGCACGTTCTAGCCGTTCCATAAATAAAGCGCGATTTGGCAGACCGGTTAGTACATCATGAAAGGCGTCATAAATTAATTGCGCCTCTGCAAGTTTTAGAGCAGTAATATTGCGAGAAATACTTAAAACAAAATATACTGAACCATCGCTAGCTAATTCAGGCACAAGACGGGTATGGTAATATCTTGTTTGGGAAGCGATCGCTAAACTGCATTCAAACTCAGTTTCTTGCTTAGTTTCAAAAACTTGCTGAAGCTTGCGATCGCATATCCAGCAAAATTCTTCTGGCAAATTTAACTCTGCGTTTGTTTTGCCGATAAATATTTCGGCTGATATTCCTGTAATCTTTTCAATAGCTGGATTAACGTAAACGTAGCGCAATTTAGTGTCAAATCTGGAAATAATATCAGGTGCGTTTTCAACTAGTGCTTTGAATTCTTGCTGGCGACGCCCTAGTGCCTCCAATATCTGCTTACGCTCAGTGATATCCTGAAAAACGCAAACTGCACCTGTGATGTTACCGTTGTCATCTTTAATCGCTGCAATACTATCATCAATTGGAATTTCTGCACCGTTTCTAGTAATAAGTATTGTTTCTTCTGGTAGACCTACACTAACACCCGATTCAAGGACTTGTGTTATCGGACTTTCAATTATTGTCCGATTTTTTTCATGAGTAATATTGAATACTTCTGCTGTTTCTTTACCAAATGCATCTGAATAATTCCAACCCGTTAGTTCCTCTGCAATAGGGTTCATAAAAGTCACAGTTCCAGATGCGTCGCTAGTAATTACAGCATCTCCAATACTTTTAAGTACAGTAGTCAGCCATTGTTCATTCTGTTTTAATTTTTTTTCTGTCCGATGTTTAGAAAGAGTAATTTCAATAGTGAACTTTAATTCTTTTTCTTTGAAAGGTTTGAGAATGTAGCCAAACGGCTCTGTTCCCTTTGCTCGCTCCAATGTTGATTCATCTGCATTAGCAGTAAGATATATTACTGGAATATTAAAAATATTATGAATTATCTGAGCAGCCTCTACACCGTCCATCTTTCCCTTGAGGTGAATATCCATTAAAACTAAATCTAGAGAATTATTTGCTGCTTTCTTAATTGCTTCTTCTCCAGAATCGGCCATCCCCAGAACAGTGTATCCAAATTTTCGTAGCCGATTTTGTATATCCATTGCTACGATGATTTCATCTTCAACAACTAATATATTTACTGGGTTCATGAGCTTTTTAAATTATAACTTTAAGCGATTTTATTCGGAAATATAATTTTATACTTCACTCCGTTATTGATGCTAAAATCGATATTGCCTCGTAGCTGATGTGTTAGACCTTTTACTAATCGCAGACCTAATGATTCTGTACCTTGAAAGTCAAAATCTTGGGTAAAACCGACACCATTATCACCGATAGTAAGTGTAAATAAATTTGCTTCTATGGAGGAAAAATCAATATAAATTTCTCCCGGTTGTTTTTCAGGAAATGCATATTTTAGGGAATTTGAAATAAGTTCATTGATAATTAAGCCGCAAGGAATAGCTGCATCAATGGCTAGAAAAACCTCCTCAACGTTCATTTTCAAGGTAATAGCGCTGGAATTAACGTTGTATGAATAAAATAAATTAGTTACTAAATCTTGGATATAGTCAGCAAAATTTATTCTTGCCAGGTCTTGAGATTGATATAGTTTCTCGTGGATCAAAGCCATTGATTCAATCCGGTTCTGGCTATCTTTGAATACCTCAAGGGCTTGATTGTCCTTGAGATACTCTGCTTGAAGGTTGAGCAGACTAGAAATAATCTGCAAATTATTTTTTACCCGATGATGGATTTCTTTCAATAGCACTTCTTTTTCTTGAAGCGACGCTTTAATCTGCTCCTCTGCTTGTTTACGTTCCCGTCTCACCTGCGCCTCACGCAACTCGCGGGCAACAGCAGGAATAAGTCGCGCTAGATTGCCTTTAATGATGTAGTCATGGGCACCAGCTTTCATCGCAGCGACTGCGGTATCTTCACCAATAGTGCCTGAGACAATAATAAATGGCAGGTCAAGTTCGCTGTCTTTGACCTGCTTCAATGCAGCAGGGGCGCTAAAAGTGGGCATGGAATAATCGCAGATGACAACATCCCATGTTTGCCCTGCGATCGCAGCTTTCATAGCTGTGGGTGTATCAATCCGTTCAGAGGTTACTTCATATCCACCACGTTGCAGTTCACGCAGCACCAAAAAAGCATCATCTTCTGAATCCTCAACAAGTAATACGCGCAGAGGTGTACCCATACCCATCTAAAACTATACTCTCGGCGGTGATTCGTTTAAAACAAACCAGTACAACCCTAGTTGTCGCACTGATTCACTAAATTGGGAAAAATCCACTGGTTTGCGAACATAGCTGTTGGCACCCAAGCTGTAACCATTGATTAAGTCTTGCTCCTCTTTAGACGAGGTTAGAATGACTACTGGAAGGATTTTTGTTCTGTCGTCGGCCCGCAGGTGTCGCAAAACTTCCAGACCATCCATTTTAGGCAACTTCAAATCTAAGAGGATGAGATGGGGCATAACGCTCATGTCGCGATCGGCGTACATACCTTTACCAAAGAGATAATCTAGGGCTTCTACCCCATCGCGTGCCACCACCACGTCGTTCAGAATATTGTTTTTCTTGAGTGCGCGTAAGGTTAGCGCTTCATCGTCGGGATTGTCTTCTACAAGTAAAATCATGTTGTATGGCATTTCCTATAGTTAGAGGGTGAAGTAAAATGTTGCGCCTTGCTCTACTGCACTTTCGGCCCAGACACGGCCACCATGACGGTGAATAATTCGCTGCACAGTAGCTAGTCCAATGCCAGTGCCTTCAAACTCAGTCATAGCATGCAGGCGCTGGAAAGCACCGAAGAGTTTCTCAACATAGGCCATATCGAAGCCTGTGCCATCATCACGGACAAAATACACATGGGTGTTATCTTGCTGCAAAAGCCCAAATTCTATGCGTGCTTTTTGATGTTTTCCTGTAAACTTCCACGCATTACCCAGCAGGTTTTCTAGCACAATCCGTAACAGATGAGTATCACCATTGGTAACTAATCCCGGTGTAATAGCAAACTCTACTTGGCGTTCTGGTTGTGTTTTATGCAACTCTGTAGCGATCGCCTCTACCAATGCGCTCAGATCAACCTCTTCGTAACGCATCTCACTGCGCGTTAGTCTTGACAGATTCAGTAAATCGTCGATCAGTTGTGCCATTCGCTGGGTAGCTGCACGCACTCTCTGGAGGTAGTTTTGGCCTAGCGCGTCTAGCTTGTCACTATAATCTTCTAGTAGCGCTTGGCTAAAGCCGTCGATGCTCCGTAAGGGGGCCCGTAAATCGTGAGACACAGAATAACTAAATGCTTCCATCTCCTTGTTAGTAGCTTCGAGTTGTGCTGTGCGTTCTGCGACTCGCCCCTCAAGCTGGACGTTCAGGCGCAGAATCTCTGACTCGGCCTTTTTGCGCTCATTAATTTCAGTTTGTAATTCTTCGTTAGCGTTTCTAAGTTCGGCAGTCCGTTTGTTAACCTCTATTTCTAACTCATCACGAGCCTTTTGCAAAGAATTTTCCATCCGCTTGCGTTTAACAAGTTCCTGATTGGTGATTATGGCTGCTAAACCGACGATCGCAGAAGCTAGAATGCTGCCAAAAATAGTCAGCAAAGTTGTTTGATGAGCGCTGGCATTCGCCTCTATTGACCGCTTTTTCAACAACTCATTCTCTTCCTTCTCCATAGCTGTAGTGAGCATTCGGATATCTTCCATGCTCTGCTCACCCTGATCTGTCTGAACTATTTGCAGCGCGGACTCTAAATCTTTGCTCCTGGCCTTAATCGCCTGTTCCATCAAAACCAGTTTTTTGGCAATCAGGGGTTCAAGGTTATCGAGCCGCCGCTGTTGATTGGGGTTATCCGCAGTCAATTGGCGCAGAGCCTTGAGTTTCTGATCAATATCGCCAGTTGCACTGAGATACGGTTTCAGATACTTTTCTTTGCCCGTGAGAAGATAGCCCCGTTGTCCAGTCTCTGCATCTTTGACCCGTGACATTACTTCTTTAGTCTTTTCAAGCACCTCGCGTGTATGTGTGACCCATTGAGCGTTTTGTCTATACTCAAGCAAACTAAGATACGAGACTGCGCCAACACCAGCCATAATTGCGACTGCTATTACAAAACTGCCCGTATTCTTTTTGTAAATAGCCCATTCCATTTTTTACCTTCCTAATTGAAAAAGTAGCCACTGACTAAAGTGGTAAAAACGGTGAGCCAGCTCTGTAGACGGTTAACAGCGTTAGCGTCTTTGTTCAGCGCCCCGTATGCAAGCAAAAGGGTGACTAGCAGCCCTAGTCCAAGCGGCTATATCTTCGTTCCACCAAACAATACCCATGAAAAACTTTTGGTATTCTTAAATAAGAAGTATGAAAATGATTTTGTTTAGTGTCAAAACCCATATAGAGACGCGAGATATCGCGTCTCTATATTTGTATTCATACTTGAAATCAGTAATACCAAAAGTTTTTCACCGTACTACTTGTCATAGCCTTGAGAACTGATACCAAGTTTCTTAACTTCAAGAGCAAATTAGCTCTAATAAAGGATATCTATAATTAGTTAATTATTGTGAGCGTATATTTTCTGACTCATAAAAAGGCAAATAATAAATTTTGTTCAATTATTCAGTATATTTCCCCAGCCATCTTCAAGAAATTTGCGCTTGCATAAATTATGTCAATGTGATATGCAACCTCAGCAATTGCACTATAAAACTTTTAGTTATTAGCTTGATATTAAATTGACATACTAAATACGCAGGCTATATAGAGACATACCAAATACGTAGACTATAGAGACATAAAATTACTTTTGCGCCCATTCCGGCCATTTAGTTTCCATAATTTTTCCCTATTTAATGTAGAGACGTTATAGCGCTTCCCATTCAAATGCGGTACAAGATTATATTGCGAGGTGTAGGGGCACGGCACTGCCGTGCCCCTACGGGTGTACCTTACGTAAATGAGAACCGCTATACATTTAACGTCTCTACATACAGCAGATTCCAAATAAAGGAGGTACAAAATGCAGGACTCACGGATCAGATTCAGATATAAAGAGTTTCTATCCCCTGCCTCCTGCCTTCTGCCTCCAAACCCGTAGCTTTGTGCTTCATGCAAAAAAACTGCTGTAATTCTGAAGATGGCTATTAAGCATCATCTAAAGCCGCAATTCCAGGCAATACCTTGCCTTCAAGCAACTCCAAGCTAGCGCCGCCGCCGGTAGAGATGTGGCTCATTTGGTCGGCTAAACCAACTTTTTCCACAGCCGCTACTGAGTCGCCGCCGCCAATGATAGTGGTTGTACCAGTTTTACCAATTTCGGCGAGGGTATGAGCGATCGCTTCGGTACCTACCGCAAATTTATCAAACTCAAACACACCCATTGGCCCGTTCCAAATTACCGTTTTGGTATCTGCAAGAGCTTCTTGGAAAACTTTCACCGAGTCTGGCCCAATATCTAAACCCATCCAACCGTCTGGGATATTCTCAATGCTAACGGTTTGAGAATTGGCATCAGGGGCAAAGTTATCTGCCAATACCACATCTGTGGGAAGCAATAAAGCAACGCCTCGTTCTTTAGCCTTAGCTTCCAAAGACTTCGCTAGTTCTAGCTTGTCTTCTTCTACCAACGATTTACCGACATTCAAACCACGAGCTTTGTAGAAGGTGAAAATCATTCCACCACCGATGATCAGCTTGTCGCATTTCTCCAGCAGTGTTTCAATTACACCAATTTTGCTAGAAACCTTGGAACCGCCAATAATTGCTGCCAAAGGACGTTGGGGATTTTCAATAGCATTTTGCAGATATTGCAATTCCTTCTCAACTAAATATCCAGCCACAGAAGGACTGAGGAATTTTGTCACGCCTTCAGTAGAAGCGTGGGCGCGGTGTGCGGTACCAAAAGCATCATTTACATAAAAATCAGCATTAGCTGCCAATTTTTTCGCAAATTCTGGGTCGTTTTTCTCTTCTTCTTTGTAAAAACGGACATTTTCTAGTAACAGCACTTGGCCATTTTGCAATGCACCAACTTTAGCTGCAACTTCATCGCCAATAGAGTCATCAGTTTTAATGACTTCTTGCCCCAGTAACTCAGATAGACGCTTGGCAACGGGAGTTAGGCGTAATTTATCATCCACACCCTTGGGACGACCAAAATGGCTGGTGAGAATGACCTTAGCTCCCTTCTGCGTCAAATCTTTAATGGTTGGTAAAGCGGCGCGAATGCGAGTATCGTCGGTAATATTGCCTTGATCATCCACAGGCACATTAAAGTCAACCCGCACTAAAGCACGTTTCCCAGAGATATCAGCCGAAGATAAACTTGCTAAACTTTTTTTGGACACACCAAACTCTCCTGATTGCCTTTTTGTTATTGTTTTGAAAGTAGAACCATCAAGATTTTACCGGAGTCAGGGGTACCCAAGTGACAGAGATATTTAAGACAGTACTATTTCCTATTGATCAAAGCCGGGAAACGCGGGAAGCTGCTGATGTAGTTACCAACGTAGTCAAAAAATACAGCAGTCGCTTGGTGCTGCTGTCTGTGGTGGAAGAACCGCCAAAAGATGCGCCTAGTGCAGATGATCCGATGGGGTCACCAGAGGTAGTTGCCAAGCTGCTAGAAAATGCCCAATCTTTATTTTCTGGACAAGGAATTCAATCCGAAATCCTGGAAAGGCAAGGTAAACCAGCTTTTACTATTTGCGATGTCGCTGATGAAATCGGCGCCGATTTAATCATCATGGGATGTCGGGGGCTAGGCTTGACTGAAGAAGGGGCAGATGATAGTGTTACCACTCGCGTGATTAATCTTTCCCCTTGCCCAGTTCTGATTGTGCCCTAGTAGTCGACCAACTCAAAAATGATGGATGAAGGCAGGTAGGGGGAGCAGGGGGAGTAGGGGGAGCAGGGGAGAAAAGAACTTGTTTTTCTCACCATAAACCCCGCAAAGTTTCTTTGGTGGTGCAACAATTCAGTCGCGGGTTCTGAATCCCTGATTGATTAATTCTGACTTCTGAATTCTTCAATAAATAAGATGCGTTTGCTTTGTAACATTAGCCCTTTTGCGCGATGCGCTGCTGGAAGATCACAACCATAAGTAGAAAGCCACCGCGAAGCACTAGCTGCCACCACGGAGTAATAGTCCCCTCTAGATTCAGAAGGTTGTACATCATTCCTAAGAGAAGGACACCGACCAGCGTCGGAAACACGCTCCCCTGCCCGCCTGCAAGAAACGTTCCTCCCATGACGGTCGCGGCGATCGCATCCGTCTCCCAGCCAAAAGCAGCCACAGGCTGACCCGCCCCTAAACGGCCTGCGAGAACAACACCGGCAAGCCCTGAAAGCAGACCGCTAAGGGTGTAGACCGCAAGCTTAACTCGGTTTGGGTTCACGCCCATGAGCCGGGAAGCCTCCTCGTTGTCACCAACAGCGAATATATGCAACCCTAATCGGCTCCTGTGCAGCATAAACCAAGCTGCAAAATATAAGAGCGCAACCATAATCACGGGGATAGGGACAGAAGCAATGAACCCCCTACCAAGCCAAACAAGTCCCGATGCTGCCGATGATATAGCAATGGACTTTTCCTCGGTGATACTTAACGCCAGCCCGCGTGCAGCACTGGCAGTAAATAATGTAACAACGAACGGCTGGAGACGCGCACGCGATACAAGAAGACCGTTTACCAGACCGAGCAACGTGGTGCTGGCAATGCCGCCAACGATTGCCACGAAACTTCCTTGCCCGGCGAGCATTGCTACGACAACGCCGCCTAGAGCAACAAGGGAACCCACGGAGAGATCGATTCCTCCACTCAGAATTACGACAGTCATGCCCAGTGCCACGATCGCGAGCATACTGTTCTGTCGCATGATGTTCATGAGATTAAGAGGTGTTAAGAAGGTTTCATAACGAAAAGATGCGAAAACAGCCAAACTAAGGAGTATGAGCAGCAAGCCCTGCGAAGTGAGGATCTTGGAGAGACGCTTCCCAGCAAGCGCAAGTGACCTTGTAGCAGCCATGACGCGTTAAACCTCCTTAGGGCGCTGTAAAAAAATGGCGAAAAGAATGATTACGGATTTTAAAACTAATGACCAGGTGAAGGGAATCAGGAGCATATTGAAACTGGTGGAGATCACCTGCATAAGCAAGGCTCCGACAACAGTTCCAAGGACATTCGCACGGCCACCTGAGAAGGGCGTGCCGCCAACAACAACAGCTGCGATCGCATCGAATTCGGCGTTGACACCAACCTTACTAGGATCGCCCATACCGAGCCTCGCTGTCTCGACCAGTCCGGCTAGCCCCGCAAGCAGGGCACTAATTATATAGACGATGTATTTCACCCGTTCCGCACGGATGCCCGCAAGCCGTGCAGCCTGTTCGTTGCCGCCGACTGCAACAATATGACGCCCAAAAAGCGTAGAGTGGATACAGAAGAAGGCTCCTGCAATGACGACTCCGGCAATTACAACCTGAATTGGTATAAAACCGAGATAGCCCTTTCCGAGCGCTTCAAAGGTGGGATGGACGAAGGGAACGAGCTTACCGTCTCCGACTACCTGAGCGACCCCACGCCATAAGATCAGAGCCGCCAAGGTAGTGATGAGAGCGTCAAGTTTCAAGCGTGAGATCAGAAAGCCATTGAGAAGACCAACCAACAGAGCAACACACAAAGCGAACGAGATGGCAACAGTTATCCCATACTTAATAAACAATGCCACAATGACTGAAACCAATGCCATAGTAGAGCCGACCGTGAGATCAATGCCACGCGAGGCAATCACAAATGTCATCCCAACGGCAATAAACATTGTCGTGGATACTTGGAGCAACATATTCAGAGTGTTGCTAACTGTAGCGAAACGTGGGGTGAAGACGGCGTTCGCAACATAGAGAATTAAGAGCGCCGCAGATGCACCGAAGTTTGGGTTCCACAGAGTTCTCCAACCCCGATCAGACTTCTTGCTATTCATTTTTGTCTTATTCTGTTTCACACTATCTATCGACGGCTTCCTGACGATCTGCACCTTCGGCCATTACGTGCAGAATTGTCTTGATGTTCTTCTGTTCCCCACTGAGTTGGGCGATTGACTGCCCGTCACGGAGAACGACGACACGTTGCGAACCTTCAACTAGCTCCTCCACTTCCGACGAAATCATCAGAACCCCCAGCCCTTGCTTTGCTAGTTCGGCGATCAGCCGTTGGATCTCGCCCTTTGCACCAACGTCTATACCACGAGTTGGCTCGTCAAGGAGAAGAAGTTTTGTATTCTTGCACAGCCATCGTGCCAGAAGAACCTTCTGCTGATTGCCGCCCGATAGTTCGTGGATCTTTTGTTCGGTGCTGGCCGCCTTAATTCCAAGGCGCTGCATGAAACGGTCAACTAGCTCGTTCTGTCGTTTTCGGGAAACGATGCCCCATTGTGTAAGGTTCGGTAGTGCAGCGAGTGTGAGGTTTTCTCGCACCGAAAGCTCAGGAATAATGCCGTCCGCTTTCCGATCTTCTGAAAGGAAAGCTATCCCAGCGTCGATCGCATCATGAGGATCACGCAGGGACAAAAGACTACCTTCAAATTTTACGGTTCCATCTTCAAGCGGTTCAGCCCCGAATAGAGCACGCAGCGTTTCACTTCGACCAGAGCCGAGCAAACCCGCAAGCCCGACGATTTCGCCATGTCGGATTTCAATCGATACACCATCGAGCCGTTTCTTATATTTGAGAGCTTCCGCTTGCAGCAACACTGGCCGATCTACCGCATTTTGCGACCCTCCTGCGAATGCCGTGACTCCTTTGCTCACCTCTTCTGGCTCACGACCTAGCATATGACAGACGAGTTCTAGGCGAGTGAGCGTGGTTAGCGATCGCGTTACAATATTGCGTCCATCACGTAGAACTGTCACGCGATCGCACACGGTATAGAGTTCTTCAAAACGGTGGCTGACGTAAATGATGGACGTCCCTTCCGACTTTAGCCGCCGCATGACATCAAAAAGAACAGAAACCTCAGTTTCGGTAAGCGAACTCGTGGGTTCATCGAGGATAAGCACACGCGCACCAAAAGATATAGCACGCGCGATCGCCACCATTTGCCGATGGGCAATATTCAGCGAACCAACTACCAAACACGGGTCGATATGCAACCCCAGACGCTCCAATATCTCAGACGCCTCGGTATTCATCCGCCGTCTGTCAATAATCCCAAAGCGATGCGGCTCTCTGCCAAGAAAAATATTCTCAGCAACAGTTCGGAAACCCACGAGTTGGATCTCCTGGTAGACGGCTACGATGCCAACCGCCTGCGCTTCAGTCGGGTTTTGGAATGCGACAGGACTCCCGTTATAATCTATAACACCGGAGTCCCGCCGATATGCTCCCGTCATAATCTTAATGAGCGTCGATTTGCCAGCACCGTTCTCTCCAACCAGTGCATGGATCTCCCCTGCCTTTAGATCAAAATCGACGCCCTGGAGCGCCGACACGCCAGAAAAACTTTTCTTTATGCCCCTCATACACAAGACAGTTTGAGTTGCCTGAGTCATCGGCTTTACCTAGTTTTTATCCTGATACCCCATAGTCATCTTTTTTATTCATCGTCCAGGTTCAACATATTTCCTGGCTATCTTTTCTTTATTATTTATATGGCGCAAAACCCCGGAATACAATTATTCTTTTGACTTTTGACTTTTAACTTCCCCGTTCGCGCAGCGTCCCGTAGGGAAGGGGCTGACTTCTGCCTTGCGGTACTAGTATGCTTCATCCACAAAATCTTTGGCATTTGTGACATCGAAGAGTCTGTCCTCAAGAATGATTCTAGGAGGAATCTTTTTGCCGGCAAAATACTTCTCCATCGTAGCGAAAACAAGTGGGCCAAAACGCGGGTTCGACTCTACACTCACACCAAGTTCGCCGCGGATAATCGCCTCAAGCGCGGCTTTTTGACCGTCGATTGAAACGACGATCACATCCTTACCAGGCTTCATGCTTGCTGACTTGAGAGCCTGGATGGCACCCAATGCCATTTCATCATTGTGAGCATACACTGCGGTAATATCAGAACCCTTAGCCTGAATGATGTTTTCCATTACACGCACAGCCGCAGCCCGCGAAAAATCCGCCGTCTGCGTGGCGATGATCTTCATGTTAGGATAACTGGCGATCGCATCACGAAAGCCCTTTGCCCGATCAATTGCGACCGATGACCCTGCTGTTCCGGTGAGTTCCACGATAGATGCTTTGCCATTAGTAGCCTGAGCCAGCCATTTGCCAACGCGGCGACCTTGGACGATGAAATCCGATCCAAGAAAGCTGACGAAATGCTCACCTGGTTTTCCCGCAGCTTCACGGTCGATGAGAAATACCGGTATTTTTGCCGCTCTCGCTGCTTCAAGAGCAGGTGTAAGACCCTCATATTCGCGTGGCGCAAGAAATATGGCATCGACTTGTCTTGCAATCAAATCTTCGATATCAGAAAATTGCTTCGATGTCTGCCCCTGGGCATCCGTCATCAAGAAATCGTAAGTTTCATTACGTTTGGCGGCCTCTTCTTTGATGCTATTCGTTTCGGCGATGCGCCACGGGCCGATGTTTTCCGTCTGCGAAAATCCGACAATTTTTTTCGTTTTCTCGCGTACACAGCCAGACAGCGAGAAAGCCGCAACAGTAATCACAGCGTAGGCGCTAAATACCAGAAACCTTGAAATATAGACTTGGACACCTGAGTATCTAAAACAGGTTTCATTCTTCATCTAAAACCTCCAAGAGATCCCGATTGTAGCAAGCCATACTTATAAAAAGGTGTCGGGAAAACCCAATATTTTAAAGATGGGATGAGAGAAGCCTTTTTAGACCGTTGACGGTTGACGGTCAACAGTCTTTCGTGTTATTCCATCCCCTTTTAGGTGTGAGATGAGCTTAATAGGCTGTCAATAATTGCCGAATTAACCTGGCTACAGCCTTTTGTGTGAAGCGGTTAGCAATCTGTTGACCCAAACGTTGCACATCTGAATTTACCAATAACTCGGCAATTTGCGGCGCAAGTTGCACTGGGTCAAAGCCTCGTGTTTCTCTAAGAATACCTAATATACGTTTGATATGCTCCAAGGTTTGTTGTTGCTCAACTGTCGCCGCCGGAGTTTCATTAACTGCTGTCAATCCAACGCGCTCCCGCAGCAAATAGGTGAAGTTATGCAAAACATTTTTACCTAAAGCATCGAGTCCGTTAACAGATTCATCTACTAGTTTGTCACGAATAAAAGCACCGCGTTCAGATGCCAGAAATTCTATCCCCTGATTCAGGACTAAATTAAAGTCGTAGTCTTGACTATTTCGCGCATTTTTTAATAAGTTTTCTAAGCGGTTCCAGCGAAATCTGCCATCTTTAAATAGCAAATCTTGCAATGATGCTCTTAATTGCGGTGCTGGATCGGTTAACAGGCGTTTGGAAACGTAGGGATAAGCTTCGCTGAGAACTTTAAAGTTGGGATCTATATATATTGCAATACCTTCGAGCGTCACAAGGGAGCGAATAATTAAGGCATAGTAGGGCGGTACACGGAAAGGATACTCATACATTAAAGCCGATAGTTCATCAGTGATGCTTTTAATGTTAAGTTCGGCAACGCTGGCTCCTTGGGCATCAGCAAAGACTCTGGCAAAGGCTGGGATAATTGGCGTTAAATCGGTTTCTGGTGATAAGAAATCTAAATTAACGTAGTCTTTTGCTAATCCTTCAAAGTCGCGGTTGACGACGTGGACGATCGCTTCAATTAAACCATAACGCTGTAGTGGCTTAATTTCGCTCATCATTCCAAAGTCGAGATAAGCTAATTTACCATCGGTTGTTGCTAACAAATTACCAGGGTGGGGATCTGCATGGAAAAATCCATGTTCTAGTAGCTGGCGTAGGGAACACTGCACACCGACTTCAATTAGATAACGAGCATCTATGCCTTGGGCGCTAATTTCTTCTGTCTGAGTTAACTTAGTGCCGTTAATCCACTCCATCGTTAAGACACGGCGATTGGTATATTCCCAGTAAATTTTCGGTACATATACGTCTTTTATGTGACCGTATAACTGGAAAAATCTCTCGGCATTTTCACCCTCGTGGATGTAATCCATCTCTTCAAAAATGCGATCGCCTAATTCATCGAGAATCCCAACTAAGTCACTTCTTACCCGTTTGACCTTTTTCTGTACCCAAGCAGCGAGATTACGTAAGATATACAAGTCAATGGTGATCCGCTCTCTTAAGTCAGGGCGTTGGACTTTAACGGCGACTTCTTCACCTGTTTTTAGCTTACCTTTATAGACTTGCCCCAAGGAAGCCGCAGCAATTGGGTGGGCTGAGAGTTCGGCGTAAACTTCTTCTGGAGGCGCACCTAGTTCTTCTCTAATAAACTGGTAAGCAAGTTCGTTGGGAAAAGGCGGTAATTGGTCTTGTAGCTTAGTTAATTCTTCTAAATATACGGGAGGAACCAGATCCGGTCTGGTGGACAAAGCTTGTCCAATTTTGATGTAAGCAGGCCCCAATTTTGTCAGCAATACTCGTAGCTGAGTGGCTCGGCGGCGGTCATTTTTGACGACAATTCCCCGTTTACTATCCGACCACAACCCAAAAGCAAAGGATAGAGTCGGCCCCAACACAGCGAAAATCCGCCGGATAACTTGCAGGGGTCTATTTTGATAATGCGCCGCTATAGTCACGGGATCGTAAAGCGTCTCAGGTTCGGCTATTGGCCTCACCTGTTGGGCTGCTAAAAGTCTTGGCGAACGCACTACTAAGCTAGACGTACCATCTTCTGGCACTACATTAATAACGTCCAGTTCACCTCGGCTATTTGTGCCGTTGTGACTGTCCTCCTGAATCGGTCGGGAATTAGGGGGAAGTGTCTTAACAATCATGAAGCAGGCTACCAGTCAGAACGATCACATTAAGGATTGTAACAATATCTTTACGAATTGGGAATATGGACTTATGGATTAGGAATTAGGGTTAAACTAATTTTTCCCAGTCCCCAGTCGCCACTACCCAGTCCCTAGAGTTCTGCTACACTTAAACGGGCATACTAGTTCAATAGTATTAGGTATTGCTAGTTGCCAAAATATCATACCTATTGTCCTGTAAATTAGAAGTATCCGGCATCTGCCCTCATGGAGAATTTGGCTTGATGTTGCTTTGCCTGCGAATTGAAAACTTTGCCCTAATTGACCAACTGGAATTAGAATTTGGCGCGGGACTAAATGTGTTGACAGGTGAAACCGGCGCTGGAAAATCGATTATCTTGGATGCTATTGATGCGGCTTTGGGCGGTAAAGTCTCTAGTCGCGTCATTCGCACAGGAACAAGTCGGGCAATGGTAGAAGCTACTTTCACCTCAAACGCCCCCCTAGCTGCTTGGTTGACCGAACAAGAAATAGATTTGCTTGATGAAAATTCCGTAGTCATTAGCCGAGAAATTACAGCTACTGCTACTAATATCCGTAGTCGATCGCGGGTGAATGGCGTGTTGGTAAATCGGCAGATTATGGGAGGAATGCGCGATCGCTTGGTGGAAATCACCGCCCAAGGTCAAACTGTACAAGTGGGACAATCTGCTCAAGTCCGCGATTGGTTGGATTTATATGGCGGCGACTCTCTGATGCAGCAGCGTCATAAAGTTGCCACTAGCTTCAGTGGTTACCAACAGGCGCATTTAGCACTTGAAAAACGCCGGACATCAGAACGGGAGCGATTGCAACAACTCGATTTGCTCACTTATCAAGTGCAAGAATTGGGAGCAGCAAATCTTAGCGAACCTGATGAATTGGAACAATTGGGACAAGAACGGGAACGCCTAAATCATGTTGTTGATTTGCAACAAATGAGTTACAAGGTTTATCAGGCTTTGTATCAAAACGATAATGAAACTCCCGCCGCAGGTGATTTATTGGGAGACAGTGAAGCCATATTAAATGACATGGTGGAATATGATACCCAGCTGCAACCCCTATTAGAATTAGTGAGGGACGCGCAAGCTGCGGTAATGGAAGTGGGAAGGCAGATTAATGCTTATGGGGATGGATTAGAAGCCGATCCACAGCGATTGGAAGAGGTGGAAGAACGGATTCAGGAATTAAAGCAAATTTGCCGCAAATATGGGCCGACACTTACAGAAGCGATCGCTTATTACCAACGTATCCAAGGGGAATTAGCCCAACTTAACGACAGCGAACAATCTATCGAAAACCTAGAACAGCAAGAAAAGGTGTATTTTGAGAAACTCACCCAAGCAACTAATCAGTTAACTCAACTACGAAGTAAAGCGGCTGCTAATTTAGAATCACGTTTGATAGGTGAACTCAAGCCCCTAGCGATGGAAAAAGTGAAGTTTCAGGTTGAGATAGTGCCTGCTTTCCCAACTGCTATGGGAGCAGATAAAATTACCTTTATGTTTAGTCCCAACCCTGGAGAACCACTGCAACCTTTAACGGAAATTGCCTCTGGCGGGGAAATGAGCCGCTTTTTATTGGCGCTGAAAGCTTGTTTTTCTCAGGTTGATGCGGCTGGGACAATGGTATTTGATGAAATTGATGTCGGGGTTTCGGGAAGGGTAGCTCAAGCGATCGCGGAAAAATTACACCAGCTAAGTCAACGTAACCAAGTATTATGTGTTACTCACCAGCCTTTAGTTGCAGCAATGGCCGATCGCCATTTCCGCGTCGATAAGCAAACTGTCAACCAAGGTAAAGGGAAAAAAGCCAACAATGGTAACACTGAACAGCGTACTGTTGTGCGAGTTACTACATTAGATAATTTAAATACTCGCCGCGAAGAACTAGCACAGTTAGCTGGTGGTAAATCTGCAAGTGATGCGATCGCTTTTGCAGAATCTCTGTTACTACAAGCTGCTGACCACCGTCGTAGGGAGCAAACTTAACAAGTTTAGGTAACTCCATAAGCGTTTATCAAAAGCATCCGAGGAAAGCGATCGCATTCCCTATGGATGTAAAAAAACATTTCTGTTTCTAAGAAGAAGGTTATAAAACAATACGGTTCAGTTAAGGCTAAAACTCTTGGTCAAAGTCAAGTTTTTGAACGTAGACGCAAAGTACGCATTCGCGCAGCGTCTCGTCAGAGAAGAACGCAAACAACGTGTCGTAGACAGACGCTGCACGTTAGCGGAAGCCTCTCGTAAAGATTGCGGTAGCCTGCGGCAAGCCCTTCGGATGACGCTCCTAACGTCGCTCTAGAAGCTATGGCGTGGGCTTTACGCTGCGCTATAGCGGTTCCCATTCAGATGCGGTGTTATATTGCAAGGTGTAGGGGCACGGCACTGCCGTGCCCTTACGGGTGTACCTCACGTAAACGAGAACCACTATAACTTCACCGCTTTGCGTCTACGTTAAAAATTGGCTTTGGTAACGGAGTTTTAGCCTTAACTCAAGCGTATTGAGTTATCTTCAACATTTTATTTCCACCAGGTTGAAATTCGTATTCAACCTTTTCAATATCTATCTTGTAACCATTTGAAGTGTAATATTTAACTAGTTTATCTAAATGTTGTGAATGTTTCCACATTAAAGTTATGAGAGGAAATATTCGGACTTCTTTAGCAATCCGCAGCATCTCACCTATAGAATTTAAGTGGAAATGGTAATCGAGATGATCTGAATATAAAAATAATAAATGCGAACAAAGAGCTATATCAAATTCTTGATTTTTAAATGTTAATTTAGGTAATTCACCGACTGTGTATCTGTTGCTCTTTTTGCCAGTTTCATAATCAGACAGAAATTCTTGAATAACTTTCACTCGATTCTGTCGTAAATCATCTGGAGATTTATGATAGCTCCATACCCAATCATTCGATGTAGCTCTGACTTGGTTAATGATGTTATCTACCACTTCATTAAATCTTTGCAATATTTCATCACCGGAAAATTGGTATAGTGGGTCAACAGAAACTACACTTTTACCCTGATGTGTCATTTCTGCGTTAAAGCTTGCTGGACCATCCCCAATTCCAATAATTCTTTTATTTAAATCTGCATTTGTTAAATTGAATATTTTTATATATTCGTCCATTGATCTCCCAAAAGGAACTACTTTATCTAGAACCATTGCCATAGAATTTACCTCGTCAATAGATTGATTAAACAGGATAATAGCAAAATCAAACAACTTTATGCATTGCTAGACGGCAATCATTTAGAAGCATATCAAGCTCTTTTACAACTTTCAAAGGATTTCTGCCTTTTAACAGAGCAGCTATTGCAGCCTCGTAAGGATTTCTACCTGTTCTTTTGACAGCAGCTATTGCAGCTTGATTTGATAATCCTCGCACACTCACTAGCCATGCAGCTAACACATGTCCAGTACGTCCAATTCCACCAGAGCAATGTACAACGACTTTTTCATTTTGTTTATCTGCTTCTATTAAGAAAGGAAGTATTTTCTGTGTGAGGGTTTCTAAATCACATAAATGGAAATCTGCAATTGGTGCCCAATAAACTTGTTGATTACCAAATTCATGTTTATAAGTATCTAGAAGTTTAGAATAATAAGCTAGTTGTTCAGCAGTGAGAAGACAACAAACTCGCTTGATATCTTGGTACTTCATAAAATCTATCCAATCCTGAACCTTATTGTTAGTGTATCCAGGTCGCGCAGACCCAAAAACTATTTGCTCTTTTTCCCAAGCTGGGGCAAATTTATACATCTTTAACTGTCTGACTTCTGAATATTGCAAGTTGCTGTTTGCAGCCATAAAATAGTTATTTTTTGATTAATTGCCGATGAGGCGTTGATATAAAATGTTTTTAGGGATTAAATATCATTATTTATAAACTCCCTTATAGTGAAAATTTTTAAATATATAAAACTCATATTTTATTTTTGAAAAAACTCTGTACAACTCGAAAAGGTTAATTTCTTATTTCCTATTCACTGCCTATGGCCCTTGCGCTTCTCTGCGAGAGGCTTCTCTTTGCAGAGAGGCTTTGCCAACGCAAACGCACGCACCTCAGGCAAATAAGTATTGCTACGCGATGCTGGGCGAACAGAAATCAAAGCGGATTCCTATAGTTCAAAGATAGGATTTTTAAATACTCTTGTACAGCAGTAAATAGCCCCACCTCTAAAGCATCGGCAATCAGAGCATGACCGATAGACACTTCAAGTATGCCAGAAATTGAACAAAACTTTTCTAAGTTTTGTAGATTTAAATCATGCCCGGCGTTCACTCCTAAACCAATTTCTTGAGCCTTTTGTGTTGCTTTTTGGTAGTCTTGAAATACAGACTCTACATTACCATTACGAAAAGCTGTAGCATAAGGTTCTGTATATAGCTCAATGCGATCGGCTCCAATCTCTTTAGCACGTTTAATTTGAGTTAAGTCAGTCTCCATAAACAAGCTGACTCGAACTCCGAGGTCTTTTAGTTCTAGAATAATTGGTCTGAGCCAAGAGCCATCTGTAGCCAGATCCCATCCGTGGTCTGATGTGAAAGCATCTGGTGCATCGGGAACTAAGGTACACTGCGTGGGCTTTATTTTTCGGACTATCTCTAAAAATTGAGGTGACGGATTACCTTCTATATTAAATTCAACAGTCAATATCTGCGCTAGTGCATCGACATCTTCGGGCTTAATATGTCGCTGGTCTGGGCGTGGGTGAACTGTAATTCCCTGTGCGCCAGCTTTAATACAGGTTGAAGCTGCTTCAATCACACTTGATCTACCAAAATTTCGAGCATTCCTGAGTAAAGCGACTTTGTTAAGGTTAACGCTGAGATTGGTCATACTGCAAATATGTTAAAGTTCGTTATTTACCGCCAAATAATGCATCTGATGACACCATATCTTTACACAATTTGAGATTTTGGGGGAAATGTTGGAAGACTTGTGTTTACAGCGCAGTTGCAAGCGGGGAAAAGAGACAAAGCGTAGCTTTGGCGGGGTGGAGTTCTTCGAGTTTAATAAGTAAGCAAACGAACATGATATGAGTATCGCCTAAATTATATGGGAGTATCAGATTTATTTTTTATAGTGGAGACATCGATTCAAAATGGTATGAGGAAACCTCATCCGACTATTTCTTATGACACACTCCTTAAGTTAGGTACTGATGCGTGTTCATGTATATATATTGGTAATAACTATACAGATGACTAATGTGGGGCTAAAGGAGTAAAAATGAAATGTATTTTGATTGACAGCGAACCACGTTATCTAGAGCTAGATGAACAGAGAGTTGACAACCTTTTTCAAATTTAAGATAGGCTATTCTTGATTAATCTTAGTTAACTATAGTTGCGGAGTAAGTAAAATAAAATCCACTAGCGGCCTAATAGACAGTTTGCAATGCAAATTCTTAAAGTACTAACCAGAGTTTATCTTAGTCCGATAGACTTGGATGAGGCGATCGCTTTCTATGAAAATCTTTTTACAGAAAAATGTTGGTTGTGGTTTCAATATTCTGAGGCTGAGTTGGAACTCGCAGGTGTGGGTTCTATTCTTTTAATTGCTGGTTCGGCAGAAGCACTCTCTTCATTCAAGAGTACACATGCAACATTTCTCGTTGACTCACTTAATGATTTTCGAGAAGTACTTATTCAGCAAGGTGCAGTAATTTTGGCAGAACCTAACAAAGTTCCTACTGGAGCCAATATGCGAGCGATGCATCCTGATGGAACCATTATTGAGTATGTTGAGTTTGGATAATTAATTTTTAGCCTAAAAAGGATCTGCTGTGAAGACTGCAATCAAATTAGCGAACTAAAGTTATGCCTTAAAATGCTGGCAACTTATGCGCTAGTTGTGCGGGAAATTCAACTAATCTAAAAATTGAATTTAGTTGTGGCTCAGGCAGGAATGCTTGAGGCTTAATCAGTCGTGAACAATAAGATAAGATCCCCGACTTCTCAATCAAAGAAGTCGGGGATCTGGAGTAGCTAGTAGGGCGCAATCTGTAAGCCTAGATAAAATTTAGGAAGATTTTTTCCCATCTGAAACCATTTGCGAGAGAATATAGGCTGCGAAATCTAGTAGCTGATCCAGCAAAAAGCCAATGATACCGATGTAGAGGATCACCTGAATTATGTAATCGACATTGCCAGCTTTATAAGCTTCCCAAAGGGTAAAGCCGAGTCCTTTTGGGCCTGTTAACATTTCTGTAGCAATAACTATAAACCATGCTACCCAAATGCTAACTTTCAAGGCATGAAATATATGAAATATAGCTACTCGAAAGTTCTTGTTCTGTCTTTGAAAATGCTGCATACCTATTGCTGTATTAATAATCATCGTCCAGAGAGTTCCCACAAAAACTACTGTAATAGCAGCCGATTCGCTCTCTTGAAAGGCTATTAGGGCAATAGGTAGCAAAGCTATAGGAGGGATACTATGTGGTATCTGAAATATCAGCCTAAATAGCTGATAAACCATGCTATTCATGCCTATTAGGTATCCAATAAAACTACCTAACACGGCGGCTGGAATGTATCCCACAAATAACCGTTGCAGGCTAGCTAAAATGTCTAAAAACATATACTCTTTCTGCCTCAGTTATCATTGAAGAAATTTAGAACATACTGTGGCAACAATACTGAATAACTGAGATAAAATGTGTTAAATTACACATTATAATATTTGAGAACTACAAAATTTTTGATATTTTCTCCTTGTTGATGATTAATCAAAAAAATTTAGGATTATTACAATGTGTTAGTAGTAAAACAAAGAAGAGGTAAAACTTGACTTTAGTAAACTTTATCAGAAAAATAAATCCTGATTAGTAAATTAAATACAATTTCCAGATTTTACTTACTTGATGATTTTATTAAGTATGAATATTTAAAAATTTTAATAAATAGCGAAATTTGTTATTAGCGATACAGATAAAAAATAAAACAAGAAGTAAAAAATGAAATTTATAAAAATGCCTGGGGAAAACCCACTCTTTTTAAAGATGGGATGAGAGACGCGTTTTTAGACCGTTGACGGTTAACAGTCAACAGTCAACCGTCAACGTGTTTAAAGTTCAAGCTTGGCGATTATTTCCCCAAATTGCGCTTCATTTGTTCTAACTCATCCTGAGTTTCCCAGTTACGGAACTTCTCTTCTAAATCATCAAACCCACTAGAATAACTGGTAGTTTTATTCGACCATCCACTGGTTTCAAAACGCTGCTGAGTTTGGGCTTTAGCACGGGCTGTCTGTGCTTCGACAGCTTTAGCTTGTACCTCCTGTCGCCGTTGCTGAATTTTTCGCAGTAGTTCCTGAGATTGGTTAATGCGTTCTTTCAGCCCTTGCATATGTCCCCAGCGCTGATTTCCTTCGCGCAACAGGGCTGCTTCTCGCTCACCCGCAGCAGCCGCTAAATCTTCCCTACCAGCATTTTTGGCTTTTTGAACACGAATATGCCAACGCTGAATTTCTTGAGCGGTGGATAGAATTTCTTCTTGCGATCGCTTCTCTTGTACTTGTAAATCTGCGATCAGCTTTAATGTGCCTTCCTCTTGCTCACGCAGCTGTTCTAGCAGCGCCTCTAACTCCAAATGTGGATTATTACGCAAGAATTCTTCTAAACGGTTTTCTAAAAACCGACTCAAATCATCAAATAAGCCCACTGCTAGAACTCCAGAGATCGGGTGCGTGACTATTTTATTGTAGTAATTATTATCGTGGGCGGAATTTAAATTTTAAAAAACAGAATTCAGGAGGCAGAATTCAGAATTAAATTTTGTTGACAATCCTTCGGAAGTAGCACTTTTGCAACCTGTGAAAATTTAAGTGAACTTCTAGGTGTTAGTTAGATTGCATAGTTGGGAAGAATGGATTTGGTGAAACTACGCAAGCAACACTGACTTACAACATGAGGCTTTAATCAGTATGAGTTCTGATTTTCAACCACCACCTAAGAGTTTGTCCATACTAGCTTCTGTCGGAGGAGTAGTTACTGCTGTCATAGCGATCGCAATTTTTAATGTTTGGTCTAAGCAACTTTCACAAACTTCTATAGCAAAACCTAAAATATCAACATCCGAAACTCCTTCACGGCAGTCGGTACAACCAAAGAAACCCGAAAGCTCCCTCTCTTTGGCTAAAGAAGCTGAAAGAGTTGCCAGCCTTGATGCAAAATCTGTAGTTTTACCAGGTCAAGCCATTCCTAAGAATCAACTAACAGTAGCGATAATTCCCTATGTTGCTCCTGGAGTTGGAAAACTAACCCCAGAGGAAACGACAACTGCCCGTCAAGCTTGGTCATACTTCCAGCGCAACTGGAACGATGAAACTGGCTTAGTCAATTCCGTTGATGGCTTTGCCTCGGTCAGTATGTGGGATCAGACAGCAGCGATCGCAGCCTTAGTCAGTGCTAAAGAACTCAATATCGTGCCTACGGCTGAATTTGAAGCCAAAATGAGCAAAATGTTGAAAACACTGGCATCTATGCCTTTATACAAAGGTGAACTACCCAACAAGGTCTACAATGCAAAAACCCTCGTACCCGTTAATTATGGTCAACTAGAGAAACGCGAAGAAATTGGTTGGTCAGCAATTGATTTAGGTCGGATGGCAATCTGGCTGAAAATTGTCGGGACAAAGTATCCAGAAATGCGGCTAGAAACAGAAGCAATTTGGAAACATTGGCAAGTCAAGCGTCTAACCAACAATGGACAAATGTACGGTACTGCCGTAATCAAAGGCAAAGAACAGTACAACCAAGAAGGTCGCTTGGGCTATGAGAATTATGCTGCCTATGGTTTAAAGCTTTGGGGCTTGGATGTTAAGAAAGCCTTGGACTATCAATCTCATGCTGCCTTTGTTGATCTTTACGGACAGGGAATTCCTTATGATCGCCGCGACTTTAAAAATTCTGGAGCTAATAACTACGTTCTTAGCGAACCCTATATTTTAGATGGCATCGAAACTGGGTTTCAAGCTTTGCCTAAAGCCTATGCCGATCGGATTTTAGCTGCTCAAGAAGCGCGTTATAAAGCGACAAAACAATTAACTGCTGTTACCGAAGACAACTTAGATCGCCCTCCATACTTTGTTTACAGCAGCTTGTTTGTCAACGGTGAACCTTGGGCAACCATTGCAGATACCGGACAAAAACACAACGATTTGCGTTTTCTTAGTGCCAAAGCTGCGATCGGGTGGTATGTGCTTTACAATACTACTTACACTAGCCAGTTATTTGATTTTGTCCAAGACAACCTCAAGTCAAAACATGGCTGGTACAACGGTTTCTATGAATCCCTGCGTCAGCCAAATAAAACTCTCACCGCCAATAATAATGGCGTGATTTTAGAAAGCTTGCTGTATAAAAAGGTTGGACAACCACTTACTATTTGGGCAGGAGTTAAACCAATTCGCAATTCGCAATTCGCAATTCGCAATTCGCAATTACGTTTTGTGACGGGGATTTAGACCCCGGCACAAAACGCGCTGCTTGATAGAAGCAGGGGACTTAAACCCCTAAAGTTTGTTAAAAGTCAAAAGTTAACCCAGAGAGCTATTAAAACACCGTAAGTTGCAGCTAAGATTCTCAGGTAGTACAAAACTGGCGTTGCATATCAGAAGAAATGTACTTGTATAAATCTATTCATCACTCGATTCAGCGACGCCACCCTATGGCAAAAGTCTTTGAACGGATACTGAAACATCTGCAAATGCTAACGGTGTAACCGTTCCTTGGTTAATAGTATATTTTTCAACATACTTACCATTTTGAGGGTTTCTAAACACAATCATCTGTTTAGCAGATAAACTTAAAACCCAATATTCTTGAATTTCAGCCGTCGCATAAATCGCAGCCTTAATCTCCAAGTCCTTGTTTAAGCTTGTGTTGGCAACTTCTACAATCCAGAAAATATCTTTAGGAGCAGGATGGCGATCGCTGTAGGATGATTCTGGAAGTCGAACAATTGCAATATCAGGTTCGGGTTCCGAGTCGGATAGTGTAATGGGCCCATTGAAACGAACATCAGCTTTACCTGAGAGCAACTCTTCTAAATATTTTGCACCCCGTTTTGTTGTGGTGTAGTGAATTGGGGTTTCTGGACTCATTTCAACAATCTCGCCTGCTAGCAATTCCACATGACGACCACGCAGAATGCCCGCCTCAACCATGCGATGATAGTCGTCTACAGACCATTTAGCCAACGTCTTCATAGCAGAACTGCTCACATTCTTGTGATAGACCTAGTTCAATTTTATAGTTGTTGAATTGCGTTTGTGACAATCTGAAAATACGATCACCATCTTTGGCTGACAACCAACTACTCGCTATCTTGCGCCCCTAACTGCTGTAACAACTGATGAATTGACAAAACGGGTACGGTTGAACTCAAAAAACCTTGCGTATCGCGTGTCACAATAGCATCTAAACCTTGAGCAATAGCACAAGCGATTTGAACAGCATCTTCAAAATCAGCCAAACCAGATCCGAACGCTGATTTCAAGACGGCTCGATTAACGGGACAAATTTCCATAACAGTCAGCGTTTCTGAAACTGCTTGCCGTGCTTGCTCAATGCTGCGCGTGTGTTTTCGGGAAATATAAAAAATATCTGTAAGTGTTGTTGCTGTGACATATCCAACGACACGAGCAGAATCAATCTCCTGAAACAACAGTTCTGCATCTTGGAAAAATGGCAATCGCTGCAACAGAAAATCTAAAACAATATTGGTATCAATTAAAACTTTCATTAAAGATACTTGTTCACTCGCCACTCTTCTAACATTGCAGCCACTTCTTCATCAGTCGGTGCTGGCTGGTCTGTTTTTAGCAAGCCTCGCATCCGTCTAATCGCGCTAGAGCGCTCAGGCTCAGAAATTGGCGTGTCTTGCAAGGACTCAATGATGGCGCTCACCAGTGCAAGGCGATCGCTTGGTGGTAGCTTTAAGACTTGCTCCTTCAATTCTTGTAGCAACATAGACGGCTCCTATAGCCGAAGGTGTCTACCATCTAGTATGGGCGATCGCGCCTTCTATGACCAGATTTCTTGACCCTGCTACAGTTCCAAAGTGCTTGTCTTATCTTTATTTTGCGATCGCACCCCATCTCAAAAATCATCAGCGATCGCGGGAGCAATGTCTCTCGATTTATGAATATAACTGTAAAGATGCGCTATCACGCTGTTAACTGCTAACTCCTTCTTTGCATTATGATGATATACAAACTCCGTCAACCAAAGCTGTTGAGATGGATTGCATTGTTCCTCGTTGGGACATTTCTGCAATTGTTGTTTTACATCCCAACACCAGTCTTATCCCAAAATTCCAATAGCTGTAGCAATATTACAGCCCCACTCACACCTGAAGAGCAAACTTATGCTCGTTCTGCTTGGCAGTATTTTGTCAAAAATTATCAGCCAGCAACAGGATTTACCAATTCTACTGGGGGTTATCCTTCGGGTACACTCTGGGATATGGGTAATTACCTAATGGCGTTGAATGCTGCACGCTGGTTGAATCTCACTGACCAAGCAGACTTTGATGCTCGTCTCAACAAGTTTTTGACAACTCTCAGCAGCTTGAAGTTATTTGAAGATACCTTGCCCAATAAAGTCTATAACGCCGCTACTGGACAGATGGTTGATTATGGTAATAATCCACTGGAGCGGGGTATTGGTTGGTCTGCTTTGGATGTCGGGCGAATCCTGGCGGCGTTTGATGTTATCCGCACCTGTCATCCGCAATATAATGATTGGCTTAAAGGAATTGTAGCGAAGTGGCAAGTAGCGCGATCGCTCAAAGATGGACAACTTTTTGGTGCTACTGTTCTCCCAGACAACAAAACGTTACTGGTGCAAGAAGGACGACTCGGCTACGAAGAATATGGCGCAAGAGGCTATGAACTTTGGGGTTTTTCTGCACCAAAAGCTATTGCTTTTGAGCCATTTAAGCTAGTCGAAATTAATGGCGTACAAATTCCCGTTGACACGCGTGACTTTCAAAATACTAACGCTAATAATTACATTGTTAGTGAATCTTATATCCTTGATGGGATTGAATTTGGTTTGCAAGGTGAGTTAGCTGATTTTGCCGCCAGAGTTTTAGAAGTGCAAAAACGGCGCTATGATACCACAGGTCAGTTAACTGCGGTCACAGAAGATAATATTGACCAAGCACCTTATTTTCTCTACAACACCGTTTATGCAAACGGTGTAAACTGGGCAACAATCACGGATGCCAATCAACCTTATCCACAGTTTCGCAGCATCAGCACAAAAGCTGCTTTTGGTTGGCGCTATCTCTTTCCAGAGAATGCCTATGCCCAAAAAGTTTTTGATGCTGTCAAGGATCTCCGCAGTCCTGATGATAGTGGTTACTATGCTGGTATTTATGAAGAATCAAAACAACCCAATAAGGCTTTGACAGGTAATACTAATGGGCTGATTTTGGAGATTTTATACTACAAAGCTAAGGGAAACCTCCCTTTGATTACTTCTGGTTCTGTGAGTGTGTCTACTGGCAAGCCCAGTAAAGACGCTTCTCCTGCAACCCCCTCAAATCAACTAAGTTCTAGTGTTACGACTCCTACTGCAAATCAACCGGATTCTACTGTTACGACTCCTACCGCAACCCCTGCGGATACTTCTAAACCTACAGAAGTGGCCGTTGCACCTATTCCACCAGTAGATAGTCCCAAATCATCTAACCTCAAACTAAATCGATCGCTCTCAGTAATTGAACGGCGCTATGCAGAGGCGGCTTGGCGATACTTCCAAGCGAATTATCACTCCAAAAATGGGCTGATAAACGATCGCAGTGATTTCAAAGGCGCAACTTTCTGGGGATTGGGAGATTATCTTGCAGCACTTCATGCAGCGCGATCGCTCGATATAATTACCGCCAAAGAATTTGACAAACGCACCCGACATCTTTTAGCAGCCTTGACAAAATTACCATTGTTTGCAGGAGAGTTACCGAGTCGGGGTTACGATACCAGATCGCTACAATCTGTAGATTACGGTGGAAATCCGATTCCAGAAGGAAACGGCTGGTCAGCTTTAGATTTAGGTAGAATGCTGGCAGCGCTTTACAACTTAAAAACCTGTCATCCAGAATACACGGCTGCTGTAGATAAAATTGTCCTAGATTGGTCATACTTGCGTGTGGTACGCGAGGGTATTCTCTCCAGTGCTACCGTTACCAAACAGGAAGATGGGCGATCGCTTACCCGCGTCAACCCCGAAACCCGTTTGGGTTATGAGGAATATGCATCTCGTGCTTTTCAATTATGGGGATTTAATGTTGAGCGTTCTGCTGTTGGCGGTGAATATCAAACAGCTTCAGTAGAAGGAGTGAAAGTCCCAATTCAACGCCGTCGCACGGATACTAACTCTAAAGTTAACCAATACACAGTTAGCAATCCATTCTTACTCTATGCACTGGAGTTTGGACTAGATCCAAAAATGCGATCGCTCTTTGAGCCAATTTTCCAGGCGCAAGCTGAACGTTACCGCCGCACCGGTACTCTTACAGCCTCAGCCACCACCCTAATTGATCGTAAACCTTACACTGTCCACAGCGCAATTACTGGGCAGGGTGAGTCTTGGGTGGCTTTAGGAGATGACGGTCAACCTGTACCAAAGGGGCGATTGGTAAGTACAGCAGTCGCTTTTGCCTATCATGCCTTGCTTCCAGAAAACAAGTATAGTCAACAGTTACTGCAAGGAACGACTGACTTATACAATCCATTAACTGGGTTTTATGAGGGTTTCTATGAAGCCACAGGTAAAACGGCAATTGGTTTCACCAGCAGCACCAACAGTATGATTTTGCAATCCTTGCTGTACAAGGTGATGAATCAACAACCCCTAATTCGTCCGGCTACCAACATGAAATCTCCTTGGTGGCAGGCTGTTACCAAAGGAGATTCTGGGCGAGGTCTACCTAGTACTGCCATACAACAAACCAAGTTAATTTCTGATAATTCTGCAAGTTACTGGGTTTCAGGTAGCAAAAATACTCCACTAGTAACTGGTACAAAAGCCGAGGCAAGGGAGCAGGGAGCAAGGAGCAGAGCGGATGGAAATGAATGAGGATTTGACCCCACCTGTTGCGCTAGCTTCCCGTAGGGTACGAGAATCACTGGGACTCAAACCCATGTTCTCCCCTTCATTCAACGGCAGGAGGAAGAAGTCACTTCCCCCTATCTCTTCATTAAAATGCAACTCACTGTAATTACAAAGCCATGTGTTGTTATTAATCAGTTGTATTTGGGAATACTTGTACATGATGCAGTTAGTAGCTTGCACGAGTAACAGATATCTCGATTCAAAATCCCTAGTTATTCCTTCAAATCTATGAACAAGGTACGACTGGCGCTGACGATGCTGATTTTACTAGGAAGCATCTTTGCGAGTAAAAATCTCATGGCGATCGCTGATCCTTCAAAGCAAGTCGAAAACCGAAAATTAAACCCAATTCGCAACCAAACAGCTTCCAATACTCCTGTACTCCTGGGGCTATACACTCCAGATTACATCGGAAGTCAAAGTACAATTGACAACCAATTGCGTCAAATCGATCAATGGGTTGGTAAGCGCCATTCTATTGCTGGATTTTTCTTTGATATCGAAGACTCAAATCCTGCCTACAACATCCCAGTTTCCCTAGAACAACTGAAGCGCAACGGATACACAGCCTTTATTAATCTCAAATCCACTCGTTCAGCAGCGCAGATTGCTAGGGGAGACATAGATAGTTCTCTGCAAAAAGTGGCAAAAGCATACTCTGACTGGGCAAAACAAGGCGATAACCGTATTGCGTTTATTGCTCCGTTGCAAGAGATGAACATTCCCGGAGAAACATACAGCAAAGATCCGCAGAACTTCAAGTTAGCTTATCAACGTATCCAAAAGATATTTAAAGAAGCTGGTGTATCTTCACAAGCAATCCGTTGGGTATTTGCACCTAATGGTTGGAGTGAAAACAATGAACATCGCTTTGAAAACTACTATCCTGGGGACAAGTCGGTAGATGTCGTTGCCTTTAGCGCCTACAACTGGGGGTATTGTAGTAATTCTTCTTGGAAACACTGGAGTAGCCCAAAAGAAGTTTTTGAACCATATATCAACCGGATGAAGATTATGGCTGGCAGTAAGCCGATTTTCATCGCTCAAACAGCTAGTACGAGTAATACGCAAAATAGTTTGCCCAAGACTGCCAAAGACCAATGGTTACGAGACTCTTACACTCAGCTAGCTGCGATGGGCGTGCGAGGCATTCTTTACTTCAATATTAATAAGGAATGTGATTGGGCAATTAACAGTAATAGCGGTAAATCTTCTGGTTATAAAGATGCGGTAAATAATCCGGCTTTCGGCTATTTATCGCCTGCTGAGTTGGCAAAGAAGATATAAATGGCAACAATCGGCATCAAAAGCATGATTTTGCAATCAGTTTTGTACGCAACAACAAATCAAGAACCCCTGCTTTGTCCGAGTCCTGCGACATGGCAATGTACTACCCCATCTATAATCATTGCTGCCCCTGATAACTTTAACCCTGATATCCCAACACCACCGTCACAAACCGTTCCAAAACCTACTGCTCCTATAATCACGCCATTACCGCCAAAACCAAAACCGACACCACCACAACCAACTGCTACGCCAGAAAAACCTCCTACTCCAACGCCCACAACTTATTTCCCACGGTTAACCCAAGAAGCGGATAAAATCGCCGCCGCGCGGGCTTGGAAATATTTTGAGCGTAACTGGAATCCCCAAACAGGTTTAGTAAATTCGGTAGACAACTTGCCTTGGACAACTTGGTGGGATCAGGGTAGTGCCTTATTAGGAATTCATGCAGCTTACCAGTTAGGGTTATTGCCGAAAGATGTTTTCCAAAAGCGAATGAAGACATTGCTACAGACGTTGGAAAAACTGCCGTTACCTGCAACTGGTTTGCCCAACAAAGCTTATAGCACCCGTACTGCCCAGATGCGTCATCTCAATGACACACCCGATCCTAAGGGTACAAGTGGTTGGTCAGCTTTGGATATGGCGCGATTTTTATTAGGATTGCATATTATGCGATCGCATTATCCAGAATATAGCAATCACATTAATCGCATCGTAACTCGCTGGAATCTATCGAAACTTATCAAAGATGGTTGGTTAAACGGTGCTATTCCTAGAGCAGGTAAACTTCTCCAAGTGCAAGAAGGGCGATTAGGCTACGAGCAATATGCTGCTCACAGTTTAAAGCTGTGGAATCTTCCAGCCACTAATGCTCTCTCTAATCCACCAGCCAAAATGGTTAAGGTTGATGGTGTTACGCTGCAAATTGACGAACGTAATTTCAAAAATTCTGGAGCTACTAACTACCTGACAAATGATCCTTATTTACTTTGGGGTTTAGAAATAGGTTGGAATGATGCTGTTAAATCTCAAGTGCAAAACCTTTTAAAAGTGCAACAACAAAGGTTTAAACGCACTGGAATTTTAACTGCTGTAAATGAAGATTCTTTAGATCGTCCTCCTTACTTTCTGTATTACAGCGTTTACTCCAATGGCCAATCTTGGCAAGCTGTGAACACCAGTGGAAAAACCTATCCTCAATTACGGTTTGTTAGTACCAAAGCAGCATTTTCTTGGTTTGCCCTCATACCAGATGAGCCTTATACGAAAAAGCTACGAGACTTCGCCCAAAATTTATCCGATAAAAATCGCGGCTATTTTTCAGGAAAATATGAAAATTCCAAACTAGGTATTAATGCTTCAGTTGACATTAATACGAATGCGATCGTTTTAGAAAGTTTGCTTTACCAAGCCAGAGGTAGACATCCACTAATGCTTGACCTCTCAAAAATTAAAAATTAAGACTTAAACGAATTCAATTTTTAATTGTTTTAATTACTGGTACTAACATGACTTCAGTTTCTATTAGTGATAATTCCTCAAAATTTCCCGGTAACACTCGCTCATCGCTCAAAAAAAGAACGCTGTTATTTCGCTACCTAGCAGAAATAAATTTAATTTTTGGGTTCTGGTATTTGCAATGGCGCATCACCCATTCCATCAATTTTGATGCACTGTGGATCTCTATTCCTTTACTGATAGCAGAAATTTATAGCTATTTCGGCGGTGTAATGTTTGTAATTGGGTTATGGCGTCCCTTAGTGCGGCAAGTTAAGTCTTTCGACCAGATGATCCCACCTCTACCCAGATCAGAATGGCCAACAGTAGATGTGTTTGTGACTTGTTACAACGAGCCGCCAGAAATTGTAGAAGAAACTGTCAAAGCGGCTCTAGCAATGGATTACCCACCAACAAAGTTATGCGTTTATGTCCTAGATGATGGCAACTCAGCTGATATGCGGGCTATGACAGAAAGATTGTGTATTGAGGATTTGCAGTCACCACAACTACAACAAGAAGCAAATCGAATTGATGCAGAACACTCTTGTTTGTTGGAACGCCTGAAGCAACTGGAAAATTTAACACCTAATACTCAAGCTGCTGAACAATGGTTGCAATCATCATCGGAACCAGTGGTTAACCAAATTGCTACCGAATTTGTGCAAAGTCTGCGACAGTTTATTCTTTGGCTACCTCCAAATCATCAAAGTATTAGCGAACGCCTAATTACTGAAAAGAAAGCTTTAGAAAAAACTATTCGCAAGAAAGAACTAGAACTGCTGGAACTCTCCCGATTTCGCTATATTGCTCGTCCCAAAACGCCTGGTGTAGCGCATCATGCTAAAGCAGGCAACATCAATTACGCGATTTTTTCTGGAGAAACGGCAGGAAATTTTATTGTTACTCTGGATGCTGATCACATTCCCAAGGCAAATTTTATTAAGCGAGTTTTACCTTACTTCTACACATATAATCTTTCAACAGGGAAATACGACCAGAATCAAATTGCTTTTGTACAGACTCGCCAGGATTTTTACAATATTCCCCCAGGCGATCCTTTTGGACATCGAGCAAATTTATTTTATGGGCCACTTCAACAAGGTAAAGATGGCATGAATGCTGCGTTCTATACAGGCACAAATGCGATACTAAGGCGTGAGGCATTAGTTAGTGTAGGACTGCAAAATTTTGCTGATGAATTTGCCAAAGATGAAAAACGTTTAGATGAATTTAATTTAGTTGGCGGAGTATCGAGTAATAGCATTACCGAAGATATGAATACAGCCATGCGTCTGCATAGTGCTGGCTGGAAATCTATTTATCACAATGAACTTTTGGCAGAAGGTTTAGCGCCAGATGATTTGAGTTCTACTCTTAAACAACGGCTACGCTGGGCACAAGGAACTATCCAAGTGTTAGTAAGAGAAAATCCACTGACAAAATCAGGGCTAACTTTTTGGCAAAGGTTGCAATATTTTAAGACGATGTATAGTTATTTCTCTGGTTTTGCAACTTTGGTTTTTATCTCTTGTCCAATTATTTATTTTTTTACGGATATTGTTCCAGTTAAAACCTACGGAACTGACTTTGCCATCCACTTTTTTCCAGCTTTTATTATCAACCGTCTCACTTTTTTAGCAGCGACCTGGGGTATTCCAGCTAGTGAAGTTTGGCGCTCTGAACAATATGCGATCGCTTTATTTCCCTTATTAATCCAAGCTGTATGGAGTGTGTTCACAGGACAAAAAATTAATTTCCAAGTAACGCCTAAGCAACGGCAATCTGGAATTTATCTTCGACTAGTTTGGCCACAGTTAGCTGTCTTTATCCTTACTATTTTGGGGATGTTATGGAGCCTTTACCGTTTTGCTATTGGTCATTTAAATTATCCTGAAGTTCACCTACTTAACTGTGCATGGGCTATCTATAACTTGTTACTTTTGTCGGCGATCATCCGCGCAGCTGTTTGGCAACCTCCGAAAGAGGTTTAAGAGCGACAAAAAGACAAAGAGAATAACTCTTAACTCCTAAGTCTCTTATAAATCCAATCTAGAAAAAAACAGCAATGAACACTGATTCAGATTCAAAAAACTTTGGTCAACTAACTGTTTTAACAATTTATGCTCATGCTGATGATGAAGTTCTACCTGCTGCTGGCACTCTCAGTTTGATGTCTAAAGCAGGATGGAATGTACGTTGCTTAATTTTGACTGATGGTAGCCTTTCTAGTTCGCCTACTAAAGGTACACGCCATCAGGAAGCAGATGCAGCAGGTAAAATTATCGGTGCAACTTACGAGTTTCATGCACTTGAAGAGTGCAATTTCTCTACACAAGCAGTAATTAAAGTTGCTGAAGAATCTATTGGGCGTTGGCAACCAAATTTGATTGTTACTCACACACCACAACCTGAAAAATATGGACATAGAGATCATGAAGTGTGTGCGATCGCAGTTTCTAATGTTGCTACCCGCAAAAATATAAGTTTATGGTATTCAGCCCCACCTGTTTTTTTGCGTGGTTTTGAACCCAATTTTTTTGTAGATATTACCTCTGTAATTGAAGAAAAAGTTGCAGCTATTGGTTGTTATGAATCAGAGTCAAACAAGGCATTTATGCAACTTGATGCCATACTGGTTCTATCTCGCTTTTGGGCGCGGGAGTTAGGTCAGAAAGATGGTTACTTTGAAGCTTTTGAAATTTCCCGCCAATGTGTGGATGCTAGCTTTTTTACTGCAATAGCTAATAGTCACTAAGGAATCAACTGTGTTTGATTACATATAAAACATAAAAGTATATTATCTCTATTGCAGTTTTTCTGATGTTAATGCCAAAATATAAATACATTTTTTGAAATCAAATAATAGGCTAAAACAATGAATTTGAGTGTTACAATACTAGAATTATCTGGAATTTTAGATGGCATTAGAGGTAATGAACTACGTCGTCAAATGAGCGGCGTTCTGGCGAACGGCTCTGATATTGTGTTGCTTGACATGAAAGAAGTAAACTTTATCGATAGCTCTGGTTTAGGCGCTTTAGTATCAGCAGCGCAAATGGTGCGGAATGCTAATGGTAAACTTTTTGTCTGTTCTATCAGCGATCAAGTCAGGATGTTGTTTGAACTGACTAAAATGGATAGAATTTTTCAAAGCTTTGCTGACCAAGAGGAATTCAAGCGCCAAGTATTGGCAACACAATAAGCTGTAGACAATATAAACTTTTAATGCATTTTTGACTATACTAACTAAAGTTAACTTTTACCAAAGATAAGTCATCATCTAGATTATCTTGAGCATTTAAGTTGAGAATGTCCGCTAATAGTTGTTTTAGCTGACACGTATCTTTCAGGCTATGTTTAGTTAGTAAGTCAATGAAAGCATCAATACCCCAAATTTTTCCATCTGACTGATTAATTTCATAAGCACCATCGCTAAAGATGTATAAAGTGCTGTTTTCTTCAATCTCAGAAATAGCATCCTCAAATTGGACATTAGTTAAAAACCCAATTGGTAAATCTAAAGAACTTAGCTGTTTAACTTGCATACTTGTTGTAGAGGTATTAGATAACAACAAAGCTGGTGGATGTCCGGCGTTAGCATAAATAAGTTGACGTTTAAGGCGGTGATAAACTCCATACCAGATTGTGAAGTATTTATCACCGTGCTTCGTCATTTGGAAGGCTTGATTAAGCGCTTTTAGAACTTCACTGGGTTGACAAAAGTTAGTGTTTGGTAGAGATTGCGATCGCAAAACATTCAGCACAGATACAGATAACAGGGCTGAACCCACCCCATGCCCTGATACGTCCAACAAATAAATTGCTAAATTATCCTCGTCGATCCAATGATGATCGAAGCAATCACCCCCTAGCTGTGCTGAGGGAATAAACAAATTTTCTGTAGTTACTGCTCCTACAAGTGGCGAGGGTAAAAGCGATCGCACATAACCAGCCGCCTGTTCCAATTCTGTTTCCAAAATTTGCTTTTGAGTTTGTAAATCCTGATTTAGTGTCTCCAAGGCTTTTTTTTGACTTTGTAAATCTTGATTTAGCTGGTGTAATCTTAATCCTGCTCTTACCCGTGCTTTCAATTCATTCATCTCTATTGGTTTAGAGATAAACTCATCTGCTCCAGCGTCAAGCCCTTTAACTCTATCTTCCTCCTCTCCTCGCGCTGCTCCCCTAGCAGTCAATAGAATAAAAAAAGTAGTTGCCAACTCTGGATCTACCTTAATTCGACGACATACTTCTAGCCCATCTAGTTGGGACATCATCCAGTCACAGATAATTAGAGCAGGACGTAGTAATTGTGCTTGTGTAATTCCTTCTTCGCCATTGCTGGCTACACTGGTATCATAACCTTGATTTTGCAGTGTTCTTTTCAGTACTGTTCGCACTATAGGGTCATCATCAATAACCAAAATTTTAAACATAAATTAAAATTTACTAAGTAAAAAGAAAAGTAAGTAATTGCTCTAATTAAACTTATATGCAATTGAGTTTAGAATGTATAGTGAAAATACTCAAATTAAGTAAATTACCGAATATGATTATCTCAAAATATTTTATTGGTTAAGAAGTGAATAAAATTTATCTCAAAGTTAACACAGACCTTACAGCCTCGCCTCAAGTGTTGTCTTGGTTCGATCAGATGAATCAACCACCTATTCTCGATAAAAAAATTTGGTGGCAATGTCAAACTCTGATGATGGAAGGCTTTACTAACATCGTTGAACATGCTCACAAAAATTTACCTGTTGAAACTCCTATTGAGATAGAAGCTGTGCGGTTAGATAAATACATAGAAATTCGGATTTGGTCTCAAGGTGAACCCTTTGACTTAGAGCAGAAATTGCAACAAATATGTGAATTTGAGGAGAATGATCAAGGGCGCGGTCGAGGTTTAAAAATCATGTCTGCCATTGCCGATAAGTTAAGTTATGAGCCGACAGTAGATAATCGTTACTGTTTATTTATTAGTAAATATTACTAAATTTACAGTAGGAGTTAGGAGTTAGGAGTTCTAATTAAAAATTCTTGAATGCGTTTAAGAAACTCTTCTAACTCTAAGATTAAGTTAGTAGTACCTCGGCGTTCTTGATTGTAAGATAGTTGTTCTAGTTTTTCTGCTGCTAAATGCATGGTTGTAGCTCCAACATTGGCACTAGCACCTTTAATTTGATGGGTTTGGATCGCTAGTTGCTCATAGTCACTATCTGCGATCGCTATTTTAATTATCTCTAAACGAGGTTGAATATCTTCAACAAATATTTGCAGTAGTTCCAATTCAAATTCTGGGTTGTTTTCTGAGAGTTGATGCAAGCGTTCCCAATCAATTGGGAGGTCAATTGAATCTACATCTGTCACATCTGTTATAGAAGCTGTCTGCTCCCAAGCATCTATTTCTTTTTCCCTGAATATTACACTTCCCCAACGCTCTAGCGCCGCAGCCAATTTTTCTTTGATTACAGGCTTGCTTAGATAGTCATCCATGCCTGCATCTAGACACATTTGTTGATCTTCTTTCATGGCATTAGCTGTCATCGCAATTACTACAGGACAACGACCACTGACAAAGCTGCTTTCTTGCCAACGATGAATTTCTTTTGTAGTTTCAAAACCGTCAAGAACTGGCATTTGGCAATCCATCAGAATTAAATCGTAGGGAATTTTTTCTAATAGCTGCAAGGCTTCTTTCCCATTACCAGCAACATCGGCGCTATAACCCAAGCTTTGGAGTTGCTTCAGGGCAACTTTCTGATTCACTAGATTATCTTCAGCTAAAAGAATTCTAAGTTTGGGGGAGTCAGTGCCAGGAGAATGATCATTGCTCTTATTTTCGTAATTTTTCACTTTTAATTCCTGACTATTGAGTTCCGGCTGCGTTCCTAAAATAGTTATGATGGTATCAAGGAGTCGGGACGGTTTAACAGGTTTGACCAAATAAGCGGCAAATCCTATTTTTAGCGCTCGTTGGATTTCATCCCGTTGATTAGTAGAGGTAAGCATAATCAAAGGTAACCCAGCGATCGCTGGATTTGCTTTAATTTGTTCTCCCAAAGTCATGCCATCTATTTCTGGCATCTGCATATCAATCACAGCAACTTCATAAAGGTTTTTCTGCTTGGCAGCCTCCTGAATAGCTTTAAGAGCAGTAGCAGCCGAAGCAGCCTGATCTACCACCATTCCCCAACGAGTAGCTTGATGGTGGATGATTTTGCGATTAGTGGTATTATCATCCACTACTAACAAGCGCCGATTACTCAGAAGTCCGCGATCGCTCTTGGCATGGGCAAAGCCATCGCCTTCTGAGGAAAGAGAGTGAAGTTGCTTGGGGAGAGTTACTTCAAACCAAAACTTAGATCCTTTACCCAACTGACTTTCTACGCCAATTTCTCCTCCCATTAAGCTCACCAGTTGTTTGCAAATGGCTAATCCTAAACCTGTGCCGCCATATTTGCGGGTGGTGGAAGCATCTACTTGGGTAAATGGGGTAAAGAGTTTGCATTGGTCTTCAGAGGTAATGCCAAGACCAGTATCTGTGATTGTGAAATGGATGGTGACTGTAGTAGAATTTTCTGATCGCAATTCTGCCCGGACTACCACCTCTCCATTGCTGGTGAACTTGATCGCGTTGCTAATCAGGTTCATGAGGATTTGCCGCAGGCGACCAGCATCACCTTGCAAATGGGTGGGGACATTGGGATAAATTAACGCAGCAATTTCTAATCCCTTATTATGGGCTGGGGGAGCCAATAATTCCAACACCTCTTCCACGCAGGTAGATAAGTCAAAATCTAGAGTTTCTAGTGCCATTTCCCCAGCCTCAAGTTTGGACAGATCCAAAATTTCGTTGATTAGGCTTAAGAGAGCGTCTCCACTAATGCGAATTGTTTCGATAAAATCTCGTTGCTCCGAGTTTAAGGGAGTTTCTAACATTAAGCCTGTCATGCCCAACACAGCATTCATCGGAGTTCGGATTTCATGGCTCATATTTGCCAAAAAGGCACTTTTGGTTTTAGAAGCTAATTCAGCTTGTTGACGAGCAACTTCGAGTTCTCGTCGCTGTTGAGTCTCTGCGTTTAACATTTGGGCTTGGGCTAAGGCAATACCTACTTGATCGGCTATTTGCCGTAAAAGATGAGTTTCAAAGCTAGACCATTGGCGGGAACTGCCGCATTGATGGACAATTAGCAAACCGCAGAGTTCTTCTTTGACAAGAATGGGTATGACCAAATTGGACTTGACTCCAAATTGTTGCAGTAATTCTATGTGGCTTTTTTGGACTTCGACTAGATCCAAGTCAGCAAAACCGATATTCCGTTTTTGACGATACTGCTGTAGATAGTACTGCTGTGTATATTCTGCTTGAAAGTAAGCATCAGTAAGCTTTTTGTCTTTGATTGCCAACCAGCCAGAAACTACTGCCTCAACGATAGTGGGTTCAGATGCATCTGCCAAAGGTTGATAAATCAAAACTCGGTCGCTATGGAGAATTTTTTGTACCTCTGTAACACTAATTTGGAGAATTTCTTTAATTTGTAAAGACTGACGGATTTTGAGGGTGATTTCAGTAAATAGTTGCGATCGCAAGTTTTGCCGTTGAAGTTCTTCTTCTGCCTGCTTGCGCTCAATAAACTGCCCTACTTGCTCACCAATAGAATGCATGACTGTTGCCAAATCCGGGTCAGGTTGTTGAATCTCATTGCTAAAGCAGGTAATGACACCAAGGATTTTTTTACCAGTACGGATCGGAAAACCGAAAGCTCCGTGCAGTTCTGCTTGGGCAGCGATTTGAGAGCGAAGGAAATTCTGATCTTTAACAACATCAGCGATCCAAACAGGTTTTGCAGTAGCCCAGACACGACCAGGCAGCCCAATTCCTGGCGCAAACGTAATCTGTCGACTGAGGATGTCAAATTCTTGCATCTCAAGGGAGATTTTGTACCATGTATTTTGCAAGGACAGTAGATTTGCTTGCTGATCTACTATCCAAAATTCACTAAAAGTCCATCCCAAACTTTCGCATATTCCTTGTAGAATTTGGGGCATGGCTTCGTTGATTGTAGTTGACTCTGCTAAGACGCGTGTTGTATAATATTGTGCTTTTAAATGTTGTTCAGTTCGTTTACGTAAACGAAGCTCTTCGTCAACATCGCTGATATCAACACCTGTGGTAACAATATATTCAACGTTGCCCTCATAGTCTTCCAAGACAGTATTAGCCCAGGCAATGAGTCGGCGGCTGCCATCCTTTGTTACCCAATAGCTTTCGTACTCTTTGGGACCCTTACCAGATTGCAACTGCTCAAAAACTGCTTTAACCATCTCTACCTGTTCAGGAAGTAGAAATAGGTTCCAGAAATGCCTTCCTCTTACCTCATCAAATGAGTAACCAGTTATTTGTTCACAAGCATGATTGAAGCGAAGGATTTGCCCTTGTGTGTCAAGAACTATCACCAAAGCACTGGCTGTATCAAGGACTGCTGAGATAAAGTTGCGTTCTGTGTTTAGTGTTTCCTCTGTTAATTTACGCTCTGTTACCTCACGAGAAATGAAGTAGTAGACTATAGCCAGAGTCAGAAAACTTAGAAAAATACCGAAGGCAAGTGTCAAAACTGTGTTTTTAGCACTAGCTTTTGCAGCTTGTGATTGCTGTTGAAGCAACCTTTTATCCTCATTCTCTATCTCATGGATAACCTTGCGGATATCATCCATGAGATGTTTTCCCTCATTTGTCTGGATTACCTGCAATGCCGCCTCGAATCCCTGATTTTGACGCAGGTATATAGTCTGCTTGAGTATGGCAAGTTTTGCAGCTATCAGAGATTCCAGGGTTGTAAACTGCTTTTTTTGGCTAGGTTGATCTGCGATTAAATTTTTCAGTTCTGCAATTTTTGGATCGATATTTGTAACTACAGCTTGATAAGGTTCCAGATAACTTTCTTGTCCAGTGAGGATGTAACCACGTTGTCCAGTCTCAGCATCCTTCATCTCGGAGAGTAATTCTTTCAGTTTACTGATTTTTTCTTGGGTTTCTTGTACCTGATTACTAGTATCAATCAATAGGCGTGTGTTTTGATAAGAAATCACGCCAATCAAAACTAAAATTGCCGATGCTAACCCAAACCCTCCGGCTATTCTTTTAAAAAATTGTTTGCGTCCCTTCTGTGCATATTTGCGTGTATGACTCGCCAAGACCAAACTTGCTAAATTGCGCCGCATTTCTAGTTGCTTGATTACCTGATGACCTAGAATTCGTAATGCTTCAACTTGTTCTGGAGAGAGGTTTCTTGGTACACGGTCAATTACACAAAGGGTTCCTAAGGCATATCCTTCAGGGTTAGTCAGTGGTATGCCAGCATAAAACCGAACATTAGGGCCAGAGGTGACTAGTGGGTTTGTAGCGAACCTTTCGTCTTGTGTGGCATCAGGCACAACAAAAGCCTCAGGTTGCAAAATAGCATGGGCGCAGAATGCTACATTTCGAGGTGTTTCTAGGGCATCCAAACCAACTTTTGACTTGAACCACTGGCGATCGCTATCAACTAAACTGATTAAGGCAATGGGAGTTCCACAAATATATGAAGCTAAAAGGGTGAGGTCGTCAAAGGCAGCTTCTGGACTAGTATCGAGGATTTTATACTCCAAAAGAGATTCGATTCGCTGTGCTTCGTTATCAGGTAATGGTGCTTTCATTTTTAAGTCTGATCTCCGGCTGAAGTCGTTGCTAAAATTGAGAATTAAAAATTAATAATTGGTGCTTTCATTTTTGAGCTTATAAATTACGAATTATTTAGTGAGTCCTAAAATTTGACCCGCAACTGCCCTGTCAAAGAATTACCACCATAGGCACTTCCCCCTGTTTCTTGATTTCGGACATTACTAAAGCTATAGCCAAGGTCTGCTTCTATATTTGGTGAAACTTTTACCGTACAGCGCGTTTGATAGGTATAGGCGTTGTCAAATTCTCCTTTAAGTCGCTGCTGTCCTAAGTTAGCAGCGAGACGACAGCGTAAAAAATTAGCAATATCTCCTTCCCAAGCCACCTCAGCGTTGTAAACTAAAAAATCTGATGGAGAAAAATAGCCACTTGTGCGTTCTAAATTGCGATCAAAACTCCAATTGAATAAGTTAGCTGCCAGAGAAAACTGTCCGAACTTGCGCTCTAACCTATTAAATGACTGCACCTCAGAATTACCATCGTTGTAACTACCCAAACGTAATGACGAGAATAAGCTGGTGTTGCGGTCAATCTGCCAGTATAAATCAGGTCCAAATCGCCAAGAAGTAATTTGATTGTCTAAAGTTCGGGCATTAGATTTATAAGGCCCTTGTTCTAAATTGCCTGATAATATTACTGCCGATAGCAATTGGCCGGATGATGAAACTCGCGGCGGCGAAATGGGAACCTCCACCTTAGCATTGAGATTAATAGCTGTAGGTAAACGATTGAACACATCGACTCCGGCTGCTGTTCGCAGAGTTGCTTGCCCAATTTTTCCCTGCCATCCAACCTGTAAGGGAAAATTGGTAACTGATTCAACACCGCGTTGCTCAAAGAGGTTAAAACCTGTCTTGAAAAATATTTTATTGCCATTATTCAATCGAAACTGAACCGTTGGTTCAAAGAATAAATTGGTTTGGCCAAAGTTGTCTGTGTCATAGCGATAGTCCGTATAAATACTTTCCAAAACTGCATCCGGCGTTTTTGGTTTGCTAACTGCATCTGGCGTTTTTGGTTCGCTGGAAGTTGTTGGTGGACTAGAATTCTGCGGTGGTTCTGGTCGCGCTGGCGGTAATCGCAGATCAGGATTAAAGTTTTCGGGTGCTGCCATCAAAATAGGTTTTGGCTTTAATCGATAAGGTAACGGCATCGGAAATTCTAAATCACCAAAGTTCAGTTTGCCAGACACTCGCGCACTTGCTAACCCTGTACTACCGGCCCAAGTGAGCGCTCTGAAATCTCTGTGGATTCTAAGTTTCGACTCTTGCTCTGCTGACTCAGCATTTACTTTGGTGGCTTGCTCGGTCAATTCTGAAGGTGGTTTCCAGGTCTGATGTGCTTGGACAGCTTGTAACTTAGTTTCTGATAATGTCCAAATACCTATGCTACAGATGACTCCCAATTGAATCTGTAAGCAACCCAAAACCAATTCAGTGTATAAACTATATCGGGAAAAAAAGAGATAAGCTTTAAAACTATCTACCATAGGTCGATACTATAGTTGTATAATAAGAAACCTGCTGTCAAAGAATTTTATGGCTGCTAGCTGATGTATTCGGCTTGGGATTATGATGCCCACAATTTATGCTTGTTAAGACATGGCAAAGAAAAAAGGCTTTACTTTTATAAGGTGAAGGCGAGACAGAAGTATATAGATTAAGTCACCGAGCTTAATTACCTAAAACCAAAAAACCTCACCCTGTCCTATAGGACATCCCTTTCCTTGGTAAGGAGAGGGACAGGTTTTGCTTAAGCAAAACCAGGGTGAGGTATCTCAGAGGCTATACGATAAATCAGTAAATAGCCTCACCAAAGACTTGTGTACACACCGTAGAGGGGATTGGGGGGATGTGGGGCAACTCTCAAGGACTTGTGTGTACACCGTAGCCTATCTGCCGGGAATCACGATAGCAGATTTCTGAGATTTGGCAGGACAGGATCTTCGAGTTAATAGTTACTGTGATTTTGACGAGATGCCAACTGTTCTTGTTGAGTCTGCTGTTTTCATCTGAGAGTTTTCAGCATCGTCAACCTCAAGAGTTCGGAGCAATTCTCGAACTACATCTGTTGCTGGCCTTCCTGTCGAAGCGCAGTAAGATTTAAGTTTGTTCATTTCCTCGGTTGTGAGATTTACTGTGAGTCGTTTAACAGCCCATTTTTTATTCATAATCGCCTTTCGTCTTTAATATGTTTCTTTGAGCCGAAATCACCAAGTCATCAAGATTGCTCCCGTAGTGCATAACCTACACCACGCACTGTATGAATCAAACGCTTTTCCTTATTGTCTTCTAATTTTAATCGCAGATAACGAATATATACCTCAATAATATTAGAATCACCCATGAAATCGTAACCCCAAACTTTCTCTAGAATTTGGTTTCTAGTAAACACCTGACGCGGATGTGAGAGAAGATATTCTAATAAGTCAAACTCTTTTGCTGTTAACTCAATGCTTCGTTTTCCCCGAAAAACTTCACGGGTGCGGCGATTTAAGCTTAAATCTTCAAATTGCAACAAATCCTCGTCTGTTTCTTGGGTGCGTCGGAGATGGGCGCGAATTCTGGCTAATAGTTCCTCAATGCTGAAGGGCTTAACTACATAATCATCGGCTCCTGCATCTAATCCTGCCACGCGATCGCTCACTTCATCTTTTGCTGTCAACAAAATTACTGGTACTGTGCTACCTGTTGTTCGCAAACGGCGACAAATTTCTAAACCTGTTAAACCTGGGAGCATCCAATCTAGAATAGCTAAATCTGGCGATGAGTCTCGCGCTAGGGTTAAACCAGCAATACCATCATGGGCTACGCTAACTGTGTATCCTTCGCTACTAAGTTCTAATTCGACAAATCTCGCCAGTTTAACTTCATCTTCTACCACAAGGATATGTGCTGTCATAAATTTACTCCTAGAGCAGGTAATGTGAAAATAAAAGTGTTACCGTAGCTTGGTTTTGAAAGGATGGTAACTTTGCCTCCCATACCTTTTACCAGATGTTTCACAATCGATAAAACCAACTTGTCCAGATAGTCTCTGAATAGAGTTATAGTTTTTGCTGAGAGAACGGTAATTTTATATATATAAGGTTTTTCCTATCATCTTGTTAGCAAATATTTTATAAAAATATTATTTTTTAAATCTTAGAATATTTTAATTTGTGAGTCAGCCTGTTCTCATATTCATGGATGAATCTATTAATTACAGGTTCTTGTTCCACCTTGAGCCATTAATTCATCTAAAAGCGAGTATTCATCATGAAAGTTTTATTTTTCGGTAGTTTATCTGCTTTAATACTCACTATGTCTGCTACGGCTTTAGCTAAACCTGTGAAAGATCACCACCGATCAAGTTTAGATACACATATACTATCCCAAGCAAACTTCAACTTTAACGTTCCTCATATTACGAATTCTGGCATCCGAAATGATACTCATTTTATCAGATTGGCTGTAAAGGGAATGTCTCTGCAAAACCTAATAATTTCTCTACCAAGTCAGATGGAACGCTTTAATGGAGTTCGGATTACAGACCAATCTGGTAAAGAAGTTACAGCTAAGACGGAGATTAGTAAAGAACGTTTGTTAATCACCTTTGACCAACCTCTAGCTACTGATAGTTCTTTAGAGGTGGAGCTAATAGGCGTGCGAAGAAAGAGTTTAGGCGGGAATATACTACTCTATGGAGTGAGCGGTCAAAGAGTTGGGTTGATGGGAGAAATTCCAATTGGAACAGCCAGAATTGATATTCCTGAGAAAGGTTAGAATTATCTACGGTTTATAGAGTAATACAGTTAGTGATATTTGGCTCTGGAAACTCCCCTCTTAACTCCTCTTTAAAAGGGGAGTCTAATTTTTTTATTAAAAAGGAGGGTTAGGTTGGCTTAATTTCTTCCTTTTAAAGTCCTGTTAGGTTAGATAGAACTGTTATATGTAGGTAAACTGATTGTAAACGTACTCCCTTCTCCTAACTTAGATTGTACATTTACATTACCCCCCATACCTTCTACAAGTGTCTTGACAATAGATAAACCCAAACCACAACCCGCAGTAGCATGAGAGCGGGATTCATCTACGCGGTAAAATCTATCAAATATCCGTGCTTGCTGTTGCAAAGGAATGCCATAGCCTTTGTCACAAACTTGAATAATTGCTTTGTCTTGAAGTTTATTTAATTTGAATATTATAGGTGTATCGGCTTCAGAATACTTAACAGCGTTATCAATCAAATTTAATAATACTTGTTTGAGGCGGCTGTAGTCTGCTTTTATCTCAATTGGATAAACTTTTGACTCAATTTTAATTATGCGATCACTATATGTTTCTGCCATCATGACAACTTCTTCAACCAAGTCATTTAGCACATAAGATTTCATCTGGAAGTATAAGTAACCGCTATCGGCTCGTGCTAAATCAAGTAAATCTTGTAGCAGACGGATAGTGCGTTCAGCTTCAGATGCAGCAGTTTCTAAAGCTTCTTGTTGGGTTGGGGTTAAGTTATTCTGCCTTCGTAATACGCTTTGCAAATAACCAAGTACAATTGTCAAAGGTGTGCGTAATTCGTGAGAAACATTACTCACAAATTCTTGCTCTTGCTCCCATGATTGCGAGAGGCGTGATAACAACATAGTTAAGGTTTGAGCTAATTCTTTGACTTCGCTGGGTGCATTATGAAGATATAGCTGCGCTTGTCCTAAATCTTCAGCAGAAATCACAGAAGCCATTTGATTTAGCTGGCGCAAGGGTTGCAGAGAATGCTTAATATAAGATGCGATCGCAGCTGTTAATACAATAATTGCCAAAATACTAGTAATACCTAAACTTTGCACCATTACCACAAACATTTTCTGTTCGCGGGTAATATCCTTTACTATAAATAACTCACCCAACAACTTACCCTGCACTTGCACAGAATTACCATATAAAACAAAGTGGTTTTGGTTAACTCTGTAAACTTGTGGTTTAATCGGCATCTCAGTCAGGGACATCAACTCAGCTACTGTAGCCTCAGATAATAAATTTAAATGAGCAGATTTTACTAAAATTTTATTATCAGAACTTTTTACCCATAATAGTGTGTTGGTATTTGCTAAATTATCAATAGCCTTTTGCAACCCAGTTTCAAGTCGCATCATTTCACTATAAATTTGCAAATCTTGCGGCAAGCGCTTGGCAATTTCTTCTATATTATATTTATGACTCTCAACTAAAATTTGCTGCATTTTCCAACTAGTCCATGTAGCTAGGCTACCTAATACCAAAGCTGAAAATGCTGCAATAACAAGCGTGAGGCGTGACTGTAATGAAAAGGGGTCTATATTTATCCATTTTTTTTTGGTTTGCTTCACTGTTTTGGTTGCGTCTTAGGTCTTTAATAAGGTTGTATGAATAAAATTAGGCTGCTAAATGTAAAGTTAGTATCAACTGCTACATATTTAGTTATAGCTAATTTTAACTTACCTTTATTGCATTCCAACAGTGAAAGCGGCAGCCATTCTAAAAAGATTGCTAAATATTTTTATTTCATCGCTCTCTCAACTCTGCAAATCTTTATCTAATAATAAGTTAAATGAATTTACTAGTAGTTAAATTAATTTCTGATGAGAATCACCTGAAATTTTCTACTTTTGTATGTTTTCTTGTTTGAGTACAATGGCTAAAAGTATATCTTGCTCGTTTAATAGAGATAATATAGTACGGAAAATTTCTGATGTAATTCTAAATAGGTAACAAACCGATAGTTATTCAGTGCATCAAATTTCTGTTGCCAACCAAGCACGCAACACCTCTGCTACTGTCCACGCTTGGGCAATACATCCCCGTGGAGTCATAGGAGCATCACCATCAAAAATTTCACTGAGACTGCCAACACCGTGTGCAGTCAGATGATTAGCCATTGGTGCCAAAAATTGACGAGCCTGCTCAGGATTTTTGTAAACGCGCAGGTGTGCTAAGACAAACGGCCCCAACAACCAACCCCAAACTGTTCCCTGGTGATAAGCTCCATCGCGTTGATACTGATTGCCACCGTATTTACCTTTGTACTGAGGATGGTTGGAAGCAAGCGAGAGTTCTGCGGACACGCTACGCGATCGCAATCCATGAGAAGTCAGCAACATTCGTCCGCAAGCTTCCACCACACCCCTTTGCTGGATAGGTGTGAGGGGGCTTTCTGGTAATGAAACAGTAAATATTTGGTTAGGTCGCAACAACCAATCATCACCATCAGGGCTGTCTATAACGTCATAGCAATAACCTGTATTCTCATTCCAGAAGCGAGAAAATCTATACTGAACCCGGTCTGCCATTGCCTGATATTCTTGGTGTGGTTTACCAAGCTGACGGGCAAACTTTGCCATCGTCCGTAAAGTATTATACCAAAGGGCATTAACTTCAATTGGTTTGCCAATTCGGGGCGTAACTACCCAATCGCCAACTTTGGCATCCATCCAGGTCAGTTGTACACCTGCCACACCTGCATAAAGTAAGCCATCGGCTGCATCAAGGTGAATGTTGTAGCGTGTACCACGACAGTGCCAATCAATGATGTCTGCAAGCACTGGAAATAGTTCAGCCAGCAAATTATCATCGTCCGTAGCGCTGTAGTAAGCGCGGACTGCTTCAAAGTACCAAAGAGTGGCATCGACTGTATTATATTCTGGTTGCTCACCCGCATCGGGAAAGCGATTGGGCAACATTCCTTGGTCTACGTATCTGGCAAAGGTGCGGAGAATTGAGCATGCTACCTCTGGGCGACCAGTCGAAATTGTCAAACCCGGTAGACTAATCATTGTGTCACGTCCCCAGTCGCCAAACCAGTGATAACCAGCAATGATAGTTTTACTATGGGGATTTTCTGGCAATGGGCGGTCAACAATAAACTGGTCAGCAGCTAGTATTAGGTGCTTGATCCAAGCAGGTGATTCTTTAGTGTTGGATCGGTTACTATTCCAAAGTCCTGTTAGTTTCTGCTCTTGAGCGCGACGTAACTTAAGTGCGGCTTCGCCATTGAGATTTGATTGTTTTTCTGTGGTGGCTACAAATGCGTAGGCGCAGCCCGTCGTAGACATCGCGTCCCCAGGATTCAGTGTAACTTCAAAAGTCGCAGCGTGGAGATGGTCTTCTTTATCTCTCAATCCCCGATAACGTTCAACAGCTAAGTCAAAGCCATGATACCAATCGTGGGCAACAGTACAGCTATCGCTTAAAGGCGAATCGCTCAACAGATACAGTGGTACAGCATCTGGATAGGCAGTTACACAAATCCCCTGTTCCACCTGTTCAACAGACATCTGCCAACCATTGCTTTGAGTGTCGCTGTGATAATCACGGTAGTTGACCAATGCTTTTAGGATCAACTTCAGAGGTTGAGTGGCACGACGCAGAGTATATTGGACATAGGTTGTATTCGCGCCTTGTTGCATCCACACCCGTTTTTCTAACAAAGCATCAGCAACAGCAAAACGCCATAGGGGAATTGTACCTTCCAAGGAAAAGCGTTCAATATTTTGATAACCGTGAGGACTGACGATACCATCTGCCCAACGATTGGTGTATATAGAATAAGAGCGAGTATCATACAGAACAGTTTCATCTAGTTTTGCCAGCATTAAAGTGCGACCCAGAGGTGGTTTTAATGCTGCTACCAGTAGTCCGTGATAGCGCCGAGTCAATAAACCTGCCACAGTCCCAGAGGCGTAACCACCAATACCGTTAGTAACTAACCACTCCCGCGATTCTGCAATGTCAAGATTGCCGCAGGTTTCCCGCCCAAATTCAATACACATAAGAGAGCAATTTTCGGTTAATCCCAACTAAAATCTTACCTGCTAATCAGTGGCCAAAGTGGTCATTTAGGTGCAAAATTCTGTGAATTCTTTGGAGCAAAAGATGACGAGTTTGGGCAACCAGCACTTGCAATAATTAGTTGGTTTGCAGATTAAACAAATGGGTATTGGTAAATCGAGCTAATTCCTGAAGCAGTTAGAGCATTTAATCGTTTTTACCTCTAAACTGCCTAATCAGAATGTTAATTTTGTTTAACTTATGAGCCTGATAGCCAAAATTTAAGTTACTAAATTTATTTAATTTTGTTAACTCATTTAGTTAGCGATCGCTTGTAGTTATACTAAACAATGGGCACAGAGGTACCACTACACTAAAAATTTAGTGGTCGATTAAGCAGTGGAGAATACAGAAGTTCACACTGATTGCAATTATAAATTATATTGATTGTTTGGTTGGATTTTAACTACTCAAATTGGCAGCACCAAAAGTAGCATTGAATTTGCGACACCAGATAGCGGCAGATTTGTAATCTGCTAAATTGATATTGCTAGGAATAGAATATGTTTGAGCGCCGCTATATTCTTTTAAGGGAGCAATAATGATATAATCTCCACTTTTTAAAGGATAAGATGGTGGCTTAGTTGAACCAATTACGTTATTTGAACGATGCAAAACTACTACTAAATCTGGCCCTAATTCAGAGGTTTTAAACGACTGCTCAAGCTCTAGAAATGATTTACCGTTTTTTGTGGTAATATTGACTGTTCCTTGAGTTGTATGTTCTCCAGAAACAAAAGTGCCTGACTTGATAGCAGTAGACTCCTGAGATTGTGCTGAGAGGGCTAAAGATTTCGCCGGAGTTGAAGATGCAGGAACAGATGTATTCACAGCGATTGGACTTTCGTTCAACTGATTACTTGATACTTTTCGGGCACAGCTAATCATGATAATAGAAAACAAACTTAGTATTAGTAAATATCTAATTTTCATGATTCAAATTCCTCAATACATCAATCAATAAACTAATTATTGCTTAAATAATGAGTCTAAAGATGATAAATATCTAAGAATTAATCTCTAAAAAGCTGATATTTACTTGAGAAAGTTCTTATGGATTTCTCAGCAAAATTTAAACTTTGACTCTCTAAGTACTTATACTTGTAGTTTCTCTACGGAGCATTTAATTGATATTAAATGTTTTTTATGCTACAATATTAATACTTAGAGCGTTAACAGAGATTTGGGAAAATAATTTCACGCAGGCGTTGGGGCGTTTCTCATCCCATCTTTAAAAAGAGTGGGTTTTTCTAACGCCTGTTTATAAAATTATTTCATATGTAATTTTTATCAATAATTGCTTTTTTTAATATCACTAATCAATTCATCAATCCTTGATTGAGTCGTATTCCAAGAACACATAAAACGTACTCCCCCCACACCAATAAATGTATAAAACTGCCAGTTCTTTGCTTTTAATGCATGAATGACTTGTTCGGGTAGTTTAACAAACACGGCGTTGGCTTCTCTAGGAAACATCAAGTCAACATTTTCTAGGTTCAATAATTTATTTTCTAAGTATTCAGCACATTGATTGGCGTGTCTGGCGTTTTTTAGCCAAGCACCAGTTTCTAATAAACCCAACCAGGGAGCAGAGATAAACCGCATTTTTGAGGCTAGCTGACCTGCTTGCTTGCATCGATAATCAAAATCCTCTGCTAACTCTTTGTTGAAGAAAAGAATGGCTTCACCTAATGCCATTCCATTCTTGGTACCACAAAAGCACAACACATCTACTCCACTTTTCCAAGTAATTTCAGCAGGGGTTTTATTCATAGCGGCAACTGCATTTGCAAAACGAGCGCCATCCATGTGGATCTTTAAGTTATACTTTTTTGCAACTTCTTGAATTTCCAGAAGTTCTTCAATAGAATATAAAGTTCCTAATTCAGTTGATTGCGTGATGCTAATAACTTTAGGTTTAGGATAATGAATATCAGTCCGTTTAGTGACTATTGTCTCTATAGATTCTGATGTTAACTTGCCGTTTTTACCATGAGCTAGTAACAGTTTAGAGCCATTAGACGCAAATTCAGGTGCGCCACATTCATCTGTTTCTATGTGAGATGTTTCATGACAAATGACGCTGTGATATGACTGACAAAGGGCCGCTAAAGATAAAGAATTCGCGGCTGTACCATTAAAAGTAAAAAATACTTCACAATCAATCTCAAAGAGTTCCCGAAAATAATCTGTGGCTTTTTGAGTCCATTCATCATTTCCATAGGCTGGAACACTACCTTGGTTTGCCCTAATCATATATTCGAGTGCTTCTGGACAAATCCCAGAGGAATTATCACTTGCAAACTGTTCTAATTGGCTAATCATAATCTTTCGTTTAATTTTTATCAGTAATTATAATATTAGTGAATATTTTTTAAATTTGGCAATTCCAAAATTGACGGGGGATGTTATATCGATTTTCGCTTGAGTGGGTTACAACAACTCTACCCTCAACCCTCTCCTCGCAAGTGAGGAGCTTGCTCTGATGTACCTCATGTGATCAGGAAACGCTATATTAACCTCTCAAACCATCTAATAACTCGGCTAATTTCAAGAATTTGTAATGGTAGTAAACTAGATATTTATCTAGCTCTAATTAATCATTTGTGAATAACAAAATTTCCGAGTTATTTAAAAAATCAGGAAGCTGAACCTTTTGATTTTCAAGAAATTAAATATAGCGGTTCTCATTTACGTAAGGTACACCCGTAAGGGTACGGCACTGCCGTGCCCCTACACCTCGCAATATAATCTTGTACCGCATTTGAATGGGAACCGCTATATAACAATTGCTATGCCTTTCAGCAACCTGTTAATTAGTTTTTGTTGTAGCTTTTTTCTGAGTATTTATAGCAACAATCTGCATATTTATGCTAAGTAGTTGATACTATTGTATGATTTTGCTGATGTCCACAAGAACTGGAGTCTTAGCTTTCCGTTACTGAGACTTTAAAATACTATGGTGTCTTTGTCAGCCTTACGTTAGGGGGATTCTAAGACGTTAAATATTGCAAAGAACTAAGTATTATGCTAAAAAAATAAATTTTGCTAATTAAAATGCTAATTATATACTTATAATGTACCATAAAATGCCCGACCAATAACTATGACATCACTATTGGGCATATTTGTCCTTTAAAGGTACATATTGGGAAACCCTCTCCCTTAGCACTGGCTCACCAATGACTAATGACTAATAACTAATGACTGAACCATTGATTGAACTGAAAGGTGTTTCTAAGTCCTTTGGTAGCCATAAAGTTCTAGATAATGTAGACTTGACCATTTATCGGGGAGAAGCACTGGGGATTATTGGCCCATCAGGGACTGGTAAATCAACAATTTTACGGGTAATCGCGGGGTTACTTACTCCCGATGAAGGAGAAATTTATGTGCAAGGAGTGCGGCGAGACGGTTTGATTGAGGATGGTGGCCAGCAGGTTGGCATTGGCATGGTGTTTCAGCAGGCGGCGCTATTTGATTCGCTGACCGTGGAGGAAAATGTGGGATTTTTACTTTATCAAAATTCAAAGCTACCGCGATCGCGTATTCAAGAATTGGTAAAAGAAAAATTGGAAATGGTAGGTTTGCCAGAAGTAAGCGACCTCTACCCAGCCGAACTCTCCGGGGGAATGCGAAAACGGGTAAGTTTTGCCCGTGCAATTATGGCTAACCCCGATAATCCTTCAGAAACCCCAGAAGTTCTACTATACGATGAACCAACAGCCGGACTTGATCCCATTGCCTCAACAGTAATCGAAGATTTGATCCGCCATTTGCAATGTTTACATGGAGTTTGTAGTACCTATGCTGTTGTTACCCATCAAGACAGCACTATGCGCCGTACAGCTGATAGACTTATATTTCTCTATGAAGGTAGAGTGCAATGGCAGGGTACAGTTAGTGAAACATACAACACAGAACATCCCTTGATTAGACAATTTCTCAGTGGAAGTGTAAAAGGGCCGATTCAAGTCGTCGGTTAGAAAGTGAAAAATGAGAAGTCAGGAGTTAGGAGTTAAAAGTGAAGAGTTAAGAATGAGGAATTAAAAGTTAACGCTTCTCCAAACCTCTCCCCTGCAAGGAGAGAGGCTTTGATTCTTGCTCCCCTTCCCTACAAAGGAAGGGGTTGGGGGTTAGGTTTGAGAGAAAGTTGCACACGGCGTAAGTTAAGAATGAAGAGCGAGAGTTAAATTCAACTCTTAACTCCTAACTCCTAACTCCTAACTCCTAACTCCTAATTCTTAACTCCTAACTCCCAACTCCCAACTCCCAACTCCTAACTAATTATTGGGTGGAGGCAAAAAAATGCGAGGTCTTATGACAAGCCGCTTCGCGTCTGGGCGAACATTTAGAGAAGGCTCTGTGGGGTTGTTAATCCTGCTAGGAATAGGGGTATTTGGATTACTCTTTCTGTGGCTAAATAGATTCACTGCTGCTGGCCGTGCATACAAAGTTATCGTAGAATTTGCTAACGCTGGCGGAATGCAAAAGGGAGCAACAGTTCGCTATCGAGGCGTTAAGGTAGGAACTATTTCCCAGGTGCGACCAGGGCCAAATGCCATTGATGTAGAGATTGAAATTGCCAACACTGACTTAATTCTCCCCCGGAATGTAGTGGTTGAAGCTAATCAGAGCGGATTAATTAGCGAAAGTATTATTGATATCACGCCAAAAGCAACCTTACCTGCTGGGGTTGTGATTGCTAAACCTCTAGATAGAAATTGTGATCCCAGCCTTATAATTTGTAATGGCTCTCGGTTAAAAGGTCAGGTTGGCATCAGCGTTGATGAACTAATTCGCAGTTCAACTCAGCTAGCTGCTGTATACACTGAACCCAAATTTTATAGAAATGTGAGTAGGGTTCTAGAAACTACCACAAGCGCAGCATCCAGTTTTACTGAGCTAAGTCAGGATTTACAAGGTTTGACCAAAAGCTTGCGACAACAACTAAATACATTTTCAGCCACTGCTAATTCAGTGCAACGAGCGACAAACCAACTTAATGCATCCGCGATTCAAACTTCAAATCAAGTCGGTGCAACTGCAACTCAAGCAACTCGTTTGCTGAACAACCTGGATAACCTGTTGACAACAAATCGTTCGGCGCTGGTTGGTGCTTTAAACAATATCACCGAAACCAGTAACCAACTGCGTGTTACAGTCGGTAGCTTATCACCATCTGTGAATCGATTAACTCAAGGACAATTACTCAACAATTTAGAAGCTCTTTCAGCAAATGCAGCACAAGCCTCAGCTAATTTACGCGATGCTTCTAAAACCTTAAATGATCCCAAGAATGCGGTGCTACTGCAACAAACTTTAGATTCAGCACGAGTAACGTTTGAAAATAGCCAAAAAATTACATCTGATTTGGATGAGTTGACAGGTGATCCTACTTTCCGCCAAAATTTGCGGCAATTGGTGAATGGTCTAAGTGGTTTAGTATCTTCTACACAACAGATGCAGCAACAAGTGCAAGTTGCTACTACTTTAGATTCGGTAAAAACTGCTGTGAGCAAACCGAAAAATTTAGTTCCTACCCCAGCACCAACCCAGCAGGCGATGTCTAAGGAAAAGTCCTTACCTGTGTATTTAACTAATCCCCCACTTGCTAATTTTGAAAGTACCGACACAAACCTTCAACCAACCCCTAGCCCATCTATCCCTAACTCATCCCAAGAAAACCTGTTGAAGCAGTTGCGGGAGTATGGTAAGCAACGAGAGCAGCTGGAGACGGAAAAATAGGTAATACAGCTTGACCAAATTTTAGATTATAAATTTTGGAAGTTCCTAAGAGATGGGAGAAGCAAGTAGTCTGCTTCTCCCATCTTACGTATTATTCATTCAGATTCTAGTAGAACTTCATCGGGTACTTCGTGCCTACGAATTCTTCTACATACTCTACTTGCCTCAAATCAGTAAAAGCCATTGTAAAGAATATTGCTGTGATCTATGCGATCGCTAGTTGTTATTTTTTGGTCAGGTCGGGGAATTCTATTAATAGGATTCAGTAATTCGTGCAGCGTTGACCAGAGAAAGGCTTCCCGTAGGATAGCAACTGATATTGGTTGTTGTGGGTTTATTTGAACTGTGTTGTAAAAATATTTTGAGTTTTGAGGATCGGCTGATGGATAAATCAATTATTCAGTTGGTTGACGAATTACCGACTGACAATATTACTGTCAAAGTTTTAAAAGCTCTTGATTATGTAGCACCGGGTGAGTGGAGCAATTTGACGGGATTTGAGAATAATATTCGTAGCATTACAGGAGTTAGCGATGCTAAGGTAATTCAAAAAATCCGCGATCGCGCTGTTGTTCTATACGAAGATCCTCAACAAGGCTATCAATTCGCAATCAAACTTTATCAAACAATTGATAAGGCAGACACAGCTATGGCAACGGCAGCTTTAGCGAATAAGGTTAGTGAGAAAATCGGCTTTCTCTCTTTTTTAGGCAAAATTACTCCGAAAGCTGACGTAACTCAATCCATTGACTTGGTACTGAAAATCACCGTCGAAATCATTGCCTTTTGCAAACTAAATGGCATTCCTCAACCGAATCCCCAAGAGTTTGCTAATTCTCTCGCTAACAATTATCAAAATGCATCCCTAATGCGGATGGTAGCTCTAGTTTGCCTAGACGGAATTCTGCCTTTAGGCCCCGACTTTCTTAGCAAAATTCAGGAAGTTATTAGTGGCACTGATGTTGGCGTAATCGCTCAAAATCCGGTTTTTTTAGCTATCAATAACTCTCTCCCAGGCAATAATCCTTCTGATAAAGTTGGTTTTATCAGTCAAAGTTTCAACTCTGTGCAAGGTTGGATGAATAATTTAGTATCTAAAACAGGCATAACACCGCAATCAATTTCTAGTAATTTGGGTAACTTTATTCAGATTGCTGATGATAATTTAGATTTAGTAGCAGCATTCCTAGATCAAACTACCAATTACTACGAACATACGGGAATTCAAACTGTAGCTCGCAGCTTGATTTTGCAAGCCTATACTTTAGTCAAAGAGGAAATTAAGCAAGAGGAACAAAAGCCTATCCAAGATATTAAATCTGCTGTTAAGTCAGATAACAATCAGTATGAACTCAGCAAAACAGTAGAAGTCTGGGATAGTGAGGAAGAAGATTGGTATCAGGGAACAATTGAGAAAATCCAAGATGACCAATTCTTTGTTCATTACCTTGGTTACGGTTCATCTTATGACGAGTGGGTAGGCGAAGATGATATTCGGACTCGCGATCTTCGCTCTACGGATGACAATGGATATGCAGTGGGTCAAAAGGTAAAATGTTGGGATGATGACCAAGAGGCTTGGTATTCTGCGACAATTGAGCAAATCCAAGGTCAGCAATACTTTCTTCACTACATTGGTTATGATTCATCCTATGATGAGTGGGTTGATAGCGACGAAATTTCCTAACTGTTGAATTAGCGCAGGGCCGGCAAGAGCAATATCTCCAATGGGCTATTCGGTGTCGCGCTCTGTGTTAATATACAATATTTATCAAAATTCATAATTCAAGAATAATTCTCATAGTCATAATTACTGTTGAGATAAAAATGGTTCAAATGATTGATAAGCCTCATAATTACGAAAATGTCTAGCGTATAAGTCAACACCATCACTAGCCAATTCAAAGCCATCATCTAATACTGAATTCACATCTATTACTTTTTTTAAAGACCAGATAATAGTTTCTCTATCCACATTTTTATAGCTTACTTCTTCTTTTTTTGCATAACTTATAGCCTTTTCTTTGGCTTTTTCTAAAGAATTAGATTTTAGCAAAACAAAGCATTCCTGGTACAACGGTTGATAATCGGGTGCATCGGAGGATGATTCATAAAGAATTACGGCAATGTAGAAGGATTCCGTTTTATCTGCACTTTCGGGTTTCATACAATTTCCTTCAATATTACTTACTTATTGAATCTATCATCATTCAATAACTTCCAAACCCTTTTACCGGGGGCTGATTTATCATTTTTGATATCTTCTAAATAAGAGTTTAAATACTGGCTGGGAAACTCCCGTCTAATTGATGCTTTGCAGCACGTACTAATGAAAGTATCAGCAAATAAACTTAGTTGCCGTTTGCTTCACAACTGCCATCTGGTCTAACTTGACTTATTACCAAGGACAGCTTGAATAAATGTGCATTCAATGAATATATTACAGTCTGGGAATGGGTAGGCATCGGTTGCAGAACCAATCCCACAACGAAAAGACCGAGCAGTGGGTTAGGTAGAGGTTTTTGTAGCATCAGGAAACAAATCCTTTTTAATTACAAATTATTTTGACACTTGCGCTACGATATCCCCTATTGCCTTTGTGCAATGTATATGAGGAGTAGTAAAGGTCAACAACATGACAGAAGAATTCAATACACAGTGTGCAGAAAATGTAGTTGCGATCGCAGATCAATTCGCTAGGGTGGGGAAAGTTACAGACGTTAAAGCATTTGGAAGTGGTAATATCAATGACACCTTTTTGGCGGCTCTAGATTCTTCAGAAGAGCAACATTTTGTCCTGCAACGCATCAATACGCAGGTATTTCGGCAGCCACAACTGATTATGCAGAATATGTGTACCTTCACTGAGCATGTTCGCAAACGGTTACAGCATACACCCCTGAATCGTCGCTGGGAAGTGCCACGCGTACTGTTGACTAAGGATGCTCAAGACCACTGGAGGGATGCAAACGGCTCCTTTTGGCGGGCGATCAGCTTTATTGAAGGCTCCCAGTCTTACGATACTATGCGCGATCGCTCACACGCCAAAGAAATCGGTTATGCCTTGGGGATGTTCCACAATCTGATTAGCGATTTGCCACCAGAAAAGCTAGCCGACACGCTTCAAGGGTTCCATATTACACCGCTTTATCTCCAGCATTACGAGGAAGTGTTGGCGAAAAGTAGTGCTAGTCAATCTTCGGAAGTTAATTATTGTTTGCAGTTTGTTAGCGATCGCCAAACCTTTGCACATATTCTAGAAAATGCCAAAATTGAAGGCAAGCTACCCTTGCGTTTGATGCACGGCGATCCAAAAATTAATAATGTCATGTTTGACATTGCTACCCAGCAAGCCGTCAGCGTCATCGACCTGGACACCGTGAAACCCGGTCTGGTACATTACGACATTGGTGATTGCTTGCGATCGGGTTGCAATCCGGCTGGAGAAGAAACCGAGAATTGGGATAGTGTTTATTTCGATACCGACTTGTGCCAGGGAATCTTACAAGGTTATCTTTCGGTGGCAAAAGCATTTCTGACTGAGAATGACTATGCATATATATACGATGCAATTCGTCTCATCGCCTTTGAACTAGGATTGAGGTTTTTTGCTGATTATTTAGCAGGGAATGTCTACTTCAAAGTCAAGCATCCAGAACATAACTTGGCAAGAGCGATCGTTCAGTTTAAGCTTACCGAAAGTATTGAATCGCAAGAAACGCAAATTTGCAACATTATTAAAGATATGAAATGAACCACCAGACATTTTCCCTACAACCCTTTCCTTCTACAAAATCCCTGCCTAATTTGAAAATTGCAGGTAATATTGCCAGAAATGGTAATAAACTTACTATCTGCAATATGCTTGGAGGCGATTTAAAAGAAATCGTAATTCCTCCACCATCAAACACACCATCACGCAAGCACGAATTGTGGCAAGACACTTGCTTTGAGTTTTTCCTTGGCATCAAAGATTCTGCACGGTATTGGGAATTCAACCTCTCCCCCGCCGGACATTGGAATGTTTATCGCTTTGATGGATACCGTCAAGGAATGCAAGAGGAAAAAGCTTTTACAATACTTCCCTGTAATATTCAAAATCAAACGAATGGTTTAATACTTGTGTTGGATGTAGATTTGGATAAAATCATCTCTGTGGAGCAAGCTATTGAAGTTGCCATTACGACTGTTATTAAAGATAAAGATGGTGAGATAACTTACTGGGCGTTAACTCATCAAGGCGCAGAGGCTGACTTTCATCTGCGGGATAGTTTCATAGTTGAGTTGTGCTAGTGGTAGATCAGTTAATTAAATTAGTAGAGCTAACTACAACTTTTCATTCATTGGTAGCGAATCCTCCGCGTACCTTTGCGCTTACCTCTGCGCCCCTCTGCGTTTAAATTTCAACCCTCAATTCGCCCCGTCAACAAAGAGTAAAGGCAATTTTAATAAATATACCTGTTTCAAATCGCCGCTTGAATATTTTAAAAGTGCGATCGCACTAGCAAAAAGAAAAAATAGATTAAATATCTAACCCATAGCGGTATTTACACATTTGCTCTTTCATGCAGTTTTATGGTTTGCTTGTATACAATGAACAATAATTAGTAACGTTATTTTAGGACGCAAAATAAACTAATTTGCTTATTTCGCTTGATAGAGTTAATTCAACCTTAAAAAGGCAAAATATAAGTTAGATAGCTAAAAAGCAAATTATCAACTGTTAATTTATGCAAAAGATTTATGGCAATACTCACGGGATAAAAGCTAGTCAAATAAAACAATTACAACGGCTTTACGAGCAAAATCAACCGGCAGATAGATTAGTTACACCAGAATTTGCTCAAGCCTTAGCTGTAATTAGTAAAGAAATTCATCACCCGATTTGTTGTTATATTAATCGGCGTGGGCAAGTTATCCGAATTGCTGTAGGAACACCTAATCAAACTCAAATTCCAGCTGAAGAATTACCCCGCCGCAGTGCTGAACGCTTAAGCGGAATCCGTTGTGTTGCTACTCAATTTAAATCAGCAGCCCCTGATGAAGCATCGTTGATCGCAATGATGCGTCAGCGCTTAGACGCTCTTGTTATATTAACCACGATTGATAGCGAAGTAAAAGAAGCTTTTCTAACTTACCTTTTTCCTGATCCAGAAAGTCCTTGGGTAATTTCACCTCCTCTAAGTTTGGATGACTTAACCGAACAAGAATTTGATGAGCTAGTTCACGAATGGGAGAGAGAAATTGCTGATGCTGGGGATGGAATATTCCTATCTCAAGAAATTGTCTCTGACCAAGACAGGGTGTTGCTGGTAGGAGTGCAGACAGAAGATGTATCTGTCCAACGGTTTGAAGATGGGCTAGCAGAACTAGTGCGTTTGGTGGAAAGCGCTAAGGGTATTGTACTGGATATAATGCGGCAAAAGCGCGATCGCATCCATCCTCAAACAGTAGTTGGTAAGGGAAAAATTGAAGAAATCACCCTTTTGGCTCAAAAACTAAGAGCTAATCTAATCGTTTTTGACCGAGATATTTCTGCATCTCAAGCCCGCAACTTAGAACAAGAGATTGGCATCCGAGTTGTAGACCGCACGGAAGTAATTCTAGATATTTTCGCTCAACGCGCTCGCACTCAAGAGGGTAAATTACAAGTAGAGCTAGCGCAACTCGAATATATGTTACCTCGGCTGCGCGGTCGTGGTCAGGAAATGTCTCGATTAGGTGCGGGGATTGGTACGCGAGGCCCTGGTGAAACAAAACTAGAGACGGAACGGCGAACCATTCAACGGCGAATTGGTCAACTACAAGAAGAAGTAAACCAATTACAAGCACATCGCGCCCGCATTAGACAACAACGACAACAGCAAGAAATTCCGGTTCTGGCATTAGTTGGCTATACCAATGCTGGTAAATCTACTCTGCTAAATGTGTTAACTAATGCAGAAGTTTACACCGCAGATCAACTATTTGCTACCCTCGACCCCACAACCCGCAAGGTAGTAATTACAGAACCAGAAACACAACAACGCAGGTCGATTCTGCTCACAGATACTGTAGGGTTTATTCACGAACTCCCGCCACCACTGATGGATGCATTTCGCGCCACATTGGAGGAAGTAGTTGAGGCAGATGCCATGATTCATGTTGTGGATTTGTCCCATCCAGCTTGGGAAAGCCATATTGCGAGTGTTCTGGAAATACTCGAAGAAATGCCTGAGATTCCAGACAAAAGTTTCATTGCTTTTAACAAGGTTGACCAAGTAGATAGCGAAACCTTGGTTAGAGTTCAACAAGAGTATCCCGAAGCTGTGTTTATATCAGCAACCCAGCGCTTGGGTTTAGAGACTTTCAAAATGCGATCGCTACAACTAATTGACGAACCCGTTAAAGCGATTGCAGTCCCACAAAATTCATACTAACCAAAGGAAATTATATGACACCGACCATCATTGTTCACGGTGGGGCAAAAACTATCACAGACGATAAAGTTGCAGCCAACAATGCAGGCTGTACAGCAGCAGCAGAAGCTGGTTGGGCAGTGCTAATCAGTGGAGGTAGCGCCGCAGAAGCTGTTGAAGCAGCTATTCGAGTTCTCGAAAGTGACCAGACATTTAACGCTGGTCTTGGCGCAACTCTCAACAGCGACGGAGAGGTGGAGTTAGACGCGGCGATCATGGAAGGCTCATTAAGTTGGGGAGCGATCGCAGCAGCTCAGGGTATCCGTCATCCCATCTCCATAGCACGACAGATTATGGATGATAAACCCAGGCTGCTAGTGGCGCGGGGTGCAGAACGCTTTGCCGCAGACAATGGAGCCGAAATGTGTAAAAAAGAAGACTTGATAGCTGATGAACAGTGGCAGCAGTGGAAGGAGGATCAAAAAGTAATTGATCGCCCCAATACTGTAGGTTGTGTGGCTTTGGATGCTAGCGGCATCCTCGCTGCTGGCACTTCAACTGGCGGTACTACGAAGCAGCAAAGTGGTCGCGTCGGTGACACTGCGCTTGTTGGCTGTGGCTTGTACGCTGACAATAAATTTGGCGGTTGCTCAACAACAGGTGATGGCGAGTCAATTATCCCCGTGGTTTTGGCTAAAACTGCGATCGATTTCTTGACTGGAGACAGACACCCAGACGAAGCAGCGCAGATGGCAATTGACACTTTGGCATCTAAAGTTAAAGGTGAAGCTGGGTGCATCCTTATAGATCGTCAAGGACGCGTTGGCTGGGCGTATAACTCATCACACATGGCTTGCGCTTATATGACCGAAGGACAAGACAAGGTGGCTTTCTTTACCAAGAAATAAATAACTCATACCAATTCGTAATGGGTTACGCTACGGTAATACGTAGTTAATGAAGCTAAACTACATCTGAGTTTTCAAGTTTGAATATACAGCTTTGTTTGTTAAAGTTGGTGTTACTTGGAAATTCGGAAAACTTGTTTAATATAAACAACCACATCCACAAAGGGATGCGGTTTCTTGGAGGAGTAGATGTCAAAATACGACTTTCATTATTTTCAAGGAAGTACACTTTCTGATCTGTTTGCTCAAGATATTACAGATGCATCTTATGGGTTTATTTTAAATTACCCTGCAACTGCCAGTTGGGCTGCTTATCCCAACCGAAAAAAATATTTTATTCAAGATGGCAGTAGTGAAGCCACCAAAACCTCCTTCGACAAGATTTGTCAGAAGGAACCTTGGAAAAATCTGGCTGTGTTAGGCGATCGCATTCCCGGAATTGTGATTATTCCACCGCCAATATCGCTAATTGGCTACTGGCAAGAGCATTTCGGCTTCAGTCACTCGAATACGTCAATGATGGATTGCTCGACTTATCTAGATGATCTCAGCCACAGCAAACGCTTTGACAAACTCATTAGTCTATTTCCCTTTGATCACCTCAAACCTGAAAAACACGCTGTTGATCCAGACACTCATTACCGCTTACTCAGCAAAGTAACCCTAGCCGAATTGGGAGTGCAATGCCCAAAATACAAGAGCTACAATCTACACCAAGTAAATATCGAAGACATTCAGTTACCACAATACCCCTACTTAATTAAAACCTCCCACGGACTCTCAGGAGAAGGCACTTATATCATCAAAAGCCCCAGCGATTTAAACTACTGTTTTGAAGAAATCAGGAAATATCTTGATATTAAGTTGCTCGATACAATTATTGTTTCAGAGTTCGTCAAAAATGAGGTGCAGAATTACTGCGTACAGTTCTATATCAATAAAGTAGGAGACATAACCCTGATTGGCACTACCAGCCAACTAGTCACTCCAGAAGGCAACTATTTAGGCGGACTGATTGACTACCGCAACACTGACATGAGCAAGTTCTTTGAGATGATTGCCAACCTTGGTCAGTATGCTCACAAACAAGGCTATTTTGGCGTGATTGGCTTTGATGTGCTGGAAGATAAAGACGGACAATTTTATGCGATCGATGCTAATTTCCGAGTCAATGGCTCGACTCCGTTGTGCTTGCAGCGTAATACCCTATTAGGGCTGGGAAAGGGAGTAGCTAAGTATTCCAGTGACTACCGCATGGAAGGAACATTGGATTCAATTCTAGTCACCTTAAAACCAGAACTAGATCGCAAGGATTTGATTATTCTGTCAGCTTTAGAAAAGGTCAAATACGGAAAAATCTTCACCGAAATTTATGCGATCGTTACTGGAGAAACTATCCAGGAAATGCAGCATATTGAGCATAAATTACACGATAAGGGATTACAATGGCTCCATTAGGACTTCCAACTAAAAAAATATCCCACCCCGTTTAGGGCAGGGGGATGAATAGTCGGATTAAATCCAAAAATTAGGATAATTTATTTTTTGGAGTTCCCTTAAAAAGTGCCAATTTTGAGATTTGGCGTTATATAGATTTACTTATCTATCGTTGAAATTTGTGTCTGACCATTAATTACATCATCTGAATTATCCAAACCCGTAATGTTGTTATCGAGGTCCTTTTTTTTCAGTAACTTCAGTTCTCAATTTTGAGTTGAGTGCTGTTTTTGGGCACAAAAAACTTGCTTCTAGGGTAATGCTTTCGGCATCCTTTACTGGGCTAATTTTGAAACTCACTTCCGTTTGTGGTTTCGGTTTAGGAGTGTTATTGAGTCAACACTGTTGTATTTAACAGAGGTTAATTGAGGAATTATGCATTTGCCGAAGATAAGTAAATGTAGGATAATTTTACTCACCAAAATGTAGCCATTTCTGAGTCAATATGAGTGTTCAAGCCGCATACGATAATTGGTCAACCACCTATGATGCTGATCAAAACCTGACCCGCGATCTGGATCAAATCATTACTAAAGAAATTTTAATGCGTTTGAAATGTAAATCAATCGTTGAAATTGGCTGTGGTACAGGCAAAAATACTTTGCTTTTATCACAAATTGCCCAAACAGTCTATGCAATCGATTTTTCAGCAGCCATGCTCGAGAAGGCGAAAGAGAAAGTAAATTCAGTCAACGTGACGTTCATTACCGCAGACATTACAAATCAATGGATTTGCGGCAACGAGTCTATTGATTTGATCACCTGTAATCTTGTTCTAGAACACATCAAAGATTTGTCAAAAATTTTTTTAGAAGCCTCCCGTGTACTCGTTCCAGGAGGATACTTTTTCATTTGTGAACTTCATCCATTCAGACAGTATCGAGGCACACAAGCTAATTTTCAAAGAGATCAAGAAGTGATTAAAATCCCAGCATTTATACATCACCTATCAGATTTTTTTCAGGCAGCCAAAAATTATGGTTTCCGGCTTGAGGATTTCAACGAGTGGTGGCATGAGCAAGACCAAAATAAACCACCCAGACTTGTATCATTCTTGTTCAAAAAGTGAATCTTAATAATGAAATTGATCATGCGTGAATTTTGAATTGTTTTGACGGCTGGTATATTTTTTCAAGGCTTGTGCCTAAACTGTAAACTCTGCCAATACCTGCATGAATACCTTACTTGCCTCTGAGTGAATGTTGCACTAGCCAGCAATGTAAACCCACCATTATGAACGCCAATGGCAGCATCAACATTGGAATAATTTCTAAACCTGCCCAACTTGCAACCCAGCCTGCTCCAGTGGGTATGATCGCTGCTCCAAAACTGGCGATGCTGGTGGCAAAACTAACAGCCGCAGGAACCAAGGCATTTGGTAATCGTTGAGGTATCAACCAGATGGTGGCGGGAAAGATTGCTGCCAATGCAAAGCCAATTAGTGGTAAGCTAATCCATTGATCCCGAAGTTGCCACCAAGCAAGCAATCCAATCATTAAAAGACTCAGCGACATACTGATTGTGCCGACTGCCCCAAGCCATTGCAAGAAATAACCTAAGATGAAACGTCCTAATGTTAATCCTAGCCAGTAGGCACTAACGCTGTAACCTGCAATCAATTCGGGAGTTTGGCGAGCGACGGATTGCACAGTGTATGCCCAGTTGCCGATGCAAGCTTCTATACCAACATAAACCAACAAGAGTAACCCAGTTAGCACTACTACTGGATTTTGGAGCGAGCGCCCCAAATTTTCTAAGGCAGTTGTATTTGATGTCGATACCCGTAGCGTCATTGGTGTGTAGCGAGAAATTATCGCACCTAAGACACTTACAATCAATAGGCTGACGATGGCGGCTAATACCCAATAAACCTGTCGCCAGTTCATGCCAAGTGATAGCAAAGTAGTAGCAATTGCGGGTCCAGATAATGCACCAATCCCATAGAAAGCATGGAGTAAACCAATCATATTTGCACTGCGCGAATCTTGCACAATGTAGGTATTGATTCCTGCATCAATCAGTCCAATACCCAATCCCAACACTGACCCAGCAGCAACCATAAACAACCAGTAAGGTGAGGTCGCGTAAATTACCAGCGCCATTGTCAGCACAACCGCAGCAATCAATAGCATTCGCGCTAACCCTAAACGGCTACTCACCAGACTGCTGGTGAATGCTGCCAGAATGTAGCCGCTAATTTGACTCACAAACAGCAGCGTCACGGTGGCTGGAGTCAAGTTATATGTGGACACTATAGAGGGCAGCAGAACGCCTAATCCGCCTTCAGCAATGCCAATGGCAACAAAGGCAATTAAGGCGATCGCCACTCCAATCCACAGAGGCGGTAAAGTACGTTGGTAGTATCCCATCGGATATAATGCTCAAGCTCTAGACAATTTGGTTGCTTAGATTTACTCAGTTGATAATCCTCAAAAATAACATTGCCTTGCTAATGATGAGCTATTTGATAAATCAGGATATCATTCAAGTAATGTCATTGAGGGTATAAACCTTGTACTCAAAGAGCGTTAAGCCTAAAAGTATCACAGGGAACTTACAAGCTATATCAACACGGCTTTGTTGTAAGCCTAAAGTGAGTAAAGCTTAACTCGATGGCACTAATTTGTCTCAACGCCATTTAATTTATCACTGTACATCTGCCCATCAATATTTAGATGTAGATGCGTTCGCCCTGCTTGGGCTATTGATATAACGGATTGTTTCAAATCATAACGTTTTTTATATTTCTCTTCGATTATATTTCTCATCGATGATCCCAATAATTGCCCATGTGCTATTTGTTGGCTATACCAGCACTACATCAAAAAATCCGTACCACAAAATTTGACGGGAGATAAGATACTATGAGCAGCGAAAGCGGATGCCCGTTTACGGGCAAAGGTCAGAAACCTCAGCCTCGTCACAGACCGTCGAACCAAGACTGGTGGCCGAATTATTTGAATCTGAGCATCCTCCACCAGCACACACCCCAGGCTAATCCCATGGGTGAGTCGTTCAACTACGCTCAGGAGTTCAAGAGTCTTGACTTAGCTGCCTTGAGGGCAGATATCTTCGAGCTGATGACCACCTCCCAGGACTGGTGGCCAGCCGACTACGGTCATTATGGCCCGCTCTTCATTCGCATGGCTTGGCACAGCGCAGGCACGTATCGTATTGGCGATGGTCGCGGCGGCGCGGGTTCGGGTAGCCAGCGGTTTGAACCCCTCAACAGTTGGCCAGATAATGCAAACCTCGACAAGGCGCGCATGTTGCTTTGGCCAATCAAGCAGAAATACGGCAAGAAAATCTCGTGGGCCGACCTTATGATCTTCGCTGGCAACTGCGCGCTTGAGTCTATGGGTTTCAAGACGTTGGGTTTTGCCGGTGGGCGCGTGGACGTCTGGCAGCCAGAGGAAGACATCTACTGGGGTTCTGAGAAAGCCTGGCTCGGCAATGAGCGTTACGAAGGCGATCGGGTGCTCCTGAATCCTCTCGCCGCTGTTCAGATGGGATTGATCTACGTGAACCCGGAAGGGCCAGACGGCGAGCCTGATCCGGTCGGCTCAGGACGCGATATTCGCGAGACCTTTGGTCGGATGGCAATGAACGACGAGGAGACAGTCGCACTCACCGCCGGTGGGCATACCTTTGGCAAATGTCACGGTGCGGGCGAAGCAACGCACGTAGGTGCTGATCCTGGGGGTGCTACCATCCTGGATCAGGGTCTCGGCTGGAAAAACACCTTCAACACGGGTGTCGGCGTCGATGCGATCACCAGCGGTATCGAAGGCGCATGGACCCCCACTCCGACGCAGTGGGACAACAGCTATCTCGAAACCCTGTTCAAATATGACTGGGAGCTGACGAAGAGTCCCGCTGGCGCGTGGCAATGGAAGCCCAAGGACGACGCTGGTGCGGGTACAGTACCCGACGCACACGATCCGTCGAAACGGCACGCCCCCATGATGACTACGGCGGACATGGCTATGAAAATGGACCCCATCTACAACCAGATTGCGCGGCGTTATCACGATAACCCGGATGAGTTTGCCGAGGCGTTCGCTAAGGCGTGGTTCAAGCTGACGCACCGCGACATGGGTCCCCGCTCACGCTATCTAGGCCCGGAGGTTCCTGAGGAAGAGTTCTTATGGCAAGATCCCATCCCTCCAGCCACCCACGAATTGGTTGATGAGCAAGACATTTCCGCTCTCAAAGCCAAGATTCTTGCTTCGGGATTGTCTGTCTCCCAACTGGTTTCGACCGCTTGGGCATCGGCATCAACGTTCCGCTGCTCCGATATGCGGGGTGGAGCGAACGGCGCGCGCATTCGTCTCGTGCCGCAGAAGGATTGGGAAGTCAACCAGCCAACTCAACTGACAACGGTGCTACAAACCCTAGAGGCGATCCAACAGGAGTTCAACAGATCGCAGTCTGGCAAGAAGCAGGTTTCGCTCGCTGACTTGATCGTTCTGGGCGGATGTGCAGGCATTGAGCAAGCGGCGAAGAACGCTGGCCACGACGTGACGGTTCCCTTCAAGCCAGGGCGCACAGATGCGCTGCAAGAGAAAACAGATGTCGAGTCCTTTGCCGTGCTTGAGCCGACTGCGGACGGGTTCCGCAACTACACTAGTGGCAAACACAGCGAATCGCTCGAAGAGCTGCTGGTCGATCGAGCGCAATTGCTGTCCCTGTCAGCCCCTCAGATGACGGCTCTTGTGGGCGGTTTGCGCGTCCTGGGTGCGAACTTTGGAGGGTTCAAACACGGCGTCTTCACCCATCGACCAGAGACGTTGACCAATGACTTCTTCGTGAACCTGCTCGATCTGGGCACGACGTGGAAGGCAAGCTCTGAAGATGAATATGAGTTCGAGGGGAGTGATCGCAAAACTGGTGAACCTAAGTGGATCGCTACCCGTGTTGACCTCATCTTCGGCTCAAACTCTCAGCTACGGGCCCTTGCGGAGGTTTACGGATGTGTGGACTCGCAGCAGAAATTTGTGAATGACTTTGTAGCAGCATGGGATAAGGTGATGAACCTTGACCGCTATGACCTTCGCGCAGTCTTAGCGAAAAGCTCTTCGAGGAGTTTCTAGGCGTAACTTCAACCGATCATCGGTGATCGTAGATCGAGGCGGGATCAAACCTACGGAAATCCTGAACGCGGGTGGAAGTCAGATGTACAGTGACTTTTTATCTAGAAAGGTAGAGGGCAGTTCTTGCTGGAGGCTCAGTTGGAATACTGTTTTCTGCTCTCTGCCCGTGACCGAATGGCACTAAGAAAAGCTGAAAGCTCGTCTGGGCCGGGTGTTGGGGGTAGGGTGTGGGGTATAGGGAAAAATCAATAAAAGTAAATAAGAGTGTAGACACAAATAAATTTCTTCCTTACTACACCCACTCAGCCATACCCCATACCCAAAAGCCTTATATATAATGGGTTTGGCGTTATCTTAGTGCCATTCAGATATTAACCCTAAAGATTTACCTGCTTTGCCTGCGCTGGCTTTTTAGCTTTGTTGAACTCCCATAGTTTAAATTGTAATCCTCCTTGCACATTATGTGCGAGGAGGATTCAAGACCCCTAATTAGCAATGCTGATGATTGCAATTGCGGCTATTGGCATCTAGCTGCAAACTTGCAGACATATCATTAGTTAAGCAACGATCTCAAAGTTTATAGTTCTCAACACAGGTGATGTTGTGGATGCATTGTTATCGTTATCAATGTTGGCAAACAGACTACCTGTGCCAAAGCCTG
>NZ_JACJTR010000028.1 GCF_014698795.1 Nostoc sp. FACHB-892
GGTTTGCAATAATGCCTCTACTTGTTTTTCTGGAGATTGCTTTTGCGCCATGTGATATATTCTACGGCGCTATGTGCATCTATCTACTTTTTATTTTTTGCACTACCCCGATTTATTGAGCGGATACGTTAGTTTGTCGAACAAAGACTAGGGAAAAGCGGTTGATTGCTTTTTCTTGTTCAGTAATTCCGAAAAAAAGAAAAGGATTAGAAGATATTGTCTACATTGGCCGCGATATTACTGCAAGGCAGCGCCGGGAACAGCTTACAAGTGCTCAGTATGCTATCACTCGTATATTATCAGAATCCCAAAATGTAAAACAGGTAATTCCGCAAATTTTGCAGTCGATTTGCCAAAACTTGGGATGGGATTTAGGTGAGCTTTGGACACCAAGTCAATACATTGGTACTTCCGTACAGGTAAATAGCCTCAATGCAGTACTAAGGTGTGTAGAAATTTGGTCAAGTCGAATAATTTCAGCTCGGAAGTTTAAAGCAATTACCTGGCAAACTACCTATACACCCGGTGTTGGCTTACCTGGTCAAATTTGGATCAGACGTTTGCCCTTGTGGATTCAAGATATCACAGAAGATGGAGACACTCGGCGATCGCAACCTGCTGCTGAAGCGGGATTGCACGCAGCTTTTGGCTTCCCCATCTTAGACGATAGTGAAATTTTAGGATTGATGGTTTTCTTTAGCCGGGATGTACAACCAAAGGATAAAGAACTATTGCAAATGATGGGTTCTATTGGTAGTCAAATCGCCCAGTTTATCAAACGCAAACAAGCAGAAGATGCTCTTGTGGAAAGTGAAGAACGATATCGAGATTTATTTGAAAATGCTAATGACCTGATTCAATGTGTCAATTCCTATGGTCGTTTTTTGTATGTCAATCGTGCATGGCAAGAAGCTTTGGGATATAGCGAAGCTGAAATTGTAAATATGAATGTTTTTGATATTATCCATCCAGACTTTAAACAAGAGTGTTTACAAAGATTTTACCGTGTGCTGTCAGGAGAAAAGATCGGACAAGTAAAAGCCGCATTTGTTACTAAAGATGGTCAAACAATCTTTTTAGAAGGTAATATTAACTGTAAATTTGTCGAAGGTCATCCAGTTGCAACTCGCGGCATTTTTCGCAATCTCACCCAGCAAATAGCAGCAGCAGAAGCGCTGCGCCATCAGCAGGAAGAAACCGAACGTTTATTGCTGAATATTTTGCCAGCAGTAATCTCCAAACCTTTGAAAGAAGCAGCAACTAACATTGCCGAAGAGGTTACTCATGTCACAGTTTTATTTGCAGATATTGTCGGCTTTAGCGAAATTGCTGCTTCTATAAGTGCAATTCAACTGTTAAACTTACTCAAATCGATTTTCTCAACTTTTGATCGCCTCACCGAACAATATGGTTTAGAGAGAATCAAAAGCATTGACGATGTTTATATGGTAATTGGTGGTTTGCCCACACACCGTCCAGATCATGCTCAAGCGATCGCTCAAATGGCACTCCAGATGCAAACTGCGATCGCTCTATTTAATACTGAGAATAACCAAAACTTTAGCATCCGTATCGGCATCCATACTGGTTCCGTAGCTACAAGAGTAATTGAATCCAAAGAAATTACGTATAATCTCTGGGGAGACACCGTAAACATTGCTCACTGCATAGAATATCAAGGTATTGCTGGTAAAATCCAAGTTACAGAAGATACTTATAAGTTTTTGTGTAATGAATTTGTATTTGAAAAGCGGGGCGAAATTGAAGTTCAAGGCAAAGGGAAAATGACCACCTATTTGCTGATTAGACACAAGGAATGAAGGGCAGGAGGCATTGGGTTCAAGAATCAATAGTTTTTCTTCCCCTTCTCCCCCTGCTCCCCCTGCCTCCCCTACTCCCTACTCCCTACGTATTCGGAATCAACCGCCCACAGGGATAAGTCGCTGTTTGCTTTTGGGCACTGTCAGCCACTGCTGCTCGAACCTGATCAGATGGTTGGGTTTTGGCTGCTAAATAGTCTTTTTGCAGTTTATCCAAAATAGCTTCTCGCTTGTCATATACACGCTTCAGGGGACGAGACTGGCACTTGTTCAAAACGTATGCTGTCACCAATGGTAGAGCGATCGTACTATCGGTATAACAAACAATAGTGTTAGGTAACTCTTCCGGGTCAATCTTACCCCAGCTAACGGCTTCCGATGGGGTTGCTCCAGACAAACCGCCTGTATCTGGACGCGCATCGGTAAACTGTATAAAGTAATCGTGTCCTCGTTCTTCTAATCCCAATACTTCGTGAAGTTGCGGTTGAGTCTGTAGCAAAAAGTTCTTAGGACTACCGCCACCGAGAATTACAGCCGCACTTTTACCTCCTGATTCACGGGCATTATATGCGATCGCAGCCGTTTCATTTACGTCAATTGATGGATCTATCACCAGCTGCGAACCTTCCAGAGCCAAAGCCGCCACGTTCATCCCAATTGAGCTGTCTCCTGGAGAAGACGTATATATAGGCACGCCATACTCATAAGCTGTAGCAAGCAAGCAGGAATTCTGCACACCCAACTGCTTTTCTACTTCCCGAACATACTTACCCAGTAAATGGTGAAACTCAGCAGTTCCCATTCGCTTTTGAAACGCCTCTCCTTGCAGAATCTTGCGGATGAACGCATCAGTTTCTAGCAGCACATCGTAACCAAAGATAATGTCATAAATGCGAATAGTGCCTTCTTGGCGCAGTTTCACATCATCCAAAAACGGATTACCAGCAAAGAGTTCAAAACCTAAACCGTAGTGCATATCGTGGTAAAGATTTGCACCAGTGCTAATCATCCAGTCAATAAAACCGTTGCGAATTAAAGGTGCAAGCGCTGAAACCCCGAATCCTGCTGGTGTCATCGCACCGGAAAGGCTAACTCCCACCGTGACACCTTCCGTTAGCACATCACGACTCAGTAATTGGCAGATTTCTCGCAACCGCGCTGAGTTGTAAGCGGTGAAGTATTGATCAATCAAATCCACCACACTAATATCATTTGATATGGGTGTAGGTGCGATTTTTTGACCCAGCTGTTTAGACATTTTGGCACTCCCGAACAGTAAACACGCCGAATCTAATGGTATCTAGCTTTCAACCAAAGTGACAGCAATTTTACCAACTCATTTCATCAAAAAACGGTATGATGGCTGAGATTAAATCGTGTCACCTACCTCAACGCCTACAATTGAGGCAATCTGACCTTTCGAGTTTCCGAAAATATTAAATTTAATGGAAGATTTAATAGATTGATAGAGGTGTACGCTACCTAGATGGAAACGCGTCAACAGAGGACTCAACCAATGGGATATATAATTGCTACTGCAAATATGAAAGGTGGCGTTGGTAAAACCACCCTCACCGTCAATTTAGCTACCTGTTTAGCTAAAAATCATGGCAAGCGGGTGCTTGTCCTTGATTTAGACAGCCAAATTAGCGCTACACTCAGTTTGATGTCGCCTTTAGATTTTGCCAAGCGTCGGAAACAAAGTAAGACATTTAGGTATCTAATAGACGAAGTTATTAATCCAGAGCCACAAGCAAAACTCACAATTCAGGACATCATTCAATCCCAGGTTTGTAATCTTCCTGGTCTGGATTTATTACCAGGGGATATTGATTTATATGATGAATTTGTTGTTTCAGAAATGCTGCATCAGCAAGCAACTGCTTTAGGTGAACAGGACTTCGAAACAATTTGGAATCGCTTTGAAAGAGTCCTGATCAACAATATTTTAAAACCTGTACGTCAAGAATATGATTTTATCCTTTTAGATTGTGCGCCTGGATATAATCTATTGACTCGTAGCGCTTTAGCTGCCAGTGATTTTTACATACTTCCTGCTAAACCAGAACCCTTATCTGTAGTAGGTATTCAACTGCTAGAAAGACGGATTGCTCAATTAAAAGACAGCCACGGGCATGAAACCAAAATAGATATAAAAATGCTGGGAATTGTATTCAGTATGTCTAGCGCTAACCTTCTGACTGGCAGATACTATAAACAGGTGATGCACCGCGTTGTTGAAGATTTCGGTGTAGAGAAAATTTGTAAGGTACAAATACCAGTTGATGTCAATGTTGCTAAAGCTGTTGATAGTTTTATGCCAGCTGTCTTAAATGCTCCCCAATCAGCTGGTTCAAAAGCGTTCTTTCAGTTAACTCAGGAGTTGTTGCAAAAGCTATAGGTCTTCTGTGTTGAGTTAAATAAATACCTAATCCCCTTCCTAATACTAATTCACAAAAATCCTGATACATATAGATTTCTCGTAGGGGCATGGCATTGCCATGCCCTTACCAGCGTATTTGTATCATTATTAAAGTGAAATGGTATAACAAGGGAAGGAGATTAGGTAATAAGCATTAAAGTTACGTGAGTTCGATAAACCTCTCCCTCCCAGTTTCCCTTTCCGTTTCGGAAAGGGAGGAGCAACGAAAAATTCAGCTTTTTGCTCCCCTCTCCGACACAAAGAGGAGTTGGGGGAGATATCAAATAAGACTTGTCGAACTCACGTTAAATTGTATAAACACTCTTTACGGCCGTTAACCGTCAACAGTTAACGGTTATCAGTCATCAGTCATCAGCCTTCATGTAAATGTTCAAGTTAAATGCGTAACAGCTTAAACCGTTCGTAAATAACAAGATTTCCGATTTCTTGAAGTCAAAAATTTTAACATTTTAATTTTCCCCAATCAATTAGGGTTGCTATTTATTGTGTGCAAAAATAAAAATTAGTAAAAATTAAGTAAATTTTCTGACAAGTCCAGTATTTACACTGAAGCTATGTAAGGCGATATTCAGCTATTGAGTGAAAAAGTAAGTAAATTTCGCTAAGAAACAATGATTACTAACAATTCTGTACAGACAGAGACAAATCAGCACTTGGTAATACGCCTACCACGAACTCTGAGTTATCTTGAAACCTGGGGCTTCGGCTTAACGGGTCATGTTGGATGGATTGGTACTGCCCCTATTATTCATGCAGCCTTAGGCCCTAAAGCTATCTTAGTTTGGTTGTTTGGCACGATCGCTTCCTTTTTACTTAACTTGCAGATACAAAGTCTAGGTAGACATTGGCCAGATGTCGCCGGAGGAACACCAAACTATACCACAAGGCTACTAAAAAACTTTCCTGGCTTGGGCCGTTACGTAGCCTTAGGATACTTTTTTAGCTGGGCAGCAGCACCGGCACTCTATGCGATTATTCTTACAAACCTAATTAAAGTCAATCTTGAAACATTAAATATTTCTTGTCCAGAAGCTTTTTTGAAAGTTATTTTTACAGCAATTCCTTTTATTTTGGCTTTCAGTGGCACCCGTGCTTTAGCACTCCTGCATTTATTTTTTGTCTTCCCAGCTATTTTATTACTACTTCTGTTTTGTGTTCAAGGCGTAATATGGTTAGCCTTCTCAGCCACTAGTTTTCAATTTATCCCAACTAGCACACATAGCCTGAGCTTTGAAGAATGGGCAAAGTGGTTTTTTTTGGCTAGCTATTCAATTTATGCTTGTGAAACCACTTCTTCTTTTGTTGCTGATAGCCGCCACCCATATAAAACTTTGAGCTTCTTAACCGTAGCTGCTTGGCTAATTCCTGCGGTGTTTTTAGGTGGTTCTTGGGTATTAATGTGTTCGGCTCCAAATCCAACAATAGACGATGCGTTCTTAAATTTGGTAGAGGCTTCTAAACCTTTTTGGGGTGAATCTGCCTCTTTTATAGTAACACTTATTATTACTATATCCTGCCTTTTAAGTGCTGCTACGGCAGTTTCCAACTCTCCTCGGATATTATACCAACTTGCTTTAGACGGTCAACTTTCTCCTGCATTTGCATTAGTTTCTCGCCACGGTGTCCTTGGGCCAGCTATCTTAGTTACCTTTCTACTAAGTTTGCTTTGTCTCAATTTTGGAAATATACCTCAACTTGTCACGGTAGCAGGCACCTGTTATCTTCTGTCCATTATGGGACTACATCTGGGGCTATGGCTGTGTCGAGGGAAACCGCAAGTACTATGGCCTTGGTGGTCACTTGGTTTTTTCTGTGTAGAAGCAGTAGTTCTAATAGTAGGAGGTTTAGCTTGGAATTGGAGGGATTTTTTAGTAGGTTTATTATTACCCATTGTTTTGATGCTAGGAGATGTAGCGCTACGTCGCTTTAAATTAGCGTCATTAGACCCAAAATGGTGGACACAGCATTACTTGGCTAAGTTTAGTAGAAACAACCAAGATTTTGTGGTACTACAGGTAATTGTCTTAGTATCATTAATTTGTGTTATTGCCACAAGCACTTGGATTATCCGTAATTTATTAGACATAAATTCTAATAATACTCATAATTCTTTGCTAGCTATTTTATTAGTAACGCTCTCTTTTACAGGAGTTGCGATCGCTTGCTGGACAACTCTACCACAAATTGTTGCTATTGATGATGCACGTAAACAAGCAAAAAGCCTATTTATTACTACTCTCGATACCGTTCCAGATACTGTTTTAGTTTTAGATGAAAACGGTAATATATGTCAGACAAATGCCGCTGCTGAAGAGTTATTTCAAACGAATATTCAGCAATTGGTTGGGCAAAAATTGAATCAAATATTAATATGCTATCGCGGCAAACCGGAACAGTGGTCTATTAGAAGTGAGCAAACATTAAAAATAAATCAAGGTTTACGAATTGTTGAATCGACTATCTCACAGCCATTCAATTCTCAGCTACGAGAGTATGTTGTTATTGTTCGTGACATCACTAAGCGGAAGTTAGTAGAAAAAGAGTTAGTTCAGTATCGCCATCATCTTGAGCAGATGGTTTTAGAACGCACCATTGAACTTATTAGAGTGAATCAACAACTTGAAAAAGATATTATCAAGCGTCAACAAGCACAAGAGCAACTATTACACAATAGTCTTCATGACGGGCTAACCGGATTACCTAATCAACGATTCTTTCTGGAGCGAGTGCAGCAAGCAATAGAACGTACTAAACAGCAAAATAAATATTTATTTGCCGTACTCTTCTTAGACTTAGACCGCTTTAAAGTTGTTAATGATAGCCTTGGACATCTACTAGGAAACCAACTTTTAATTGAAATTTCTCATCGACTCAAATCAGTTCTGCGAGTCGGAGACATAGTTGCCCGTTTTGGCGGGGACGAGTTCACAATCTTAATTGAGGAAATTGAGGATATTAGCACCGCCATACAGCTAGCCGAGCGAATTAGAAAAATGCTAGCTTTACCATTTCAACTAAATGAGCATAGAGTATTTACTAATGCTAGTATTGGCATTGCTTTAAGTAAAACAGATTATGAACAAGCAGCGCAGATTCTACGCGATGCCGATGTGGCAATGTACTGTGCCAAATCACTTGGGAAAGCCCGCTATGAGGTTTTTGACCAAAAAATGCATGAGAGTGCATCTTTGCTCTTGGAGTTAGAAACTTCTCTGCGAAATGCGCTGCTTAAGCAAGAAGAATTTCGTCTTTATTACCAGCCAATTATTTCACTGATAACTGGCAAAATTATTGGATTTGAGGCTCTGATACGTTGGTATCATCCAAACCAAGGGCTTATTGCCCCTCAGGATTTTATTCCCCTGGCCGAAGAAACTGGAATGATTCTTAGTATTGGGCAATGGGTGCTTCATGAAGCCTGCCACCAAATGCACAAATGGCATAAACAATTTCCTAGCTCACTACCCCTGACAATTAGCGTTAATTTTTCTGGAAAACAAATCACTGAACCTGATGTGTTTAAACAAGTTAAATATATTTTGCAAGAAACTGGACTGAAGCCACGCAGTTTGAAATTGGAGATTACTGAAACCTTTTTGATGGATAATTTTGAATTAGCTACCACCGTGCTTTCCCAGTTAACAGCGCTAAATGTGGAGTTGCACATGGATGATTTTGGTACTGGCTATTCATCTTTGAGTTATCTACATCGCCTACCAATAAAAACCCTTAAGATTGACCGTTCTTTTGTCAGCAATATAGGTAGTCGAGGGGAAAATTTAGAAATTATTCGAGCTATTGTGACATTAGCTCATAATTTAAATATGTCTGTAACAGCAGAAGGCATAGAAACTGTAGAGCAATTAGCACAACTAAAGGCGTTACAATGTGATTATGGACAAGGGTATTTTTTCTTACCACCTATGGATAGTGAACAAGTAGAAATACTACTTGCTGCTAACTTGTGTTACAAAAACTTTTTAAAACAATAAAATCTTGGAATCAAATTTTTTTTAGAGAAACACGTTGTAAAATCGGGCGATTAAAATCACTTGATAGTCTACATTAGTGTAGTACTGGCTGTAGCTGAGAATTCTCTGCGTTATTCACTACCCCTTCTTCTTGCAAAAGTTCATTGATAAAAATATCAATTTTCTTCCGATTAATATTCTGCATGACTATAATATGTGCCCAATCTTCATAAACTGCTAACTGCCACTTTTTAATTAACCTTTGAGAAGGTTTCTGAAACACGACGGTATTGGAAAAACTATTTAACATACATGGATATTCTCTGATTTGAAGTTGTTGGAAAAGATATTGGGCATTATTAATACAAGTCTTTGCCTCTCTAGCTAATCCATCATAACCTCTTGTTTGTACTGCATACCAGAGAATTAAGGGGGCGTGACCGTTTCTAGACCCGAGAATTGTTGTATCTTTTGAACCAATATATTCAATTTCTGTTTCAACTTTTTCTACCCATTTCTTTTTAGTTAAAACCACACCACAAGGTAATGGAGAACCAATAAATTTACCAGAAATAGCTATACTATCTATAGATTTTTCAAAGCTAACTTGCGGAGCACCATCTAAAAATGGTAATATTAATCCTGACAGGGCAGCATCACAATGGATGTAATAATCTTTAATTTGATTACGCTCTAAAATTGCTATAACTTTGTCTAAGTTATCAATTGCACCTTTAACAGTAGTCCCAATATTTAAATTTATAATTGCTGGATAACTTCGATTTTCGCTAATTAATTGTTCAAAATGCTCATAATTAATCTCTCCATTAATTTGCGAATTAACAGCATTATGCTGGATGCGGAATAATTTGGCTGCTTTGGGTATGGAGTAATGAGAGTCTTGTGATGAGTAAAGAATCCCATTAGGGTAAATTTCTCTTGCTAAAAACATTCCATATAAATTACCTTCAGTTCCGCCAGCAGTAACATAACCCCAAAACTGATCTTCTGGAATTTTATAAAGGTGAGCAAAAAAAGATAAGACTTCTTGCTCAAACTTACGAGAATGAAGACCAAAATCTGGCTCCATATATGGATCTCCAGCATTATTTAATAAATGATTGAAAAATTTGGCTATCAAGCTGTAATCACAATTTAAATTATATGGATAGCCTGCATGAAACTGCGATCGCTGTTCTATTTGCACCAAAAAATCTGCCAACTCTTTCACAACTTTACTTGACATATCTCTGTATTTCTTAAATTTTGATTGAGTTAATGGATGTTTTAGTCTGGATTTTACGTATTAATCCATACCTTAATGTTTTATTAATAATTTTATAATCCGTCTCTACACTTAAAAAGAATACAGTGAGAATACTTATGAATCTTCAGTAAAAACACTTATTTTTTCGCTCAAAAGTATATTATCCATAGAAATTACGCACTGTACAAAATAACCATAATGTGTAGTACGCAAAATATATATTTCAGGCGGTGACGGCAAGCTGATTTTTAGCTGAATGAAAAGATCACCAAGAAGTTTTACTATGCAAAACTATCCCTCTCCGAGTCGGAGAGGGATAGGCTTGAACTTTAATTCAAGGCAGGTAGAGGTTCGTTAAACTCACGTATATTTACTAAAACTCTCCGGCTAAAGCTGCAACACACCGTTCGCAAATTAAGGGATGTTCTGCTGATTCTCCCACACGAGTAGAATAATTCCAACAGCGATCGCATTTTTCCCCGTCTGCTTTGACTACCCCAATTCCCCAGTCTTCCGTCTGCGCTGTATATTCTAATCCTTGCAACCCTTGAGCAGAATCTAATAATTCCACTTGGGAAGTCAGCAATAGATATCGCAGTTCGTCAATACCGTTACCCTTAACAGGGTTAAAGGCTTTGATAGCATCGCCTAACTGTTTGTGAGGTATATGAATCAAAGCTTTGGCTTCCAAGGAAGAACCAATCATTTTTTCAATCCTGGCTTGTTCTAACACCTTATTAACGTCGGTGCGGAGTTGTCGCAGCGCTTCCCAAAATTCTGCTAATTCAGGATTACGCCATTTTTCCTCAACCTGCACCCAACCAGCCTCAAACACCGATTTGTAAGGTGTTTTGTAGGGGAGATATTGCCAGATATCTTCGGCGGTGTGGCATAACACTGGTGCGATCGCTCGTGCTAAATTATCTAAAGCTATCTTCAGCACTGTTTGACAACTGCGACGACGGAAAGCATCCTTTGCACTGATGTATAACCTATCTTTGGCCACATCTAAATAAAAGTTGGATAAATCCACCACGCAGAAATTCTGCACAGTTTGGAAAAAGCGGAAGAATTGGAAACTCTCAAAAGCTTCGGTTACTTCCTCAAACACTTCGCTGATGCGGTGTAGCATATAACGGTCAAGTTCTGGCAATTCCTCGAAGGGAACTGTATCTTTTTCCGGGTCAAAATCATCCAAGCTACCGAGCAAGAACCGCGCCGTATTGCGAATTTTGCCTCTAACATCATTCATTTGCTTGATGATGTTTTTACCAATGCGGACATCGCCGGAGTAATCTACCGATGATACCCACAATCTCAAGACATCTGCGCCATAAGCCGGTTCTACTTTTTGATTTTTACCACCTTCAATGATTGTATTCGGGTCAATCACATTTCCTTCTGACTTACTCATCTTTCGGCCTTGTTCGTCTAAAGCGAAGCCGTGAGTTAGCACAGTTTTGTAAGGTGGAATATCATTCACAGCTACACTGGTGAGCAAGCTTGATTGAAACCAACCGCGATGTTGGTCGGAACCTTCCAAATATATATCAGCAGGGTAGTGTAACTCTGGACGCTGTTGGACTACAGATGCCCAAGATGAGCCAGAATCAAACCATACATCCATTGTGTCTGTACCTCTGCGGTAAGACCGTCCATTATTACGATAGGATTCTGGTAATAATTCTTCAACGGGTAATTCCCACCAAGCATCAGAACCTTTTTCAGCGATAATTGCTTGAGCGTGGTTGATAACTTCCTCGTTTAGCAGTGGTTCTCCCGTAGCTTCGTCGTAGAAAACGGGAATGGGTACACCCCAACTGCGCTGACGAGAGATGCACCAATCGGAACGTTCCGCCACCATTGGCGTGATGCGATTTTCACCTTGGGCTGGAATCCATTTTACCGTGGCGATCGCCTTTAGTGCTTCTTCTCTAAATCCTTCCACAGAAGCAAACCATTGTTCAGTGGCGCGGAAAATCGTTGGTTTCTTCGTCCGCCAATCATAAGGATATTTATGGGGATATGGTTCTTCTTTCAACAAAGAACCAGCCGCAGCCAGTGCATCAATTACCGCTTGATTCCCATCACCCAGCACATTCAACCCCGCAAATTCTCCCGCCTCTTGGGTAAAATTGCCATTGTCATCCACTGGTGCAAGGATAGGTAAACCGTAACGCTGACCAACAATGTAGTCTTCTTGACCATGACCGGGTGCAGTATGTACTAATCCAGTACCCGACTCAGTTGTGATGTAATCACCGCCCACAACAATCGGGCTTTCGCGGTCAAATAAAGGATGACGGTAAGTAGTATGTTCTAAGTCATTCCCCTTAAAGGTGGCTTTGACAGTTAACTCAACTCCCAAGGTTGAAGATAAACGTTCGACTAAATCAGCAGCAACAATGAGATATTTGAAATTACTTTGCGCCTCTGAGTGGGGAACTTCCACTACTGCATAGTTCAAATCTGCATTTACCGCCACCGCCAAATTCCCCGGAATTGTCCAAGGTGTAGTTGTCCAGATAGCCACACCCAAATCAGGCTGATATTCAGCCAACAGTGGTTTTACAGCTTCCGCCAAACTTGTGATTGCAAAAGCTGCATAGATACTGCGGGAAACGTGACCTTCAGGATATTCCAACTCAGCTTCAGCCAAAGCAGTTTTAGAACTTGGACTCCAGTGAACCGGCTTCAAACCGCGATAGATGTAGCCTTTTAAGAACATCTGACCAAACACGCCAATTTGAGCCGCTTCATAAGTCGGCTTTAGAGTTAGATAAGGGTTATCCCAATCACCCCAAATACCGTAACGTTTAAAATTTTGGCGCTGATTATCTACCGTAGCTAGGGCAAATTCTTCCGCTTTCTGCCGCAGTTGTAAAGATGTTAAGTTTTGCCGTTCTGCTGACTTCATGTTCTGCAAAACTTTCAACTCAATTGGCAAACCGTGACAATCCCAGCCAGGAACGTAGCGAACTTTACGCCCTTTTAAGATTTGGTAGCGATTAATAATATCTTTGAGAATTTTATTTAAGGCATGACCAATATGGAGTGAGCCATTAGCGTAGGGAGGCCCATCGTGCAGTATAAATAATTCGCCGGGGTTATTTTCAAATAGGCGATCGTAAATTTTATTTTCTTCCCAAAATTTTTGGATTTCAGGCTCACGCTTGATAGCGTTTGCCCGCATATCAAAGTTAGTCTTGGGTAGGTTTACAGTATCTTTGTAACTTCCTGATTCGGTCACAGTCTCATGCCTAAAATTAGGTGTACAGGTTTTATCAATTATAGAAGATGACCTGATAACCAAAATTCCCTATTTGAACGTGAGTTTGATAAACCTCTCCTACTTTGAATTTTAGTTCAAGTCTCTCCCTTTTTGACCGGGCTACGGTGTACACACAAGTCGAATTACCCCCTTAATCCCCCTTAAAAAGAGGGGGAAAAAAGAAATCTAGTTCCCTCCCCTTATAAAGGGGAGGGTTAGGGTGGGGTAATTCAAGGACTGGTAGTAATTCGACTTGTGCGTACACCCCTAGCTTTAACAGGCGAGAGGGACTTCTTAGAAGTTTCTAGGCAATTAGGAGACTAATCAGAAATTTTGCGGAGATTGAGAGTTAATCAACAGAAAGTAGTATACTTTTGTGGGTTCGCGTAAAGCTATCTAAAAGTTTCGTCTAAAAACCAAGAATTTTGGGGTTGCTCTAATGCTAAGTCCTGTAGTAACAGTCAGTATCTTTCAAAAACAACCCGATCCTAAAGAATTTTCAGCAGGCGAAGTCATCTTTGAAGAAGGACAGCCTGGTGAACACATGTACGGGATTCTGGAAGGAACAGTGGATATATTAGTCAATGGCAAGATTGTAGAAACCATTGATACGGGCGAAGTTTTTGGTGTTGGAGTACTTGTAGGAGTAAAAAATAGAACTTACACAGCTATCGCCAAGGTGGATACCAAACTGGGTTTCCTTGATGAAAAAAAGTTTCTCTTTGCCGTTCAGGAAACTCCCATGTTTGCCTTGAAGGTGATGAAAAGTTACTCAGAGCGTTTGAGTCGCGTGCAGCGTATGGTGTGAAGGAGGCAGGGGATGTATGGCTAGTATTGCAAGTGAGCCTCCTGCCTTCAGCATAGCTGCTTTTGTGGTGAAAGATGCAATATTATACCGGAGCTAGCAATGGTACGTAAACGATTGATTATTGAGATGGGGATGGGAATAGACCAGCATGGACAAGAACCTACAGTAGCAGCAGCTAGGGCAGTAAGGAATGCGATCGCTCACAATGCTTTACCTGGTGTTTGGGAAGTCGCAGGTTTAAGTCACCCCAATGAAATGATTATAGAGGTTCAGGTAGCAGTTCCATACCCAGAGCAAGTTAGAGAAGCAGAAGTACTAGCTGTATTACCATTTGGTAGAAAAACCCTCACCGTAGAATCTGGAGGAATGATAGTTCAAGGGCGGGCAATTCCCGAACTCAATGATAAAAATGATGAAATGTTGATTGCGATCGCTGCTGTTACAGTTCTGATCGAAGATGAGTAGCTGAGGTAATTCCTGTATAAACAAATCACTAAATTGAAAGTTATAGAGTAAATCGCGCGATCATTGAAAATTAACTGACATACAGCAATTTTCCAGTAGGACTCCATTTGTGCAGGCGCGATTTTTAATCGTTAAGTATATTTGCCGATTACTTTATCAAAAAGCCTCATTGCTTTATAAAAATACCTGTTTAATTTATCAAAATACTTAAATTGCTTTCTCAAAATGTGGTTTTACTTACTCAAACCCCAGTTTGCTTTCTCATTTTGGTGTTTTCCGCAAGCAAAAGCAGCTTTTACTTATTCAAACCCCAGTTTGCTTTCTCATTTTGGTGTTTTCCGCAAGCAAAATGAACTTTGACTTACTCAAAAGCTGTGTTTGCTTTCTCAAACCCCAGTTTGCTTTCTCATTTCAGTATTTTCCGCAAGCAAAAGCAGCTTTTACTTATTCAAACCCCAGTTTGCTTTCTCATTTTGGTTTTTTTCGTAAGCAAAATGAACTTTGACTTACTCAAACCCCAGTTTGCTTTCTTATTGTTAAATTTTTGAAGTTTCACCCTAGAAATGTTCTATCTCTAAGACTAAAAATTTGCTAATCCAAAGGTCTAAAATTATAGAAACCTGGAAAAAACTATGTCATTAGAAACAGAGACACTACAGGCAACACCACCAACTTCTACCTTTGAGACACTTGAGGAGAAGCAAAAATTTAACTGGAGACAATCTTGGTATGCTGTCTGTTTTCTCCAAGACCTGCCTACAAATCGTCCTCATAGCTTTTCGTTATACGATGAACCCTTCGTTTTGTTTAAAGACCAAAATGGACAGCTTATCTGTTTAACAGATCGTTGTCCCCACCGTGCAGCTAGGCTTTCTGATGGACAAATTATTGACGGTAAAATAGAATGCTCATACCACGGTTGGCAGTTTGGCAATAATGGTCAATGTCTGCACATTCCCCAGTTACCAACCAATGCTAAAATTCCGGTAAATGCTTGTGTATCATCCTTTAAGGTCTTGGAACTTAAAGGTATCATTTGGATGTGGCCAGGAGAAGCCGAAACGGCTATTGATGAGCTAATTCCATCTCTACCAGATTGGGACAAGCCGGAATGCTTCAACTTAGATTATATACGTGACCTACCTTACGACCAAAGCTATTTTATTGAAAACATTATTGACCCAGCTCATGTTCCAATCAGCCATGATGGCATCATGGGAAGTCGAAAAGATGCCCAAGCGCTGGAACTAGAAGTCATTGAGAGCAATATTCAGGGAATTAAGGGAAGGTGGAGGCGAACACGCACACCCAATACGCCTTGGATTTCATTAGACTTCATTGCTCCTAATTTGATTCTCTACAAATTTGGTAATGAACAGCAAGGTAAGTTTGGAGGCACAGCCTTATATTCAATTCCGCTAGGTAAGAATAGATGTCGGATTCTCATCAGAAATTATAGTAACTCGTTTCCCAAAAAAATCAAGCTGATGCCTCCTTGGTTAGATCACATCTTGATACGAAACAAAATCTTAGAAGGTGATTTGCAATTAGTAGTTGAACAAAAGGCACAAATTGAGCGTTTGGGACAAAATCTCAAAGAAGTGTATTTACCACTCAAAACATCTGATACTTTGGTCGTTGAGTATCGTAAGTGGCTAGATAAATTTGGGTCATCCTTGCCGTTTTATCAAGGTTATTCCACCTCAAAAAACGTCGGTAGTAGCGAGTCTGATCAAAAGTTGATCACGTTAGACCGATTCTCGCAACATACGCTTATTTGTAGTTCCTGCAATCGAGCTTATCAAGTTACAAATACGGTCAAACAAAGCTGTATAGGGGTAGCGATCACTCTAGCTGCTGTAGCGATACTTGCAGATGATTTTAAAATTAAAATTGCAGCAATATCGCTTTCTGTAACAGCAATTGTCATGTCCGCTATGGCTCAAACAGTCAAAACTCACTTTGAGCGTTCCTACACTCGTCACTAAAATCGAGACTTTCATAGTAAGAACTTTAGTCCTTCCTTATTTTCTAAGCACTAAAGTGCTTACTACAAACCATCTTGCACTAGTTTGAAAAAGTACTGGTACACTGTACCAGAAGTTTGTTTACCTTAAACAATTTGCTCAAACTCTTTGTGTGGTTAAGTTATGCTCAAGTTAGTCGCTCTGCGCTAAAGTAAAAATATTGGGATAAAAATCTCTGGCAGTAAGTTCAAACACCACTAATCTTTACCACTGCGGCGATAATGTCTCAAGAGCATAACGAATCACTCCAAATTCAGGAGATCACCAAACTAAAACCGAAACACTTTGCTGATTTAGTCAGATCAGCACAATTGATTTTCGACCCCACAGCAGGAGTTTCGGGAAGACACATAACAGTTGACTGGGAACAATTCGGAATTCCCCGTGATGTGGCTGACAATCTCAAATCACTTGGTCAGCAGTACCAATATGCATCTCCTCACATCCCTGTTGAAGCCATTTGGAGTAAATTAACTCCAGAAACTCGTATCTGGTTTGTTGAAAATAAAGATAGGTTGTGGCAGCTTGAAGAAGCTTTCCCAGCCCTTGACGAAGATTAAACGGCTGAATCATTCAAAGGAAATAAATTATTTGTAGGGGCACAATGATCATTGTGCCCCTATCCTCGTACCGCAAGGCAGAAGTCAAAAGTCAAAAGTCAAAAGTATTATAGGATAAGCTCTTTAAAGATTTTCAATGGTTGCTCTATTTACGCCGCAGTGTACTAGCTTGAGTACATAAGTTAAATTAATAAAAAAGCTTGTATAGATGAATCAAAGCCTAAGTGTTGCTTCCAGCCTGGAAGAACACACTCATGAAAATCCTGTTGTTACCAAACAACAGCTATTTGCGAAGCAATTAATTGTCCTTCTTTTGGAAATGCTTCTAGCATTACCTCTGGGTTTACTTCTGGCAAAGTTCCAAATTGGTAGGATTGCCTGGATATTTGGCGGGATTGCTGCTGGTACAGTGGTTCTTCAAGGGTGTCGAATTTTTTATCAATATTCCCCCCAACCTAACCGCACTGCTAGAAAAGTGGGAATGGCACTTGTAGGCTTAACTGTAGGCGCTTCAAATACTCACGGTAATCTAGGTAATATTGCTTCTGGTATTCCCATATTTATTTTTCTTACCTTGTTTCTGCTGCTAAGTGGAAGCTGTATTGGTTATATTTACTCACGCCTTAGCAAAATAAACCTATTAACAGCAATGCTAGCTACAGTTCCTGGTGGTGTAGGAATTATGGCAGCGATCGCCGCCGATTACAATAAAAATGTGAGTTTGGTTGCCCTAGTTCAGGCGATTCGCGTCACCTCTGTAGTTGTTCTAATTCCCTTCATCGCTAGGACATCAGCTGGTAATTACTATCCGCAAACACTTCCAATCAACGCTGCTTGGCTCAATTTCGATCCATCTCAACTAGAATTACTCTTGTTAGTACTGCTAATCACTGGATTAGTAGTTTATCCAGCTATATTACTTAAAATTCCGGCTGGCGATTTCTTTGGTGCATTGTTGATTGGTATCGGGTTCAATCCTTTGCTACATTGGCTACCTTTTGTAGGTGATATTAGCTTTAGTCCGCCGCCAATAATTAACTTATTGGGTCAAATGCTTCTGGGAATTACTATTGGTGAGTATTGGGGAGACAAACCCAACTTTAGAAAGCGGACTATCGTCTATGCCTTAATGTCTGTGGGCATGACCCTAATAGCGGGAGCGATCGCTGCTATACTTGCCATGCAATTAACTTCTTGGGACTGGTTAACCTGTCTGCTAGTTACAGCACCAGGAGGATCAGCAGAAATGATCTTGGTTTCTCTAACATTGAATCATAACGTTGAAATTGTCACAACTGGTCATTTAGTGCGACTAATTGCAATTAATAGTTCTCTACCTCTTTGGGTGTTTTTGTTTCGCCGTCTGGATGAGCAATTTTCCAAACCAGTTTAATTATTTAAAGGGATTGGCGATTGGGAAGGCAGGGGAGGCAGGGGAAGCAGGGGAGGCAGGGGAAGCAGGGGAGGCAGGGGAAGAAGAACTATTTATCGATCAATGACCAATGACCAATGACTAATGACCAATGACAAAGATGCAACTTGAATGCTGATTAGCTTATTCTTTTGTTATCCAAATACTAAGGATGCTTTAGATGGTTGCCCAAATCCAAGAACTTGAAGCGCAGCACTGGGTTAAAACTCGTTCTTCCCTCGACCCTAGCGAATCCACTTTCCTGATTTGGAAAGGTAAAATTTACGCTTTTATCCCCGGTGAGAAAAAACAACTCCTGTTTAAAATGCTGGGATTGAGTGTTAGCAGATGTATTCCCACAGCAGAGGATAGCTGGGATTTTACTTCTAGAGAATTAACTTACTACCTGAATCCACAAACAGATGAGGTTTTGTCCAAATGGGAAAATCCTTGGACAGGCGAGACAGTTCCGGTAATCCACGTTGCCAATAATCCAGTGCAGGGGAAATTTAAGGGAAATTTCCCCGCACAAGTAGATGGTGATAGCACAACCTTCGTTTTTGATATATTTCCTTGTTACCCCAATCCCTTAGCAGACGATCCAAAATTTGCCGAATACAGCCCAAATCCAATTTATCAGGCAGTGGAATTGTTTAAATTAACTGTGCCAACCGCAGATTTATTCAACACAGCCCTCTCCTCAGTTTCTCAACTCAAACTGAGTTGGGATAGGATTGGTCAATGGCTTCCCTGGATGAAAATGGGCGATCGCCCCGGTCAACTGATCTACAGTGCTGTTGGCAGCAAAGTTAATGGTTTAACAGAATTGCCTTCACTGCTGCAAGACGAAATTAATAACCGTATTCCTCTATATAAAAAAGCCCCAAAAGAATTGATAGATGGGGAAGACATGACTTCTTGGCTGTATTTCCAAAAACACTTTCAAGCTTACTTGGCTGGTGAAATCTTTCCGCTTTCCCAAGCAGAAGAATTTTAAACTAGCCTCTAAGCAATATCGAATTGCCGGGAGAATAATTAGCTGTACGCAATTAATTACACAATATCTGGTCTGAAATCCTTGCTTAGTAAATAATCAGTTATGTAATTAATTTTGTTGGGTTACTTACAGCAGTTTGCTTTTTAATTGAGGTACAAAACGCAGGACTCAAAATTAGATATGGAGAATTTCTGCATCCTGCGTTCTACCTCCTGCCTCCACCAAGTCTCAAGTTAGAGCTAAGGAAATTTTCGTTAATGAGTCCTCGTGCCTCGTGTTGTCATTGTCCAGGAGGGGGAGGAATAATCTCAATGCCGTACTTAGGTGAAGTGGTGAGAATTTTATCTAAGTCTTCAGGACTCAATGGTGGGGCAGATGTAATTTGACCATTCACCGCTTTTCCAACTTCGGCAATAAATTTCTCAAATCCGGCAGGTGTCACCCAAACTAACAGTTTGGCAGGTAAAGAGGTCATATTAGTAAATCGATGAAGCTGACCTTTGGGCGAATGGAGGAAGGTTCCAGCTGTTGCAACAAGGGTGCGATCGTCAAGCTGAAATTCAATCTCTCCATCTTGAATATAAAATGATTCATTTTCTCTACTGTGTCGATGAGGAGGCGTACCGCCACTAGGTGCAACGATTACCTCACAAAGCGCATAGGCTTCTCCTGTCTCTTCACCAATTGCTTTGAAGGTATACAAGTCTTGGCCAAAGTAATAAGAACGACCTTGATCTGGTTGAACAAAAAGTCCATTTTGATGAATCGTCACTGCAACTACTCTCCTTTTTTAGTTGGGTTTCGTGCTTAAACTCAGTCTACCAAGCCCTAGATTTAATTCCATCTACCTATCTCTGAAAATAGTCGCGCCAACTTTTGGGTAAAGCTTCAAGTTGAGCAGCACGATAAAGTAACTCTGGATTGTTTTCCGCACGCAGATAAAGTTGAGTGATATTTGAGAAACTTCAAATTTGCGCCATGCCGCCATCGACAAATAGCTCAATACCGTTGACAAAGCTGCTGTCATCGGAGGCAAGGAAAACAACCGCCTTAGCGATTTCGTCCGGTGTACCCACCCGCCCAAGGGGGATAGTGTCAGCCTGACTTGCGACAAATTGCTGCACCTGCTCATCACTCAGTCCCAAGTGATTGTAGGCAGGAGTAGGAACCACACCAGGACTAACGGCGTTAACCCGGATTTTGCGCTCTTTGAGGTCGAGTGTCCAATTGCGAGCAAACGAGCGCACGGCGGCTTTGGTAGCGCTGTAAACACTAAAGGCTGGGGTGCCCACGGTAGAAGCAGTCGAGGCATTCAGAATGATGGAAGCGCCCTCTGGCAACAAGGGCAGTGCCTTCTGCACAGTGAACAGCAGACCTTTGACATTAGTGTTGAACGTTTTGTCAAAGTGTTCTTCGGTGATAGCTCCAAGTGGGGCGAGTTCTCCCCCGCCAGCATTGGCGAAGATTACATCGAGGTGTCCTTGCTCTTGCTTGATTGTAGCGAACAGGCGATCGAGGTCTGCCAAATTGGAGGCATCGCTCTGAATACCCCTGACGTTTTCACCAATTTCTTCCACAGCGGCATCCAGTTCAGTTTGGCGACGACCCGTGATGAAGACGTAGGCACCTTCGGCGACAAAGCGCTTGGCAGTAGCAAGACCAATGCCGCTAGTGCCACCAGTAACAAGACTGACTTTTCCTTCTAGTTTTTTCATGATGAGTCCTATGGTTGTTGAGGGCTGAAAGAGTTAGTGTAAAGAATTGTGAGGTATCTGCGCTTGCTACCTGCTTACACGTTTGAAAACAGCATATTTAACCCTTCAGTCATCGTGGGATGAGTCAAAATTCCATCGCGCAGAACGGTATAGGGCATCTGAGCTTGCATCACCATTTGCACTGTCGAAATTACTTCACCTGCTTCATGGCACAAGAGTGAACAACCGAGAATCCGACCTGTCTCGGTATCCACGATCGCTTTCATGAGTCCATCGGTTTGACTTTGTGTTACCGCTCGCATAATATCTCTTGCATCCAGCTTCGCCACTCGAATGGCATACCCTTGTTGCTGCGCTTCGGTTTCAGTCAGACCTATATGAGCCAGTTCTGGGTCGATAAAAAGACAGGATGGAACCAAGCGACCTTGTATGCTGCGGTTGCCGCCATCAATCAGATTCGCTTTGACAATACGATAATCGTCCAGTGCCACATGGGTATATTGCGGTCCCCCATTGATATCGCCTAACGCCCAGATATTCGGTACGTTCGTCTCCAGGCGCTCGTTGACTGGAATAAATCCGCGTGCATCGGTTGCCACACCAGCAGCAGCTAGATTTAAGGTATCGGTATTTGGCACACGACCGACGGCTATTAGTAAATGCGAACCTTGAAGTTCCATTTCCTGATCGCCAACTTGAATCAGAAGTTTAGTTGCATTGTCAGAGCGATTCTCCAAAGGAGACGCTTCTGTGCGAGAGGCTCCGCCAACGCGAACGACCCTTAATACCTTAGCCTTTAGCAAGAATTCAATGCCATCTCGTTCTAAGAGTGTTTGAACGGCGATCGCAATATCTGGGTCTTGCTGTGATAGAATTTGCTCACTCTGCCCAATGACAGTGACGCGAGAGCCAAAGCGCCGGAACATTTGAGCAAACTCCAACCCAATGTAGCCACTCCCAAGCACGATCAAATGCTCCGGCAACTGTTCTAGCTCCATGATCGATTCGCTGGTCAAAAACCCAGCTTCTTTGAGTCCCTGCATCGATGGAATCAATGGTCGCGTGCCTGTATTGATAAACAATCGTTCTGCGGTGAGTAAGCGAGTCGTTTCTTCATTTGTTGCCACTTCAATTGTTTTAGGTGCCACAAAGCGAGCAGTGCCAATGATCAGATTGTCCCCCAATGCGGTGTGCAAGTTGTTAAGATTTATTGGTCGCAGGGACTGCACGACCGATCGTTTCCGCCCAATCACTGCCGCTAAATCAACCGTGGGCGCTGCCGTGTTGATGCCATAGGCAGCACTGTTTCGCACAGTATTTGCCACCTCTGCACTCGCCACCATCGTTTTGCTGGGAATGCAGGCAATATTAGGGCACGAGCCACCAATCATGTTTAAGCTGCGTTCCACCAGAGCGGTTTTGCGTCCGTCCGCGACTAGTGCAGGTGCAAGGGTTTTACCCGCTTTACCGCCACCGATAATAATGTCGTCATAATATTGGGTGTCCATTTCCATCTCCTTTGCGTTTGACGTTACTTCATTCGGCAATTGGGATTATTCCACAGCAGGAAGCTCTGCTGCTTCAATCAGGTTGGCAACCTCATTGCCGTAATCTGTTGCGTAAACAATTAAGACCTTGGTCACCTTTTACCTCACATTTTTTGAAGTTGACAGATGTTTGTGCGTCAAATCGCATTTAAGTCCCGCTACCCTAAATGCTGTTTTAAAAACGCCAACGTGCGATCGCCCCTAATTCTGCGGCTTCTTGGCGATAAGCGGAACTACCCACGCGACTTACTCCTTCATTCAATTTTTCTCAAGCCAGTGGCTAAACCTTACACTAATTAGGCAGAGATGGATTGCAGCCGTGACGTAAGAAATTGACGCATATAGTTTGCGATCGCATCCCCGTCTTCTTCCAGAGCAAAGTGCCCAGTATCGAGTAGATGAAACTCAAGGTTCTGCAAGTCGCGTTTGTAGGCATAGGCTCCTTGTTCTATAAAGCCCTGGTCGTTTTTGCCCCACACCACCAGCGTGGGTGGCTGATACTGACGAAAGTAGGCTTGCCATTGCGGATACAACAGCAAATTGGACTGGTAGTTGTAAAACAATGCCAGTTGGATATCTTGATTACCAGGGCGATCAAGGAAGAGTTGATCCATGTTCCAGGTATCTGGACTGATCGCCTCAAGATTGCGGACACCGTTGGTATATTGCCATTTCGTTGCTTCTAAGGCGACAAGGTATTTGAGCTTGTCAGTATTCTCAGCAGAAGGGTCTTGCCAGTATGCCTTGAACACGCCCCAAAAATCGCCGAGGCCTTCCTCGTAGGCATTCCCGTTTTGCACAATCAGCGCTTCCACTCGCTCTGGATATTTAGCTGCAATCCGATAGCCAATCGGAGCGCCATAATCCATCAAGTAAAGAGTGTACTTCTTGAGATCGATCGCAGTAATAAATTTCTCCACGATCTCTGCCAGGTGATCAAACGTGTAGTCAAACTCATCCACGGTTGGCATCGAACTGTTGCCGTAACCTGGATAATCCGGTGCAACAAGATGAAAGCGATCGGCAAGCGCAGACATCAGATTACGAAACATATGAGATGAGGTCGGGAAGCCGTGTAACAGCAAAATTGTTGGATTTTCGCGAGAGCCAGCTTCTCGATAAAAGATATCTAAACCATCGATTGCGATCGTGCGAAATGTAGTCATAATATTACTCCTTGTCGGTTTATAAAACCCATTTGATATCTGATTCACTGCTAGTCTTTTGAGTAATTCTGAATGCCCAAAAGCTGTACAAGCATGGCCATGCTTATCGGCTATAATCTCTGCGAATAAATCTTTTGTGAATCGATTTGTTGTCTTATGCGGAAAGTAAAGCTCTATGTGAACTCAGAATTTCGTCATCATGTTGTGCATCTGAAAATAGATTTGCAATCTGTTGGGCTTTCTAACTTGCTTTCCCTGAGCCGACATAGCCTATCCATGCTGTCAGAAGCCTTTCTCTTGTCTACGCGCGATCGAGTTAGTTTGCGTCCTGCCAAAGGCAGCAGCGCTCCGCTATCATGCGATCGCTCCGCACCATCGCCTGCTTTGTAGGTCGAGTTCTGTCATCTCTGTTTCAAATACTTCTCGAACCAGTTCAACGCAGTTGTACTGGCAATCTCAAAGCCCTCTCCCTGGAAACCGTCAAAGTGTCCGCCCTTCAAGATTGTGAGAGACTTAGGCTCCATCGCACGCGCATGGACATCGGCGGTTAAATCGGCAGGTGAAAGAAAGTCCTTTTCACCCGTAATTAGGCATAGCGGCGTGGGAAAAATCGCCTCGATGTGAGGAGCCGGTTCGTAATAAAGGCAGTGTTCAATCGATTCAAAGGAGATTCGATTCTCCCATCTTCCTTCACTTGCGCTTTTGTTCGATTCAACCCAATTGAATGCGTCAGGTGTTGCAAGGAAACTGGGTTCACCAGGCAAAGCAACCAAAGGGAGGTAACTTACTTCTTTTGTTTGATACCGTTTTATCCGGTCTTGTAAAACCATCTTCGTGAGTTCTTCCAGTTGAAGTGGGGAGGCCACTCGGCGGGAGATGAGAAACGCATTCACCACAGGCATCTGTGCTACGATCACTTTCACGCGTGGATCAAATGCAGCCAGATGCAGCGCATGACCGCCACTATAAGAAAAACCCCACACACCTATGCGCTCAGGGTCAACTTCGCTTTGTAGTTGAGTCCAGGTGATAGCATTACGAAAGTCTTCATGCTGCTCTGTAGGAAGCATTTGCCCACGCGGTTCTCCCTCACTAGCACCAAGGTAGCGATAATCGAACAGCGAAACGACAAACCCAGCTTGAGCGAATTTCTCGGCAAACTGCGGCAATCCCATTTCTTTGGTCAAGCCAATTCCATGAGCCATGACAATGGCCGGACAGCGCTCGCCAGATGTGACTTGATCCGGAGTGTAAAACGTGACGGAACACTTTAGACCTTTACTTTCAAAACTGGTTCTTCTTTGCATAACTGTTACCCTCTCTTTTTTAAAGACCAGAAACATTAATGCCTTGCAGTGACAATAGCTGCCATCAACTGCTCAATGTTCCAGCGACTGGTATATCGAATTCCATTAATAAATAAAGCTGGGGCAGCCGTTACTCCACTGTGTAATCCACTTTCTATATCTTGATTAATGCGAGCTATATGTATTTGACTGGATATATTTTGCAGAAATTGGGGAATATCAAGTCCTATATTATTGGCATACTCTACAAGATCGCCGTTTCCTAACGCTTGTTGATGGGTGAACAAAATGTCGTGCATCTGCCAAAACTGATCTTGGGTGGCTGCTGCTTGGGCTGCTTCAGCTGCACGTTGAGCATAAAAATGTATTTGCGGCTGTGGAAAGTGGCGAAATACAAAACACAAGTCATTGACCTGTTGCTGGATTGCCTTGATTAATTGGTGAGTTTCGCCACAAGTGGGACACTGGTAGTCGCCATACTGGACGAGTACCACTGAAGAACTTACCAATCCCTGAATATGATCTTGTTCTAAAATCGGCACAAGCAACCGATTATAATCACCGAGACTCATGAAAGCACCTTTAAGGAAAGGAGTGCAGCAGGTAGAGACAGATGATTGCTATGAAACCTCTTTCACGATTGGGTAGACCAATGCCGCTCTGTTATCTGTTGCATACTCTCAATTTAGAGAGTTAAATTGATTTTGTCGCTGAGAAAAACTTCAGTTGATAAGCTGACAATTTAGACAGCTAATAAGCTGATAAATTTGACAGGTATGACCTTTTTTTAATTAAAAGTTAAAAATTAAGAAGAATAATAATTTTTAATTAATCCTTCGCCTCAAAGCCCCCACCCTGACGCTCGCGGACTTGCTCTAAGCGTAGCTATGCCGCAGGCTTTACGCTACGCTATCGGGAATTAAAAATGCAAAATTAAGATTTGTTTATTCAATTTTTAATTAATAATTTTTAATTTTTAATTGGAGCAAAGCGACTTGACGCTACAAGCTAACAATACCCCGCCTTAATGCAACGATCACAGCCTGAGTGCGATCCTCCACACCCAGCTTATTCAAAATATGATTGATATGAAAATTGACAGTGCGTTCAGTAATATATAGAGCTTTGCTAATGGCTTGAGTACTCTTGCCCGTTGTAATGAGTTGAAGCACCTCTAACTCGCGATCGCTTAATTTTGGACTTGCCATGCGCTCTAAAAGTTTGGCACCGACGCGGGGTGGAATGTGTTTCTGTCCTTTGTGAACGGCGCGAATCGCAAAGAGCAATTCTTCTGGCTTGGCATCCTTGAGTAAATACCCTTTAGCTCCTGCCCGCAATCCCTGATAAATATCTTCATCACCCTCGTAAGTTGTCAATACGATAATCCGAGCAGCAGGAAATTCAGTACAGATAGCAGCAATCGCAGCGACTCCATCCATCTGGGGCATTCGCAAGTCCATCAAAGTTGCATCTGGCTGTTTTTGACGAAAGATAGCGAGTGCCTCCTGACCATTCCCAGCTTGTCCAATAACAAGGATATCTGGCGCTTCTTCCAGCATTGCAACCAAACCCTGACGTACAACGGGGTGATCGTCTACAACCAGAACACGAATAGTATTGGTTTGGCTCATGATGGTTTTTCCTGGTGATTCACGGACACCGCAATTTCTGTTCCTTGTCCAAGGGCACTGTGGATCTGAATCTGTGCCCCAATGAGATCGGCACGTTCTGCCATGCCTAATAAACCAAAGCCATTGTGACTAGAATCTCGATCAATTGCAAATCCCTGTCCATCGTCCTTGATTCGTAATATGCACTGCGTGGACTGATAGATCAGTTCAACACGAATTTCAGTTGCATTTGCATACTTAAGTGCATTTGTCAATGCTTCTTGTCCAATCCTCAGCAGATTATTCTCCACCTCAGAGGGTAGCGGATAGAGGATGCCGATGGCTTCACACATAATGGTTGTACCAGTGGATGATTCTAGCTGACTTGTCAGATGTTTGAAAGCGCTGAGTAAATCACTATTTTCTAACAAGTAGGGACGGCGTAGTGCCTCTACAGAGCGGCGTGCTTCTGAGAGTCCGGTTTGGGCTAAGTTCTGGACTTGAGCTAGGTGAACCTGAGCTTTTTCGGGGTCTACTATTACCTTGTTCGCAGCAGTTCTAGCGTGAATAATAACACCCGTGAATGACTGCGCTAGTGTATCGTGAATTTCTCGCGCCATGCGATTGCGTTCTTCCAGAATCGAGGCTTCTTCGGCACGTTTTTGATCGCTAATATCAAGAATCACACCCAACATTCGCACAGGCTGTCCGGCTGCGTTATAAATGCCTCGACCTCTGCCAACTAACCAGTGAATATTACCATTCGGGTAGATGACTCGATATTCTGCTTCAAAATCGGTATGAGTTGCAAGAGCTGCTGTAACAGCTTGCTCGACCCGATGAATATCTTCTGGGTGAACGCGATCGCGCCATGCCTGATAGCTGCTCTCTTGTTCACCGGGTACTAACCCCAGCAATCGAGCGTGGTTAGCGTTCCAATGTGTTGTATTCTCAACGATATTCCAGTTCCAACTGCCAATATGGGTGAGATCCATCGTCAGCCTGCGTTGCTCTTCACTTTGGCGCAGGGCGTTTTCAACTCGTTGACGCTCTTCAATCTCATGAGAAAGGAGCAAAGTTCGTTCAGTTACTTGTTGCTCCAACGTTTGGTGGTAATCGGCTAACAGCTTCTGGGCTTGTTTACGCTCGGTGATATCTTGAAAAGCTGCGATCGCATAAGCGACATTACCCTGTTCGTCAAAGATAGGAGTTCCCCATACCTCAACTGGAACTATTACACTGTTTTGGTGAATTTCCAGATCGTCAACTGTGGTGCATTCGCCGCTCAATGCCCGAATAGCTGGTAGTTTCTCAGTTGGATATTTTTGATCTGTTCCCGCTAGATAAAATTGATAAACTTCTGGGATTTGATCCGGTGTCACAGAAGGATCAATCCCTTTAGCCATTAGTTGAATTCCCCGTTGATTGACGTAGTAAATGCGACCAGCCGCATCCAATACTCCAATTCCTACCGGGACAGCTTCTAGAAACTGTTTCATTCTACTTTCGCTAGCGCGTAGTTTGGAGTAGAGCCTGGCATTTTCAATCGCGATCGCTGCCTGGGATGATAACAGATGTAAAATCTGCCATCGTTCTGGTGTAAAAGTTCCAGCCGCCAACTTGTTTTCTAGATACAACACGCCCACTAGCTTACCTTGATTCAGCAGAGGCAAACATAAGATTGATTGAATTTGGTTATGTTGAATATATGGCTCATGAATAAAATTACCTTCACGAGTAGCATCATTTAAAATGACACATTCATGAGTACGAATAACATAATTAATAATTGATTCAGGTAGATGATTTGCAGTTGGGATAGATTGTAGTAATTGTGCAGCATAAATATTTTCACCTTCCTTGAGTTCACCAGACGCTTCAATCATCCATTTTCCTGAGTTTTCTAGAATCAGAAAACCTGTTTTTGCGCCAGCATTTTCGATTAATATCTTCATCAAGGAACTGAGTAACCTATCCAGTTCAATTTCACTCGAAATCGCAAGGGAAGCTTTCATCACCGCCGCTAAGTCGAAAGCAATAGGCGAGTGATTAGAGGTGGTGACAGAAGTTTTATGGGTTGGCGAAGCCGCATCCGACGATTGAGGAAATAGCTGTGGATAGCGAGTTTCTAAATCTCTTACTTTCGCAGTTGCTCCCCACCGTTCATAGCAGTAGTGAGCTTCTTTCATGTAGGTTTGGGCAAACTTTTCTCTACCACGAAATAGGTAAAATTTGGCAGCTAATTCATAAGCTAATGCTTCTTCTTGAAGATAGTCATTGTTTCTAGCACCAAGAATTGCTTGTTCGTAGAACTCTTCTGCTTCAAACCACTGACCTAAAACTCGTGCTTTCTCTGCCTCGACTAAATGATATTTATGCAAATAATTCATTGGCGCATAATACGCCCATTGTTTCATTTTCTCCTGGTTAACAGCGACTTTATTGAGGATTTCTGATTGCGTTTGAGCGCTGCTTTCGAGGTATATGGCGAGTCTTGCCAGAGCATCATATAGGTAGTAAAAAGGGCCAAGAGGTGAGCCTGTTACTCGGATCACATAACGTTCTGCTATGGTTGAGTTTTCAACTGCCTGAACATACTTGGAAAATAGGTAGCACAGGAAAAGTTTATTGAAATAGACATTAAAGATTGCAGTTCCATCATTTGCTATTTTATGTTGTGGCAATCCCTTCTCTTCATTGTAGAATTTACCAACTAGACGGGTTGGATTGGTCGAGCATCCCATCAAATTTGCGATTGCCTGCTGAAATATTTGATTCCAGATTAGTGCTGTTTCCTGTTTGATTTGACGAATTGCTTCATTGTATTTCGTCATCTCGCGTTCAACCTCCACGAGTTCGCTTCCGACAGCATAGGAATTAAAGCAATAAGAATGAGCGCCATAGGCGGCAAACTCTAAATCTCCGGTTTCTAGCCCACTTTGATAGGCTTCTAGTAATGGCTGTGATGTGTCTCTCAGATGATCTTTCCAATGAATGATGAAGGTATTAACGATGATCAATGTTCTAGCTCTGAGAGAATGGGGCTTAGGTTGTGACAACTGCCTTAAAGCTAACTGTCCAAACTCGTAGCCAGTCTCGATGTCTCCAACCTGCCTACACAGAATTAATCCAAAGTTGGCATAAACAAAGGGAGACGCAAACGCATTACCATATTCGATTGACAAGCTGACTTGTTTAGATATCAGTAGCGGCATCAAAATAGGAGCAGCACTATAAGCAGCAGTCGTGATGCTAGATAGGATTCGCATTGCTGCTAACTTATCCGGCTCGTGCATTTGGGGCAAATGAATTAAGTCTTTGTAGACGCGCAGAGGTGAGTCAGCGCTGCGGGAGGCTTTCCCTCCGCAGGCGACTGCAAACCCATTACCCAAAGCCGTTCCCGCAGGGTAGGGCTTGTCGTTAGACATCGATTTCTCACTAAGAAGGCATAAGATTGCATCTAGTTCAAGCTGAATATCTGACTGGCCTGGCTGTTCGGGAAAACTAATTTCGATCTGTTGCAACACTTGCAATCCAATATTGATTGCTTCTAATAGTTGATTTTGTGCGATGTAACTTTGAATTTTGACTTCGCACGCTTTCACGCTATCAAGGATCGTTTTAGCCTGTTGCAGAATGATCGCTGCCCAGTACTCCACCTGCTCAAAATTGCCACACAAGTACGCTACTTCTGTTGTTTCTGCGTATAACTCTAAGGTCAAGTCATAATCTGTTTGCCAGCTAGATGCTGCCAGCCATTCTCTTGCTGTAGTTAAATATTTTTTTGACACGCCATAAGCGATCGCCCCTTTCGCTTTCTGACCTGCCATTAAATTTAGTTTGGCAATTTCATTGCGTTCAGATTGATTGGTGAGAAGTTCAATCCCATGATTTAAGTGATCAACAATTTCAAATACTCTGTCCGTTAATCGCTCTGGCAAAGTTTTTTCGAGGAGATTACGACCGATTTGCAGATGAATGATTTGCCTCTGTGACACATCAATCAAAGTATAGGCGGCTTGCTGCACACGATCGTGCAAGAACTTATATTCTTGAAGTAACAAGTTTTCATCTAATTCAGATATAGGTTGAATTAATCCAGCTTGGATAGCTGCCAACAAATCTAGAGAAACCGCTTTAAGGGATTGCTCACAAACGATTATTAACGTATCTAAATTAAATTCAGCACCGATACAAGCCGCTAACCGGAGAATTTGCTGTGTGTTCTCTGGTAGTTTCTTCAAATTGTGAAGCATTAACTCTACAACATTATCAGTGATGTTTTGAGCTTGAATCTGAGCAATGTTCCACTGCCAGCGGTAGTGTTGTACATCAAAAGTCAACAGATTTTCGCTATACAGCATTCTCAAAAATTCGTTGACAAAGAAAGGATTTCCCTCGGTTTTACGCAACACTAACTCTGCTAAGGAACAAACGCTGTCTACATTTTGATGTAGCGTCTGGGCAATCAACTGACTCAACGGCAAGAGCGTTAAGGGTGCCAAGATAATCTCCTGAAAGACTGCTCCTTGTTTTCGCAGTCTTTCCAAAGTCAATACCAGTGGATGCGTTGGATTTACCTCATTATCTCGATAGGCTCCAATCAAAAATAAGGATTGGATTTGCTCATCAAGCAGCATCAACTCAATTAACTTCAGCGTTGCTGAGTCTATCCACTGCAAATCATCTAAAAAAATCACAAGCGGATGGGACTTTGAACATAACACCCGCACAAACTGCCCAAAGATGCGATTAAAGCGGTTTTGAGCTTCAGTTGCTCCAACGTCTGGTACAGGCGGCTGCTTACCAATAATTAACTCAACTTCTGGGATCACATCAATGATGATTTGCCCGTTGCTTCCCAATGCTGTCAACAGGCGCGATCGCCACTGTTTCAACTGCTCATCGGGTTCACCCAACAGTTGCTTCACCAATTTTTGTAGGGCAGTTGCGATCGCGCTGTAAGGAATATTGCGCTGGAATTGATCAAATTTCCCAGAGATAAAATAGCCACGCTTTTGGGTAATTGGTTTATAGATTTCCTGCACTAACGCAGATTTACCAATTCCAGCATAGCCAGATACCAACATCATTTCAACTTGGAATTTTGGATTGCCAGTTTGTTCGCTTTGTGAAGTCGTTTCTGAATTGTTTGGTAAAGAAGCGATGCGATTGTTTTCTGGACACGCTACACGGTCAAAAGCTGCCAGTAATATTGCAACTTCCTTGTTCCGTCCATACAGTTTTTGGGAAATTTCAAACTGATCGCAAACATCTTTAAGCCCAAGTTGAATGCTAGAGATTTGACCTATTTCTTCTAATTGTTGAACACAGATTTCTAAATCCGCTTTGATTCCCCAGGCACTCTGATAGCGATCTTCTGCATTTTTCGCCATCAATTTCAGAATTATATCTGAAACTGCTTTGGGAATTTTTGTGTTTATTTCATGGGGTGAAGATGGCTGTTTGGCAATATGACAATGGACTAGTTCCAGAATATCCGTTGTTTCAAACGGCAGATGTCCGGTTAACAGTTCATAGAACGTCACACCAAGGGAGTAAAAATCGGTGCGGTAATCGAGCAAACGGTTCATCCGCCCTGTTTGCTCTGGAGATAAGTATGCAAGTGTCCCTTCTAATACATGAAGACTTTTAAAAGTTGGATTCGTGCGGTTAAGTTGAGTAGCAATCCCAAAATCAATAATTTTGACAACGCCAGTATCCAGATTAAGGACTATATTTCCAGGATTGATATCTTTATGAATGATATTGGCTGCATGGATTGTGCCTAGAATGTCGGTGAGGGCGATCGCAAGACCTAGAAAAGTGGATAAAGGCATGGGGCAGAAGATATCTGGACGCTGGTGCATCCATTTCTCTAGAGACTCTCCGCCAAAATCTTCTAAGATAATCACCAGAGTCCGTTGATAGTCTTGCTGGTTGTATGCCTTGACAACTCCTTGCACTGTCAGAGAACGGGTAATTTTATATTCCTGTCTGTAGCGAGTTAGTTCTTGAGGTGAGGGATAATCAAGCTTTAGCATTTTTACGATGATCCCTACTCCATCGTCTCTGATGCCCCGGTACACTAGAGAATTGGAACTTTCGTATATTTTGTTTTGGATAGCAATACCAGGTAGAGCGATCATAGAGCAACTCTTGAGAGGATAATCTGGCATAACCCAAACTATACAGCAATTCTTATGAAAAAATTGGGTCTAAAACCCTGTCGTTCTACGACGGCTTTTGGTAATGTGCTATAAAAACCTGTTTTCAGATGTTAGGAATTTTGAAGCTTTCAAATATCTGCATATAGGATGAAAGAAAATTGGTTCGCGAATCTAGCCTGAAGTAGAGAGTCAGGAGGCATCTTTGATTCTGGCTCCTGACTCCTCAAAACTTTAAAAGTGAAACTTAAATGGCTATTGGCTTAATAACTAGTTATTGAACAAATCTAAATCTGTGACAGCACCAAGACTGCTAGAAGATACCAATTTCGCATATTTCGCCAATACGCCTTTGGTGTAACGTGGTGCAGGAGGTTGCCAATTAGCACGACGACGAGCTAATTCTGATTCAGATATGTTCAACTGCAAGAGGCGAGCAGGTGCATCAATGGTAATACTATCGCCTTCTTCTACAAGAGCGATCGCACCACCAACTGCCGCTTCTGGAGCCACATGACCAACCACCATACCATAAGTACCACCAGAAAAGCGGCCATCGGTAATTAATCCCACCGCATCACCCAAACCAGCCCCAATAATTGCCGAAGTAGGAGCCAACATTTCTCGCATTCCAGGGCCACCCTTAGGCCCTTCGTAGCGGATGACCAAAATATCACCAGCTTGAATCTTCCCAGCCAAAATTGCATCTAAAGAGGCTTCTTCCGACTCAAACACCCGTGCAGGCCCGGTAATGACTGGTTTTTTCACGCCAGTAATTTTAGCGACTGCCCCTTCCGTTGCCAAATTACCTCTGAGGATGGCTAAATGTCCTTGGGGATACATCGGGTTATTCCAAGTCCGAATTACATCTTGATTGGCAGATGGTTCTTCGGGGATGTCTGCTAATATCTCTGCAATGGTTTGACCGCTAATGGTCAGGCTATCTCCATGTAATAAATCATGTACAAGCAGCATCTTCATGACTTGCGGAATGCCACCAGCTTTATGCAAATCTGTAGCGACATATTTACCACTTGGTTTTAAATCACACAAAACTGGAACACGGGCGCGGATAGTTTCAAAGTCATCTATGGTTAACTCTACATTAGCGGCACGGGCGATCGCTAAAAAATGCAACACTGCATTGGTTGAACCACCGACTGCCATAATCACAGAGATAGCATTCTCTATTGATTTGCGGGTGATAATTTGCCGGGGTAAGATTTGTTTCCGAATGGCTTCGACTAACGCATAAGCCGATTTTTCGGTACTGTCGGCTTTTTCGGCATCTTCGGCTGCCATTGTCGAGGAATAGGGCAAACTCATCCCCATCGCTTCAAATGCTGAGGACATGGTGTTGGCGGTGAACATTCCCCCGCAGGAACCAGCGCCAGGACAAGCGCGACTTTCGACTTCTAATAATTCCTTGTCGTCAATTTTTCCAGCACTGTATTGACCAACTGCTTCAAAAGAACTGACAACGGTTAAGTCTTTACCGTTATAGTGTCCGGGTTTAATTGTGCCACCGTAAACAAATATTGCCGGGATATTCATCCGTGCGATCGCTAGCATTGCCCCTGGCATATTTTTATCACAGCCACCAATGGCCAGCACACCATCCATACTTTGTCCAGTACAGGCGGTTTCAATGGAGTCGGCAATCACTTCCCGCGATACGAGGGAATATTTCATCCCTTCAGTTCCCATCGAAATCCCGTCGCTGATGGTAATTGTGCCAAACATTTGTGGCATTGCTCCGGCGGTTTTTATCCCAGCCTCGGCTATGAGCGCTAGTTGATTGATTCCCATGTTACAGGGAGTGATTGTACTGTAGCCATTGGCAATACCCACAATGGCTTTATTGAAATCTTCATCTTTAAAACCAACTGCACGCAGCATTGCTCGATTTGGCGATCGCTGCACCCCTTGCGTCACTACTTGGCTTCTCAAATTCTCTGACATCGTTACATCATCCTCTGGTTTCCATGTATGAGTATCATAGATAGCAACTTTTGAAATGTCCAATATATATTTATGAATAATTGAGACTTATAAAATATCAAAACTATGGAACTGCGACACCTGCGCTACTTCATTGCTGTAGCTGAGGAACTGCACTTTAGTAAAGCCGCAGAACGACTTCACATTGCTCAACCTCCCTTAAGCCAGCAAATTCAGCAGCTAGAAGCAGAATTAGGAGTAGAACTTTTTCAACGCAAAACTAAACGACAGGTGCAGCTAACGGAAGCCGGACAAGTATTTTTGCAAGAAGCTTATCAATTGTTCGCTCAACTGTCCAAGGCAATTGATCTGACTCAACGAACAGGTAGAGGTGAGAAAGGAAAACTACGAGTAGGTTTCACCAGCTTGGTAACTTACGATTTGCTGCCTGTGATTTTGCGGCGGTTTCGAGAACAGTTTCTAGAGGTGGAGTTAGTGTTGCAGGAATTAACGACAACTCAGCAAGAACAAGCGCTATTCAATCGCCGCATCCATGTAGGTTTTGCCCATCCACCTTTAGAAGATAATACTCTCAATCAAGAATGCATTCAACAAGAAGGATTAATTGTAGCTTTGCTAGAAACTCACTTCTTAGCTAAACAAAAAAATATTTCAGTGCGATCGCTCTTGAACGAAAATTTTATTATGTTCCCCCGCCATTTGGGTCCAGGACTTTATGATCAAATCTTGAGTCTTTGCCAGCAAGGAAATTTCAGCCCAAAAGTGACTCAAGAAGCAATCCAAATGCAGACAATTATCGGGCTAGTGTCAGCAGGAATGGGGATTGCGATCGTACCGTCTTGTTTGCAAAATCTTCAAAGGGCTGGTGTAGTTTATCGCGCTTTAGAAGAAAATACACCATTAGTAGAAACGGCTGTAGTGTGGCGACAAGAGGAGATGACACCTGTTTTACGGGAGTTTCTACAAATCGTGAGAAGTATCTGTGGTTAATTAATCAGTTAAAAGGCGATCGCTTTTCCTAAGAAGATTAGATGTCTTGCACGAATAGTCTAAGCATGAAAAAATACAGAGCGAGAATACCGCTTTTATAACTGCCCAGAAAGGAATTAATGTCAGTTTAAGACAGCTTCTAGCTGTGTTACTAACTTAATGTAAGGAGGTTTACAGATGACTCAGAGAACATGGCTGATTACTGGTGCTTCACGAGGTTTTGGTGCTGAGATTGCGAAAGCAGTTCTGGCAGCAGGTGACAGATTAATTGCCACCGCCCGCAATCACAACGATTTGGAACAATTCGCAACCAGTAAAGATGCATTAGTACTGAGCATGGATGTCACCGATGAGGCTCAGGTAAAAGCAGCGATCGCCACAAGTTTAGAAAAATTTGGACAAATCGATGTGTTGGTCAACAATGCTGGATTCGGCTTGCTAGGAGCTATCGAAGAGTGCAGTGCCGAAGAGGTTGAGAGCGTTTATCGCACCAATGTCTTCGGGCTACTAAATGTCACCCGTGCTGTGCTACCCAGTATGCGTCAGCACCGCTCTGGACACATCATTAATATCTCGTCGATCGGTGGCTATCGCTCCTCCCCAGGATGGGGCATCTATGGCTCAACCAAGTTTGCCGTCGAAGGCATTACCGAAGCCCTACATGGCGAGTTAGCCCCGTTGGGGATTCACGCGACGGTGGTTGAGCCGGGATACTTCCGCACAGGTTTTCTCGATAACAGTTCGCTACGTCCGAGTGCAGTGCAAATCCCTGATTATGCCCAGACGGTCGGGAAAATCCGTGACGTAGCGGCTGGACTTAACTACCAACAGCCAGGAGATCCCACTAAGCTCGCCCCAGCCATTTTTGAGATTGTTAACACAGACGAACCACCTCTGCGGTTACCTCTAGGCACAGATACACTTCAGACAATAGCCGAGAAGAACGCTTACGTCGAGCAAGAGACGGCAAAATGGCGAACTCTAGCTGAGTCTACCGATTTCAGATAAGGAGTGAAAGACTCAGCCATGAAAAGGCAGCCTAATCTTTGGTGTTTTTGATTGCATGGGAAATACTGATAGATCAGGCAGCCTGACGTTTCAATTCGATAACAAAGACAAAATAGCGTTTTCTACACAGAGTTAACCTGCAAAGAGGATCTATGAAAAAACAGACCACCGCCACCCATCGTAAATTATTAATTGGCTTTGGATTAATTGGCTTTGGCTTTATGATAGCCGCCGCGCCCGTGGCCAGTCTTGCAGCCGAGCCAAAGCAAGCAGAGATTCGCAAGATTGTGCGAGCCAATGAGAGCCAGAATAAAGAGATAGTACGCGAAGGCTTTACTAAATGGGCAAATGGCACTGGTAGTTTCTTCGATCTGCTGGCTGATGATGTGGAATGGACGATTACAGGCAGAAGTCCAATTTCCAAAACCTACACCAGCCGCAAGCAATTTTTGGAGGAAGCGATCGCGCCAATTAACGAGCGATTGAGCGTAAGAATAGTACCTAGTGTCCGGAGTATTTATGCCGAGGGCGACACAGTAATTGCCTTATGGGATGGAACAGGAAAAGCCAAAGACGGCAAACCATATACCAACACCTATTCCTGGTATATGACTATGAAAAATGGGCGTATTGTCAAGGTAGTGGCGTTTTTCGATACCATTGAACTTACCGACCTGTGGAAACGTATTCCTGTGAATGGAAACAATAACAAGTAATTTTCAACAGTTTTTGGTCGTCCCAAAAGTTGCGCTAGTCTTTCCTAAACGAATAACTGTTTGTAGCCTTTTGACTTCTTCTAATGTCAAATAGACAGTAGACCTCTTGCACAAATAGTGTAAGCATGAAAAAATACAGGTCAAAACCAAGGAACTCATGCGGTAAAGCTAATTAGGAATTTTCAGCCTTTATCTGGAGATGAAGCACAAGAGTATGCCAAAGAATTAGCTTTTGGCTAAACAAAAAATAGAAATTTAAGATTTAAAAAACGGTAGATTAATTAACAATCTATCGTTTTTTATCTAGGTTGAATGCTTTACTCAAAAGTCAAGTAAGATTTTTCATTGCTTTCATGTCAAGGTTAATTTTGAGTTTAGACTTTATAAGTTGCAAATCTAATGTACAGTCTTTCGTAAATGGTATTGAGGGAAAAACGTGAAATTTCAGAAGTTATTGTATATTTTTACTTTAGTAAAGATTGCTACTTTCGCTCTAAGTATACCTGTGTTTGCTCAAATCACACAGATTCCCTCCAATTCTTCCCAGTCGAGTTGTCGTGCAACTAAAGTAGCCACTCCAATTTTCAAAGAACCTTCAACATCATCTAATGCTGTCAGAATATTGCCAGCACAAACAAAGATTTCTTTAGCATTTATACCAACTAGTGGAGATAGATTTGTCAGAATTAAATCTCCGAATTCTGGGTTTATTCAAACTGCTGTGCTGAAATATTGTCAGACGAATAAAAACACTCAAACCCTACGGAATAAACCCACTATTGGCAGTGAATGTCGGCAAATTGTACAAACTGAAACTATACGTCGCCAACCAAGCACAAAAGGAGAATTTATTACGACACTTTATCCAAACACAATCGTGTTTGTGAACTTGGTTACAGGTAATAGAGGTAATGTAGTTAAGTCATTCAAATCTGAAAATTACATTTGGGTAGAAATCGATCTTTCTAGAAGTTTCCCTGGAGAGTTATCCGGTAATGGCTGGATAGCCAATACTGACTTAGTAAATACTCCTCGATTAAGCAGTCTGGCTTATTGTAGTTAGTAATTTATTTCGCTCGATATCTCCACTTAATACAGCATGGCGTAAATAAACAGACCATTGAAAATTTGCAAAAGATACGGAATAGTCCTGTTAATTTATGTATAATAAAGAACAATTTGCTGTACGGTAAGAAGGTAGCCTATTTTTGGATTTTAAAAAGCATGGGTGGCAAATTAATTGTATTTGAAGGGGTGGAAGGCTGTGGCAAAACCAGCCAAATGCAGCTTTGTTGTGAGTGGTTGGAAAGTCTGGGTGTTTCTGTGCTAGTAACTCGTGAACCAGGGGGAACAGAGTTAGGCTTACATCTTCGCCGCTTGTTACTAGAGAAGGCAGAGGATAAACCAGTTGCACAAGTGACAGAACTTTTATTGTATGCTGCTGACCGATCGCAACACGTTGAACAAGAACTTAAACCGCAACTGCAAGCAGGGAAATATATTTTATGCGATCGCTACACTGACTCTACCATTGCCTACCAAGGATATGGTCGGGGTTTGAACATGAGTTTAATCAATCAGCTTAATTATATTGCCACTGGTGGTTTAGAGAGTTACTTAACTATTTGGCTAGATGTCGATGTCGAAGTAGGGCTAGCCCGCAAACGGGGAGATGGGGTAGGATTAGACCGCATTGAACAAGAAACAATCGCTTTTCATCGGCGCGTTCAGCAAGGATACGCAGAGTTAGCAGCATCTTATCCCTCAAGAATTGTGCGGGTAGATGGTAACTTGAGCAAAGAAGCTGTACAACAAGTAATTCAAGGAATTTTGCGTGTACACCTGAAGGAGTTGCCATAGGCATAACCTTCAAATTTGAGGCGATATAAAATGATACTTGCCTACAAAAATATCTGGCAGTTTGACGTGTTTCAATAAGATCAAAACTGCTGCAAGTTCATGCGAAAAAACTTGAAATAATATATGTCTCACATTATTGTCGAAGACCTGAGAAAGACTTTTTTTGTGTCTGAACGCTCCTCTGGGCTTTTCGGTTCAATCCAAGGACTTGTGCAGCGAAAAACAAGAGTTGTTCATGCGTTGAAAGGAGTTTCATTCTCCCTTGATCAAGGAGAACTTGTAGGGTATATTGGCCCAAATGGAGCCGGGAAATCGACTACCATTAAAATTTTAAGTGGTATCTTAGTCCCTGAGGGTGGGAAATGCATAATTGGCGGACGAACTCCCTGGAAAGATAGAATCCGGCATGTTGGTCGTATTGGAGTAGTGTTTGGTCAGCGATCGCAACTATGGTGGGATCTACCAGTGATTGAGTCTTTCGATCTGCTGCGGGATATTTATCGCGTTCCCGATTCAGAGTATCGCCAGACGCGCCAAGAAATGATTGATTTGCTTGATCTATCAAACTTTCTCTCTACCCCTGTGAGGCAATTAAGCCTTGGTCAAAGGATGCGATGTGACTTTGCAGCCGCAATGCTTCACAGACCTGAGATCCTTTTTCTGGATGAACCTACTATTGGTCTGGATGCAGTTTCAAAGCTTGCTATCAGAAAATTTATTAAAGCGCTGAATAAAACTCATAAAGTAACCACTATTCTGACTACCCATGATATGGATGATATCGAGGCATTGTGCGATCGCATAATTATTATTGGTGGGGGTGAAATTCTTTGTGATGGAACTCTTGCAACGCTACGTTCTCAAGTTTCTTCACATCGCTACTTAAAAATAGACCTGATAAACGATGATTTCTCTTTTGAAGAAGAAGGGGTCAATCTCATCTCCAAGGAAGGTCGCACTGTAACTCTTGCCTTCGATCCCACAAAGCTTTCTGCTGCGTCCCTGATTAGCCAGATTACCTCAAAACACGAAGTAGAGGATCTTTTTGTGGAAAATCCACCTATCGAAGAGATAGTTGCTGAACTTTATGCGAATTCAGGAGGGATTTTCGGATGAAAGCTTATTGGTCAGTTTTTGTTGCGAGATTTTCACTGCTACTCCAATATCGAACTGCTGCTTTAGCTGGGATTGCAACTCAGCTATTTTGGGGTTTCGTGAAAGTTATGGTTTTAGAGGCATTCTTCACTCATGCAACCTCTACTCAACCTATGACTTTTCGTGAAGCTGTAGGATATGTATGGCTTGGACAAGCCTTTTTGATGGCGATTGTTCCTTGGTCAGGTGATAGAGAGATTCAAGACTTGATACGTTCCGGTGCGGTAGGATACGATCTTCTCCGACCCACTGACCTTTATAATTTTTGGTTTACTCGCGCTTTGGCACTTCGCACAGCGCCCCTGATACTTCGTGCGCTACCTCTTCTTTGTGTGACCAGTTTCCTTTTTCCCATTGTCGGGCTTTGGGAGCGATCGCTTTCTTTTCCACCCTCCCTTGCTGCTTTAGTTGCCTTTTTTATCTCCTTTATTGGTGCAATTTTGCTTTCGTCTGCATTGACTATGCTTTTGACTGTATCAATGATGTGGACACTTTCTGGTGAGGGAATTAATAGCATTCTCCCAACTCTAATTATTATCTTCTCTGGGATGATTGTTCCTCTGCCACTTTTTCCTGAGTGGAGCAAGCCTTTTTTGAATGCACTTCCTTTTTCTGGGCTTGTTGACCAGCCTTTTCGTCTTTTTACTGGAAATCTTTTACCAAATGCACTGTTTTATGTATTGCTTCATCAAACTTTCTGGATAGTTGTCATTGTTATCCTTGGGCGTTTTCTTGTGAACCGTGGTGTAAGAAAGCTTGTAATTCAGGGAGGATGAGTGTGAACGCTTTTTTTATCTACCTCCGATATATTTCTGTATCTTTAAAATCACAAATGCAGTACAAAGTATCCTTCTTGCTTCAAGTACTAGGGCATTTTCTCGGAACTGTTGTGGAATTTTTTGGAATATGGGCACTTTTTACTCGTTTTAATAATATTGGTACATGGACTTTGAATGAAGTTGCTCTCTTTTATGGAGTGGTTAATATTTCTTTCGCCTGTGCTGATGCCCTTGGAAGAGGATTTGATTCATTTGGACAAATAATCAAGAGTGGAGACTTCGACCGTTTACTTCTTCGTCCACGTACCACAGTACTTCAACTTCTGGGCACAGAGTTTACTTTGAAACGAATAGGACGGTTTTCACAAGGACTTATTGTTACAGGGTGGTCGCTTTCAAGTCTCCACATTCCTTTTACTTTGAAAGCATGGTGGCTTTTGGGCACATCATTTATTGGTAGCGTCGCTCTCTTTCTTGGTATCGTCATTGTGCAAGCAACGCTAACATTCTGGACTATTGAATCTCTAGAAATTATGAATATCCTCACTTATGGAGGAGTCGAAACGGCTCAATACCCTCTTTCGATTTATGGTAAATGGTTTCAGCGATTCTTCACTTTCTTTATACCACTTGCCTGCGTGAGCTATTTTCCTTTACTTGCAGTGCTTGAAAAAGAAGATACTTTTTTAGTGCCTTTGTGGTTTTGTTACGTCTCTCCAATGGCAGGCATTGTATTTCTGATAGTTGCACTTAAGCTTTGGAAATTAGGAGAGCGATATTACTGTTCTACTGGCAGTTAAGTAGGCTAGCGTAAAAAATTGATTATATCTGAAGCGAGCGCCAAAAATCGGTTCTCAATACTTTAAATATTAACCTTTCTTCTTGAAAGCTTATATTCATCACTCAAAACGTCAAATAAAAGCGATCGCTCTTATTTTAAAGGAGCGATCGCTAATTTTTAGATTACAAAATACAGCTTAAGCAGCAACAGGTTCCAACAATTCAATATCAGAAAAGATAAATTCTTGAATAGAAACTTGTCCTGCTATCTCGGTGCGAATCTCCCGACGATTTAGGATGAAATAGTCACCTACTTTTTCATACTCATCAACAAATTCGCTTCTACCGCCCTTTTGTTCCCCAGTCTTGGGATCATGGTAAACAGAGTCATAGGTATGGGACAGGTAGCCTTCCCCGGTGTCGTGACTGCTGAAGGTGTCAATTGTCACGTATGTACCGTGAATTAAACGGTGAACATGACATACTTCATTATTGCGGACTTTGTATTTATCGCCTTCAGCCTTACCACCCATTAAAAGCTCAACTGCACCAGTCTCGTCAGTTTTACCATAGGTAAACGTATTGGCGCTGTGGGTGTCTTCAAAGCTGCGGCGGACGCGGTGGATTGCTATCTCCCAGGCTTGACCATGAATTGCTTTCTGGGCTGGCTCGTCATCTACATCCAAAACTTCGGCTTTCAGATTGGCAGTGATTATAACTTTACCTGTAAACACTTTGTCATCTTGCTTAAAGGTAATATTTGCGGTATAACCAGGGAAATTCTTGTCCCAAGTGTAGCGGTTCTCATAAGCAGCCCGGAAAAGTTCCTGAGCAGAGAGTTGTGTAACTGTCATGTGCTTCTCCTAGTCGCTACTGTAATTAGCGTTTTAGTTTCCTTGGTATTAGCATAGAAGTAATTGTTGAGGCTTGGATAGTCCCCAACTGGGTACACTTATGGTTAATTCTCTCCACGCTGTGTTTCATGCGATCGCTAATGTCCAAAATGAGCAAGAATTAAGGCTAGCTCTCACGGATAAAATTGGTGAGCATTTTGGCGTGCAAAATTGGGGCATTTATCTCCTAGATGAGCAACCAACGGCTGAAATTGATGTTCAGTCCATTCCAGCAGTATGCTTAGAAAGCAATCCAGTCGGGCGCTACGTGGTTGAGCGTCACGCTCCCGCCCATGAACAGTTATTATTATCACCAAAAGACTGGAAGCATTTTTGCTCACGTTCTGATCACGAACACGTAATGACTGGGCCAATTGTTTGCGATGGTCGTCTTGTCGGAACCCTTAACTTGGCTCGTGACAAGGGAAATCCTGCTTTTAATGGCAACGATTTAGCTGATTTGAGTGCCTTATGCATCCATTTATCAGCAAAAATGGCAACTCTACGGACAAAACCAAAAATATCCAATTCCCTTTTAGTAAGTCCCCTAACAGCGCGTGAGTTACAAATTGCCGAGTTAGTGGCGCAGGGATTAACAAACGCGGAAATTGGGGAAAAACTTTGGATTACGCAAAATTCAGTTAAACAAGCTTTGAAGAGGATGTTTCGTAAGCTGAAAGTTTCAGCGCGTGCAGAAATGGTAGCAAAGCTACAAGATATACAAGTTTCTTGACACTCTGCTCAATAAACACACAGTAGGGGCGTACAGCTAGCTGTGCGCCCCTACTAAAGGACTATATTTTATCCAACTGAGAAACGCTACAATCTAATATCTGCAAGGGTAAGCGCGTTACCCAAGTATTACAATTCGGTGATTAAACACCAGCGTTTCTATTATTACTTTTTACATTGGCGAAAAGTTATTAGTACTTGCTGCCAATAAAACATTTTTACGCACTTAGCGTCCAACTTGGTTTGAGATATTTTTACCTGCCTGTGCCGCACTGTCGCCTACATCACTAGCAGTTTCTTTAGCGCCCTCTACGTATCCACCTCCAAACTCTTTAAAGGCTTCTCCTGACTGTTGCCCAATCTTCTGAAGTCTTTCACCAGGAGAATCTTCGGTTTCACGAGCATCCTTAAACCACTGCCCTACTGTTTTCGGTCTTTGAGAATCATTTTGCTCTACCTGTTCTTTGACTCTCTCTTTTAAACCTTGGTCATCGTGCCCATAAGCAACATTCGTCGTCAGCACTAGAAAACCAACTAGGACAACAGCCAAAAAACTTTTTACCTGAAGTCCTTTAAGTAGGGAATTGATTTGACCAATCGTCTTAGAAATGAGATTTATCATGCCAGTTAGCTTATTTTTTGAGTACAAATAAACATTAACTATAAAAAGTTAATTATCCTTCTAGCAAAAGACATATTTTAGTTATACAAAAGAAAGAGTTTTTAAATCTTGGGGAAGAGGTGATTTGTTAGATAGATGGCAATACGCCTTCGTAGACTTGCTTTCTCTATTCTCTAATTTTCTCAATCCACTAAAAAAAATCATTATGTTAAAAAAACTACAACAACTCCAGGCAATTATCGCTTCCAGAAACTCAGAGAATTTGGGTGATATTGCCATTCTTAAATCTGATTTCTTCGGTGCTAAAGTTTCTCCAACAGTTGCCTCCAAACTGCAACCAGTAGTGGGATATTATCCCGTAATTGATTTGAACCAATTAAGTCAATATCCTCAAGGCTCTTTTGGGCGAGAATATGCCAATCACATGCGAGCAAATCAGCTAGAACCATTAAACATCAGTCCTGAACTAGAAGACATTGCCAAACGTAATCTATTTGCTCTGCGATATTTAGTCACCCACGATATTTTTCATGTATTGCTTGATTTTGACACCACCTATGCAGGAGAAATTGGTGTACTTGCTTTCGCTGCTACACAAAACTACAGTAAATCACTCCAAATCGGTTTGTGCTTGGCTAGATTGCTCTATCCCATCTTGGCTCCCCAACAAATACAAGAAATTTTCGCTAACCTAGCAAAAGGGCGAGAATTAGGCAAGAAAGCTGATTTTCTCTTGGGCTACCGTTTTGAAGAGCATTGGGAAGAACCAATTGACGATGTGAGAAAACGGTTGGGATTACCATAAATTTCCGCAATTCATCCGAAAAAAGCATTTTTATGCTCAATAACAGCTTTTTTAGGTGTATCGCTTTCTATTGGTAAATGATCCTTGAGAATGCTTAGATTGACAAATGTAGCACTAAATACATTTTTAATGCTACATTTGGTTTTTAATACAGATAGAATCTAAAAAAACATATATCGCTGGTTAGAGGAATTGTCTATCTTAAGATATATATTTTAACGGCTAATTCCTAAACAGCTACTAATAACAATCAATAGTTACACAACTTTTAGGCTAGAGACATTATTTGTCTGGCTTAGTGGATTTATCCCATAATCCCTAGATACAGCAGTTTGCTTTTTAAGTAAGGTACAAAATGCAGGACTCAAAATCAGATATAAAGAGTTTCTACCTTCTGCCTCAAAACCCATATCTTTGTACTTGATACAAAGTAAAACTACTGTATTTTAAGGGCTTGCAAATGACAAGTTAATCCACATTTTTTCCTCAATATAATAACTGGTTAAGTGGAAAGCCAAAGGATGAAATACTGGATAAGGAAATTAGCAATCTGTATAGTATTATTGTATAATTTGTTATTATCAAGTGATTACGCAGGAGCAAACCAACTTTCAAACATTGATGTACAACAATTAAATGCACTCCCATTTATTGAAATTTTAGCGAGTGCTGACAATAATCTTGTTCAGAGTAAAAAAGAAGATTTTCGCCGATTTAGTGAAATAGTCAAAAATACAGAAAAACTAGAGGGACTATTTACACTTTATTGCAGTGAGGATTCAGGAAAAACTTACTTAGAAATTAAACCAGAGCAGCTAAATAAAGATTATTTAGCTATAGTAACATTGGAATCGGGCGTGGGGGAAAGTGGAATTTATAGTGGATTACCTCTTTCTGATTTTCTATTTTACTTCCGACGAATAAATAATAGATTACATTTTGTTGCTCGTAATGTAAAATTCCGCGCAACAAATAGACCAGAACAGCGATCGCTCGCCCGTTCATTTAGCGATTCAGTTCTTTATTCACTCGAAATAGATACTATTGATCCACGCAGTAAAAATATTCTGATCAACCTGGATGAACTGCTAATGCAGGATTTTCCCGGATTAGCTCCTTTATTAAAATACTCTTTACAGGCTGATTACCACTTGGATGCAAGCAAGTCATATTTTGGTGATGTTAACAGCTTCCCAGAAAACGTAGAAATTGATTCAATTTACGGTTTTTCATCATCAGAAGGAGCCAATTTAGTTACTTTACCTGATAGCAGGGCATTGACTCTGAAGGTACATTACAGTTTTTCTCAGCTTAGAGAAAACACTGGTTATATTCCCAGACTTGCAGATGACAGAGTGGGATATTTTATTACTGCTTTCCAAGATTTCTCTAAAAATAATGCTCACGAATCATTTGTCCGTTACATCAATCGTTGGCATCTAGAACCATCTGATCCTAACGCCCCCTTATCTCCACCCAAAAAGCCAATTGTGTTTTGGATTGAAAATGCTGTACCACTAGAGTACCGCGATGCGATTCGTGAAGGTGTTTTGATGTGGAACAAAGCATTTGAAAAAGCCGGATTTCAAAATGCTATTGAAGTGCAGCAAATGCCAGATGATGCTGATTGGCAACCGGCAGATGTGCATTACAACACTATTCGCTGGTTCAATTCTTTAGATGCAGGTTTTGCCAGAGGGCCAATGCGCGTCAACCCATTCACCGGGGAAATATTAGATGCAGACATTATTGTGGATGCCAATATGGTGCGTTCAATTCAGCAAGAATATCACGCACTGATGGGAGCAAATTCATCTTTTACAGATGGGCATTTTTCCCAAGTGGGCAAAAACCCATGCTCAGGTAATTTATCTGCAATGTTTTCAAAAGGTTTTAAAGCTTTTCCTGAACAACATTTAGCAGACAACGATCTCTGCTATAGCATGGAGTCTTCAGATCAAGCCGCGATGGGAGCGTTGGTGTTGTCAATTTTGCCAAACACTACACCCAATAGTGAAACGATAAAGGAGTATGTGCATCAATATTTGCGTTCTCTTATTGCTCACGAAGTCGGGCATACTCTCGGTTTGCGCCACAACTTTCACGGCAGCACTATGTTAACACCCGAAGAATTAAATAATACAGAAATCACTCACACCAAAGGTTTAGCGGGTTCGGTGATGGACTATCTACCCGTGAATATTGCACCACAAGGAATACAACAAGGTGACTATTTCCCAGGAGTTGTTGGGCCCTACGACGAATGGGCAATTGAGTATGGTTATAAAAGAAGCCCATCAGTAGCACTTGAGGGAATCATCCCAGAATCAGAAAAAAGTTTTTTGGAGCAGATTGCCCTGGTGTCGCCTCAACCAGAATTATCTTATGCAACTGATGAAGATATTTGGGACATCAATCCTTTGGCAAATGTTTGGGATATGAGTAGTGATGTACTACTTTATTCGCAGTGGCAAATGGATAATGCCCGTTTTATGTGGCAGCACCTTGACAAGGGTGATCTATCGAAAGGAGAAAGTTATAGTAACTTACGTATTAGATTCAATAGAGTACTCAAATATTATTTTCGGAACGCCAGCTTGCTTTCTAAATACATTGGTGGGCAATCATTTCGACGTTTCCATGCTAGTGATGATGCTTCTTGGACATTTGTACCAGTTTCAGTTTTAAAACAACGTCAAGCATTGATAAAGCTGCAAGAGTATGTATTTGCTGAGGATGCTTTCAGTTTTTCACCACAATTGTTGAATCAACTAGCACCATCGCGGTGGGAACACTGGGGTAGTTCTGTACCTAACAACCGCCTTGATTATCCAATTCACGATCGCATTCTGAGTTTCCAAAGTGCGGTACTGCGATCGCTACTAGACAGCGATCGCCTGAATCGTTTACAAGATATAGAATTAAAAACCCAGGCTGGGCAAGCACTTTCCATCCCGGAACTGTTCGATACCCTGCAAACAGGCATCTGGACAGAAGTTTTAACCCCAGGAGAACCAAAGCCAATTTCTAGCATCCGCCGTTCATTACAACGGGAATATCTAAATATTTTGCTAGAGATGATGTTGGGTACTACTGATACACCGGAAGATGGTCGAACATTGGCTTGGTATAAATTGCGCCAACTGCAAAAAGCTATTGATGTCAGGCTCAAACAACTTAGTGAAAGCCTTGATATTTACACCATAGCCCACTTAGAAGCTTCTGGCGATCGCATCACCAAAGCATTAAATGCACAGTTAATTTCTAAGTAGTCATTAGTCATTAGTCATTAGTTATTCTCTCCCTGCCTCCCCTGCCTCCCCTGCTCCCCCTGCTCCCTCATCCCCCACTCCCCAAGATATTTTTGCAATAAACCAATGACAACTTCAGGTGTTTCCAAATGAGGTAATACTCCTGCATCTGCGATCGCATAAAAATCTCGAATTGCATTTGGATTTAAATTTGCCAGTCGTCGTCCTAATTTGATGCTGGTAAATTGTGCCTTTTCTCCCCAAAAGATGACGGTGGGAATTGTTAGTTGTTTAATATATAAACTCAGATCAAAGTAAAGATCGCCCCGCAAAAATGACAAAGCGGCAAACTTGGCATTAGGCTGCTGTGCAGAAGTTAAATAAGCCTCCACCATTTCTTGAGAAACTCGTTGTGACTTGGCAAACAGAAAACTTTGTAAAAAATTTCGGACTGCAATTTCATTTTCAGCACCAAGCATGTAAATAAAATTGTCCAACAGAGGCGCATTGATCACCGAAAGCGGAAGTCTGCGTCCAGCACCCTGTCCAAAATCATCAAATCCAGACGGAGAAACCAAAAACAGTGCTTTGAATAAATTGGGTTGAACAATAGCTAGGCGAATAGCAAAAGCGGCTGTTAGAGACGAGGCTACCACCGTCACTGGTTGACGACAAGTTTCAATGATAAACTCTGCGATCGTGCTGAGATAATCCCTAATTTTATAATCTCGGACTGGATGAGCCGATTCTCCCCAGCCGATTAGATCGGGAGCTAAAATATGGTAATTAGAGGCAAAAGCTGGGTAAACTTTAGACCATTCATACGCAGATGCACCACCACCAAAGTTATGGAGAAACAGTAGTGGAGGTAAATCTTTAGTATCAGCAAATGCCCAAGGTGCATTCGTTTGAGTATAGTAAACTATCGCCCCCAAGGATGTATGGATAAGTTTATGTCCAAAGCCAGGAGGTTGAAACTGAAGCATAAAATTAAAAAGTATAGTTTAATGGCACTTTACCCGAAGGCAAAATTACGACGTATAAAGTAAAGCTTACCGATAAATCTTAAAGTAAGTAAACTTTTTGTCTCTTAAGCAGTTTTATATTTAATATGCATACAGTCAAACTAATTCATAATTCATCCTTGCTTTTTGTCAGCATCTCCTGTGATTTGAACAAGTTGATGAAGGTTATCACCACTAATATGATAAGCTGCCCCAAAACCAACTACAAAACGACCTTCGCTCGGAGTTAGCTGAAAAACCCGAAAGTCAGACAAGCCGCGCAGAACCTCGATAATTTGACCAAACCTCCCTTGAAATTGCTCAACAATTTGATTCCACTTGTCAGTTTCACGCTCTATCAAAGTTGCCGTACAATCAAAGCTCAAACGACGACGGGCAAAAATTAGATTACTCTTGGCTTCATCCTCGATAAATAAGACACTAACATGAGGATTAGCATATAAATTTTTGGTATGAGTTGAAAGACCACTGACGTAAATGTAGATATTTTTGGAATCATCCATTACAAAGGGAGCATAACTAGCATTGGGTATTGCCTGGGCGCTCACGGTGCTAATGATTACACTCTCAAATTCTTCAGTAAACTTTTCGTACTCAGCTTGAATGTTTTCAAGTTGGCTCATAAGTAAATTACCATTTGATTAGGAATGCCTAATTAAGTATCCTAGCGTGATTGAGCGAATAGGTTACAGGTGATAGGTTACAGGTATATTATCCAAGCTCTGAGTACCGGAGGATTTGGAGAAACAGACATTGGGCTAGACTTAAGAAAGTTATGAGGACGCAAATATGACTGACAAAAATCGTTCTCAATGGGACTTAGGCAGGTTTATCGAAACCCTGACTTACTTTGAGGTAATTCCTTTCCTTAACTGGGTACAGCAGTTAATCCAAGGCCGTCCTAAGGATAGTCAAAATAGACCCAATGGAGGAAGAAACGTGGGTGTAATATTAGTGGCAGGTGCAACAGGTGGTGTAGGTAAACGAGTGGTGCAGCGATCGCTCCAACAAGGTTATAAAGTTCGCGCTCTAGTTCGAGATATTGACAAAGCGCGGTCGATTCTTGGTAATGATATAGACTTAGTAGTTGCGGATATCACCCAACCAGCAACTTTAACTTCTTTAGTTATGGCTGATATCCAAGCTGTAGTTTGTTGCACAGCAGTGCGCGTGCAACCAGTTGAAGGAGACACAGCAGATAGAGCAAAATATAATCAAGGTGTTAAGTTTTACCTACCAGAAATTGTTGGCGACACCCCAGAAAATGTAGAATATCAAGGTGTTAAAAACTTAGTCCAAGCGGCTGCAAAATATTTACCCCAAGCAAACGAAAAACCAATATTTGATTTCACCAAGCCATCAGCCGAATTAAAAGATTATTGGGGGGCGCTGGATGATGTAGTCATGGGTGGTGTGAGTTCTAGTAATATCCAATTACTGGAAAATACAGCTTTGTTTGCTGGTAATGTCTCCACGGCCAACTCTGGCGGATTTGCTTCTATCAGAACTAAGAATTTTGATCCTCCCTTCAACTTATCTGATTGCGAAGGTGTGAAATTACGCGTCAAAGGTGACGGTCAGCGTTATAAAATCTTCCTGCGGACAGATACAAAATGGGATGGTATTGGCTATAGCTATTCTTTCGACACCGTAGCTAATACCTGGATAGATGTTCATATTCCCTTTGCAGATTTGATCCCTGTCTTTCGGGCAAAAATTGTCAAAGATGCGCCGCCACTTGAACAAAGTAGAATTTCTTCATTCCAACTGATGTTGAGCAAATTTGAACATGATGGTGCTTTGAATCCCAAATTTTCCCCCGGTGGTTTTGCTTTGCAGTTGGAATCAATTAAAGCTTACGGTGGGGCAACTTTACCACAATTTATCCTAGTTAGTTCAGCAGGCGTGACTCGTCCCGGACGACCTGGCATTAATTTGGATGAAGAACCGCCAGCAGTGAAATTAAATGACCAATTGGGAGGAATTTTAACTTGGAAGTTAAAGGGAGAAGATAGTTTAAGAGAAAGCGGAATTCCTTATACGATTATTAGACCTTGTGCATTAACTGAGGAAGCAGGAGGCAAAGAATTAATATTTGAGCAAGGCGATAATATTAGGGGTAAAATCAGCCGTGAGGATGTGGCAGAACTTTGCGTGCGATCGCTAAAACTAGCGATCGCTTGTAATGTCACATTTGAAGTAAAACAGGCAGATAATATTGTCAACTCTATCGATTGGCAGAAGTTATTTTCTAATTTAGTAAAGGATAAATAAGTGAAGTGACTACAGATTTATACTCTGTAGCCATCCCAACACATCTTGTCTAAATAGACTGTTATGAAAAAAATCCAAGTGCTAATATTTGCCGGGATTTTAGCAACAATTCTCTGGGGTGGGTTATTTGGAAACACTGCTTCATCCCAGCAAGTAGAGTCCCGCATCTACAACCTGGAAGCGGACTTTAATCGTGTCGAGTCACGATTAAACCAGATAGAGTCTCAACTGGGACAAAGCCGCCGACCTCCATCCCCAAGAACAACACTTACCCCACGACAGTCAAGAGGTTCCAGAGGTAATTTATCACAGCAAGATCCGATGTTTGATCGACTGGCAACTTTGGTGGTTGAATTGAAGCAACAAGTCAACAAATTAGAGGAACGAGTTTCTAAATTAGAAACTCGCTGAGTATTTTAATTGCTCTATGGAGTTTTCAAAACTTAACCTCTGCCTTAAGAAACTCATGTTTGGGTAAGAGGTTGAGGAAGAAGCTGATAGCTCCTTTTGACGATGTACTAGCCATTCAGAAAACAAGTTTGAGAGAATTTTTAAGCGCAATATCTCGTCCAATTGTGGCTCAATGAGTTCCTCAACCAAAATCAGATGCGCCCCCATCGATGTCAATATTGGTTTGACAACTTGCGGTGGAGTTGCTGCAAAGACAGCAGCAGAAATTTCTGGTTTCAAGTTTGCACGGTTTAATATCCCTCGATATCCTCCTTTTCTACGTAGTTCTGTATCTTGAATATATTGATGAGCAATTTCATGAAAACTCATTTCACCTTCACCCAATGCGTAAAATAGTTCCATAGCCAAATCAAAATCATCTAAAACTACTTCATACATAACTACTTGAGCATAATCAATCTGGTGTTCCACGAAAAAAGGTTCAACTTTATCTACAAATAGATGTTGAGCTAATTTCGAAGAAATTACTGTGAAATAAACTAATTCTTCAAACTCATCTAGAGATAAACTATGTTTTTGTAGCCATGACCAAGTAACATCAGCGCTAGTCAAATTATTCATTAAACGCAAACTATCTGCCGCTTGCTGTAGTTCTTCTGGCTCTACTTTAATCCCAATCTCTTCTGCCGTCTGTAAAATAATCTTGCGAGTAATAATACCTTCTACTACAGAAGGTATTTGGCATGAAAGCTTGATTTGCTTGATAATTTCGTCTTGAGTAACAGTTAGCATATCTGACATAGTAGAACTCCTTAGTGTTAAAAATGAAGTTGAAAATTGGCAATTTAAGAAACTAAATAGGAAGAAGTAGGTTGTTAAAATTTCCTTGTTTTTATAGTTTTAAGCCACCTTTTTGTAACTTTTTAAACGGATCTAACACAAAATCAATAATACGGCGTTGCCGAACAATTACCTCAGCAGTTGCTGTTTGACCAGGTGTTAAAGCAATACGTTTGTTTCCACTTTGAATATAAGTCTGTGGTACTGCAATTTCTAATTCAAAGTTTTCTATTTTACCTTGAGCAGTCTCTACAACTTTAGAGTCTGGCGAAATCCAGCGAAGCTTGCCTTCAGTTACTCCATAATCTTGGAAAGGATAAGCATCAAATTTCAGTTTTACAGGCATTCCTACACGGAGAAAACCACTTTCTTGACTGGGCATTTCGGCTCTAAATATCAAAGGCGCTCCTTGAGGTGCAATTTGAGTAACCATTTGCCCTGGTTGCACAACTGCTCCAGCATTATTTATAGATAACTGAAAAATTGTGCCATCAATAGGCGTGCGAAGAGTTTGCTGTTGTAGTTGAAATTGCAAAGACTGAATTTGTTTTTTGGTTTGGTCAATTTCTGATAGCACATCGACAACTTGAGATTGAAGTTCTTTAATTTGTTTCTGACTATCTAAAAGTGCAAGTTCACCCGTACGACTGATCCGTTGATTGGTGCTTTGTTGTTTAGTAATTTCGGTAGTAGCTTGCTGGATATCTGATTGAGCTTGTTCTAGAAGTCTCTGGCGTTCAAACATAGCGCCTTCTACTTCTTCTAATTTACTTTTAGAAATAGCGCCTTTTTGCCAAAGATATCGATAACGTTGTATTTCATTATTAGCTAATTTCAGGCGACCTTTTTCTAGAATATGTACTTGTTTACTAGAATTAAGCCGTTGCTGAATTTGGTCAAGTTGAGCAAGTTGTTCAGACTCTTGAGCTTGATTTTGTAATTGCTGAGTGCGTAAAGACATTGCCAGTTGATTTTTTAATAGCTGAAGCTGATTAACTCGATTTTGTTGCCCCTCAAGCTTGGCCTGGGTTTGTTGTAGTTCAGTGCGATTTATATCTGATTCCAACTCCAGTAAAATTTGTCCAGCTTTAACAGTTTCGCCTTCTTTAACCTTGATAGATATAACTTTTCCGGTAACAGGTGCATCTAATCTCAAAGTTCTACCTTGAGGTTCAAGCCGTCCTCTAGCATTACCTGTTTCGTCTACTTTAGATAGCATTGCCCAAGGTAAAACGATCGCCGCAAATATTACTAGCCAATATAGCAATCCGCGTGTCCAAACTCGTGGTAATGTATCAATTAATTCTTTAGTTAAAGAAGACCAGTCTTCACTAAGAGATGTAGAAGATTTTGGCTGAGGTTTTAAGTCCGCTTGACTACTAGGATAGTGGCCGTTCTGACTGAACTTTTCTTGTGTCGTAAATTCGCTTGTCATTGTTAATTCTCTGATTAATGAACAAAAATAATTGATTTAAATTGCTACAGTCAGTTGTTGTTGATTGAGGTAGAAGTATTTACCACGTTTAGCCATTAATTGATCGTGAGTGCCACTTTCTACCAATAAGCCTTTATCTAGCACCAAAATTCTGTCAGCATTACGTACTGTTGAAAGGCGATGTGCAATCACCACTGTTGTTCTATCTTGGAGAATTGTGTTCAGATTAGTCTGGATAATGCGTTCAGATTCAGCATCAAGACTACTGGTAGCTTCATCTAAAATCAGTAGTCGGGGATTTCCTACAAGGGCGCGAGCGATCGCTAACCGTTGTCTTTGTCCACCAGAAAGGGTTCCTCCCCCCTCACCAATCTGGGTTTCGTAGCCCATCGGTAATTCCTTAATAAATTGATGCGCTCCTGCTTGTGTAGCGGCTTCTATGATTTCTTCTAAAGAGGCTTCGGGATGACCTAAACTAATGTTTTCCCGAATCGTACTGCCAAACAGAAAGGTATCTTGGTCAACTACACCAATTTGTTGGCGGAGCGATCGCAATGACAAGGCGGTGATATCATACCCATCAATCAATATCTTCCCTTCTGTGGGCGGATACAGCCCCAATATCAGCTTAGAAATCGTTGTCTTTCCCGAACCACTGCGTCCGACAAGAGCGATCGTCTGTCCTGGTTGGACTTCAAAACTGATGTTTTCTAAGGTGTTTTTATCACTTTCTGGATGATAACGAAAAGTAACTTTGTCAAAGCGAATATAACCACGAATTGGCGGTAAAGATTGATGAGACTGGTGTTGTAAATCTTCTTCTGGTTCAGCATCAATCACATCATTAATTCGCTCAACAGCAATTAGTACTTCTTGCAAATCATTCCATAGTAAAATCAACCTTTGGAAGGGATTAATCACATTACCTAGCAACATATTGAAAGCAATCAGTTGCCCAATTGTAAGTTCATTTTGAATCACTTGCCACGCCCCAAACCACAGTAACACCGCGGTGATTACAGCTTCAATTCCAGAGCTAAATATTTGCAGTGTGTTGCCAATTACCTGCCCGGAAAAAGTCTTTTTAACTGATTTACCAAAAAGTTCTTCCCAATGCCAGCGTACTGTCTGCTCAACAGCCATAGACTTAATCGTGCGGATACCAGTCAGAGACTGAATCAAATACCCAGTTTCTTCGTTATGTGCCCCAAAAATCTCACGGGAAACACGCTGTAAGAAAGGTGTAGCAATCAACGCTAACAATACGAATGGTGGCACAATCACTAGGGTCAATAATGCCATCTTCCAACTATACCAAAACATCAACCCTACATAGACAAATACTGTTAGTAAATCGAGAAAGATAGATAGTGCTTCACCAGTTAAGAAACGTTGAATTTTGCGGTTTTCTTGTACGCGGGAAATAATATCGCCAACGTAGCGGGACTCGAAATAATTCAGAGGTAAACGGAAAGTATGGCTAATAAAACCTACAATCAAGGCTAGATCCACTCGGTTAGCTGTGTGGTCTAGAAGGTATTGCCGCAGCCCAGTTATGGCAACTCTAAAAAGGCTAAAAATTACTAAGCCTATGCCTACAGCCGTTAATGTTAGATCGCTGCGCTGTACAACTACTCGGTCTAACAATAATTGTGTAAATAGGGGTGTGATCAGACCAAAAATCTGAATGAGGATGGAAGCAATGAATACTTCCAACAATACCAGCCAGTGAGGCTTCGTTAATTCAAAAAACTGCCAGAAAGGAGTGTTAGTTTCTTTTGTCTCTCTAAGTAAGGCAGTGGGTTGGAGTAATAAAGTATAGCCAGTCCAACCTGCTTTAAATTCTGTATGAGAGAGGGTACGCTGACCAATAGCAGGATCTCCAACGATAACGCGATCGCCTTTAACTTCATAGACAACGATGTAATGTTTGCCTTCCCAATGCACAATAGCCGGGAGGCTTTGCTGGGCAAGTTTATCAAGGCTGGCTTTTACGGGTCGAGTCGAAAACCCGATGCTTTCTGCTGCTGCTGCTAAACCTCGCAGCGATGACCCATCCCGATCAACGTTGGCAATGTCTCGCAGCCGATTGACGCTAAAACGCTTACCCCAGTAAAGACCAACCATCACTAAGCAAGCGGCACCGCAATCAGATGCACTTTGTTGTTCAAAGAAGGGATAGCGCCGAGTGATACGTTGCCATAAATGACCAATTTTTACGGTTGGGCTAGGGAAGTAGGCTTTATTAATTTTTTTCTTGAACTGGTTTTTTGGCTCAACAGTAAATTGGGGAAATATAACAGGCTCAGACGCTGCTATTGGGTGGTTGTTAGCTGATGGAGCAGCATCGAGTTCAGCCAGTTGTGGTACATATTGCAGCGCAGTTTCCCAATGCGAACGGCTGAGGCTGTATAGTTGCGTTGGTTGAGTTACCTGCCAACCACGTTCTTTGGGTAACTGAGATAAGGTGTAAATATTGCCAGCAGTGAGTTTGAGTCCTGATGTGTGCAGTAGTTCGCCGCGACGCAGTATCCAAAGTTGCTGGTCTTTAAGTAAAGAAGATGGAAGTTTATTAATTTGGAGATTGTGCTGCTCTAGGAGTGGTTGTATTTGCATTACACCTTCGTAAGCAGCATTATTCAGCGCCGCATTTTGGCGACATAAAAGTAGTAAATCCCAAAGTACAGCTTGATGGTGAAGATGCTGCCCAATAGAAGGATACTTGCGGATGAGCGATCGCAAACAATTGCCCGGAATATAACCAAGTTTGAGATTTACTGAAGCCCTAGCAACGTAAGGTTGAAATTGCTCCTCTGGAAATAGCGTTAGTTGAGCAAATGATGTTCCCGCGCCTACAGAGGCGATTAAATTATCGGTGCGATCGAGCAATCTGACTTTACCTGCCAAGATTATATAAATGCCAACACTTGCGTCTGCTGTCTGCCAGAACAATTTGCCTGCACTATGCTGGAGAATTTCAATTTGTTTAATGCAGTCTGAAAGTTCTTGTTCTGAAAGAGTCTGCCCCAGAGTTTGGGCAAGCTGTTGAGTGGAAAATTCTGTTTTATTCTGAACCATGATTTGTTGAGAGTTTAACGCCAGAATTAATTACTTGTCTTAGCGAAATTCAGTGACCACCGAAAATCAGGCTCTACATTCGGTAGCAGGTTGCCTATAGTAATCCGAGAATTTCTTGTGTTATCAATTTCTTGCCCCGCAGTTTTACGTATCTGTCGAGTTGAAAGTCCCATCTCTTTGAGCAAGCGGTTAATGTGGCAAGCACTAACTTGAATTCCTATCTCTTTTGCCAGATGCTTGCTTAACCATTGTCCTGTCCAGCGCTCAAATGAATAGCCATACTCACGCGGACTATGACTTGCTAGTTCTTGCAAACGAGCCAAATATTGTTCATTCACAGCTTTGGGACGACCCATTAGGCGATCGCTCCAATGATGAGCTTGACCAGTCTGTGCCATAGTAATCCAGTGCCGTGCTGTCTCCTGAGAGCATCCTAAAGCTTCGCAGATTTGAGTCTGAGATTGACCTGCATCTGCCAACAACATAATTTCAATTCGACGGCGGTATTCTGGGCGTAAATCTGTTTCTAGACTCTTGAGCAAAAGCTTACGCTGAAACGCTGTTAAGTATATACCTTGCTTGTCCACAGCAATTCCTCCTGCTATAACTTGCAATGCCCAGATAGAAATGAATCTGGACGTTCCTTGACAACCTCTGTTACTTCTCTGAATCAAAACTCCGGGAATTCCACAACTCGTTACAAAGCTTTACAATAATCGGGTGAACTGTCAGAAGTATTGTTTTTCAGGCGATAGTGCTGTGACAGGGTAAAAACAGTACCATCTACAACAAAAACATAGCTTCAGTTTCAAATTAGATGATTCGGAGTAGTGACGCACTACTGCACTGTAGTTTTTCAGGAAAAAGTACTTTTATTTTTGAATATTAAATATTTTAATAATTAAAACATAACTCATTGAATTATGCATAAAGAATAACTTTTTAAGTATTGAAATTCTAGATTGAATCTCCGAAGATTGAAATGTGATTAAGCGATACACAGCTAATCCAATTTAAAACAACTTCTTCTAACAAGGAAAAATCAATGGCTACTATCAACATTTCTGACTTGCGTCCTACTGGTTCCGAACTTTTTTCTGACTTTTCTGACTCTGAAGGCTATATGGATGATTTAGTTGATAGTGAGATTGGCGCTATCCAGGGTGGCTCTCTAGCGCGTGTGGCTGTTAGTGTAAGCATTAGTGTAAGCGTCTTTATTACAACCTTCTTTGTTGGTGAAGGAGAAGCTAACTAAGCTGTAACAAAGCAGTTTACAGCTAATTTCATTTCAAGCAATTTCATTCAAGAGGAAAAATAATGGCTACTATCAATATTTACGATTTGCGTCCCACTGGTTCTGATCTGTTTTCTGATTCTGAGACATTTATGAATGATTTAGTTAATAGTGAACTCGGTGAAGTCTCTGGCGGTGGCATAACTCAACAAATAACGTCACGGGTACTCAGTGCCGCAGCTGCTACGGGTACGCCTGCGATTAGCTTTGTAGCTAGTGTGGTGGTTACTGGAGTTGTTGCATACACGATTCTACGCGATGATTAAGGATTTAGGTATTAAACAGCCACACTATTAGTGATTTCATTTTTTCCAAACTTACTTAATTCAATTGGAGAATTTCTCATGTCATCTATTACTATTGCTGAACTCAATGTAGCTGGACTTGACCTGTTTATGCACACAGAGAACTACCTAGATGCAGTAACTGATCGAGAGCTTGATTCTGTTAACGGTGGAATATTACCAGCAGTTCCTGCATTTTTTGCAGCTTCATCGGCACCGTGTGCAGCCATCGCACTGGAAGCCGCCAAAGGAGCTGTTGCAGGTATTGGTATAGGTATAGCTTCCGCCGTTTACACCAACAGAAAATAGTTTTTCAATAACTGTAGAAGCCTCGTTAACTAAGTCGAGATAACCTAGTTAACGAGGACTTCGGTAGGGTGGAGATCCAATTCTCTATGAAGATGCACTTAATACAGTACAGCTGCTCTAATCACACTAGGGTCGAACAATAATCATTAAGTGCCTTGTTATAGAGAACAAGAGACTGTTATTTGTGTAAGCAAGCAGAAACTCAACATCAGACATAGGGATACTTATGACACTTTTGTTAAACTCTCAAAACGTTTTTAAGTATTTAGTTGGGCAGAGTATTTGTAATCAAGAAGAACCAGATTTGAGCAAAATTGAACTAAAACTTGCCAAAAACTTTAATTTGTTATTAAGTTTCCAGAACGGTCGTAAACTCCTCGTCAAACAGGAGCGTCACAATCAAGAAGGGAAAATGGCTGGTGAGTTCCTCAATGAATGGCGGATTCAAGAGTTATTACAACGATTTCCAAAGATTAATCACATTTGTTCAATGATTTCGCAAATACTTCATTTTGATGCTGAAAATTCAATCATTGTTTTTAACTACCTCAATGACTATTGCGATTTATTTGAATTCTACACTAAAGAAAACGTTTTCCCAACAGCGATCGCAACTTCAATCGGAGCTACTCTAGCTACAATCCATCGCGCTACTTTTAACAATCAAAAATATCAGGAATTCTTCTCTCACAATTCTAAAGATATACCCGTTGCCCAGACTCCTAAATTTGCTCGTGGGCTAGAACGAATTAGCCCGGAAGTTTTTGGCCAGATGCCAGCAGATGGTCTGAAATTCTTTGCTCTCTATCAACGTTACGATAGTCTGGGAAAAGCGATCGCAGAACTCGCCACTGCTTTCGAGGCTTGTTGTCTAACACACAATGACCTAAAGCTGAACAACATCCTTTTGCACAACGATTGGGAGCAAACTATTTCTCAAGCAGAGCAATCGAGTCATAGTATTATTCGATTGATAGATTGGGAACGCGGCGCTTGGGGAGATCCTGCATCTGATTTAGGAATGCTAATTGGCAGCTACCTGCAAATCTGGTTAAGCAGCTTAGTTGTTAGTAAGTCTATTGATATTGAAGAGTCTTTACGTCTAGCTATGACTCCTCTTGAGGTAATTCAACCTTCGATTGCAGCCCTTACTAAAGCTTATCTTGGTAATTTTCCAGAAATCATAGAGCGCCGTCCTGATTTTTTAAGAAGAGTTGTGCAGTTTTCTGGCCTTGCCTTACTTCAACAAATTCAGGCAATGCTCCAATACCAAAAATCTTTTGGCAATACAGGAATCTGTATGCTTCAGGTTGCCAAAACTTTGTTGTGTCGCCCTGAACAATCAATCCTAACTGTTTTTGGAGTGGCAGAATCTGAACTCACTCACCTAAGCCGTTCTCTCGTTTAAGTATTTTTAGTTGCACCTAAACCATTATGCAATTATTAGATTCTCTTCAAAGTCAACCGCTAACTTCTACGCCAGATCAAATACTGGATTCTCTTCAAGATATTGCCAATCATGTTCAAATCCAGTCGAATTTTTGTATTAGCCATCCAGCTTACAAAACTTTTGAAATTCCTACTGAGGTAGTAGCCCGCTTTCAACGAATACCTTCGGATCTCCAGAATAAGTATCTGAGTCTACAACTGCAAAGTTTTCTCTACGGCATTTATTACAACGGCTCTATGCAAGCTTCCCTAGCAGCAGATGCAAGTTCAGATAACCTAGCACTGCATCAGAATCTAGAGAATAATACTTTTCTAGGAGTAGACGTAGAGTTTTACGATCGCCTACATAAAAGCAATACCGGAGAAGGCTACTTTGACCCAGGTTGGCAGGTGTTGCGGCAAGAATCTGATAATAGCCTCGCCGTGAGAAAGGGTGGTTTGACTTTGCATATTGAGCGCGATCGCCATTTACAACCTACCGAACAATCCGCATCTGTAGGCAACTTAGTAGCTATCCGTATGCCTCGTAATTTAGTTCAAAATGGATTTTACATGGCTGTTAGCAATGCCGGTCCAGACACTCATCCTCAGACAGTTAGAGTGTACTTTAACTTGACACCTGAAGGTGCGATCGCACTCATGGAAAGCCTGACACGGCAGCTGAATCAAATCAAAATCCCCTTCACCTTTAAAGTTCTATACAACCCTTCTGATTACGGACGCTATGACAGTGGGGTTCTCTACTTTGAGAAAAGTAATTATGAACCGATCCGGCAAGTGCTAAAAAATGTTTATGCAGAAAACCAATCGCATTTTCGCACCGAAGTACCCTTGTTCACAAAGTTACTTGCCCCTGGACTTGCTCTAGCAGAAGAACCAGATTGCAAATTTGCTGCTGTAGAGAGTTTTGGGATGAACCGTTGCCAAATTGTTGCCAATGGCTTGCTAGAAGCACGGGCTACAGGTGATGAATCGCCCCAGAGCCGGATGGCAGCTATCCATCAGCACTTTTCTCTTCTAGGGATTGATTGGCAGCATTCTTACCTAAATGCCAACTCTCTTGACATCTACACCCCTTTAGACCAATGAAACTAACCGATCTTGCATTGCCTAAAGTAGCCTCAGTCAGCGAAGTTAGTCATGTAACAAATAATTTTCCAGAGTCCGATTTACCGTTTTACCGCAAACTAGGGCGGACTGATTTAACAGTCAGTTGTCTCGGCTTAGGTGGCGGCGGTAGCATCTCTAGTGAAGATACCCTTTACGCTTTCGAGCGTGGAATTAACTACTTTTTCTACTCTAGCGATTTGCACCACTATATCTACAGTCCGATGTCTGGAGCATTGCGCCAGCTTTGTGGACGTGGCTCCTCAGTGCGAGAGAAAGTGGTGCTGGCAACCGTGACTTATATCAAAAGTCCAGAAATGGCGCTAGCTGCTCTATTAGATCAATTCGTAGAGCTAAATATTGATTATATCGATGTGTTGTTCTGGGGCTGGATTGGTTCTAACGATCAGTCAGTTTTACAGAATTGCTTGCAGCTTTCTCCTGATTTAAGAGGCAGCAATAGCGTCTATCAGCGCACCATTGAAAGAATGTTTGGCGCTTCCGAAAGACTCAAGAAGATGGGAGCCGTCCGCTATATTGGTGCTTCTTTTCATGATATTAATTTGGCGCAACAGTGCTTGCATAGCGACCTATTAGATGTGGTGATGGTCAGACATAATGTCGCGCATCGGTCTGCTCAGAGTCAGATATTTAATCAATTGAACGCGCAAGACCCATCTCGACCAGGTATTGTCACCTTCAAATCTACAGGTTCTCACTCAGGCGCACTTTGGGATGCTCCGGTTGGTTTACCTGAAAAATGCTGGCGGCCTACTGTTCCTGACTTATACCGATATTCGTTAACACAGAACTGTGTTGATGTTTGCTTAACAGGTTTGACTCGACGTGAAGAAATTGATGCAGCGATCGCTGGAGTCCAGCAGAGTAAACTCACTCCTATTGAACTTGACTACCTCAACCTTTACGGTGATTTACATCGTCAAAAGCTGAAAATTCAGGAAATTTCATCTGAGCGATTACTTTACCGAGTTTAGACAACAATGCCAACTAACACAGTGCGATCGCAAGTTAAATAACTTTAACTTAGGAGATATTTCTAATGGCAAGTATTAAGATTTCCAACTTATACCCTGCTGGTTCTGAATTGTTCAAAGATTCCGAAAGCTTTATGACCGAGTTATTTGATAACGATTTAATCAGTAGTAATGGTGGTATAGGGATAGTAAACTACAGTCCTTGGTGCTATCCCACAATCACAATATATAGCCCCAAGTGTAAACCTTCAGTTCGGTGTACCATCCATACTACTCTACCCATCCCTACTATACCCACAGTGGGCTAGACCCAACTCAGGCAGGTAAATAACAATTTTTGCACCACAATCTACTTTGAAAGGAAAAGAAAATGATCGCAGAAAGTTTAGAAAAAAACGCCAGTCTTCTTAACGGGAAAAATTCCCATACAGAACTGACTCCTGAGTTGGAGTCCACAGATAAATTTGTACTGCCAGAAATTGCCCTAGCAACAAACGAAGATATTATTGCTTACCTGCGCCGTTCTCACAAAATTGCTGAAATTGCAGTTTTAGCTGAATATGATGCATTAGTTTTGGGTATTTGTGAGCAGTTCGGCATTACTATTACTGATGAAGAACTGCAAGCAGCAGGAGATACCTTTCGTTTGGAACACAAGTTGTTAGGTGCTTCTGAAACTTTAGCATGGCTTCAAAAGCAGCGAATTTCCGTAGAAGATTGGTCTAAGGGTATCAAATTAGAACTACTTACAAAAAAGTTAAAACAATATCTGCTTGGAGATGCTGTTGATAGTCATTATTTGAGTAATCGTAACGACTATCAACGTGTTGCCCTATCTCAGATTTTAGTCAGCGATTTAACAGAGGCTAAAAAAGTAACTTATGCAATTCAAGAATTAAATGAGTCCTTTTGTGCTGTAGCAATAGAGTACTCCAAAGGTAAACAGTCTAAACAAAATGGTGGTTTTGTTGGTGTTCGCTTTTTATCAGAATTAATGCCAGAGATTGTACAAGCGATCGCTCAAGCAAAAGAAGGCGAGGTAATTGGGCCAATACATACAAAACTGGGTTATCACATTCTCAGAATTGAGAAGCGCTTCCCTGCCGAATTCAATGAAAGTCGGGAGCAAGTATTAGAATCTCTGTTTCAAGATTGGCTACAGGCAAATACTATCTCTCATTTACATGAAGGGTGATGACCGATAATCGTTAACCCTCAACAGTTAACACTTAACACTGGTTTCAACTTCCGCAAGAAGTTAAGCATGGCTGAAACCACAGCATCCGGTGACTCAATTAAGAAGCCATGACCCCCACCGTCAAGGACTACAAGTTCACTGTTGGGAATGCTTTGAGCAAGTTCCTGGGAAAACTTTAGCGGGGTGAGAATGTCTTGTTTACCAACTAGAACTAGTGTAGGACAATGAATTTTTTGAAGGCGGTCTGTTGTATCAAAGTCAAGCATGGCTCGGCTGTGATGAAGAAGTGAATGAGTCGCTGGCGGGAAAGGATATCTAATTGCAAATTCGATCAGACTTTCGATCATCCCAGGAATCGAGTAGAACGTATCTGTAAATATCCAGGGTAATACGACTTTTTCATAAAGTTTCAAGTCTACATTAGTGCAGAGTTCCCCCCAAGTCTCGATGATGCTGTTAAATAATCCATCACCCTTTGCCAACGATGAAAGTAATATCAGACTTTGTACCTTTTCAGGATGTGCTAACGCTAGTTCTTGGGCTATCTGACCACCCATTGAATGACCTACTAGATGCACCTTATTGATCGCAATGTGATCGAGCAATGCTGCAACGTCACTAGCCATCTGTTTCAGACTATAAGGGTTTTCGGGAGCAGAACTTCGCCCCATACCTCGGTTGTCTAAGCGAATAACTTGATACTGCGAAATCAACGATGGCATAATCAGCGACCAATAAGCATGATCGCAAAGGAAGCCAGCTATTAATAGCAAAGGCTCACCCGTTCCCTTAATGTCGTAGAACAAATCAATCCCGTTAATCTGAATTTTTGGCATAGTCAATAATTTTGCTAAACCTGATCTTTAACAGGGATGGACAAGGCTACACTCTTATACCAATTTTTTATAAAGCTGCATAGAATTCGATCCCCCCTAGCCCCCCTTGATAAGGGGGGAACTGGAAAAACATCTATCAAAGTCCCCCTTTTTAAGGAGGATTTAGGGGGATCAAGATATGTGCAACTTCACATTAAATTGGTATTACGTCTTAAATCTCTCATCCACCGGAATTTGATAGCCGTTGGCGAGGCGATTGGTCATGTTGGCAGTGGCTGCGATCGCCATGAGTTCCGCGAACATGGTATCATTCATGCCCTTGGCACGCGCCCCTGCTGTGTGCGAAGCAATGCAATAATCACAGCCATTGGTTGCACTCACAGCGATATAAATTAGTTCGCGCATCAGTGGATCTATCTCACCAGGACTAGTCATCACTTCCTTCACCGCTTGCCAAGTTCGTTGTAAGGTAGGGGGATGATTGGCTATAGCTTTCCAAAAGTTATTGATATAGTCATTCTGCCGCGTGGTGCGGATGTCGTCATATACTGCGCGGACTTCGTCGCTGGCTTCTTCGTATTCAATCAGCTTAGTCATGAGTTGACAATCACTCCGCTAAGTAGTAATGCTATGGGATTTATCCTCATGCTTTTGGACTTATTTATTAGATACCAAAATGTAGGATACTACGTTTTTAACTGCGAACATTAGCGGTGATAAAATTCGACCTCTTTTTCCAGAATCTTAATATCATACTTGCCAAAAAAATCGTGACCCAGTAAACCGATGCTTGCTTTTGGTGCGATCGCTACCTGAAGATTATTGGCTGTAACTCCACCTGCTGCAATAGATTTTATCTTACTGGTTGGGAATTCTACTTCCCTGCCATCGGCAATTTGGGCTTGGATTGTACCTGTAGCCTGGAGTTTAAGTGTATTCGCCATACCTTGAGTGATAATGGTTCCACTAGAACCTGTATCTACAATCATTTCAAAGGTTTTTTTATCATTGAAGGTAACGTCAATCACAGGAGTTCCACCAAAGCGGCGTTTGACTGGGACTCGAAAAACTCTGTTGTCTGAAGGTGCGGCAAATATATTATTGCTACAAAGCCTTTCCAATCCAACGGTTTTACCAGAGGAGGTTACCATGTAACATGCTCCTGGATCGTCAGCTGTTGCCCGATGAGAGAATGCTAAAAATATCAGCGTCGGCATTAGTGCAATTGCAGCTAGGTTAACGGTCGTAATCCAATGCCTCCAAGCATTCCTCATGTTAAATTTTTCTCCAATTTCGCTGATATCTTTATAATAAATAAATTCATTATAGTGGGTGCAAAAATTAGTGCTATAAACCCATTATTTTCAGAGTAAAAGCCATTTTTTAGAACTCTTTATTACAAATAATTTTCAAATAACTGACATTTTTTGTGATAATTATTGTTTATATAATATGTCTTTAATATTCACATTTTTTTGTACTTATAAGCTAATTAGTGAGTTTTTTGATTTTTATTTATGTATCTCCATAAAATAAAATTGTCAAGTCAAAGTACAGGATTTATGAAATTTTTGTTAGATAAGCATCTTGATGAAGAAAATAGCCTGATAAAATGCCTAAACCCTTGCCATTAAAGGATTTTTCTACTTTAGATGCCTTTGCCCTGATAAAATTGCATCTTACTCAATACATTTTACCTAGGATTACTGATTAATAAATTAAAGATTAGGTGAAGACATGAGAAAATTACTTATAGCAGATTAAATCTGGCAGACTAAGAAGTTAGATAAGAGAAATTTCTTAGCTTATTCAAGGTTTGCTGCTGCATATACAGCAGTTGCGATCGCATTTTGAACAGCAATATCTTTTTGTTCTAAGATGATATTTTCATCAACAGTACGGCCAGCTACTACACCGCAAACAGCAGCAGCAGCAAAATTATACACTCCTGCCATTTTAAATAGTGTGCCGCATTCCATCTCATAATTCAAGATATTCAAGCGCCGATATTCTTCTGTAATACCATGCAGCGATCGCATTAAATTTGGATTCGCAGAATCAGTGCGTTCTTGTCCTTCGTAAAAAGTATCAACTGATGCCGTGATTCCTATGTAATGTTCAACTTTTAATTCTCGCGCGGCTTCAACTAAAGCAACTGTGAGAAAAGGATCGGCTGCGGCTGGATACTCCATAGGTGCAATGTCATTTGCTGCACCTTGGCGACACAATGCTGCACTGCTAATAACAACGCTACCAACTGGTATATGCGGTTGAATTGATCCGCAAGTTCCAATGCGAATAATTTGCCGGATTCCTACTTGTACTAATTCGTTGACAACAATACTTAATGAAGGCGCACCTATACCACTAGTAGCTGATAAGATGATGCGACCATTAGGCAAATATCCTACATAGCTATTGAGTCCGCGATTTTCGGACAACAAGCGCACATCTTGTAAAGAAGTTTGGGCAATGAGACGCGATCGCTCTGGATCGCCAGATAATAGGGCAATGCTGGGAGGTGATGAACCTAAATCGTCTTGTCCAAAACCAATGTGATAAAAGTGTTTATTTGGCATAGAGTGAAAAATTAGCGATCGCCTTTGCTAGAGTCTAAATCATCTGCACCATTTTGCGAATCACTACTATCTACTTTATTTGGTAGTCTATTTAAAGCAATTGCACTGTTAGCTAATTTTTTATCCGGCATATTTAAACTATTTATATCAATTGATAATTCATTATTAACTGGTTTATATTCAGAATTTTCTCGGTTTGCACCTGCTATCTCTTCTGCTTTGCCGATAAAATCCTTTGCAAGCCGTTCGCTAAAACCAACAACGAATGCTATAACAAAAATTAAAGACCTTTGTTGATCTTGAGATGATTCCTGATTGGTAGTTGGATTTAGCTTGAATACGCTGGGATTAATAAACATTGATATTATTCCGGAGTTAATTAAGGCTAAAAACAAAACAGCAAATGCTCCTCCGATCATTGGTTTAAAAGCACCCACAAGGAATGGAGTTAATGGATCAGAATATTTCTTATTTTGAAATTCTTCAATTCTGATTAAAATACTGATAATGCTACCTAATGTTCCTGCCGAAATAGCTAGACTTAGTTGAAGGAGAAATTCATTATACTTCTGATTTACAGATTGCCTTTTGCTATATTGTGCATTTAATTCAGCAAGATTACTATTTAATGTTGTTAATTCTGTACTTTTAAATTCTGCATTTTTTTGTGATATTATACCTAATTCTTTAATTTCTTCTTTGGTTTGTTTTAACTTGTTAACATTAACATCAGGAGTAAAATTATTGTTTTCTGATTGTTCTTGTTGTTCAGCTTTATTTTGAATTGCCTCTACCCGGCTATCTGTATATTTTTGAATCTCTTTGATTTCATTTTGCAATGCTTTCTTGTTGATATTATAATTATTATTGTTGTAATAATTAATAACTTCTGAGAAAATCCAAAGTCCTGCAATAGAAGAAGAAGTAATTCCTCCATATATAAAAACGGCACTTATTAGTCCAAAAATTACTTTAGTCGTCGTTGATGGTGAACGATGAACTGATAAAAAGGGGTTGATGATAAATCCTGTTAGAGGATGTTCATATTTACAAACAATTTGTTCAACGTCAAATCTAATAGCTTGAGCAATATTTACATTTGAAGATGATTCGCGGAGAGCTTCTATTGCAAATATTAAAGCTTTAGAGAGTTCAATCAGTTCTCTTTGAATTTTATCACTATTGTCAGGTATAACTATTCTCGGTATTCTGTTCCACCAAATATTTTGTGGTGTATTTTTATTAATGAGTTTTTGAAGTCTATTAAACAATATAATTATTTGAGATATTTCTTTTCCCGCTGCTACTAATCCTTCTTGTTTGCTTGGATCAGCAAAATTATTTAAATTATTTTTATAAAAATCTTTTATCAGTGCTTGAATCAGTGTCCTGCTTTCATTCAACTTCCAATCATTATCAGTTATATTTTCATTAGAAACCATTTTGCCTCCAATTATTTTAAAATTTCATAGGTATTGAATAGGGCTACTGAATATCTGTGAATTGCTTTGAGGTAATTAACCAAGATACTCAATCACTCTGTTTTTGCTTAGTTGCTACTTATATCCACATTATTCTTAGCATGGAATATAGGATTGGGCAGTAAATAGTACACTCAAGGGTACTTTTTATGTAGACACATACTCCTACGAAGAAGCAAGCTACGTGGAGTGTCTGTCTGCGACACGCTGCACGTTTGCCTAGCATCCGCAGGGAACGTAGAGAAGTTTTTTGTTGCCAGACATAGCTGTGGTTATTTCCGGTAGAACCATCTTCATAGATGGCATTGCTACTGTTCTCGAAAGGGTTTATTCACTCTAGTAACAATTAACGTCTGTCTCTAATCAAATCTTCTATAGCTCGCTCCCAATACCACTGCTCGCTTTTCCCTGGATATTGCCTTTTAGCAACTGTAATAAGGCGTTGGCATGCATCACGATCTCCTTGCAGCATACTTATTAATTGTGATTGAGTGTAGTTATCTACATTTGTAGTAGTTTTCGCTTGAGTAAATTGTTTTTGCGGATTACGATTGTTAGTGCTTGGCTTTTGGTTTTTCATTTCTTGGAAAAGGCTTAAAATTAGGAATCCTAAACCTACGATGATGACAATCGGTGTAAGGGTTATTAAAATTTCCATTATGAGTTGGTAGAGCAACTCAATCTAGGATGCTGGATTTTCCCTGTTGATAACATCGGGGAATTCCACATCTAAGAGTCAAAATTATTAAACTAATCTTTTCATCAAATCCGATTTTTGCCTGCCAGTAAGTTAGCGATCGCACTACCAATCACATCTAATATTTAGGATAAAAAAAAGTGGCTCTGCAATCAGCAGAACCACTAAAGCTTTCGCAAACCTGTTTTAACTTAACGTACTGCCCCTTGAGCAGAAACAGTATCAATCGGCTTCATCAGGTACAGCCGCAATAACTGCCAGCCATTAGAGATGTAAAGTGGCAGTTTTTGGAAGATTTGCAGGAATTTAGGAGTGCTGGAGTTAGCGATCGCACCCAGCTTTTCATTATTACTGATACAAGTATCCAAGCGCTGATAAAACTCTGGATTTTCTACATCCAGCATCAGTGGGAACACCCTACCTGCATTTTCATTAGTCTTCTTAATTACATGGATGTCGTATTCCCGTGCATCCAATCCAAGGGTGGCATAAAAGTCCTTGCGTTGAATGTCATTGAGATACATTGTCGCAAACACCGACAACAGGAAGAACCGACTCCACAGCCGTGCTTTCCAATCATTCAATATTTGCGGCTGGGATTTCATGATCGCATCAAAGAAATCGCCGTGACGGTTTTCATCTTGACACCAGTTCTCAAAGAACCGGAAGATTGGATAAACCCGGTCTTCGGGATGTGCTTCTAAATGGCGATAAATGGTGATGTAGCGCCAATAACCGATCTTCTCAGAAAGATAAGTAGCGTAGAAGATGAATTTCGGTTTAAAGAAGGTATAACTGCGGCTCTTAGTCAAAAACCCTAAATCTAGGGACAGATTAAAGTCCGACAAAGCTTTGTTCAAAAAGCCAGCGTGACGCGCTTCATCCCGTGACATCAAGTTAAAACACTCTGCCAAGACGGGGCTTTTTCCTTTCAAGCGACGACCAAGTTCTTTATACAGCAAAAAGCCGGAAAACTCTGCCGTACATGAGCGTTCTAGAAACTCAACGAACAATCGGCGAGTTTCCCCGTCAATATGATCCCAGGATTGTTCAAACTCGGCATCCCGAACAAAGTGATGGCGGTTGTAGTCAGTGCGGAACTCTTCGAGAATGGCTTGTAACTCGTCTTCATTGACGGAAATATCCATCCGCGCCATTTCATCAAAATCGGTAGTATAAAACCGAGGTGTTAACAAGGTTTCTTTTGCCGGGACTTTAATCCCTGGCCGGATTTCTTCAAAGCCTGGTTTTTTGAGGGAATCTACCATGTCTTGATTGCTCTTTCGTCTTTATTATCTTAAGTAGACCCTTCGGCTTGGTGCAGTTCCTTATGGGGAAACCCCCAATATCGGAATGCCTCACCAGAAAGCTAAGGGTAATGTTCTGTTAAGGCGTAACAGCCGACAATAATGCAATTGTATAAAGTTTAGTCTACCAAGGTGCGGGTTAGAAATTTGTAAGCAAAAGATTAAGAGTTGCAACAATCATTCAATATTTGCGGAACCAAGAATTGCGGATTAGTAGTCAGATAAACGTAGTTTCCCGATCAGTACTGTTTCGATCAAGTGGAGTAGCACGCACTTATTTTACTCTCAAAGCATTGCTACCTCAGTAATTTTCTGTAGTTGCAACTACAATATGGAAAACCCATCTTAGACAACAAGAGCAAATCCAAAGAGTTGAAAACAAGATGAATCTTGAAAAAAATCAGCAGAAAGACCGACTTCTTGTCTCTTACATCTTGTGTGCAGTCGGATTTATGGGGGTGGGGGGATTGCACCGTTTCTACAATGGCAAGATCGGAACTGGTTTGTTCTGGCTGTTGACTGGTGGTGTATTTGGTATAGGGCAGATCGTGGATTTGTTCTTTATCCCCAACATCGTTGAGGAATACGAACACAAGCTGAGACTAAAAGCAGGTGTATCTTCCTTCGGTGTGCCGTTGAATCAAGCAGTGGTTACCTCTCAAGTTCACCCTCCAACAGGAAACCAACTGATGATTAAACTGATTGAAGCGGCGGAAAGTAAGGGTGGTATTTTAACTGTCACTCAAGGCGTTAAATTTACGGGCGCTAGCTTTGCTGAAGTAGAAGCTACTCTCAATGAGATGTACAAATCAGGTTATGTAAAAATAGATAACGACCCCAATACTGGAGCCGTTATTTACCATTTCCACGAACTTTAATTTGTCATTTTGTCATTTTGTCACTTGTCCTTTGTTCAAAACCCAATAACTAATGACTAATGACCAATGACCAATGACTAATTTATACCTAGCCACTTTTGACCACCCAAGCGCTGAACTAAGCCATATACCAACAAATCGAGTGTAATTTTACGCTCATCGATTAAGAATGACTCAAGAGTGCTAGGTTTTTTCCCTTCATTACAGGAAAATCCCTTTTTCCCTTGAATATCTTCTTCAGGGAAATACAGGTTAAACTGACGCTGACCTGTTTCTTTCCAACTGCCGATAATTTGCCAGCATTCTTGGGCAGATTCAAAGCCAGTGATTGGCACTTTCTGCTTGGCAAAAGACACCTGTAAATCTTGCACACCTTGTTGAGCGATCGCTTTTTGTAAAGCTGGTAAGTAGTCTTGCTCAATGAACTCTACAAATGGCTTATCTTCAACAGATGGGGCTTTTTCCTTTTTTGCAGCTTTAGCTGCGGCGGCTGGTTTTTCTCCTGTTGCGGCGGCTGCTGCGGGTTTTTCTCGCTTGGGTGATGCAGCAGCTGGTTTAGCAGCATTGGGGTTATCTTCGGAGTTTGCAGCTTTAGGGTCTGGCGCGTTAGCAGTAGGAAGGTCTGTAGCTTCGGGTGAGTCTGTACTAGGAGCGTGTTCTTCAGCCACACTGGGAGCTTGCTGGTCAACTGTGCTGGGAGCTACTTCTCCCGCTTGATTGTGATTGGTTGGGTCTGCCATTGCTCAGGTCAATCCTTTAATCTAGCTTTTGGAGCGATCGCTCACCTTGAGGTATCGGGTATTTTTATTTTGACATACTAGTGCAGCAGGGCAATAATAACTCTACAGTTAAAAATAACCCAAAGGCATAGGATATAAGCTTTCTCGCCTTCTCTCCCCTACCCCTTCAATTGTAGGGCGATCGCTATCTGTATAGTCTGTACCCAGTAAAAAATCTATAATCTTCCGAAAAGAAAGAGCATGTAAATTAGGATGCCTAGTACGTTACGGCGTAAATAGAGCAACCATTGAAAATCTTTAAAAAGCTTATTCCATAATATTTTTGACTTTAGACTTTTGACTTCCGCCTTGCGGTACTAGGCAGCAGCCAGAAGCTAGTTAGGCAACAAATACGAAAGTTAGCCAAAATGCGATCGTGTCCTCAGCCATATCCAACTTTAGCTAACAAAAAATGAAAATGTAAGAATGCAGCTATGTAGATCGATAATTTAGGTACGCAAAAAATCTGTTATGCAGACTAGTGAGGAAAAGTCAACAATAAAAGCCTGGGCAGGTGCGATACCTTCTCGACGAGAGGCTACGCCAACGGTGAGCTTTCCTGCGGAACGCTGCACGAATGCTAACGCAGAATCGGCAAAAGAATTTCCCGCTACCCAATTGCCAATTCTTTCTGGCAAAATTCCAAATAGCTTGCGTGGCACACTTTACCGCAATGGGCCCGCACGGCTAGAACGCGGTGGCATTCACGTGGGACACTGGTTTGATGGAGATGGAGCAATTCTGGCTGTAAATTTTACCGATGCAGTTGCAACCGGGGTTTATCGCTACGTGCAAACCTCTGGTTATCAAGAAGAAGCCGCAGCAGGTAAACTAGTCTACGGCAATTATGGCATGAATGCACCAGGCCCAATTTGGAATCAATGGCAAAAGCCCATCAAGAATGCTGCCAACACCTCGGTGCTAGCACTTCCAGATAAACTTTTGGCACTATGGGAAGGTGGTAAACCCTACGCCCTCGATTTACAAACTTTAGAAACTTCGGGTGAAGATGATTTAGGGGGGTTAACCAAAGGATTAAACTATTCTGCACATTATAAGCGTGATAAGCAAACAGGAGAAATTTTTAATTTTGGCATTAGCCCTGGATTAAATGCGATGCTTAATATTTACAAAAGCAATTCAACTGGGAGGATTATCCAACAAGCCGCATACCAATTAGATGGTGTGCCATTAGTGCATGATTTTGTTTTAGCAGGACAGTATCTTGTATTTTTCATTCCGCCAGTGCGGTTGAATATCTTACCTCTGCTAATAGGAATAAGCAACTATAGTGATTCGCTAGAGTGGCAACCTAAACTAGGAACTCAGATTTTAGTTATTGATCGGGAAACCCTATCTGTAGTGAGTCGTGGAGAAACCGAACCTTGGTTCCAATGGCATTTTGCTAACGGTTATGTAGATGCTAGCGGTTCAGTGATTGTGGATATCGCCCGTTATAAAGATTTTCAAACTAACCAGTATCTCAAGGAAGTAGCGACAGGTAAGACTCACACCGTAGCTAAAAGTACATTAACGCGAGTTCATCTGCATCCTCAAACTGGCAAAATTACGTCAATTCAACCGCTATTGAACGGACATTGTGAATTTCCCAATGTACCACAGCAAAACGTGGGGCAAGCTTCCCGTTACACATATATGTCAAAATTCCGTTCAGGAACAGATATTAGCCAAGAAATATTAAATGCGATCGCTCGTTTTGATCATAAGACCGAAACCCTCACCGAAGCAGACTTTGGAGAAAACCGTTATCCTTCAGAACCCATCCACGCCCAAAACATCCAAAACCCTGCACAAGGTTGGCTACTAACCGTTGTCTACGATGCCAATTCTCATAGTAGCGAAGTTTGGGTATTTGATAGCGATCGCCTGGATGCCGAACCCGTTTGTAAACTAGGATTACCTAGCGTCATCCCTCATAGCTTCCACGGCACTTGGAACCCAACCTAATAAACCCTCTGCGTTAAAAAAAACAACGCTACAGTAAAAACGAATAGCATTGATCAGACATATCTGGTCAATGTAAAATCAAAAATTCCCAAGAATCTTGTCCTATGCAATTACAAGAAAAACGCAACTATTCTCCCACAGAATATCTAGAACTAGAAGTCATTTCCGAGTATCGTCATGAATATATAGATGGTCAAATTATACCTATGACAGGGGGAACACCAAATCACAACCAAATAGCTGGTAATTTTTATGCAGCCCTCAATTTTGCTTTGAAGCGGCAACCTTATCGAGTATTCGTAGCTGATCAACGTCTATGGATTCCCAAAAAGCGAATTCATACATATCCTGATGTAATGGTTGTTGCAGGCTCATTAGAGTTTTCTGAGGGACGTAAAGATACAATTACTAATCCCTTAGTAATTTGTGAAGTCCTATCCAAATCTACTAGAAGCTATGATAAAGATGAAAAATTTGCGGCTTATCGTACCATCCCCAGTTTTCAGGAATATGTTCTAATTGATCAGTACAAAAATCATGTAGAACAATATTCTAAAACTGATGAGAAAAAATGGATTTTCTCTGAATATGAAGAAGATAGTAGTATCCTAATACTATCCTCTATTGAATTCCAAATCCCTTTATTAGATATTTATGCTAAAGTTGACTTTGATATTCAAGAATAACTTTATTCTAATTAGTTAACTAAGCAACAACGTAAATATCAGCATTTATCGCTTATGAGTCTATTATCATAAATCTAAAGTTTCCAAAAAATGCATTATAATTTATATAATTTTTGCTAAATATAATCATCATAAAATTTTGGTTTGTAGTCAAAACTTTAATCATGTTTACGAGACGCTACACGGTAAGCGCAGCTATGCCCAAAGAGCTTTACATAATCAACGCTTCAGTCCTGACTACAAACATTTTTACTCAGATTGATTAACCGCACATGATATTACAGTGATTTACGCGGGTTAGAATAGAAAAAAACTCTATATACATTTCGCTGATTAAGCATAATTGCCCATGACCACTTCTAAACGCCACTACCACATCACTACCTTCGGTTGTCAGATGAATAAAGCTGACTCAGAGCGCATGGCTGGCGTTTTGGAAGACATGGGCTTTGAATGGGCAGAAGATCCAAATAATGCAGATGTAATTCTCTACAATACTTGCACAATTCGCGATAATGCCGAGCAAAAGGTATATTCCTATCTTGGCAGACAAGCAAAGCGCAAGCATGAGCAGCCTGATTTAACCCTCATCGTTGCTGGTTGTGTTGCCCAGCAAGAAGGTGAAGCGCTATTGCGGCGAGTCCCAGAATTAGACTTGGTAATGGGGCCACAACATGCCAACCGCCTCAAAGATTTGTTAGAGTCAGTCTTCGACGGCAACCAAGTTGTTGCAACCGAGTCAGTTCATATTATTGAAGATATCACCCAGCCGCGACGGGATAGTAAAGTAACGGCTTGGGTAAATGTCATTTACGGCTGTAACGAACGCTGCACCTATTGCGTGGTTCCCAATGTGCGCGGTATCGAACAATCTCGCACACCGTCAGCTATCCGGGCTGAAATGGAAGAATTAGGACAGCAAGGTTACAAGGAAATTACTCTACTCGGTCAAAATATTGACGCTTACGGCAGAGACTTGCCGGGAGCAACAGCAGAAGGACGACATCTGCACAACTTCACAGATTTACTTTATTATGTACATGATGTGCCGGGGATTGAAAGGTTAAGATTTGCTACTAGCCATCCCCGTTATTTTACAGAGAGATTAATTAAGGCTTGTGCTGAGTTGCCTAAAGTCTGCAAACACTTTCACATTCCCTTTCAATCTGGGGATAATGAACTTTTGAAAGCGATGTCGCGGGGTTATACTCATGAAAAATATCGCCGCATCATTGATACCATTCGGCGGTATATGCCAGATGCTTCTATTAGTGCTGATGCGATTGTCGGTTTTCCTGGGGAGACAGAAGAACAGTTTGAAAATACCCTGAAACTGGTGGAAGATATTGGCTTTGATATGTTGAATACAGCAGCATATTCGCCGCGTCCAGGGACACCAGCCGCTTTGTGGGATAATCAACTGAGTGAAGAAATTAAAAGCGATCGCCTCCAACGGCTCAATCATTTGGGAAACTTGAAAGTAGCCGAGCGATCGCAACGTTACTTTGGACGCATTGAAGAAGTTTTAGTAGAAGACCAAAACCCCAAAGATCAAACCCAGGTGATGGGACGTACTGATGGTAATCGTCTGACATTCTTTAGTGGCGACATCAAAGAATTGCAAGGGCAATTGGTGAAGGTAAAAATTACTGAAGTTCGCCCTTTTAGCTTGACAGGTGAACCAGTTGAAGTTGCAGCAGCAATTTTTAGATAAATAAACCACTGACTGACAAACTGAGGGAGCATCTCACCTTTGCAAATATACCAGGCGATTAGAAATCGCGGCTACACAAACGAACGCGAGTGCGTCTCTAAGAGTTGTCCGCCTACGCAAACTCAAAGGAATTGAAACCCACGGAGGTGGGTTTTGTCTGTATAGCCGCGAATTCCATTCGCTAGGGCAAACGTGTTTTTACACTCATTGAGATGCTCCCCAAACTGACCTTAAATCTTTGAGCCAACTGGACTTGAGAGCCTTCTTTTGCTTCCCAAGGTATAATCACGCGAGTACGCAAATCTATTTCCCTTCAGGTCTGTTGTAGGCGTGTTACCAAAAACAACGGTAATAATCATATCTATTTTATGTGTTAATGCTTAGATTTTATGAATATTTGTTTTTTTATAACATTAAAATCCTAAGCATAAATACTAGGCAAAGGGATTACTATGATCAAAAGTTTACAAAAATCACTCCTTTCAATACCAACTATACCCGACTAAAAATGTCGGGTATGTTTGACTGGTATTTTTGCTCGTGTTAGTATCAGGCGACAGCAGACAGACAAACAGGGAAAGCTAGTTTATGACTCAGGCAATCAAAACCCAAACCCAAACTCAAAGCAGCACTGCCTACTTTCAAGCCTTAAAGTGTAAAGAATGTGGTGCGGAATATGAACTTAAAGCCAGTAATGTTTGTGAGTTATGTTTTGGCCCGTTAGAAGTCAAGTATGACTACAGCGCCCTACGTCTAACTGTTACTCGTGAAACAATTCAAGCCGGGCCCAATTCAATTTGGCGCTACCGTCCCTTTTTGCCTGTTGCAACTGACAATGTTATAGATGTGGGAACGGGTATGACTCCCTTGGTTCGTTCTCACCGCCTTGCCCGTCGCCTGGGTCTAAATAAGCTTTATATAAAAAATGATGCCGTTAATATGCCCACCCTTAGTTTTAAGGATCGGGTAGTATCAGTTGCCCTCTCCAGAGCGCGGGAGTTGGGTTTCACTACTGTTTCTTGCGCTAGCACGGGTAACTTGGCTAATTCTACAGCTGCGATCGCAGCTCATGCCGGTTTAGACTGCTGTGTATTCATCCCCGCAGATTTAGAAGCAGGTAAAATTATTGGTAGCCTGATCTACAGTCCTACCTTAATGGCCGTCAAGGGTAACTACGATCAAGTGAATCGTCTCTGCTCTGAAGTTGCTAATACACATGGCTGGGGTTTTGTCAATATTAACCTGCGTCCTTATTATTCTGAAGGTTCCAAGACACTAGGTTTTGAAGTTGCAGAACAACTAGGCTGGGAATTACCCGATCATGTTGTTGCTCCCTTAGCATCTGGTTCACTATTCACCAAAATTTATAAAGGTTTCCAAGAATTTATCGAAGTTGGTTTGGTAGAAAACAAGAGCGTTCGTTTTAGCGGCGCTCAAGCTGAAGGTTGTTCACCCATCGCCCAAGCCTTTAAAGAAGGACGCGACTTTATTAAACCAGTTAAACCGAATACAATTGCTAAATCGTTAGCGATCGGTAACCCAGCAGACGGCATTTATGCTGTAGAGCTAGCTCAGAAGACTGGTGGTAATATTGAATCAGTCAATGATGCAGAAATTATTGATGCCATCAAGCTGCTGGCAGAAACCGAAGGCATCTTCACAGAAACGGCTGGTGGTACTACCGTGGCCGTGCTGAAAAAACTGGTAGAAGCTGGCAAAATTGATCCAGATGAAACTACCGTGATTTACATCACTGGCAATGGTCTGAAAACCCAAGAAGCAATTCAAGGCTACGTTGGCGAACCCTTGACTATTGATGCCAAACTCGATAGTTTTGAACGGGCGCTAGAGCGATCGCGTACTCTGGATCGCTTGGAATGGCAACAAGTCCTCGTTTAATTATGAGTTAGGAGTTATGAGTTATGAGTTTTTTTATTCCTAACTCCTAACTCCTCACTCTTAACTCCTCACTCCTAACTTTTCACTTTGTACTTCTATGGCTGTAACAGTTTTAGTTCCTACGACTCTTCAGAATTTGACTAATAATCAAGCTACTCTAGAATCCAACGGTAGCACCATTGCTGAATTATTGGACTCTTTAGAACAAAGCTTTCCTGGGATTAAATCGCGGTTGTGCGATGACGAAGGCAAACTACGTCGGTTTGTAAATTTTTATGTCGATAGCGAAGATATTCGCTATCTAGATGGTATTAATACAGCCCTAAAAGATGGCGATGAAGTAAGTATTGTTCCTGCTGTCGCTGGTGGTTAATACTATTTATCTCGTCTTTTATTTGGCTTGCTAGTTGGAAAATCGCTTTAATGCAAGTTCTGGACGTAAAAATCCTTCTAGTTATTTTATCGAATTTAACATCTAATCAATCTGCCATAGCCTAGAGGCTATGGCAGATTGATTTTCTATTTTAGAATTCGGCTATATTAGGGTAATTTTATATCAGGTTTCAGGATATTTGCACACATTCTATGGGAAGATGCCCTATGAATAAATAATGAGTAAATTGATTCGGAATGTTGTTATGCACTAGATTTATATAGAGGTTTGGTTGACCGCCAAACCTTATTTTTATATCTATGTAAAATGCGGCATGATGTATAGGAAATTGAGTATAGGGGATTGAAAAAGAAATTTCATTGGTTTTTGTGGCCAATTGGCTATAAGTGTTTGTCAATACTTAAGTTCAATAATTTGATGTGCAAGCGCAATTAAAAAAGAAAAGTACTCCGCAGAATGCCGATGGTAACTGAGTCACTATCTGGTGTGTGACCAGGCTCCAAGATATGAATTATTCCTGGTGTAAGGCTAATGTTATCTGTTAGCTGAAAACGATAAAATGCCTCAATTTGAGTAGTCGTCCCTGGTTGTCCACCTGCACGTCCTAAACCAGTATTGATAAAATCAGGAACATTATTCCCTACAGGTAAGTTGCTACTAGTAATTTTAGGAGGTTGACCGACATAAATTCCCCCTAAATTTCCTTTAGCAAATAAATCAGGGAAATTCATAAACACCATATAATTCGTCGTTTCTACATTTCCTGCTTGCCCAGGAATATAAGATTTAGTATAGCCACCCCACGCACCTGCGCTAATGCGGGGAGAAATCTGCCAAGTTACAGTCGCACCCACGGCGTTAGTTTGCAGAGGTGCTGATCTTCCGGTGGTGGTATTAACTGTAGTTAAGCATTCATCGCCAACAAAGGTTAGTAAACAACCATTTGAAGAGTAATTATTAACGTAATACAAACTTAAATCTAGAGTATCGGTTGGTGTCAGCAGCAATTGCACACCTGTAGTGGTGGTTCCATCAAATAAACCGCTACCTTTACCAGGGTTTCCTGGTTGATAACTAGTATAAATTGCCTGTAAACTAGCGCGTTTAGCAAATTGCCAATCAATAGCTATACCGCCGTGACCATATCCCATATTTAAAATTGGGTTTCTTTGGGCAAAATAAGACAACGGCCCTGTTGCAGCACTTTCTACCCGATTGGGACCTCGGAAAGCAGTTGGCATACTTACGCCTTCTGTTCCCACCATCACTGCTAATTTATCTGTCACTAGCCAATGAAAATTGAGGTCACTTACAATCAAGTTATCTGTAGGAAATTCGTAGCCAAGTAAAACATCATTTCGAGAAACACTATTGGTAAATCTCGGCGCAGTAGTACCCTTACCATCTAAAAGACCCGTAAACAAGTAACTACGGGGAGTAATTTGGCTAGTTAAATACAGCTGCCCCAAGGATATAACATCAGTGTTTGTCCCCGCATCATCTGTATCTTTTTGTCCATCTCTAGGATTCACATCACCACGATTGCTAGTTCGTCCTTGAATGCCAACTATTAGTAATCCACTGAGTTTGGTTGTTGTTGAGAATTGATTGGCTTTGATTTCAGAGTTTCTGGCTTCTAAACTATCGACACGACCCCGCAAAGTTGCTAATTCAGGGACAAATTCTGACTGCAATTTTTGTAATATTGCTAAATCTTCTCGGGTGGCTAAATTGCTGGTGGCTGTAGTGATTAATTCGTTGACTCTATCTAAACAAGCATTCACTCCGGCGGCAAATTCATACCGACTTAACGCCCGATTACCGCGATAGTTGCTATCTGGATAGCCTGCTATACACCCATAACGTTCTACCAAAGACTGTAAAGCTTGGAATGCCCAATCGTTAGGTTGTACATCCTTGAGTTGAGAAACCGATGTAACTTGCGCCATCGAATCTTCTGGGGAGAGGAGAGGAGAATTTAAATCTATACTCTCCTGCGCCTGAGTAGTTACTGTGTCTGTATACTCTTGTGCTAGTGCTTTTTGTGCAACTCCATTTACTCCCGCAATTAGTAACCATGCGAGCATCCAGGTTTTGCTATGACTGTGGCTAATAAGTCTACCTTTCAATTTTTTACACTCTGCTCACATACTTAAGTGAAGAGTGTATTCGCCATTGTCTAAGCTTCACATGAGGAAATCTACGGATTTTGTCCAAAATTCGACTTAATCCTTCTAGGCAACTTCTGAAAGGACGAGTATAACAGGGTATTAGGTATTGGAGACTTTTAAGAGGCAGAAGGAGCAGGGGAGGATGAGGGAGAAGAACCAATACCCAATGCTCAAATGCCCAAATGCCCATTGCTCAACGCCCAAAAAGCTCTACTGGATTGATTGAAAACTAATATGGCAAATCGTTCACGCAAGCCGACACCAAAAGCCTCTAAACAAAATCAACCTCATGCAGGTATGAGGAAACGCGTTGTTAAAAAACCCCAGAAAAAGCTAAAACGGGGAAGTTGGTTGTCGTCAACGCTAGCGATACCTACGGTGGCAAGCTACGCAATTCTCTTGAGTAGTGCTAGTCTAATTATGGCTTTTGCCTGGATTAGCGTTCTCTTTATCTTCAATCCAGACCAGGTAAGCTGGCTAAATAAAATTTTACCTGCATGGGCACAAATCCCCCTTGGTAACCACGAACGCCCCCAAACCCTCAAACAAATTCAACTCGATTTGAGTAAAAAAAACCAAATAGTCGGGGAAACTCTGCCTTTGCATCAAGATGCGAAAAACTCATTTTTACTGCCAATCTTTCAAAAGCGTGCTAATTGTGAATCTGATTGTGAAAAACTTATAGAACTCAGGGTTTACCAGCGTTCAGAAGAGTTAGAGTTTAAATCTCAGTCAGAAAATTACTATTATCTAGCGACTCAACTATCTGTAACTGGGCCAGAAGAATCCTTTGTGATTTCTTCCTCACTTGATGGGACATCAGAACCCCAAGATATTAGCATTCCCTTACCTTTAACTGAAGTGCAACGCTTTGACGATGGAACACCATCACTAGGGGTTTGGTTTAATTTGCTGGGTAAACGCCAACAAGGAACTGGTGCTTACGGTCACGTTATATACTACAATCCAGAACGCACCAATTTACTACAAATGTTGTCTTGGACAAGTCCGAACGGACAATTACCTAAATGGCAGCAGGTAACTGGTGATGGTACAAAAGAGTTAGTTGTTGATCAAACTGTAGGTTTAGAACCGCACTTACAAGTTTATCAAGTCAAGCCTCTCAAATTATTCTTTAAACCAATTCAATTGGAGGCAATTACCCTCCAAACAGTAGCTCTCAATGATTCTGCATATCAAAACGCCCTATCAATTGCCCGTAGTGGACTATGGACACCAGCCTTTGAATGGTTAAAATTCATCAAGAAACAGCGCAAAGGAGTTTTGCCAGAGGCGGCGCAAGCGCAAATGGATTTGATTCGCTTGCATTCCCAACTTACTAAAACCCAAGCCCAGAAAAAATGGGCAAGTCCTAGTCAAGAAGTGCTAGCAGATTTGATTGATGGTCGTTGGGGGAAAGCTTTACAGGTATTTGAAGCGTCGCCACATAATGCCCAAGAAATTGCTACTTTACTCAAAGCTGATGAAAAACGGTTGTGGAATCGCATGGTGGCGGCGTTGCGGGTGAACCCAAATAGATTAGAGGTGCAAGCTTGGTTCGCTTTGATTTTAGCAGTTCAACGGGGGGAAGGACATACTAATTCCTGGTTGAAAGCGCAACCAAAAATTACAAAAGATGACCTTGCCTATATTCAAGGTCTATTAGCAAGACTCAATAATGAGGGTACATCGGGAATATCCTCTACTCACCCTAGTCAAATAGTCGGTACAGTCCAACCAATCACTCAAGTTACTAGCACCCAATGGCTGCAACCCAATTCTTCAACAGACTTGAAACTCACAGATAACCAAGTTTGGTATCAGGTAGAGGTGAGTGCATTTCATGATGGAAAACGCTGGCTAAATTCCCCCTTTGAGAATTTGAACCAACCCAAAACTTCCCCCGCCAAATTTTTATGGACAACTTTGGGAATCACTTCTAACCCTGAAATCCAGATTGTGGTCTGGTTACCAAATGGAGAACAACAAATTACTATAGCCGCTATCAAAGCGGTGCAACTACGGGGTAAAGTTTTGCGCCTATTAGCTGCTGGCCCAAAAATCCCAGAGAATCAAAACGATGTTCTTCAACCCAAACCTTTAGGCTTGACAAATGCAGCACTGGAATGGGTACAACCATCTCCTATCACTCTACAAAAACTGTATCGGCAAAATACCCAAGGGGTTAAGGTAATGTTATCGAGTGTGTGGAAATCTTTACAGCAATCGGGTGAAGTTCCGGCTGGTGCTATTCCTACCTTTGAGCAGATGCAAGAAAAGTTGGGTGATTGGCCCGTTCAAGTCATTGATTTAACAAATAACGTTCAACCAGAAATAATACTGACTATCTCAGCAGAGGCAATAGCATCCTTGAATCAGTCTAAACCTGGAATTCAGGGCGAAAACATAGAGCAACACCATGACCGGACTATAATTTTGTCTGATAGCAATGAAGTCATTTACACTGATTTTACAGGCAATGACTTACAAAGACTAGCTGCGATCGCCAAGCTTTCAGGGGTGCAATCCTTAGCTTTATTAGTAGAAAATGCTCATAACTACAGGTTGAGGCGCTGGTCAGAGAAAAATCAGCGCTTTGAATAGCACGCCCCTTACTCAAATTTAAATTAAAGAGGCACTGGCGACGCCGAATAGCCCGTCGTAGACATCGCTATCTCCCAGAATGAATTATTCTTTTTGGTTGGTTTCGGCTAGACGTTGGTGCTTCAGATTTTCCAACTGCTGTAACAGAGAGTCTACCTCTGCTTGTAAATGCATCAACTTAGCTTGCTGATCGTCTTGATAATAAGACTTGCTTAACTTACTGACCCAGTTAGCGTGGGACTCGCGATCGGAAACACTAGATAAACAAGTAGGCATCGCTAATTAAATCCAAAACTTAACTCACACCACTAGAAATATTATAATAATCTTCTTTTAAGCTTTATTAAATTATTGTATATTTTTCATCAATTACTCTAATGGATTTCAGGTTCAATCATAAGAGACGGTGATCATAATAGCTGTGTTCCAAAGAAAAGGGACTTCCAACTAAAAAAACATTCTATCCCTGCGGGACACTATGCGTAGCAAGATCCCCAAAGAGGTACGCATTTTGAGAGGGCTATTAGCTTTAGAAAAAATTCCGTGGCGGAATGGCAACGAAACCCAAAATTTAAAAAATGTAATGTTAGGAATGGATAAGGGCAAGTCCTTGCCAAAGGCTACTGCCAAGGAGAGACAGCGCATTGCCTATTTAACTGGTATTCTAAATAAAAATGGCAAGTGAAACACCTGCACCACAAAAAATAATATTCTTAAGTGATATTCTTTTGAAATTAAGGGGCAGGGAACTGGCACAGAAAAATTCACTTTCTTCCTCTTTCCCATCCTGCGTTTCCATGTGCCACCCTTTCTAAAATATCCAATCCTTTACATCAAGAAATTTTAAATCCCGTGACTTTGAGCCTGCCTGTTGCTAAATCTCATCGCCAACCCTGGCCCGGACTGATAGAAGCCTATCGCGAATACTTGCCTGTCAGCGAACAAACACCGATTGTAACTTTGTTGGAGGGTAACACACCCCTAATACCAGCACCAGCGATCGCAGAACGCATTGGCAGACAAGTGCGGGTTTTTGTAAAATACGACGGTCTTAATCCCACCGGCAGCTTCAAAGACAGGGGGATGACTATGGCAATTTCCAAGGCCAAGGAAGCAGGGGCAAAAGCAGTAATTTGTGCCAGCACAGGCAACACCTCAGCCGCCGCCGCAGCTTATGCAAGACGTGGGGGCATGAATGCCTTTGTACTGATTCCCGACGGTTATGTGGCGCTGGGCAAGTTAGCCCAAGCATTACTGTACGGTGCAGAAGTACTAGCAATTAAAGGGAATTTTGACCAAGCCCTAGAAATTGTCCGCGAGATGGCCGAAAGCTATCCAGTCACTTTGGTAAATTCGGTCAATCCCTACCGTCTAGAAGGGCAGAAAACAGCAGCCTTTGAAATCGTTGATGCACTGGGTGATGCACCAGACTGGCTGTGTATTCCCGTAGGCAATGCGGGAAATATCACAGCATATTGGATGGGGTTTTGTCAATATCATCAAGCCAGAAAGTGCGATCGCTTACCCCGAATGATGGGATTCCAAGCCGCAGGTGCAGCCCCCTTAGTACACGGTCAGGCAGTAGAAAATCCTGAAACCTTAGCGACAGCAATTCGGATTGGCAACCCTGCTAGCTGGGAATTAGCGATCGCAGCGCAAACCGCAAGCCAGGGGAATTTCCACGCCGTTACCGATGCAGAAATTCTCGACGCTTATCGGCTTTTGGCAGCATCAGAAGGTATCTTCTGCGAACCTGCTAGCGCCGCTTCTGTAGCCGGATTGTTGCAGGTAAAAGACCAAATTCCTACAGGGGCGACAGTGGTTTGTGTCCTCACAGGCAATGGTCTAAAAGACCCAGATACAGCCATTAAACACAATCACAGTCTATTTAAACAAGGTATCGCCGCAAAAGTGGGCGCAGTAGCCGAGGCAATGGGATTTTAAGCACTCTGAAACTAAAAGCGCTCATAATTGAGTCTGACGAGTGTCGAAATAATCCCAAATTGCAAAATGATTGTCGATAGATGAGTTTACACCAAGCCAGACACAGCAAGGCGATTTCCAAGCCAAAATCTAAAATGGTATAATTTTGGATAATTTTTAAGCAACTGGTTAATCATTTTGATTGATCTGCAAAGAAAAGGATACAAAGCAACTAAGTTTATAGGGACTATTAATTTTGAATTTTAAATTTTGAATTCGGAGCGAAGCTACGTGACTCATTCTACTGATATTGCCACCTTAGCCCGGTGGATGGCAGCTGACTTTAGTAATCAAGAACAAGCTTTTGAAAATCCGCCTTTTTATGCCCACATTCGTGTGTGTATCCGTCCTCTACCGTTGGAATTATTCTCAGGAGTAAGTTTGTTTCTCGAACAAGCTTATGATTTTATGCTCAATCAACCTTATCGGATGCGGGTAATGAAGTTGATGCCGGTAGAAAACCATATTGTTATTGAACACTACACGGTTAAAGAAGAACAAAAATTTTACGGCGCATCTCGTGAACCCGAACGTTTAAAAGGTTTATCCGTTGACCAATTGGAAAAAATGTCAGGTTGCAACATGGTTGTAGAGTGGACAGGTAATAGCTTTAAAGGCAGAGTTGAACCTGGAAAATGCTGCATTGTGGTTCGTGACGGCAAAAATACTTATTTGGATAACGAATTTGAAATTGACGCTAAAGAATTTTTCAGCCTTGATCGAGGAAGGGATTTAGACACTGATGAACATCTGTGGGGTTCTATCGCTGGGCCATTTCACTTTGTCAAATGGGGCACTTTTGCTGATGAAGTGAAGGTGTAATCAGAACTCTCTAGCGATCGCCTAAAGACTACCAGAAACATCGAGTTAACCCACTATCTCTACCTTAGAATCCTATGCTATCATGGTTTAACTAGCTTGCTATGGCTACAAAATCGTTACTAAGATACCTTAGAAACATTAAAGTAGTCCAGGAAATCTTGCTGTGGCGGCATAGCCAAGTGGTAAGGCAGAGGTCTGCAAAACCTCCACCCCCGGTTCAAATCCGGGTGCCGCCTTAAGGCTTTCAGCCTTTTAGGATAATCAAAAACAAACAAACTGGGGTAAATGATATTCAAAGTGATATTCAAAGCCCCGATTTATCCTTAAACATCCCAAGGGTTAACCCTGTTTGCCTCTATTTGGCATATCTGGCTAACCAATACTACCCCTAATGTCTTAGCGATCGCCCCAGATGCTTAGTCAGTAAGTGGTTTAATGTCATAGTCTATTGAATCTACTGTAAACCTATCAGTTTACCGAAGTTATAAATAAATATCCTAATAGGTTGACTAAATATCTGTAAGTAATGCACTTGGGATGCGGATATGAAAAAGAAGATTCAGACAAAGCAGATAGCGGTTCGGATGAAGGAATCAACTCTTCAGTGGTTGGAGAAGGAAAGCCTAAGAAGTGGTCAGAGTACATCTGAACTAGTCCGGGAAGGCATCGAGATGCTACAGAAGTCCAGAGACACCCAGGCAGTTCAAGGGCTAATCCAAGAGTATCTATTATCCTTAGATCCCTCTGAGTTTCAAGATGGGCTTCAGTGCCTTATAGACATGATTAAGGAGCGCGTCGATGGCAAATAATAAGCCCTGTGTGGTTAAGGGGCTACCGGAGGATATCAGGGAAGCTGTAGACAATCAGCTTGCCAGAGGAATCCCAGCCCCATCAATATGTAGGTGGTTGTCTAATCAGGGCTTCAAAGTGACAGCTAGGCAACTGTATAACTACAAGGATAAATCAGTACCCAAGGCTGTCCCTAGTAACCCTGAAGCCTCTATTTATTCCCCGGATGCAACAGATAGCCAAATGTTGCGATCGCTGCTAAAGACTACCCTAGATGCTGTTAGTAGCCTGAATGACCAGTTTACCCTTACAGGAGACTTAAGGACTGCCAGAGTACTCCGAGAGATGGCTGAGACTGCCTCTGGTCTTCTAAAGTTCCGACTGACCAATGAACAGCCTGATCCGCATATTGAAGTATCGGTAATCATGGGGAATCTTGAGGCAAAAATGGGGCTACCTGAGACTGATTTGAGTCAATGGCGGAATGATGGCGGAGAAAATGGCTGATTCCGCGATGATGGCGGAGATGATGGCGGAGAACCTTCGCACCAACTAAAAGCCGGAAATCAAGCTTTTAGTCCTAACCAAAAGCCCCTAGGGATGTTACCAGCATTCCTAGGAGCTATCAAATAAAACTTAAACTTTTTTGTAATCCAATATGTCCATTATAGCACACCTCGCCCCCAATGGCGAGAAAAAAGACAGCAGTTACTTTCAGGACTCCTTCGAGTCCCGGTTAGCCTGTGGTAACAGTTGGGAACATAGCCTAGCCGAGCATCTGAAGACTCAAGGGCTAGACAAGGTTTACCATCTGGATCAGCACATGACCCACAGGGCGGTTTATGGAAGCTACAAGCTTGACCCGGATAAATGGCGATCGCGGAGTCAGTCTAAGTTAGCCCAGGGACTCTATGCACAATACCAAAGGGATATCCGAGTTATCCACAGAGGTAAAGGTTATAACATCGAGGTCAAGTCCAAATCAGGCATCTTTGGAAACCATAACATACTAGTAGGTGGTATTGCAACCCGATGGGAGCGCTACAAGTTCCCTGTTCACTTTATTATCGCCATTGATCGCGCTACAGGGGAAGCCAGGGTAACTGAAGCGGATAAGCTGACCAGAGAGACAAGCTGGTTAAGGATTAAGTCTCAGGAGCTATCTTATGGTGTCCCTCGACATCTGTTTAAGCCTCTGGGTAGCTGGCTAGACTTCATTAAAAACCAATAACCAAATAAAAACCCTCTGGACATCCAGGGGGCTATTTGTTTCATCATTAGTTTTCTAGGGTTTATTGGGTGCGCTCTGTAACCATTCCAGTAGTTTCTCAGTTACCCTTGTCTGCTTGTCGATCGCTGTTTCCAGTCTGTCTATTACAACAGACATTTTTTGTTGGTTGTTATTCAAAATCTCTATGGTTTCCTTAAGTGATTTGGAGCGCTTAGGAACCTCTTGGTAGTTCCGAAGTAGCCAGTTAGGTGAATGGGTAGAAAAGTTAAACATATTAGTTATCCTTTAAGGTTTTCTTAACATTTAATCGGGCTTCTCTGATAACAGTTCTGAGAACTGTGCTGATAGATTCTCCAGTGGTTTCAGAGAGTTCTGTAACCCAGTGGTAGCTATTAATATCCAGTCTGACTGAAACTCGCGTGTTAGTGGTCATTGTCTTTCCTTTGTGTTTATCGCCTACATCTATAATGTGTCATTTATTTAATCAGATATTGACAATATACAAACAGAAACCCTAAATATTTCAAGGACTAAGAAAAATGGTTAACCTAGATTATTTGAAACAACAAGCGCGAGAAATGGCAGCAGAGGCAGCTAGGGCGCATAAGGAAGCTGAGGCAGCCCAGAAAGCTATTGATGATGCCAAGGCATTTGCTAGCAAGTCCTCCTTAAATGCGCTCAATGTTATCCAAGATGCTATTCGGATCTGGATTAAGCAAGGTACTTTGACCCGCAGGCAATCGGAAGTATACCTAAACCGCTACCGGGAACTTTGGGGACTAGAAAAAGCCCAAAATGAGTACCTAAGACTGGCTGCTAACTTGTTGAATCATCCCCATTATGGAGTTGAAACAACTACTAGCAGATTTGGTAATGGTGGTTTGATTTGGAAAGGTCAGAACTACAAAAACACTCAAGCACTTTATGAAGCTATTCAAGAGGTTTTAGGGTCAGATCCTTTTGATTCAGTTGAATGGGTAAATGAAATATTGGAGCTTGTTTTTGATGATTCAACAAAGTTAGCTGCTGATACTTTCCTACCAGACCGATTTACCTCAATAGCCAACCTAATCCGCCGGATAGTTCAGGAAGCTAAAACACCTATCAACATCCCCGATATCTCTCAGTTTACTGCTGATGATGCTGCTTTCCTTTCAGCATTCCTCGGTCGGTTCTAAACCACATTAGGAGCCTCTTGGCTCCTTCGATTAACCCTTAACTAAAACAATGCCATCAAAGTTTATTCCAATATTAGATGAAGTTTATTTAGTCGATTCGATCGCCGCTAGATATATCGGAGAGTTCGCTAGAGTCCAGGTATTTGTATCTACTGTAGATGGGGCTGTTATCCGAGTCCCTGAGTTCGAGAAATCCCGGATTACCATTAACCCCTAAGACCTCAACTATTGATCCATAAGTAAACCAATAGCCCCACTAGATATCTAGTGGGGTTTATTGTGCAGCTTAGGCTAGACTATTGGACTTATAAGCTTCCCAGTCAGCATTAATGGTATTTCTGATCAAGGCTACCAGACCATCTGTATTAGTCCCTTCAGGGGCATTAATGGTAAATGATGGGTTAAAGGAAACCGACTTAGCCCCGGTTTCAGTCTTAGGAATAACCAAGGGACTGCTAATGGTTTCCTTAGAGGCTCCCAGGATATTCAAAGGCGCGTCAGAGGGTTTACTAGACTCCAAAGGTAATGGTTTAGACTCTGTAGAACCAAACAAGCGATCGATGCCAGAACCTACAAAAGCCTGAGTATTTCTGATACCTGAGTCAACAAAGTTCCTGATACCGGGTAGAGGGTTAATGGATGATGCTATATCCCTTATTTTTTCATAGATAAAAACAAAGGCTCCCTTAATCATCTGGGCGATCTCTGAAGCTGTATTGGCTATTCCTCCAGCTATTATTTGTACTGGAGCTATTACAAGCGCTTTGAATAATATCGAGGCTACCGAACCCCAATCTATTTGGTAAATACCCTTCCATATAGATACTCCGAGTTTAGATAAACCAGCCCCGACTTGTAGCCAGTCTGTTTTACTAATGGTTCTTTCTAGACCCTTTAGGAATCCATTAGTTATCCCTGTTAACCCTCCGACCATATTGGAGAAAACAGAGTCCAGGCTGTCTATGCTTTCGCCATTAAATAACCCTGCGAAGGTTCCAGAAAGGTCTGATAGCCAATCAGTAACCCTGATAAACCCAGTCATGAAACTGTCGCTATTAATGCCTACAGAGGCTAACAATGGGGCTACTGATTCGCCAAGAGACTTAAGGGACAACATTAGACCTTGAACCGCGTCTAGTCCTGTTCTATTACCCATCTCAGGTATTTTCTTTAGAAACCCAAAGATACCAACATCAGGATTAAATAGGCTGGTCTGTACCAACTGAAACATCGAGTCAACAGTACCATCAAAGCTAGCTAAGGTTTCTGCGGTTATCGATTTCTTTCTAGCCGCATCCATGATATCAAAGCGGGTCTGCGTGGTTAGTTCCTTCCAGTCTTTACCCATGCCCTGTTTAGCGAACTCTCGCAATAGTTCCTCTTTAAGTACTGGGTTCCTGGCGAATAGTTCTATTTGGAAGACCTCTGATAAAGTACCAGAACCGCTAAGGGCTTTATTTACCGCAAAACCCCCCATGTTCATATCAGCCCCTCGGATAGCTCCCAGGACTCCATAACCCTCTGTTAGGCTTAACAAGCGCTCTTTGTATAACTTCTCATTGCCCCCGGATATCCCGGCAACTGTCGCAGATATGGAAGATGCAATGGTATTAAAATCGCTTGTCTCCCCAGGGAGTGCAGCAGCCATTTTGACTATCTCGGCCCTAGTCTCAGCTACTAGGTCTTTGGCTTTACTGAAGTTGACCCCTAAGCGCCCGGCCAAGTCTCCAGCCTCAGCCAGACCCAATGTCTGAATCTTGGCAGCATCTCGGATACTACTACCGATATTTTGGATACCTGATGTAACCATAGACAGACCTTTGGTAAGCATATCAGCCCCAAAGTTACCCATCATGGTACTGAAGATACCTCCATTAGCCCCTATAGAGCTAACTTGAGCGCCTATGCCCTCCATGTTTGCTCTGATGCGAGCGATCGCTGGACTAATCCCGTCGGTAGCGGTTAACCGGACATTGATGGTGTTCTGGCTACTCATGAGGCTTTACCCCCTTGGGTGGTTTCAAGGGCGGCTTCTAAAGCGGGTTTTAGCTGTAACCTTAAAAACTCGGATACCGATAAACCAAACTGACCTGAGTACCACTTAATAGCCTCTGATTCAGTCTCGGTCATCCTGAAGGTTGTCTTTATCACCTTCCTTTGTTCGCTGTCGATCTCTGGTCTTGCCATTATGTTTTCTAAGTATTAGTGTCAGACATCAATACTTAGTCAATAAAGGCGGTAGCTAGGGTCATTTATACCGAACATACTAAAAGCCCTGAAGGTAGCTTATTACTCTCAGGGCTTTATTATGGTTTCTAGGTGTTTTTATTTTCAGATTGCGTTTGTGTTCTCTAAATATTGAACATAAACAACCCGCTTATGATTATTAGATGGACTGAGCAATAACCAATCACTTTTAGCGGTAGCGGATGACCAACAGAAATCATCTATATGGTTAATAGAACCGTCCCAAACAATACCTAAAGATTCCATTGCAACAAGTATCTTTTTTAAGATAACTTCTCTAACAGGAATGTAAAGGTTTTTAGAGAGTTTAACTTGAGATTGTACTGTTGAGTTAGACATGATAAAATAGTTCCTAAGATTTGAATGATTTGTTTTTTGATTGCCGGGGGTAGCTGTTAACTACCTCCGGTATTTGTTTGTCGGTTTACTGTTCAGGCTGTGTTTTGTTTAGCAACCTCATAACCATATACTGATTAAGGGATATCAGTTCGCCTATTTGTTGACAGTAGTCAAAATGTTCCTTCTTTAGTGTTTCGTATTCCTCATCTGAAAACCTAACCGTTATTGCCTTTCCCATTACCTCCTCCGTTTCTATATAACCAATATAACCAGTGTAACCAGTAGTTGCATGAGTAATATTGCGGTAGTCTTAGATATTTTTGATACCACATATCAGGGGCTTTTAGTTGCGGTCAGTCGGCTTCTAGGTCAGCCAAAATAATCCCATCTACTCAAACAGGGTTAACTTATGTGCCAGTTATTAAAAATATGTGCAAGTTATTTTGCTTAGTTATGGTTATATATGCTACAACCACATCAAAGACATCATAGGTTAATCAAATGGCTACTACTTATAGAAAAACCCTACCAGTGCGCTTTGAGGATGATCAATATGTCATACTGACCCATGACCATATTCAATACATGGCTGAGACTGGTAATAAAGTATCCTTAAATACCTACATAATGATTAAGTTGGGGTTGGTAGAGCCTAGTAAGTAAAGCGATCGCGGGATACTCTCAGTCTAAACATATTCCACTAGCGGCTTTAGGCTTCCCCGTGCAACCTCAAGTATCCCAGTAAAACAAAAAGGGGTAACTAGCGCCAACTAGTTCCCCCCGGAACCTGAATATCTCAAAGACTCGAAAAAAGACAAACCGGGATAAGCCCCAAGGATTAAAATAATGAAATATTATAACTCTCATACTATTACTGGTAATCAGTCAACACCAACCCTTGATTAACTGTTGTACTGTTGTACCCTATCTTATCCCCCTGATAGCTTTGGTATGATACCAGATGCCACTAGGGTCATCTAGATACCACTAATATTTACTTTTAGGTACTTAGGGTTAACCTTGTTCCCTAGTAATCCCCCAAATATTTAATAATCCATCTTATCTCTCTCATATTAATGGTATCACACCAGATACCACAAGGGAGATACTAGATACCATAATAGGAAATCCCAGAGGTTAGTCTGGGATGGTTGAGGGATAGGAATAAGTATTTATGCTTATTTGGCTTCTAGGGTGGTTATCCGGGATTCTAGGCTGTCTAGTTTACCTATTATGGATACTTCGATCGCTGGATAATCCCCTAGCCCTTGTCTGATACAGTCCATGATTAGTTGCTGTTTAGACTTACCTGTAATAGCCTTGGCTGACTCTAGAAGGTCTTTTATGTCCTCTGGTAGTCTCAAAAGCATTGCTGGGGTTTTAGTTTTCATAGTAGCTTCTTATATATATTTATACCATTATATCACTATATAGTCATATAGTCAATATTTAGATATCTATCTATGGTACCAAATAATGGTATCTAGTATCATACCACTTACATGAGGGAGATAGGATGCATTAGAGAAGAATAGAGCAAATAAGGGAATAAAGGGTTAACCCTGATACCATTACTTTGGTATCATACCTGATACCAAACTTATGAGGGGGATAGGAAGGGGTACAGTATTCACTAGGTATTAAACCATAGATTAGATTCTATGTATTTCTGAATAAACCATCAATGGTTCTATGATAATCCCTATGTGTTATCCGGTATCTAATATTTGGTATCTGGTATCATACCATTTAAGTGAGGGGGATGAAGTAGGGTACAGTATACACTCTAGGGTTTCCAATAGAGTCTAGTCTATGGTCTGATGGATAAATAGGGAATATTGCAATGGTTATTTTTAGCTGTGGTATCTGGTATCATACTAGTTAAAAGAGAGAGATAAGATGAAAATCTATACAGAGTAAGGGTTTTAGAAGTTAGCCAGAGGTTGATACCAAAAAATGACAATGTACAAGAGAAGTGGTATCATGGTATCACACCAAATATAAGAGGGGGGTAGGATAATGGCTAACAATATTACAAACATGACTCTGCGGTTACCTGATGATCTAAACTTGCAACTACTGGCGGCTTCTAAGGCGGCTGATGTCAGTAAACATCAAATGATACTAGACCTAATCCGCGCAGGGTTAGCTGGTCAGGTTAGCCAGTCCCTAGAGGTAGCACAGCAGGTCAAGGAACAACTAGATGGCGATCGCCCCATTACAGATGTCGCCATAGATACTAAAAATGCCCTGGATATGATACAGGCACAGCTACAGATGTTACAGGGGCAATACCAAAGTCTTAAAGAGGATATTGCTAAGAAGAAAGATGAGCCTGAAGTCCAGTTTAAGGCAGGTTATGAGATTACTAAACAGTCTACCCTCAAGTATTCCATGCTACTGGCCAGCGATGGATATGAGCAAGAATGGGGTAAGGGTAATAGAAAGGATAAGTACATCTACCACACTGACCTCGGTATCATAACCAAAGTAGGTAGAACTAAAACAGGTAGAAAGTCTTTCTGGGTATTGGCTACAGATGTGGAAGATTTACAAGTTAGCCCAGATGGAGACTTTATCAGCCCATTAGGTAAATATGGATATGACCAGGAAACATGGGAAAGAGAAGCCGAGGAAGTTAAGGGTAACTCCGGTGTGTTGGCAGACCAATATAAATATCGGGCGGCTGATGATGAAGAACTGGCATCTATCGACTGGGAACTTGGTATCACTTCAGAATACCTAAATGAAACCTTTGATATCGACTTCAAAGTACTATTCAGCCGAACCTTACTAGATATCCAAATAGATGGTGTATGGACTCACTTCATTAAACAGTCTAATGATACTTGGGCTAAAACAGGTTGCTATCGCGCCATCGATTACAAGGCTAAGGTTCTAGGAGTTAAATAATGGATGATCAGGATTGGGCTACCCAGCCCAGCCCCTTTAAGGGACAATACTTACCCGATTACCAACCCATAGTTAGATGGGTAATGCCTAAGACCTCCGAGGGGTTACTGGAGACTTACTATTACAACAAAGCAGGTCAGATGGTTAGAGAAGTATTCAACCAATCCGGTAAGAAAGTAGGGGTTAACCTAATCAGAACTGATATGACTAAGGCTACTGGTTAAACTAAAACCACCCAGCGATCGCCTAATCAACATCACAGGTATTTAATAACCCCGCATTAGAGCTTTGCTGTACTGCATTTGCAAAAGCAGTGGTTCCAATAGCAGCATAACTATAGGTATCTAGTAATGAATCTAGTTCTTTTAGACCCTCTGGGGGTAATACCTTCGCTATTTCTGGGTAATCAGAACCCCTAAAACCAGAACTAGACCACCAAAATATACCAAATGGGCTTCTATCAAATGTCTGGATAACATCAAGGTCATCTGTAAATAGCATATAGTCTAGCTTGCCATCTGTACCCTTGAACTGGAACACCCAAGCACCCAAAGCCATCCCCATATTGTAGACCTTGCATTTAGTCCTATCAAAGGGTTCAGCATCCACATCATACATATCATCGGATGAACCACCTACCTGGGTTTGGATTTGGGCCTGTCCCTGTCCCTGTGACTGGTTGGGGGGCTGTTGTGCCCCTGAATACAGAATCAATAAGATTATTACTATAACTACCGCTTCTCTAGGGTTCTTCTTAATCAACTTTATGAGGTTATTTAGCATCAAATATACTAGTATCCAATATTACCTATCTAAGTCTATTCTGGTAAATAACCGAGGTCAATGATACCAATCCCTAGTTGACTAAGTGTCTACAACAGCATACAAAAAAGACAACCCTAATATGAACCTTAAAGCCAGGGCTATTATCAAAGCCTTTACCCCCAAGCAGAAGGCTACCTTCAAACTACTGACCCTCGAACAGAAGCAAAGGCTACTAATCATCCTACTTAAGCGATCGCAGGGAACCCGAAAACCAATAATGAAGCGCCATAAGAAAACCCCAGTACACCCAGTGTCATCTGTAGATGCAATAGTAAACTCCCTTGATATCCAGTGAATATAACAAAGCCCCCCGGAAGACTCTGGGGGGTTCTTTATTGGCTCCTATAGTTCTGGTAGGCTCAAAGGTACTGTATTACCTGCATAATGCTTCAGGATAATCTCAGGGCTATTACCGACTAACTTAGCTACTGTGGAGACTGTTAGACCCTCAGCCAGCATCAGGGTAATAAATGTATGCCTAGTGTTATAGGGGCATCTGTAGCGCTCGATTTTACCCTCCTCCAGTAGTCCCTGAAGTACTCCATTGTAGTTTTTGTTGCTTGTCCTGCCGCCCTTCCAGACCTGGGTAGAGAATCTGGTGTTGCTGATTATTCCCCCAGTCGGACTAGTGAATACTGATTGTTCTGGGTCAGGGTTAGGGGGCCTAATGGATGTTAGTAGTTCTCTGACTTGGCTGTTACATGGGAACTTTCGAGCCTTACCTGTCTTAGTCCCTTTCCTAATATTTAGCTGGCTATCATAGGACTCTGAGAATGTGATCTGAGTGCAATCAGAGTTAATATGTTTCCACTGTAGGGCGATCGCTTCCCCAGTCCTACAGCCAGTCCAGAATAGGAACTTAACAAAGGGCGCGTAGTGTGGCCGGGTATCCTCAAATGCTTTGATAATGGTATTCATTTCTACTTTACTGAATGGGTCTATGGCATCGGAATCATGCTTAGGTAGTTTGATGTCTTCGGACATCCCGGCGAATGGGTTATCTTTTACCAACCCTGAGACAACAGCCCATTTACAGCAAGCCGCTAGATAGGTCAGTACTCTTTTAGCTGCATTTGGGGTCAACTGGGATAACAAATGATCTCTGATAGCGATCGCCTGACCCAAGTCTTTAGTAGGCAGTGCCTTGATGTGATTTGTATACTTTCTGGCATAGTCGCGCCTATATGTAGTAGAGGCTAACTGAGGCTTCATATAAGCGCAATATTGCCCCCATAGCTCCATTAGATTAGTCTGTGGTGTATTAGGCTTAACTATGGATAACTGTGGCCTTTTGTAGTCCTCTAGTTTCTCTTTGTAGCGCTCAAGTGTCGGATCTAGTTGCCCGGTGATTATCTCTTCTTCTATCCAGTTTGCTACTGAGTCTACCCTGCGGCGATTAAGTTCAGTGGCATCTAAACCAGTACTGATGATTACCTGTTTACCCAGAGGTGTTATAGACCTTGGTAATCTCAACCTAAACTTACCTCGGAACTCTTCTACCCCTACATTACCCCTAGCTGTCCTAGCTGGCTTGGCTGTTCCCATTTGAGTATCATTAACCTCTACTGTCCCATGATGATATTCAAAATGATATTCAAAGTCAAGGGCGCATAGTGGGACTGGGGCTTATAATGGCGCATTAGCTATTCAGGGCTATTTTGTAAGAGGTCTGCAAAACCTCCACCCCCGGTTCAAATCCGGGTGCCGCCTTAATTTATGTCGATTGCCAAATTATTTGTCCGCGTTGATAGACTAATGTCCACATTGACGAATTAATGACCGCATCGACAGCGATATCAACTTCACAACTCCACTAGTTAAGCTGTTCCACATTAAACTTACATAATTTCCGGGCTGGAACTTCTGACTAGCTTGGTTATTGTCGAAAATTAGATATGGTTCAGCTTAACATTGGATGACATGTATGTTTCTGTGTAAATACACTGGCTATCATAAGTATGCAGACAATTACATTATAAAGATGGCAGACCTCTGCCTTACCTTTCAACCCGCCTCTAGCTGGGAGGGGCGTTAAAACTCTATGTTTCACACCTTTGATTTACCAACGCTTCAAGAGGAATCTTTGCTAAATCTCCCAAAATAGCCCGTCAGTCAACACTTAAAAAAGTAAATCAACCAACATAATAAAGCTTAGAAACCTTACTAAATAGGCGATTTTAAGTTTTGGCATATCAGCAGGAAAATTGACCCCGCTTCGACTTGCCAAAAAATAATTAAGGTGGGTTCCTCCTTGATCGGAGGTGATTTAGTAGCCACCACTGCGGTAAACCCGCACCTCTATTACTGGGGGCGCACCTTATTCCTGTCGGAAAGGAACAGCAGCATCAAGGTGGGCAGCTACTAGGGTCAGAAAGCAAGACTGTTTAACACCAACCAAACTAACCCAAATTTACACAGCACAGAAGCTTGTAACAAGCATGAACTGCGGCGCTGTTGAATATTCTTATTCTATTGTCAAGGTTCGGTTTTTTGTTAATTAATTTTTTTTGCGGGAATGGTAAACTGCGATCGCTAATTCTTTCGCTTTATCCTGGGGACTACCCCGAATTACCTGTTTTGACTCCTCTATAACAATTCCAGCTTTAGCAGCCTGGCTTTGAATAAGTAGAACAAGGTGAAAAAACCAAACTATGTAAAGATAAGTAAATACGTACAATGTGTCTACAAAGGTAACAGCGATATGGGCAGCCGTTTAAGGGTATTTCTGACTAGAGAGCAAGATAAAACT
>NZ_JACJTR010000029.1 GCF_014698795.1 Nostoc sp. FACHB-892
TTTGCTTTCTAATTATTTAATTCAGCAACTAAAACGCCCAAGTATTCTTATGTGCTTGGTTTGATTGAAATTTTCCCGTGGCAGGGCTGCGCCCTGCACGCTATTTGTGCCAGTTGCGTAAGTCCTGGCTAATTTAAGTGAATGTATTCGTTTAGTTCCTGATGTAGAAAATTTATACATTATTCCCAGTCCCGGGCCTGTGCGACAATCGGCTGCTATTCTTGAATCGAGCGAAATGCGGCGGTTGATGGAGGATGTCCGCGAACGCTTTGATCTAGTTATATTAGACACTAGCTCACTCAGCATATCTAACGACCCTTTGTTGATCCAACCTTACAGCGATGGCATGGTACTTGTGACCCGACCACACTATACACAAGAAAATATGTTAGGTGAAGCTATTGATCAATTGGTTGAATCGGAACTGGGGTTATTGGGAATAATTATCAATGGTACGGATATCATTGTTTCTCTACCTGAACAAGTCGTAGAATCATCAAGATTTACGTCTGAAGCACAAGAATCAGAAGAACTTTCAGCAGGTGCCAGCAAAAACTAATAGTTTCCTAAATGTAGCAGTCTTAAATCATTTGTAAAAAGAAATTAACCGCAGAGGCAAAGAGTTGCCAGTGCATTGGGCGGCTTCCCCAACTTGTAGCAACTGGCGCGGCGCAAAGAGAAAAATCGGAGATTTTCACGGCTCATTTAGGATTGCTAAGATAGCATCTCCTCATTTAGTCCTGCCTAAACAACCCAAATAGGGGAGCGAGAATTACTCCAAAAACAAAACCCCCGATGTGCGCCCAATAAGCAACTCCACCAGTTTGCACAGTCATATTAGCCGCTGTTTGCAGGGTGGCAAGACCGGAAATTATATTTTGCACAACAAAAAGTCCAATTATTACTAATGCTGGAACTCTGATTGTGGTAATAAAAATCCCTAAAAATATTAAGGTCATGACTTTAGCGTGGGGAAAGCGGATAATGTACGCACCTAAAACCCCTGCAATTGCACCACTTGCCCCTAATGAAGGAATTTCAGAATTCATACCAATGAACCATTGGCACAACGCAGCTAAAGCACCACACGCCAAATAAAAAATCAAATATTTGACATGACCCAATCGATCTTCAATATTGTTGCCAAAAACCCAGAGAAACACCATATTCGAGATTAAGTGCCACCAACCGCCGTGTAAAAATTGCGACGTAAATAAGGTTATCCACTCTCCACTCCAATTGGTAGTTAACTCTTGAGGTATTACTGCATACTGACTTAAAAACAGATTCAATTGTGCATTTGGCAGGCTCACCTCGTGAAGAAAAACTACAATATTTATGCCAATTAACCCGTAGGTGAAATACGGGGTAATTCGGGTTGGATTTTCGTCGTAGAGGGGAAACACAGGTGTTTTTCCTAATTTATTGGCTAATTGCAATATAACTTGTAAGGTTAACAGTTGCGAAGCTTGGGAAATTTCACCTTTTTAATCAATTAGCCTGATTGAACGCCTTGATAATATCCTGAAGAATTACTGATACCAAGATTCTTCTAGCGATTTGTCGTTAAACAAACCCAACAGTGGCCCGAGAATTGCCCCAAAGATAAACCCGCCTGCATGGGCCCAATAGGCAATACCACCGCTTTCCATACCGATGTTGGTACGTGTTTGGAGACTAGCAAGCCCGTAGAAGGCTTGTTCAAGAAACCAGAATCCCAAAAAGAAATATGCCGGGACGCGGAAAGTCGGGAAGAAGAACCCTAAAGGCACTATACCGAGAACTTCGGCGTTGGGAAAGCGGAGAATGTATGCTCCTAGAACGCCTGCGATCGCACCACTTGCACCCAAAGAAGGAATGCTAGAATCTTGAGCGAAGAACCACTGGGTCAAGGATGCCAAAACACCACAAGATAAATAGAACAGCAGATATTTGGCATGGCCTAACTTATCTTCAACGTTGTTACCAAAAATCCAGAGAAATAGCATATTGCCAGCTAAGTGCAAGAAACCACCATGCAAAAATTGCGAGGTAATTAAAGTTGCCCACTCTGGCACTGGTTGATGTAAAGAGATACCACCAAAGCTTAAAGTCAGTTCTCGTGGAACTACAGCCGCAAGGTGTAGAAATCCATTTAATGCTTGGGGGGGAAGATTTGCTTCATAAAGAAAAGCGAGGACATTAGCAGCAATCAGCCCATAAGTTACATAAGGCGTAATTTTTGTAGGATTATTATCTCTAATTGGAACCACGGGCGTTTTTCCTGATTTTTAAGACACTAATCCCAAAATACTGATTTCTGGTAGTAGTTTCTTCTACCTCGTGGATGGATCTCGTTTTCACTAAGTAATTAATTAGTATTTATATTATGTATGAGCCAGTGATCATGTAATAAACGTACACTTAGAGTAAACTGCTGCCTGACCGCACAATTTATTCTGCTCATCTAAGAGATTCCAAAGGATACCATCTTGGATCTCAAAGCGTTTGCCAGTGCTGGTGATCCGCAAACCAGAAAAATAGCTAAACCCTTTAGTTGCTGCTTCTTTTAAGAGGCGATCGCGTTCTTCCTGCACTACTTCTTCAGCCGATTTCCGCGAAGGCATCATAGTAAATTCCTCCCAAGAAAGCTCCCATAGTTCCAACGCTTTGCGATTACCATAGTTGAAAATTGGGTCTGACTCCGTGCCGTGAGAAACTAAGGCAAATGGTGCTTCAAACAGAGCCTGTGCTGTTTCAAGTGGCGAAGCATTGGCATCCAGTAAAGAATTTCCCATCCATTGCTGAAAACTATTTATTAGGTATTGGCTGTGGAGAATAATTCCCTCTTGCTGCCAAGGAAACTCAATCATGCTGGTCATAGAAAATTGCAAATATAACGCCAAGAATTTAGTATGACAAAACTTGACTTATTGTAGGATTGACGAGTTCTCCCTAAGCCTGAAAATATTTTATTTAATGCAATTAGCTAGACAAACTCATGTTTTCTTCAAATTCTTTAGAAAATCAACTTCAGCGCTGGAACGAAACCATTCGCAATCAGTCGAAAAACCCCAATGCTTACATTCGCCGGGGTATGGTTAACTTTCAACTGGCCAAGATTGATGAATCTATTCAAGATTTTGACATAGCAGAGCAATTGGATGCCCGTATCAAACCCTACCTTTGGCAGCGCGGATTATCGTATTATTATGCAGAAAGATTTGCTGAAGGCGCTCAACAGTTTGAAATAGATTTGACTGTGAATGCTCAAGATGTTGAAGAAACAGTTTGGCGATATCTCTGCATAGCTCGTTCGTTAGGCGTTAAAGAGGCGCGTAAGTCTTTACTAAATGTGAAAAATGATCCTCGACGTATAATGCAGTGCATATATGATTTATATGCGGGAGATTGTACTCCAGATAATGTTTTAACTGTGGGTCAATCAGAAGGGATAAAGGGAAATTTTTACAGTCATCTTTACTTGGGATTGTATTACGAAGTTGAGAATAATGTTGATTTAGCTCAGGAATATATAGTTAAGGCTGCTGATAATTACAAAATTGATGATTATATGTGGTATTTAGCGCAGGTACATAAAAATCTGCGAGGATGGCGATAGTCTATGTATTAATGTCTCAACATTTTATCGCATGGGTGCTTAGGCAATTTCCGTTAATAAATCTACCGCCGCCGTTGGTTTCGACTTTGCTCAACAAACTAAAGGGATCGAGAGTTGAGCGTTCGCGTAGCGTCTCGCACAGAAGTCGAAACTCGTCAATCTGGGTATATTCTTTGTGAGAAACCACCTTAGTGCGATCGCCTCAATAAGTTTAGCCCATTGTATATTGCTGATTAGTTGGCTTGGCGTGACAAAGCTAAATTGGCGATGCCTACGGCGGTCTACGCCAACTCATTTGTTATTTCGGCGTACTCATTTGCTATTTCGGCGTACCCATTTGCTATTTCGGCGTACTCATTTGCTATTTCGGCGTACCCATTTGCTATTTCGGTGTACTCATTTACTATTTCGGCGTACCCATTTGCTATTTCGGCGTACTCATTTACTATTTCGGCGTACCCATTTGCTATTTCGGCGTACTCATTTACTATTTCGGCGTACCCATTTGCTATTTCGGCGTACTCATTTACTATTTCGGCGTGTCCATAACGCACCCTAATGGCGTATCAAGGCTAAAATAATGCATTACAAATCTTGGAAACATTGGATTTTATAAACTTGAAATGGAGGCAGGAGGCAGATAGCGCAGCGTATACCCTTCGGGATGCTTCGCTTAGAGCGAGTCCGCGAGCGTCGGGCAGGAGTTAGGGGTCAGTTTTCCTCCTGCCTCCTGCCCCCTAACTCCTGCCTTAATTGATAACTCAATTTTTCTATTGCACCAATTTAGGTTTGTGAGACCACGACGAAACTCCTAGAAGAGTTGAAACCTATGCTGGTCAACTTGTGTGTACACCGTAGCTTCCCTACCAGGGAAGGGGGTTGGAGGGGTTAGGTTTCGCGTTGGTTTTTCCACATAGTGTGAAAAGTCAGATATATACCATAATAATTGTGCAATAAACTATTCAAAAAGTTTTATGTCTTTGTAGATTGAAAAATTAAATAGGAATTCTGTATCTCTTCAAATAGTTCCGTAATTTCCACATGGTTGAATAGCTAAAGTTAAGTTTACAAATAAAGCATTCATAAATGTAGGATAGAACACGTAGGATTTTTTTAGATTAAGTTAAGTAAACTTTATTCTAAATATTAAAATAAAGTTTACGTTTACGATTGCCCGTCATGTATTTTCTTAGGTGTTTTAAGTTCTTTCTAAATATCAAAATCTGATGCTAAAAGTTTCGAGCAAGTTATTGCTTGTACACAATTTTATTGTGTCTACTGTAATTAGTAATATACGCAAATGACTATTACTCTTGCTGTTGGCAAAAAAACTAAGAAGTTATATCAGACAGATAATATCCTCTGCTTATTATTGTTGTTAGCCGATATTGTGGGTTTATTGTTGAGTTTATCTCTGTCATTATGGTTACGATTGGAGCAAAATCTGAACAGTTCTGACCCTCTCATATATTTATTTTTTTTCCTAGTTCTCGCAGGGCTGTATTTAGCAGATACTTACCATCCAGATACCCAAATAGCAGGGTTACGCGCTCCATCCCGCATTTTGATTAGTAATGTTATTGTTGCCAGCATTATTGCAATTCTCGTCTACTTTACTGGGATCTGGGGTAAAGATATAGTCTTGAAACGAGGAATTTTGCTTCCCAGCTTAGGCATATTTACCATCTGGGCTATGGTATCAAGATTATGGGCAGCAAAGTGGGTGCGATCGCAAGCTCAACACAGCCGTTGGCTAATTTTGGGTGCAGGTCAAAAAGCGATTCTATTTGGCAAGACTTTTTTAAAACACAGTTCATTAGGGCGGTTGGTTGTTCTAGCAGCACCAGAGGCGAACACCAGTGAGTTAGCAGAAAGTAATCGAGTTTCTGTAGGAAGCCTCAATGACTTACCCCAATGGAGTCAACAATCTTGGTCAGGGGTAATAGTAACAACCCCAACGGAATTATCTAGTGCAGAGATACAGCAGTTGATCCAGTTACGTTTATCTAGTGTCTCCATCTATGGGATTCCTGATATTTGTGAAACCTTGTGGCAGAAGCTTCCCTCATTTCTGCTTCAGGATAATTGGCTGGCTTTTGGTACTGGTTTTAATTTAACGGCTGACAGCATTAATCAAAAGCTCAAGCGGTTCTTAGACATTCTTTTGGCATTGTTATTATTCCAGTTTTTATCTCCAATGTTGTTGCTAGTAGTACTGGCAATTAAGTTAGATAGTCCAGGCCCCGTGTTATACACACAGATGCGGACTGGTTTAGAAGGAAAGCCCTTTAAAGTTTATAAATTTCGTTCCATGTATCAGGATGCCGAAAAACGAGGAGTGCAGTGGGCCAAGGAACGAGATCCTCGGATTACTAGAGTAGGGCGCTGGTTACGCCTGACTAGAATCGATGAACTACCACAGATTTTGAACGTTCTCTGGGGAGAAATGAGCCTTATTGGCCCCCGTCCAGAACGGCCAGAATTTGATATCAAGCTGCAAGAAGAAATTCCCTACTATGGCTTACGTTATGTCGTCAAACCCGGAATTACAGGCTGGGCGCAGGTCATGTATCCCTACGGCGCATCAGTAGAGGATGCTTACGAGAAATTAGCTTATGACCTCTACTACATCAAAAATTATTCCCTAGCTTTGGATTTAGCGATCATTTTCAAAACCATTCGGGTAGTGTTACTGGGCAAAGGCAGATGAATAACAAAGTTTTAGTTACTGGTGGAGCAGGATATATTGGCTCTCATGTAGTTCGTCAGTTGGGCGAAGCTGGTTACGATATTGTGGTCTATGATAATTGTTCTACAGGTTCGTCCCAAGCAGTATTGTCTGGTGAGTTAATTATTGGTGATTTAAAAGATTCAGAACGTCTTTCCCAGGTATTTCGTCAGCATGATTTTACGGCTGTGTTACACTTTGCCGCCAGCTTGAATGTACCCGAATCTGTTGCTCATCCCTTAGATTATTACGCTAACAATACTCGCAACACCCTAAATTTACTGCGTTGTTGCAGCAACATGGGTGTGAACCGAATTATCTTTTCTAGTACAGCAGCTGTCTATGGGGAACCAGCAACGAGTGCTGTCACTGAATCTACACCCACTGAACCGATTAACCCCTATGGGCGATCAAAACTTTCTTGTGAATGGCTGATTCGTGACTATGCAAAGGCTTCTGATTTACATTACGTAATTTTGCGATATTTTAATGTTGCTGGAGCAGAACCTGGTGGACGATTGGGGCAGATGGCAAAAGAAGCATCTCATTTAATTCGAGTTACGTGTGATGCTGCACTCAAACGCAAACTTGGAGTAAAAATTTTTGGTACAGATTTTTCTACACCAGATGGAACGGCAGTTAGAGACTACATTCATGTTGAAGATTTAGCAGCAGCACATATAGATGCTTTGGCTTATTTAGAACAAGGTAACGAAAGTCAAATTCTGAACTGTGGTTATGGGCAAGGATACAGTGTTCGTGAAGTTATCGAACGGGTTAAGGTTATTTCTGGGGTAGATTTTCCGGTTATTGAAACAGAACGCCGCCCTGGTGATCCTGCTTGTGTGATAGCTGGTGCTGATAAAATCCGCAAATTATTGGGTTGGCAACCAAAATATAATGACTTAGATCAAATTGTGTCCACTACCCTAGCCTGGGAAATGCGCCGGAAAGATTTGCTGCTGGCATCGTCTATACGCTGATTTGGAGTACCCGCTTGGGCAGAACCTATAACCAGCCAGATGCTAGAAACGAGGTTTTAAATAGGTTTAGACTGATGGACAGTACTGTGTTTTTACTGATGTAGTTTAAGTGGACGATAACCGCTAGATCATCAGCGAACAGTGGATTATAAACCAGTTGAGCTAGTAAAATTTGCCAATATCTCCTTATAGCATCATGTAGAAAAAACCGTAATAATACGTATGTTATTTAGGAAGAAGCTTGATAACCTTTTACTAAATCTTTATAGATTATCCAAACCCCTAGTACTTTTTCAAGCTAGTTTTGATGGTTTGTAGTAAGGAACTTAGTGCTTTGAAGATAAGGACTAAAGTACTTACTACGAGCTTACTTACCCATTAATTTAAACCTCACAAACTACTAGTTGCAATTAACAAGGAGCAATTTCAGACAATATAGAGCAAGTTTATATATCCTCTTTTACTTCCCCGCTCTATATGAGTACAAATGAGCGAACTAAATGTCTAAAAGTTTCATTATCTAAAGTATTACGTGAATTATGCCTTCCCACCAAGACGATCAAGACGCGATTAATTTTCAACAGTATTGGCTGATTGTAAAAAGACGTTGGCTACTGATAGCAATCATTATAGGGTCGATCTTTGGACTCACAAGTTTGGTTACTTTTAGCCAAAAACCAATCTATGAAGCCGAGGGGAAACTCCTTTTTAATAAGCAAAATGGTGTCTCTTCTCTTACAGGTGTAAGTGAGCAGCTAGGACAACTTGGACAGCTTAGTGGGGTAACAAATCTCTCTAACCCTTTGGAAACTGAAGCCGAAATCATTCGCTCAAACCCTATTGCTCAAAAAACTATTGCTGAATTACAGCTCAAAGATAAGCTGGGAGAACCTTTAGAAATAGATGATTTTCTGCGTAAATTGAAAATCAAAACTGTCCGAGGGACAGATATTTTACAGCTTTCTTACCGCAGCACTAGTCCTGAAGAAGCCACAACTATCATCAATAGATTGATGAGTGCTTATCTACAAAGCAATGTTCGGGCTAATCGTTCGGAAGCTACAGCCGCACGAGAATTTTTAAATAAGCAATTACCGTTGGTCGAGGTAAAAGTTATAGAAGCAGAAGCAGCACAGCGTCGATTTAAAGAAAAATACCAAATTGTTTCTTTAGAAGAAGAGGCTATAGAAGGAGTAAAAAGGCTGAATGAATTATCCAGCCAGACGACTCAACTGCGGGCGCAGTTGGTTGATGTTAGAACTCGTTCTGGTGCTTTGCAAAACCAATTGGCATTGAACACGCGGCAAGCTATGGCACTTAGCACTTTAAGCCAATCAAAAGCAGTGCAACAAGTGCTATCAGAATACCAGAAGGTTCAAGATGAGCTAGCTGTTGAGAGGTCACGATTTACTGATGACCACCCAGTTATTACTAGTTTATTAAATAAAGAACAAGCTCTTAAAGAGCAGCTAGAAGGAAGAGTTACCCAAACTCTAGGTAGTTCACAACCTGTCCCAGAGCAAGATTTGCAAATAGGAGAACTTAAGCAGGCTCTAACCGCTAATTTGGTGCAAGTGGAAGTAGAAAGGTTGGGATTGGAGAATCAAGTTGGTGTGTTGATGAAGGCATTTATGCTTTATCAAGCACGTCTTAGAATTTTACCTAAACTGGAACAACAACAGCTACAGGTACAACGACGGCTACAGGTGGCGCAAACAACCTATGAACAAATGCTGAAACGATTGCAAGAAGTTCAGGTGCTGGAAAATCAGAATGTGGGTAATGCCAGGATTGTTTCTGAAGCTTTACTCCCGAAAAAACCAGTTTCTCCTCGTATCCTCTTAAATTTGGCACTAGGAGGATTTTTAGGATTCTTCTTAGCTATTGGCGCAGCTTTATTGCTAGAAGCTGGAGACAAGTCTGTGAAGACACTAGAAGAAGCCCAACAGTTACTAGATTATCCTTTGTTGGGTACAATTCCAGTTTTTAATCAAAAAGCTAGCCTTGCTGGTGGTGAAAGTATAACTGAATTGCCGGTACTCGATAACCCTTATTCTTCAGTCAATGCAGCCTTTGAAATGCTCCAGATTAACCTGGGTTTTACCTTTTCTGATAAGGAACTAAAGGTAATTGTGATTAGCAGTTCTGTGATGAATGAGGGCAAATCTTTTGTGGCAGCTAACTTAGCAGTGGCTACTGCCCAGATGGGACGACGAGTGCTGTTGATTGATGCAGATATGCGCCGCCCCCGTCAACACGAAATATGGAAACAACCTAATTTGATGGGGTTAAGTAATGTTTTAGTGGGACAGGCTACGTTAGCAGAAGCTGCCAAGGAAGCGGTGATAAATGTAGAATTGCTCACTGCTGGCACCATGCCACCCAACCCTGCTGCACTACTGGATTCACAACGGATGAATGCGTTACTGAAACAAGCTGCCCAAGATTATGATTGCGTAATTATCGATACTCCACCTTTAAGTATTTTGGCAGATGCCTCGATAGTAGGCAAAATGGCAGATGGAATGTTGTTAGTTGCACGTCCTGGTGTGGTTAATTCTGCTGCGGCTAAGGCTACAAAGGCATTGTTAGAGCATTCGCGTGTACCTATGCTGGGAATGGTGGTGAATGGTGTGGCTACTGATAATAATGACTATAATTACTACTACTCTCATAGAAATACTGGAAAGAATAATTCTGAGAGGAAAGATAAGATTAAGTCTAGCTTAAGTAAAATCACTGGATTAAGACTGCTCTAACTGGTTATTAATTTGGGAAATCAGTATCTTATTTGAGACTGCTTAATACTTAGGATAGTAGAGTTATAGGCACACTAAAATGCAATTTAATCGGCTATAATTTTGTTTACATTATTTGATGCCTAGCCCTAGAAAAACAGATGCTGGCAATAAATGTACAAGCTTAAACTACATCCAAAAATACAGACTTTACTTCATGTGTTAAGTGCTAATGTTTTTAACAATGTTTCATCATTTGTTATAACTCTTTTAGCTGCACGTTTATTTGGCCCTGCTGAATTTGCTAAGTTGGCTCTTGCAATTGCTGTAACTACAAATTTATCTTCTGTACTCGATTTCGGTACTAGTGTTGCCCTAGTTCGTTTATACAATGTGGCATCAGATGATGAAGAAAAAGTTAGTTTACTTAGAGTAATAAACAAGTGGAAGCTTGGGTTATTATTACTCACAATATGTTTTAGTTATCCAGGTAGTAAGCTGCTCACTAAAATTTTACCTATGCTCCAAAATACAGGGTTACTCATTAACCTAGCTATTATTTCTGGAGGACTGCTGAGTATTTGGACGACGACAAGAGCTATAGAACAAGCTCAGAAAAAGTTTCAAGCTTTTCAAAAGTACACTTTAGTTTATGGACTACTGCGGCTGATAACAGCAGTTATTTTTTTGATGCTTAATCAAATTTCAAATACTACAGTTATTGTATCTCTATATTTTCTACCACTTTCTTTATTGATAAGTTATAGACAAATTTCAGAAATGGTATCTTATGAATACAAAAACGTGTTTTACACAACCAATAAAATAAAACTTTTAAAATCTATTTTTTCTTATGGAATTTGGGTAGGAATAGGCGGGATATTATTCAGTTTCATGTATCAAATCCCCCAATTTGTTCTAGCACGAAAAGCCGATGCTACTGAGGTAGGTATTTATAGTGCAAGCTTGACATTTCTCCCTGTTTTTTTGCTAACTAATGATGCAATTAGAACAATAATTTTACCGGATGTTTCTGCAATTAAAGATGCTAAAAGCCGTCAATTATTTCGCAAGCGTCTGTGGCACATCTTTCCTATATTTTTCGGAGTAATGATAACAGTTTTGATTATTATGTCTTGTGTTCAATATTTTTTGTTAGGTCAAGTATATAAAGCAAGCATACCAGTTTTTTTAGTGATGGGAGTTAGCACTCTTATAGCTATGTATCTTGGTTATTCAAATACATTAATACACTCTATTGGGATACCTCATGTAGGAGCGGTTGTTAATATGATCAGTGCTGTAACACTTACCTTATTAAGCATCACACTACAACAATCAGCTTTTTTCATGAGCTTTATCCTTGGAAGCGTTTTAATATTTGGAGAAGTATCAACCTATCTTATTGTGAAAAATATTGACAAGGATACGCGATAAAAATAATTATCATCGATGTCTATATATTAGTAGTTATAGTTTTTAATAAATATTTACAGACCTAAAAATAAGAATTTTAAGGACTTCGGTATTAATGAAAGAAGAAATAATCGTTTTCATTTTAGTGTCTCCAATAATTATATATCTTTTATTTGTTATTCTATTTAAAAACTTTTCTATTGGATTTACCATAATAATGTTTATACTACCTTTTGAGAACCTTTTAGGAACAGGAGAATCTGGCAGTATTTCTCGTTATCTAATTATTCTTACTGGAGTTGGATGTTTTCTTCAAAAGATTCTTATACTTAATAAAGTAAGTATATTTAAAGAGCCAATATTTAACTTATTTTTGACTTTGATATTTTGGTCATTTGCTAGTATTATCTGGAGTGTTAGCCCTGAAACAAGCTTAGTCACAACTATTACATTAGTTGGTAATTTTATTTTATTTTCTATCGTATTTCTTAGTAATAGAAAATGGCTTTCTATTTACTGGATATCATTGTTGATAGGTTGTACATCTTCTATAATTCTAGGTAATTTTTTACCTAGACCTGAAGGTTTAGAAAATAATTTAGATAGATTTACTACTGGTGGACAAGATCCAAATGATCTTGCAGGTTTACTACTGATAGCTTTTTCAGTGGGAGTTTATGTATTTTACTCACAGCTTAAATCTAAACGTAGTAGATTTTTGATGTTCTTTAATTTAGCTACTATTTTCATTGGAGTTTTGTTAACGCTATCCAGAACAGGTTTAATTGCTATGGTTGTGCCATTAAGCTTTTTGGCTTTAAGGAAATTTGAAAAAAAAAATTATTTTCATTTAATAATTTTATTATTCACGAGTATCTTATATATTTTGGGCATGGATACAATTAATGAGTTTTTAAATTTATTTATTTCACCATTATTTAGTAGATTTAATCAATTAAATGAATCTCAATTTGCATCAGCTAGGTGGGATATCTGGCTTGCAGCTATAGAAGTTATAAAGCATAATTTTGTTTTAGGTGTTGGTGCAGGAGCTTTACCATATGTAATAGATGATTATTCAAGTGTTATTCTACCTAGAAGTACATATAATCCAGAAATTGGTTTGGTAGCTCATAATATTATTCTTTCAGTTTGGAGTGAGATGGGGTTAATAGGAATAACAATTTTTGTAACGATTTTATTTTTTGGATTTCAATATACTTTAAATCTATCTAAAAAAGACCCTTGGGGTTTAGGGATGTTAGTGTCAATATTAGTAGTATTTGTTATGGGAACAACTCTATCATGGGAAAACAAAAAAATATTATATATATTATTCGGTTCTATTTGTGTTTTATATAAATCTAAAAAAGATTATTTAGATGATTGACTAAGAAAAATTTGTTATCATTGAAACTTTTAATTCTTGGGCAGCAACATTATAAGAAAATTCAAAATTAGCTCATCTTAATTGATTAAATTATAAGAAGTATACAAAAGACAGCTCTCAATCTAAAGCTTTTGTCTTATTTATGTATTATCATTAGCAAATTATAAAAAATATGAACGAAATAAAACCAAAAAAAAATAATGACAGCAATGATGATATGGCTAAGAAAGAATCACAAGAAAAAATAGCTATATTTTTGCCTAATTTAGATGCAGGTGGAGGTCAAAAAGTTGTCATTAATCTTTTAAAAGGTTTGGTAAAACGAGGTATTGTACCGGATCTTATTTTGACCCAATTAAAAGGTCCATTCTTAGCTCAGGTTCCTGAAGATGTTAGAATTATTTGTTTAAATTCTAAAATGGTTATTCCTTCAACTATTCCACTTGCCTTTTATCTCAAACGCGAGAAACCTAAAATCCTAATTTCTCATATGAGTAGTGCAAATGTGGCAGTTGTAATGGCACGATTTTTCTCACATGTATCTACCAGATTGGTATTAGTGGAACACACTACGCTATCTGCTAACAAACACAATTTTCCTACTATAGCTAAACTTGTACCCACTTTAATGCGTTTATCTTATCCTTTAGCAAATACTTTAATAGCAGTTTCTAAAGGGACGTCTCGTGATTTAGAAAGAGAATTAGGACTTCAACAAGGTTTAGTAAAGACTATTTATAACCCAGTAATTGATGATGACCTAATTTTAAAAATGAATGAACCACTAAAGCATCAGTGGTTTCTACCTAATCAACCACCTGTTTTTCTATCTGTAGGTAGGCTTACTAAGGCAAAAGACCATAAAACTTTAATTACTGCTTTTGCTAATTTACGTTCGCAAATTTCTGCTCGCCTCTTAATTTTGGGCGAAGGAGAGTTACGCAGTGAGTTAGAAGCTCTAATCAAAAAATTAGGCGTAGAATCTGATGTCTTGATGCCTGGTTTTGTCTCTAATCCCTATGCTTACATGAGCCGAGCAAGCGCCTTTGTTTTATCTTCACAGTACGAAGCATTACCAACAGTTTTAATTGAAGCAATGGCTTGTGGCTGTCCTGTGGTTTCAACTGACTGCCCTCACGGACCAGCAGAAATTTTAGAGAATGGTAAGTATGGATTGCTAGCTCTTGTAAAAGATCCTATTCTTCTAGCTGATGCTATGCAAAAAATATTAGATAATCCCACTGAGCAAAGTTTACTTTTTCAGAGAGCAAAGGATTTTAGCACAGATTGTATTGTGCCTCAGTATTTAGAAACTATAGGATTTAAGCACTATGCTATATAGAGTGTATTCTAATTTAAAAATACAATTACGAGGTTAATTTATGCTTAAACAAGAAGCAGAATGGCTAGCTCATAATATTTACTCATTAAACACTAATGAAGTATTTCCCCTTCTAAATATAGGCAGTTCTACTAAAAAATTTAGAGAAGAAACCCAGCCTTGGATAAATAATTACATATTTAAACCAGCTAGAGAAGAGGGATATCCTGTAATTCACTTAGATATTAAGAAAAATGAAGGTATTGATATTGCTGGAGACCTCCGTAACCCTGATATTTTGCAAGAAATTGCCAAATTAAATATTAAGTCTGTGATGTGTTCAAACTTACTAGAACACTTATCTAATCGAGAGGAAATTTGTGAAATTATTTACTCAATCTTACCTATTGGTGGCTATCTATTCCTAACTGTCCCTTGTGATTATCCCTACCATCCTGATCCTATTGATACTATGTTTCGTCCTAATATAGATGAGCTTAAGAGAGAATTTCCAGCTTTAAAAATGATAGACGGAGAAATTGTTTGCAGTAAGTACAATGGAACTTCTCTACCATTTGCCATCTTTGCAATAGCTTTTATAGTGCGTTTAATGCTACCAATGTACAAATCACATACATGGCGAGATGGTATTGCAAAATTGCCCTATTTATTTAAAAAAGTATCAGCTACTTGTATTGTTTTACAAAAAGTGTAGGTTTTAAAAATCGTGGTAAACCTTAAAAATATTCTCTATATTTCTCCTAAGTTTCCAGCATTAAGTTTAGTATTTGAGCAGAATGAAATGTTGGGAATACAAGCAAATGAAGTTAATATAACCATTCTCTCTTGCAGGGAATTTTCTGTTTTTGAGATTCATCATTTTACTCAATCTTTACTAGATAAAGTCTTTTATCCTAATTATATAAATGCGCTTTTAGGGCTGATATTATGCTTAAAAAAATCACCTATTTCTCTTTTTAAAGTTTTAATTTATACTTTAGTTGCATCAGCTAACCCATTCGCTATTAAAAAGAAATTAGCAGCGTTACTATTCACTCTTGGATGGTATGCGATTTTAGCAGATAAAACACCAGCTTATGATTGGATTCATGCCGATTTTGGTCAAGGAACTGCTACAGTGGCTTTGATGCTAAGTGAGCTACTAAAATGCCCTTTTTCATTCAAAGTACATGCTTTTGATATTTACGATAAAAGTATACAAAATTTTGATTTACTCAAAGTTATTAAAATAAAACAAGCTACTAAAATTTTTTCAGCACACGAGTATGGTAAACATGAAATATTAAAGATGGTGTCTATAAGTGAAGAAAAAGTTATAACTAATTATACTTCTATTCGGACTAACGATTTTCAGCCGCTTTCTCCTGTTTTAGAAAGTAAAAGATTTGTATCTTTAGGCCGCTTAGTTACAAAAAAAGGCTTTTCAACCCTGATTAAAGCATCTAATATTCTACATAAAAAAGGGGAATATTTTACTGTTGATATATATGGCTCTGGTCCCGAAGAAGCGAATCTTATGCAGTTAATAGAAATAAATGGGCTTCAGGATATTGTTTGCTTGAAGGGTAAATATAAAAATGAAAACTTACCGGACATATTTACTGACTGTATAGCTTTAGTAATGCCTAGCATCATGGACAAAAATGGAGATATGGATGGTATACCAACAGTTATATATGAAGCAATGTCTCTAGGAAGAACAGTGATTGCTTCAAAAATATCTGGTATATCAGAAGTAGTAAAAGATAAGGAAAATGGTTACTTGATTGAGCCAGGTAGTTTTGAGGAATTAGCAGAAAGAATGAAATATCTCTTATCCCATCCAGAGATGAGTTTTCAGTTAGGTAAGGAAGGCCGTAGGTTAGTAGAAGAAAATCATGAATATAAGACTAATGCAAAATCTCTTATAGAATCAATCAATAAATCTTTACAAGCAAATTCAAAAAATTAAGTTGAGTATTATGGATTGGAGATACAAAGCTGGACTACAATATATCTTCTCGATAATTCCTTATGGAGAGGATATAAACTATTTATTTCAAAAGAATATAACTAAAAATTTGCCACTTAAAGAATTAAAAATCAAAGAGAAATTATTGATTGCAGAGCAACATATTGAAAATTTTTATAAATATACTTCAGACTCTCTTGAGCAAGCTACTTTTTATGAATTTGGAGCTGGATGGGATTTAGTACAACCTTTACTCTTTTATAGCTTAGGAGTTAATCATCAAGTTTTGATAGATATACGTAAATTAATTCGTATTGAGTTAATTAATAAAGCTATAGAAGAAATTCAGCACATAAGTAGCTATTTAAAACTTCAACGTATACCAAAAAAGTATTTTAAAAATCAGCTTGAATGTATCGATGAGTTAATGCAATTCTATGGAATACAATATCGAGCACCATTCGATGCTAGGAAAACTAATTTGGAACAAGAAACTATAGATTACATTGTTTCAACTAATACTTTAGAACATATTCCCCCAGATGATATTATTGCTATTTTAAAAGAATGCTATCGCCTTTTAAAAAATGATGGGGCTATGAGTTTTAAAATTGACTATCAGGATCATTATTCTTATTTTGATAGTACTATTTCTGTGTATAATTTCCTTCAATTTAATAATAAAATTTGGAATTTACTATTTAATCCTTCATTACATTATCAAAATCGATTACGACACCAGGACTATTTAAATATATTTTCAGATATTGGATTTGAAGTTTTAGAAGATAAAATTATAGAAGGAACAGAATCAGATTTAGATAAAATAAACAAATTATCAATTAGTCAAGATTTTTCCCAATATAATATATCTGCGCTATCAATTCGTGGCACAACAATTGTATTAAAAAAGAAAACAGATAAACAACTATGAATTATGTTAAATAAATACAGTATAAACAGTTCTCCATCCGTAAGCTTAGTAATTCCTACTTATAATGAGGCTGCTAATATAGAAAAACTAATTAGAGGATTTTCTTCAACTCTTTATCCCAATTTAGTTGAGATATTGGTTGCTGATGGTGAGAGTACAGATGCTACTCAGGATATTGTAATAAAACTTTCTTTAGAGGATTCCAGAGTTAAAGTAATACACAATCCGTTAAAAATCCAATCTGCTGGACTAAATTTAAGTTTGCAAGAATGTACAGGTGATATTTTCCTGAGAGCTGATGCTCACTCTGATTACGCACCAGACTATATAGAACGATGTGTAGAAGTATTATTAGAGTCTAAAGCCATTAACGTCGGTGGCGCACAACGATTTGTAGCTAAAACACCTTTTCAAGCAGGGGTTGCACTGGCATCTAAAAGCTTTTTGGGTAGTGGTGGAGCTAAATACAGAAATCCTAACTATAATGGCTATGCTGATACAGTTTATTTAGGCTGCTTTTGGACAAAAGAATTACGCGATGCTTCTGGGTTTGATATCTCGCAAATTACTAACCAGGATGCTGAATTAAATCAGAAACTACTAAGTAAGAATCCACAAGCTATCTATATTAGTTCAGATATCCGAGTATGGTACTATCCTAGAAAAACCTGGAAATCTATTTGTATTCAATACTTTAAATACGGCAGAGGACGTTATTTAACTACTATTAAACACACAAATAACCTACAACTGAGAGGAAAGCTACCATTTTTATTTATATCAGCAACGCTGTTGTTATTGTTGCTTGATTTCATCGTTCCTCAGTTATCTCTACATACAGAAGCATTGATTCTGAGTGGCTTGCTTTTTCCATTCATAGAAAGCTTACTCACAACTTTAAAATTCCGTAACAACTTTAATACAGAATTTTGGCGTGGTAAAGAAGATGAACTTCCTTCTTGTCTAAGCCTGTGGTTTTTCTGTGGAGTTACCTTATTAACAATGCCAATTGCCCACTTTTCTGGCTATGCATATCAGTTACTAAGGCATAAGATTTTCCAGGTAAACGCTTGGTAATAAGTTTAAATTATAAGTGGAGATAGATGATGTTAGAATCCCAAACAGAAACAGATATATCCAGAATTGCTCGTGAGAAAAAATTTCACGATCAGAGATTTGCTGATGATTCTAAACGAAGCAACAAAGTTGGTAGATTTTATAGGGTAGCTCAGTCTATAAAAAAAGAGTATGAGCAATTATTAATAGATAAATGTAAAGGTCTAACAATTATTGAGTACGGATGTGGAACTGGTAGTTATGCCTTTTTTCTGGCTAAAAGCCATGCCAATAAAGTTATAGGTATTGACATATCTCCGGTGGCAATTGAAGTAGCTAAAATTCAAATAATAAATGAAAAAGTAGGAGAAAATCTTTCATTTGAAGTCATGAATGCAGAAGAATTAACGTTCGATTATTCCTCAGTAGACTTAATTTGTGGATCTGGAATTCTGCATCACCTCGACTTGGAAAAAGCAATTAAATCAATAGCCAATGTTCTCCAACCAGAGGGCAAGGCTATTTTTATTGAACCGCTTGGTCATAATATATTTATCAACTTATTTCGCACCTTAACACCATCAATTCGCTCTGAAGATGAACACCCTCTTATAGAAAGCGATTTAAAATTAATAAAACAATATTTTAAAAATGTAAAAATAAAGTATTTTTATTTAAGTTCATTGTTGGCTATTTTAATTGTGGACTTTCCCGGCTTTAAACTAGTATTAAGTATACTAGAATCTTTAGATCAATTTCTTTTCAAATTGCCATTTTTCCGTAATCAGGCATGGCAGGTACTTATTCAAATATCAGATCCTCTTAAAAAGTAATTGATTAAGATAGTTTCTAAAAATTGCTAGAGTAATTAAAAATCAGGACGGGGTTTGAATTTAGGATTAAAACTAGCTCCAGTCCTGTTAGTGAAAATCCACAAAAACGATCGCCCATAATCTCGCAATACTCGCACCAATGATTCTGATGGCTGATTTTGCGAAGCTACAGCCACAGGTGTAACCACAATCCCCTGGCTACCCAAAACAATAGTTGCGATCGCACTTGCCCGTCTCATGTGATAATCCGACGTAATCAAATAAATATGCTGCAACCTCTGATTAGCAAAATCTCCCGCCAAAGTCGTGAAATTCGTCACCGTATCCGTTGCTTTACCATCCAAATGCAACTTTGCATCAGGAACACCATATTGTAAAAATATCCGGCGATTAACCTCTAAATTCCAAGCAAAATCAGAAACCCAAATATCTAAATTCTGACGAGATTGCCAAAACTGCGCCGCAAACCTCATCCGCTCAGAAGCACCCCCCAACACAAAAATAGCCTGTGGTACTGGGGTTTGATGAAAAGCGATCGCAATCCTGGCAGGTATAATGCTAGTTAATAAAAGTGCGATCGTTAAAACCCACCTTACCAATTTCAGCTTGCGTTTCATTTCATATAATTGTGATTTTGAAAACAACAATCCTCTAGCTTTAACCCGAGAGTAATCAATTGCACCTCAAACAACTTTTAATTTAAAAACCCAAGCGAAAATAAAAATCAGCCTACTTTCAACCAGCCAAAAACCTGCTCGACGGTCAAATCCAGCGTTAAAAATTCAGGAATTGGAAGAGTATCGTTACCTGTCAACTCCACAGGTTCTCGTCCAGGAATAAATACCAAAATTATTCGGTCTTCAGGGTCAATTAACCATCCCAACTTAGTACCATGTTTGAGACAGTGCAAAATATTACTAATAACTTTAGTAGCTTTCTGGTCGGGTGAAAGAATTTCTACTGTCCAATCAGGATAAATTTTAAAGGCATTGGGTACTTCACCATCTGCATCAAAAGGAATTCGCTGCCAAAGAAACACGCTAGCGTCTGGAACAATCGAACGTCCAGCAAAAGTGCAACGCAATTCTGGGAAGGCTAGGGCAATTTTCGCTGTTTCTGCAACATTATTGACTACATCACAAAACTTCAGTTGCAAGCGCGAATGCTTACCTTGAGGCATAGGTTTTTGGGAAACACAACCATTTATAAATTCACTGGCTGGCTTAGTTTCCGGCAGTTTGAGAAATTCTTCGAGAGTCAAAGAGGTTGCTGTTGTCATCGCTATGATGAAACGAAAAATCTCCAGTCTGCTAATATTTTATCCTTCGTAGGCACTTAAGAAACACCAAAAATAATTTATCAGCGATCGCTAATTTTACCCGTCACCGCATCAAAGTTGTAAGCATAAATTTTCTGCATTGGGGAATCTGTTAAGTAAAAAGTCTTTTGATTAGGACTCTAGCCCAATCCATTAGAAATCATCAATCCCGTTTCCATCAACTGCAAAGAACCGTCAGGATCATAGCGGTAAAGGCTACCCTGCGTTTTACCCGGAGACATTGAACCAAACCAAAAACGCCCTTGGCGATCGCACTTACCTAGAACTTACGCATTGACAAAAAATACAAAATATCGAGTTAAAACCATATCTTTCGTAAGGGCACAGCAATGCTGTGCCCCTACAGCATGGTCTATTTACGTAGTTTACCGCCGTAGGCATCGCAGGATAATTAAGAAAAGCTTGAAAACTTCCTCAAGCTCGTTAATTCACATCACAATGCATTTGTACAGTAGTCCTATACTAGACGCGCACGAGCAGATAAAACATTATTGATTTGATAGTCAATATGCATATTTTTAAATAAAAATCCTCTGAATTCAACCAGAGGATTATAAATTACACCACTAATAACTTTAGTTTTACTACATCTAAGTTTTAACTTTTACTCAGAGCAGCCCTTAGTTGCTTAAGGAATTTACCAACTTCTAAAAATTGTGGATCTTTTGCAAGTTTTTGGAGAACTTGAGGACTGCTTTCCATTACAATATTGTTGTAAGCAGTAATAGCATTATTAAGCTGATTGATATCTACATTTGGTATTGCTCCCTTCTGAGTTATCACTAAATCTGCCGTTAATCCTTTAGTACTAGCAACTAGCTGCACTGGTTGTAATATTCCTACAGGAATACCTAGTGTAGATGCCGATTTGTTTCCACTTAGTCCCAATAAAGCATTTATCAATGATGCTACAGATGATGATGAAACTCCTAAACCCCCTATATAAGCCTGTAGCTGATTAGCAGCAGCTTCTGCATTTGACCCACCCGTTAAGATAGCTATAATGATTGCAGCTGGGCTATTTGCAGCCGGAGTTTGACTGAGTATATTAGCAACAGCTGCATTCACACCATTTTGAACTTCTGTTGATACGCTAAGACCACTATTCCCACTAAATTCCACATTCACCCCAGGTGCAGGTTCAACAGGTGCTTGTGTATTTTCTGGGTTAAAGTTATCTCCAGATGAGGAAGAAGAATCTTCACTACCGCCTGTGATGCCACCAGTACCAGCATTTACTCTCATCGGCGCACTCACTAGATAAGTAAAAAAAGTGAATGCTATAGCAAAAGTGAGGAAAAATGATTGTTTTTTCATTGTTTTTCTTGTTGATTAAATTTCAATATATCTCAGCAGTTAGAAGCGAAAACTGTATCCTGCACTCAATGCAAAACCTAAACCAGTGTCAAAATTACTAGTAACATCTGTGAAAATAGTATTGATCACTATCGGGGTGTTATCGAAAGGAGCAAAAGACGCGCCCATATTGAGACGGTTTCCTGTCCAACTACTTACTAAGGATACTTGAGGTATCACTCTCAAACCTAAACTACCAAAAACATTAACAGAATTATCATCTGCTTCTATTGCACCTTTAGAACGAAAAACACCACTACCAAGACCTACCGAAAAAGTCAAGGGTAACTTGTTATTAGCATTATCTGGTTGCAGGGCAAATGACTTAGTAACTACTCCATAGATAGTATCTTTAGCACTCGTAACATCTCCCCATTTAATAGGATTTGACCAACCCACAGCTACAGCTGTACCATCACCTAAATATCTGTGTAGCTTAAAACCTACACCGCCACTATCACCAAAATCAAAACTGTCACCACCGCCTACGCTAGTAATATTGGCATTAACTTCCAACCCTACAGATTTAGCCGCATCTCCTAAACCAAAACCAACAGATAAAGATCCATCTACCCTATCTCTATCCTCATCTAAAGGGAAAAGTAAACCACCACCAATATAGGCTTGACCAAAACTTGCACCATAGGCAGAAGGAGTACCCGCAGTTGAACCAGGGGCAGCTTTTGGTGATTTACCTAACCTCACGATGGGATCAATCAAAAGTTCTTGGCGTAATTTATTAGTCTCGCCAAAAGTATCACCTAAAATTTCTGAAGAGTCTGTTTGTACAAAAAGTTGAGGTTGTTTTTGCTTCAATCCATTAGTCTGCTCTTTTAAATGCAAATCAGCACTAATAATTTTAGAAGCAAATAACTGTTTTTCTAAATTACCATTGGCTTTTAAGTTTTCTTGAGATTTAAGCAAAAAACTATTTACAGGGAAAGAATTACGAAATGTTACAGACTTAACGTTAGTAGTAAAACGATCACGAATCTTTCCAGTCTCTAATTGAGCAACAGTATTCCTTTTTTGAAACGCTGGAAGCCTTTGCTGCAAGCTGATATTTTGCTGTGAATTAAGTTTAGATACTATAGAAGATACTTTCAGGTTTTGAGATTCACTTAACTGAAGTTCTTTATTTTTTGAAACAATATTATTTGCAGCAACTGCTGAGTTGCTAGAAGTAGCTGTTAACAGTAGAAGAAAAGCTATCCAGATTGCTCTTAAGTTCCAGGAAGCATAGTTAATACTAATAAATCGATATAGCGGTTTTCGTTTACGTGAGGTACACCCGTAAGGGCACGGCACTGCCGTGCCCCTACACCTTGCAATATAATCTTGTACTGCATCTGAATGGGAACCGCTACAAGTATTACTATCTTTGAGAATTTTATGTATTTTATCCATCAAAATCTTCCTTCTGTAAAACTATTTACGAAAATACAACAGTAATTTATACGCAAAATATACTAATTTGAAATAGTATATTTACGTAAATGTCGGCAATTAAGTCTAGTAGAGGGGCAAAGGGCAGGATATTAAGTTAGCGCTTATATCATATCCGTCTGATTACTTACTAAATCCGGAGAAACTCGGCAAAAGCTACACATTTGTCTCTTCCCCCTTTTTAAGAATAGGCAGGGTAGTTTCATACGAAGAAAGAAAAATACATAAGTCTTTGATAAGGCCATTTAAGATTTATCGCGCAGATTCTGAGAAACCTCACCCTGGTTTTTCTTTTGTTGTCATCCAACGACTAATACCAATTTTCAGACAATATTATTCCCCTGCACTTAATCTCATCGAAAGGATGACAGCAATTTCTCAAAAAATCTCTCACTCAAAAACGAACTTTTCTCTTGTATACAAGATTTAAGTGATCGCATATAGCAATCCGATTTGATTTCTGAATCACTCGTAGAGGTAAGGGACTCTTTATTGGGAACTGGGGACTGGGAAGAAGGAATAAAGGTGTACTGAGTTTTTTTCAAAAATCAAATATGAGTCCTATACAACAATTGTTTGAGCGACTTACATCTGATCAGGTAATATCGATCTCATTTTATAACTTTATTTTAGAAGCTCTTTTCTATGCAGCTTCATAGTAAATTAGTATTAGGTTTATTCGTAGTGATTGATTTGGTGTTTTTCGAGCAACTCCTTAACTTGAGCGGCCACTAAAGGATGTGGATCTTTTCGTAACTGAGGTAAGATTTGCAGGAGGACGCGATGTGAAACCATATTTAAGTATGCGATCGCAGCTTCTCTAACAAAGCCTGTTGGATGACGCAAACTTATTAAAATCTCGGAGCTTGTCAACCGGATGCGAGTCACTTGAGCAAAATGGAAGCAGCAAGCTAGACACCAGTCAGAAAGGAAGTTACCTAACGTCAACAATCTGTGCAGGCGATCGCTAACTATCATATTTTCATATTCTACGATCTTGGCTTCTACCAAATGTTGCAATTTTTCTGGCTGCGGTCGGTTATCTAAAATATTCAGCAATAAAGACTTTGAAGACAAAGTTACGGTATGCTCTAGGATTTCCAATCCCCGTGCTAAGTTTACCACCGAGAGCGATCGCAGATTAAATGCTGCTGCTTGCATCTTTTCTGGTGAGTAAAGCAGTCTCAATAGCAGTAGCAGCCGCTCTTTGACATCTAATTCCAATTCTAAAAGGGCACGTTGCAATAACTCAGAGACAATCGAAATCCTTTCACTAGATTGATGATTTTCTTTTTTGTCTAGTGTTTGGAAGTCAATGTATGCGGCATAAATCTCGCCTAAAAATTTTAATTCCTGTTCTATTAAATTTTCTACCCGACTTTTATAAAATCGATCCACTAAACCTGTAATTCCTGGTTGTTTATGTATTTTTAGTAAGCTGCGAAGAATATGATCTCTCGTAGTCCCCCAAGATGTTTCTAGGTTTTCCCATAAAATCTCTAATGCCTCTTGCGTACCAATTTGAGCAATGGTACGCCAAGCATACATCCGCACTACTTCTGGTTTATAAATATTGGTAGCCAACCGCAACAGCATTTCTATAGCTTCATTTTCGAGTCGCATTAGGGCTGACATAGCTGTAGCGCGGGTTGATTTGTAGTAAAGTGCTGCTATCAGTGCCGAGTAATACTCTTCTAAATGAGTTGCTGCAATCATTTCTAATACGGCACAGCGCACTCGTAACGACTCATCTTGTAACAAATTTGGGATGTGAATCCGCAATGCCTGCAAATAAACTGCTTCTCTGAGCGCTCTGACTCCATTCACCCGTTCCCGTTCTTGCTTATGAGTCAGCATCCGGCGCATGGTTTTAGTAGCTGCTACCTTTTGCATGGGTGTTCCCTGGCGTAAGACTAAGGCGGCGGCGGTGGCACGGATGAGTGAGTTTTGACGGGGATTCAGGTATTCTTCTAGGATGCTTAAATTAGGATTTGGTTCAGCCAGCCAAACGTAGCGCAGTGCTAGAGCGAAAACTTCGGGGTTAGTTTCTTGGGGTTCTTCTAACAAAGGACGGATGGCGTCTAGGTAAGCGGGATTTGCACCTGCTATCAGCATTACTTCCAAACTTTGGCGCTGCAAATCTGGGGTTAACTTGATTAGTAGAGGTGCTAAAACTTCCGCAGCTCCAAGGGAGTCAATTTGAGCTAAAAGTTCAATACAAGAACGTTTATCAGCCTCGCTGCCTTTTTCTGCTAAAGCTTTGACTACACCTTGCTTGAAGAATCGTAAGCCCACATTGGCAGCACTCAAGTGACCCCGTGCCACACTTAAGACTAACAGTTCAACATAACGCGATCGCAATTCCCAAACTACTGTTAAACAGGTGCCAGTTATCAGCATTGTTTCTGCTACTAACACCCACTTTTGCATTGGTGTAGGTACAAAGTGCCCACAAAACATTAGAGTTGCAAAAATGAGCGCTCCTGTCAAACCTGTAGCGATCGCTTCGGCAGTTCCGCCAGATAAAGTCTGCATCCGGCTGCGAATTGCCTCTGGAATCGGTTGGTACAGAATGGGGCCGCTACTCATGACAAAGGTGTAGCGCAGAAGTTCATCGCAAAATTTAACAATTATCAGACCCCAGAAAAAGCTTTGCGATTGTATGGCTGGAATTAAATGCAAAAATACCAGCACACCTGGTAGCGAAAAGCCGACGGTGATTGGTAAAAGTGTGGCTGTGAAAAATACCCCCATCCGTTCGATGAGTCGGCTGGAAATAAACCACTGCAATAACAACTCACACAGTCCCAACATTCCACCAAAAAGACCTAAGAAACTGGCGAGTTCTCGGTCACTCAAATTGGATTTGAGTTCGCGCAGATATTGAAAATCTATTAACAATCCAATGACTTGCAACAAACCTACAAAGGCAAACAGTTGCCAGACATAGCGCTTTAGTGGACTTTTAATGAAACGCTCTCGTGAAGCTTGTTCTTCAGGAATTAGTCTTTGTGGAGTTTCAGGAAAAGCTGCTCGATAGTGATGAGTTAAATAGAGGAGAATTCCTGATCCTAATAAAATCACTACACAGGCGATGAGGATGATCTTATTCAGGGAGGCGTATTGCACTAACCAAGGTAAACTAAAGCCACTGATTACATCTGCTACCAAAAGACCACTACTTACCAGTGGGTAAGTGCGCTTAATTTCTCGAATGTTAAAGAGTTGGTTGGCGACGATGGAGATATTAAGGTCATTAACCACATAAAGTGCATCTACCCATAGCCGCAGCAGAAATACCGAAATAACTGCCAAGTAGGAAAATTGCGATCCCCAACGTAATACAACTAATAAAACTAATGGCATCAACATGCAAGGTGCGATCGCTACAATCACCCGGCGTAAAGGAAAAATCTTTTGCAGCCAAGAGTATAAAAAAACCAATCCTGCACTCATAACAGCACTGGCAATATACATCCACGGCAGTATGTGAGTCCCGTATTCATCCAAGAACAGCGCCACGGTACTGTCTTCTGCCCAACGTAATCCTACAGATACAGTTGTGTAAAAGACAAACATTATCTGAGTTCGTTCGCTCTCCTCTGGTCGGAGATTCACCCACTGTAGTAGTCGTGGTAAGGCAATTTTATTTGCAGCCAACCAGTGATTTTTCAGTTCCATGCAGTTTTATTTTCTGGTAGTATCACCATCACCGCGCAATGGGGTAGGGGAGTGGGAGGGCAGGGGGAGCAGCATTCTCTATGAACGCGAACAGCGCTTGCTTCCCCAAAGGGGTACGACTACGCTCAGTGACCCGGAGAGGCAGGGGAAGAAAATACTTCCGTGTTTCCCATCTCCTGGAAATAGCAAAAGTCCTGAGCAACTGAGTATTATGTTTCCCACTCAGCCTTCAAGACTATCGATTTTAGATAAATTTAAACATCAAAAAACCCCTGACTCCTAGCCAGGGGATTTTCAAACTTGGTCTATTAATAAAGTTAGAGGATTATTTTTTGGGCGAGATAAGCATCATCATGTTTCGCCCTTCTTTTTTAGGCGCTTGTTGAAGCTCACCAAATGGCTCCAAATCCGTTGCCATTCGCTTAAGCAAATCTTCTGCTAGGTCGCTATGTTGAATTTCTCGACCCCGGAACATTACAGTCGCTTTGACTTTATCACCATCTTTCAAAAAGCGCTCTGCTTGCTTAACACGCACGTTGTAGTCGTGTTCTTCTATTTTGTAGCGCATCTTAACTTCTTTGACATCAGCCGTGTGCTGCTTTTTCCGGGCTTCCCGCGCCTTTTTCTCCTGCTCAAACTTGTATTTCCCGTAGTCCATAATCCGACAAACTGGCGGGTCAGCTTTGTCACTAATTAGCACCAAATCTAACTCTTTTTCTTCTGCTAGTTGTAGTGCTTCCTGTGGGAGCATAATTCCCAGTTGGGCACCATCAGTATCAATTACCCGAATTTTCGGGAAGCGAATTCGTTCGTTAATTTGGGGCAGATCGCGAGTTCTTTTCTTCTCAATCACAGGCATTATGATTTGTAGGAGCTCTTAATGAAGGATTTGGTGTGGTCTTGATTGGTATGCCTCAGAGGCAAAAATACGGAAATAACTCAGGACTGAAAACATAGTCTACAGTTCTAGAGTAACTAATCCATAAAATAGTTGCGTCCTTGTATTTGTCATTCTACTAAGTCTGAGAGAATTTCTTTGCAATAGTTAATCTAAATTACACAACCTAGACTCATGTTAAATATTATTACAATTATTTAGCAATACTTTTTGCGATGGCGTAACCGCCCACCGTAAGCGATCGCACTGAGCAACACCATATCTCCAGAATACCAAAATCACACGAAATAGTATTTCTGTAGAAATTCGGTCTAAAGGTTGGTTGAGAGCGATGCCTACGGCGGTAAACTATGCTTGTACGCATTTAAATGGGAACCGCTATAAACTATCCAAAAGCATAAGAGGGTTTAAATTGATTCATTACACTAATTAAATGATTGAATCCCAGCAATAAATCGGAATTAAGAAAAATCTTTAGTTTGCAGTTGAGTCTAATACAGACCTAACCCCCAATCCCTTGCCTGCATTCGCGTAGCGTCTTGTTGGCGTTCGCGTTCGCGTCTCTGAAAGAGAAGCCTCTCGTAGAGAAGAGAGGGAATGGAAGTGAGGTCAAAACTGTACTGAACTCAAAGAGAACCGCTATATGTTGGCTTAATGTGATGGAGCGATCGCAATCTGTAGAATAACCTTCATCTATCTTTCAGACAGCGATCGCAAAATGCCCAACCTAGTAGCCCGATATTTGCTCTAAGCTAATGCCGCTACCTTCTCTAGCAAGCCCTGAAACAGCCTCAAGCCATCGCTATTCCCCAGCATCACGTCAGACGCTCTTTCTGGGTGCGGCATCATCCCCAACACATTGCCCTGGCGATCGCAAATCCCGGCAATGTTGTTCAGTGAACCATTGAGATTCTCTCCTTCATAACGAAACACAACTTGCCCGTTATCTTCAATTTCTGCAAGAGTGGCTTTATCAGCGTAGAATTGCCCCTCTCCGTGGGCAATGGGCAAGGTGATAATTTCACCAGTGTTATAAGCTTGCGTCCATGAGAGATCGGTACGCTCAACTTTCAAAGGGACGCGATCGCAAATAAAATGCAAATCCCGATTTCTAGTCAACACCCCTGGCAAAAGTCCAGCTTCTGTTAATACCTGAAAACCATTGCAAATACCGATCACAAACTTACCTTTTTGGGCGTGTTCAACAACCTGCTGCATCACAGGTGAAAAACGCGCGATCGCACCGCAGCGCAGATAATCCCCGTAGCTAAAGCCACCAGGAATGATCACGACATCCAAATCAGCAATGTCCGTTTCTTGATGCCAAACCATGCGAGTCGGTTGCCCCAGCAAGTCTCTGGTTACATAAGCAACATCGCGATCGCAATTAGAACCTGGAAAAACAACAACACCGAATTTCATGATTAGTCAATAGGAGTGGGGAGTGGGTGGGAGGCAGAGGGAGCAGGGGAGGCAGGGGAGGATGAGGGAGATGAGGGAGATGAATTAATAACCAATCCCCAATCCCAAATCCCCAATCCCCAATCCTTAAAAGATTCCCGTTTGGGTTTCGACCTCAATTAAATCAAAGCGGTAATTTTCAATTACGGGATTTGATAGCATTTGGTCACAAATGTGATCAAGGTCTTGACGCGCTTTCTTCTCATCAGACGAGGTAATGGTGAGTTCAATGTACTTGCCAATCCGCACCTGGTCAACGTTCTCGTATCCCATTTGCTTAAGACCGGATTGTACAGCCACGCCAGCAGGGTCTAACACTGAAGGACGAAGCGTCACGAAAATTTTGGCTAGATACTTGGTTTGCACGGGCTTTTGCTGAATGCTGCGATCGCTATACTATAACTTTCTGTTCCAACTGAGTGAAAATAAGATTACGAAGCCGTTAAAGTTAATTGATCAATTAGCCCATCTAACAGCTTCAACTACAGTGGCATATTAAAATAATTATCTATGAGAGCCATACGCACCCGCAGTCAAGAGCGTATTTTCAACCTACTGAAAACCATCAAAAAAGGCATTTCCGCTCAAGATATTTACGTAGAACTACGTAACACAAATCAGAGTATGGGTTTAGCAACAGTTTACCGTTCCCTTGAAGCCTTAAAACTCGAAGGCATGGTACAAGTGCGGAATTTGGCTAATGGTGAAGCCCTCTACAGTCTAGCGCAGCAAGACAAACACCATCTTACTTGCTTGCAGTGCGGTGTATCAATTCCGATTAATCAATGCCCAGTTCATGACTTAGAAGACCAGTTAGAATCCAGCCATAAGTTTAAAGTTTTTTACCACACCCTAGAGTTTTTTGGGTTGTGCAGCGAATGCCAGGTAAATCAAGCTAGTGAAATTAGTCAATAATCATACCAATTCTATGTGATGTTATATTTCATTTTTCCACAGACTCAATTGATCACGAGAAGAATGAGATAAGTAGTGCGTAGGCGTGTTTAAGGGTTGGGTTTCCCAACGCCGTACTCCACCAGTGCATAAGCATAAACCCCACTAAAATCTGCTGGTGGATGCTCTGGGTCAAGTTTAAACTGCTGAAGTAACTTAATTACAGTCTCATTGTGCCGAATTTTTTCCTTAATTAAAGGATTAGCGATCGCAGTAATAGCGCTGATAACCTGTTCTGGGTTAATTATCATTAGTCATGGGGCATGGGGTATTGCTTCTCCCTCATCCCCCTTATCTCCCTCATCCCACTTCTAACTAGGGCGCTTATTTTCTAATCCTGGTATTTGCTTAGAAAACAAATCATTTGAGTCAACCTGACCATTTGAGATAACGGAACGCATACCCTCGAAAGCAGCAGGGATAGTGCGCGGATCTATAAATAAAACCTTACTGCTATCGCTTCTACCAATTGTCGCGCCCATATCCAGATAGCCCAAGGCAAACAGAACTTCCACCGCTTTATTAGCATTGGGGTTAGTTTGAATTTTGTGGGCAATAACTTCTGCTGATTCTGCGATCGCCTGCGCTTTTAAAACCTGCTGCTGACGTTCCGCTTGAGCTTTCAGAACGATCGCCTTTTGTTCAGCTTCCGCTTGCAGAATTGTCGATTTCTGACGGGCTTCGGCATCCAATATTTGCGCCTCCGCTTTACCTCTAGCACTATTAACAGCAGCTTCGCGCTCACCCTCAGAATTTAAAATTGCTGCCCGTTTGCGTCGTTCTGCCGACATTTGCAATTCCATCGATTCTCGCACCGCCTGAGATGGAATAATATCCCGCAGTTCTACCCGCGTTACTTTCACACCCCAAGGATCTGTAGCAATGTCCAAATCCCTTAATAGAAGTTCATTGATTTGGGAACGAGCAGTAAAGGTTTGATCCAACTCCAATTGCCCCATTTCGGAGCGAATTTGAGTCAGCACCATGTTCACCATTGCCGACTGGAGATTTTCTACCTTATACCAGGCTTTTTCCATATCCACAATCCGCCAATAAAATACTGCATCCACCTCAATACCAACGTTGTCGCGGGTGATGCATTTTTGGGGAGGAATATCTAAAACTTTTTCCCGAATGGTTTCTCTATAAACGATTTTATCCAAAAAAGGAATTAAAAAGTTCAGTCCTGGTTCCAGCTTTTTGTTATAGCTACCCAATCTTTCTACCAAAGCTTCATTGCCCTGATTGATGACTTTTACAGACCCCGCTACAGCAGAACCACCAAGGGCTAAAAATACTAGTAAAAATAACTGTTCCATTGTGAATCTCCTGATTTTAAATATGAAAGAGGGAGTGGGGAGTTAGGAGTTAGGAGTTAGGAGTGTGAGAGATGAGGAAGTAGAGATTAATTTCTTCTCAATGCCCAATGCCCAATGCCCTATTCTCATTAACTAAGAATTCAACAGATTTTCTGGTATCACAATTAAGGTAGTACCCTCTCTCCTAACCACATAAACTCTTTGATGAGGTGCTACCGTATATTTGTCATCGTCACATCGTGCTTGCCAGGAATTTCCTTCATACAGCACCCGCCCTGTTTTCCCAGGCGGAATTTCTGTTAAGGTTTCAGCTATGACTGCATCCTGAATTTTCGATTTGCGTCGTTGTGGTTGCAAAAACCGACGGGAAAGCACAATTAATAATGTGGAAAGTAATAGCCAAACCACAACTTGCAACCATACATTTCCCAAACCCACTCCAGACAGCAGAGCCACCACAAAAGCGCTAATTCCCATCATGAAGGCGACAAACGCCGATGGTAAAAACAGTTCCATCAAACAAAGAACTGCTCCTGCCAGAAGCCAGATTAAGGTAAAACTTGGCATAGCGCCATTCCTAGATACATTGACGTAAATGCATTTCTACGATTAGATACAGCCAGACGTAAGTCATTTACAGAAAGAAAACTTGGTCTTTTTACCAATAATTTTGATTAATTTCAGTAACAAGGTGTAGCTAGCAGTACGCAAATCCAGTCTATTCTAGCCTTCAAGTCATTGCCAGCTAAATGTAATCGAAGTTAATGAGTTAATTGTTTTCTTAATTTATACCTTTATGATTTCTACTCAACTGATAATTTATTGTATAAATCCAAGCTGTAATAGTCCCATTAATCCTATGGGAGACAGTGTTTGTGCTACTTGTCAAACTCCTTTAGTTCACCGCTATCTTTGGGCTACTGGTTCATCGTCTGCCAAAATCCCACCAGGCACAAAGGTAGCACATAGGTATGAGGTTATTAGTTCCCAGATTTGGCTGGATACTCAACCGGGACTGTCGCCAGATGCACCTGAAGAATTGCCAACGGAAGTAATTCCTTATCTACAATTATATCAAGAGCGGTTACGTTTGCCGCAGGCTTATGGGTTTGTTAGTAACCTTGAGGGAGATACAACTGATATCCTCTTATTAGAAAATGTGCCGATAGATGAGACAGGAAATATCTATCCAACTATTGTTGAAGCATGGGAGCAAGCAACGGCGGTACGACAAGTTTATTGGCTGTGGCAAATTCTCCAACTTTGGAAACCTTTATCAGAATTGGGACTTAGCCATAGTTTACTAGTACCAGACAATTTGAGAGTCCAAGGTTGGTGTGTGCGACTGTTGGAACTCTACCAAACACCAACAGATAAGAAGCTGAGTTTACAAAATCTGGGAGAGTGTTGGCAGTTTTGGGTAGCGTCTGCAAAGCCATCAGTAGCCAAAGGGTTACAAAACATAGTCCAGCAGATGTGTGAAACTGAGGTTGAGTTGGATGATATTGCTACTCAACTCAATAATTTACTACTAGCATCTGCGGCAGAATTGCCATTAGTTTTGAAGGTGGCAGGCTCTACAGATATTGGCCCAATTATGGCGCAAAATGAAGATGCTTGCTACCCTAATGCTTTGAGTGACTTAGATGAACCTTTATCGCATCACTTATCGATTGTTTGCGATGGCATTGGCGGACATGAAGGTGGCGAGGTTGCCAGTAAGTTGGCAGTGCAGTCTGTAAAGTTGCAAATGCGCGTTTTACTAAGGGAGGTTACAGAACAAGCTGTACTTGTACCACCAGAATTGTTGCAGGAACAATTAGAAGCAAGCTTGCGGGTGGTAAACAATCTGATTTCTGCGCGCAATAATGAGCAAAAACGCCAAGGCAGAGAACGCATGGCTACAACTATTGTCATGGCGTTGCAAGTTCCACAACGAGTGCAGACAAGTACTGGATGGCAATCAAATAATACCCATGAACTTTACTTGGCTAATGTTGGTGATAGCCGTGCTTATTGGATTACTCGCAATTATTGTCAACTACTGACAGTAGATGATGATGTGGCAACGCGGGAAGTACGTTTTGCTAAAAGCTTGTATCGAAAGGCACTCTTGAGATCAGATGCTAGTGCCTTAACTCAAGCGTTGGGGACAAGGAATTCAGAATCTTTGCGTCTCAAGGTTCAGCGATTCATTATAGAAGAAGATGGGATATTGCTACTGTGTTCTGATGGTTTAAGTGATAATAACTGGGTGGAACAATCTTGGCAGGATTATGCAATACCTGTGTTAGCAGGAAAACTAACAGTTGAAGATGCTGTTCGCAACTGGATTGACTTGGCAAACGAAAAAAATGGGCGTGATAATACGTCGGTTGTTCTCACTTATTGCCGTGTCTCGCCAGAATATTTAGTACCTGTGACTCCGACGTTGCCTGAAGAGATTATAGAAGCAGAGATACAAAAAGAACAAAAAGAACAAGAAGAACTAAAAGAATTAGAAGAATTAGAAGAACCAATTTCTTTTACAGAAAGTTCCGAAGCTTTGCTAGATTTGGATCTAGATTTGGATCTTTCAGAGGAACCAATTCTGAGGTTTGAAATTCCACCAAGCTTAAAGAGAAAACCTAAACGGGATAAACGTTTGCCAATGCTAGGGGGAGTGTTAGCGTTGCTTGTGGGGGGTACAAGTCTGGGATTATTAGCTTGGTGGCAATTTAATCCTCAAGGATTCCAGCAAATGTGTCGGCAACTTCCTCAAAGAATACAGCAATTATGTCCGCCTAGAAAATAGGGAGTGGAGATTGGGGAATAGGTTATACCGAAATGTCGCGATGTTGATGATGAATGTCGTGATGTTGGTAAAACTGAATATCTTGCACCAGTTTCAACAACCGCCTCAGAATGAATTCTGAGGCTAATAGCTAAAGTCTTCTAAAGAAGACTAAGCAAAGATACTTGCTTCGCGTGGGGTACAAAACCTGTCTATTGCGCTTGCGCTGCACGTTGGCGTACCCTCTTGTAGAGAAGCGCATCACGCACGCAGGCTATTTATGGGATGCTCTGGTGATTATGTTGTGGCGATCGCACCACAGATAACTTTACATGACTTTGGCAAAGGCGATCGCACCACACATAACTCTACATCACATCTTGCACCAACATGGAAGCTAGTAAGCTACCTGGCAAAACACTGCGTTCCTCTGCGTTTAAAAAAGTAATGTTTAGGCTTTAGTAGAGTATGGCGTGTTTAGACTTGAGCCTGTCCTCAATTGTTTTAAAATGAGGAAAAAGACAAAGATGAGTATTTTTGCTGAAAAATTTGCCCAGTTATCCTTAAGCGACCAGCGAATCTTCCTTATTGACCCTGGTGTTAAAGCCAAGATAGGAAAGTGGAAACCGTTTTACAAAAGACTGACTGATTTTAATTTTATCGATGCTAAAATCAACCATTCTGATTTTGGTGTGCAGTCACTAATTGCGGATTATGATTTAATTAACGACTCAGAACTATTAAACAACCCAGAATATAATTCAGAGCAAGTCAAAACGCTGAAATTGATTCAAGGAGCATTGCGACTGTCAGCGCATATCTTAAGAAAAGATAAAAAGCAACTGGCAGGGCAATTGTGGGGGCGAATGCAGCACTTTGCAGTACCGGAAATTCAAGCAATGCTGGAAGTAGCAAAGCAGCAGCAAGTTTTACCTTGGTTGCGTCCGCTAACATCTAACTTAGTTTCCCCTGGCGGCAGTTTACTTCTTACCTTCACAGGTCATAGCGACTCTGTAAGAGCAGTAGCCCTCACTCCCGATGGCAAGCGAGTGATTTCTGCTTCATTTGACAACACACTCAAACTCTGGAATTTGGAAACTAGGGAGGATGAGCCAACTTTCCAAGTTCATAGCGGTTGGGTAAATGCACTAACCTTCACTCCCAATGGCAAGCAGGTGATTTCTGATTCATCTGACAAGACACTCAAACTCTGGAATCTGGAAACTGGGGAGAATGAGCGGACTTTCCACGGTCATAGCAGCTCGGTAAATACAGTAGCCCTCACCCCTGATGGCAAGTGGGTGATTTCTGGTTCATGGGACAAGACACTCAAACTCTGGAATCTGGAAACTGGGGAGAATGAGCGGACTTTCCACGGTCATAGCTGGGGGGTATATGCAGTAGCCCTCACGCCCGATAGCAAGCGGGTGATTTCTGGTTCATGGGACAAGACACTCAAACTCTGGAATCTGGAAACTGGGGAGAATGAGCGGACTTTCCAGGGTCATAGCGATTGGGTAAATGCAGTAGCCCTCACTCTCGATGGCAAGCGAGTGATTTCTGCTTCAAGGGACAAGACACTCAAACTCTGGAATCTGGAAACTGGGGAGAATGAGCGGACTTTCCAGGGTCATAGCAACTGCGTAAATGCAGTAGCCCTCACCCCCAATGGCAAGCAGGTGATTTCTGCTTCATTTGACAACACACTCAAACTCTGGAATCTGCAAACTGGGGAAGAAATTGCCACTTTTATAGGAGAGTCTCCATTTCTTTGCTGTGCTATTGCAGCAGATGGGGTGACAATTGTGGCAGGGGAGGAGTCAGGGAGAGTGTATTTTTTGCAGTTGGAGAATGTCTAAAAAGTATCAACACTTCATCTCGACCCCAACGCCAATCTATTCCCCCTCTTACCCAAGAGAATTTCAATAGGGCTTCTGTGTCTAATAAAGACCTAACCTTCCAACTAACGGAAGGAGAGTAAGATTCAAAGCCTCTCTCCGCTTGCCTAACGGCAGGCCGACGCTAACAAAGAGAGGAATGGAAGTGAGGTCAGAGTGCATTCGATAATAATAGCGCCTCTGCTATGCACAAAAATTAGTCAGAGAGTTGACCTGGGGAACATCCTAGAGTGAAGATAAAAAGGTTAGATATCTTGTCACAGTACTAAGCACATCTGATATCGGCTTATTTCCTTTCATTTCCCTACTTTTGGGGTAAACACAGAGGGTAAGGGCGATGGGTATTAACGCGGCAAAAAACTAAAAAAAGTATGCACGGATTGCTAAGACGTGCCTGGACGCAGAGGGTTAAATGCGCCGTTGCACCCCGATGAAGCGTCAAGAAATAGCTGATTAAATCAAATTTTAAGCGATTTAATCATATATTTTGTAGCAGATACTTGTGGAACAGAAAATGCTAGGTGTAAATGTTCTTATGAAAGTTGGCGATCGCGTCCGCGTTAAAGATTCGGTAGTAGTGTATCATCATCCTGAACATCGGAATCAGCCTTTTGACATCAAAGGTACTGAAGGCGATGTAGTAGGTATTGCCACCCAATGGCGAGATAGACCCGTAAGCGCTAATTTGCCGATTGTAGTCCAGTTTAGTAAAAAGTTTAAAGCCCATTTACGTGAAAATGAATTAGAAGTCATCTAAATCACTTATCGGCGGCGAAACCACTGAAAAATATTCAGTTCGCCGCGCATTCTTTTAAGCTCTTGGCGGTTCTGTTCTGCCGTAGTATAATACCAGTCACAATAACGCTGAAACTCTGACCGTGACCGAACTTCGTGGTAAAACTGATGGGTTGTTTGGTAAGCGGCAAAAGCTTCCTCAACTTGGGGTGGAGGGGATGGGATAATATAAGGTAAGTTTTTAGACATCTTAATAAAGTTAGAAGTTAGGAGTTTAAAGTTAGGAGTTTAAAGTTAGAAGTTAGAATTTTGGAGTTAGAAGCTTAGGCAATTACTACATTTCATAATTAACAACTCCTAACTCATAACTCATAACTTTATTAGAGCCAACCGCGTAAACGATAAACTAAAGAACCAATGTACTCTTTTAAAGCGCTGGTAAATTGGTGCAAGTTGTCGGTATCAGGTAATAAATTCAGTATAGCGGCTTTGGGAGTGCCACCAAGTTCTTGCAGTTCACCCTCACTAACCAAAAAGTCGGTGGGTGCAGGAATAGCATTGATTCCTTGACGTTGGAAAATCTGAAGCGATCGCGGCATATGCATTGCAGAAGTCACTAATAATACCTGACTAATGCCACGAAATTCCAAAATTTTACGGACATTTACAGCGTTTTGATAAGTATTTAGAGAGTCAGGTTCTTGGATAATTGCCTCAGATGGAATACCAATAGATGTAAGTATTGTTGCCATATCTGCCGACTCTGATGAACCTTTACCACGCCAATCAATCCGGCCCCCACTGAGAATGATTATAGGCGCTCTTTTCTGGCGATATAGTTGTGCGGCATAAATCACACGATCGCCTGATTCGCTCAAATCAACGGTAGTTCTGGGGGGAAAGGCTGATTTGGTTGCGCCACCTAAAACCACAATTGCCTCTGCTTCTGGTATTTGTGCAAGTGGAAGATTTTGCCATTCTAGCGATCGCACTAATGATTTAGCAATCCAAGCATTACTACAAAATAGCAATAAAATTAGGGCAAAAGCAATTGCGATCGCCGCAGTGCGCGGCCGTTTCCACAAGGTGACTAATGCTACTACCAAGCTCACGCAGGCTAATCCTAGTGGATAAAAAAATAGTGGCAGTAACTTGGAGAGATATAAAAACATAGTGGGGAATAGGGAATGGGGATAGGGAGATAAGGAAGATGAGGGAGTAGGAGAAGAAGAACTATTGATTATTGACTAATATCCAATGCCCCATGCCCAATGCCCAATGCCCAAATTATTACTTTTTCCAAAACCTAAAATTGATACTACCTCCAGTACTGCGACGGTAGCGACGGGCGGTTCTTCTTGTTTGCCGTTTGTTGATCCTGTCGTTGGTTGGTTCAATTTCACCCTCTTCTGACTCTTCAACTTGCAACTGAGTTCTAGTTTCTTCCTTACTGCCCCACCAAGCAGTAATCCAGCCTCCAGCTAAAGCCCCTATTGCGCCTAGCAGAATACTCATGGGTGCTGGATACCCTAAATATACAAAGCCAAGCATGAAAAATAACCAGTATTTCAGTCCTGTATCAACACCATCAGAGGAAGCTACAGTTGGAGGCTGGGCACTATTATCGGTTACATTTGTGATCCAGCCTAAAATGAAACCGCCCATGATACCCAAAAAGATGCTCAAGGCTGGTGCGGAGCCGGTCATTATTAATATAAATATTAAAAATGCCCCAAATAAAAGTTGAGAAAAGAAGCTCGGAGAAATACTAAAAAAGTCGTTCTTTTTATCTGCCATAAAGTAAAAAAAGGCTATTAACTAATTACTAATGACGCTCGATAACTCGCTCTAAGCGTACTCCTATAGAGAAGTAAGCTACGTGGTAGCGTCTCGTAGAGAAGGCTTTACGCTACGTTAACGTAATTGGTAATTTTCGGTTCAATTACGAATTACGTAGCGTGCTTTTCGCCGGAAGCGAGTATTACGAATTACGAATTATTTTAATTGTGCCTGCTGTGGTTGAGTTGTATCCAAAATCTTTACATAGGATTGTTCTTCTTCAGTGAAAGGTTCAGCTTGTTTGAGTTGTGAGTCTAATAAATCGGCCGTAGCATCAGCGATATCACCAGTGCGGTTGTTCAAGCGCTCTTTTAGAACCTCTAGTGGTGCTGTGCATTGGATAATCTGAAGAGGAAGTTGATACTTCGTAGCTTGAGCGATCGCTTCTTGCCGCAACTGCTGCCGATCATACTTGGCATCCAAAATCACCGAAAAACCTTGTTTAGCTAGGGTAATTCCCAATTCCAACAGCCGTGTGTAGGTTTTTTCGGTCATCTCAGATGTATACAAATCATCGCCACCTTTTTCCGACAGAGGAATTCCCCCTAAATGTTTCCGCACCGCATCAGAACGAAGATGAATCGCTCCCTGTTGACGGGCTAAATACTTTGCTGTGGTACTTTTACCAGAACCCGACAATCCCGACATCAAAATTAGTTGTCCCAGCTTTGGTTTAGTGTAGTCCCAAGCTTGTTTGTAATAATCGGCGGCGGTTTTTGTTGCTTCTTCCTTTACCGTTGCGGGTACACTCGGATCATCTAGCAAAAATGAAGTTACCTTTGCCCGAACATAAGCCTGACGACTTAAATACAAGGGCAACACCTGTAAGCCTTCCCAGTCTCCAGTTTGCTCTATGTAGGCATTCAAAAAGGCATTACCCAAATCTTGACGTTGCCGCGCTTCCAAATCCATCACCGTGAACGCCACATCATACATTACATCGACAAAGCGAAACGGCTCATTAAATTCAATGCAATCGAATAGCAAGATTTTGTCGTGCCACAGGGCAATATTTCTTAGGTGTAAATCCCCGTGACATTCACGAATATAGTTATTTTGAATTCTGCTAGCAAATAATTCTGGACGTTCGCCAAAAAAGTTATCTGTATATTGCTTTGTTTCTGTAAATTGCGCCTGAGTCTGGGGACCACCAATATACTTCTCAGTTTGCTGATAATTCTCGTCAAAGGCAGCTCGGACTTTTGGCACTTCACCAAAACTACGAATATAATCATTCGTCTGTGCTTCGGCATGGTATTGAGCCACCACCCGTCCCAACTCATCTAGGTGTGTCTCATTTAACTTACCCTGTTCAAAAAGTGTGCTTAATAGCGCCTCTTGAGGAAACTGCCGCATCTTCAGCACATATTCTACAGGCTCGACCGTTCCCCCTAGTTGATATTGCTCACCTATCAGAGTTATGGGCAAAACTTCTAAATATAGTTCACCAGCACCCCTGTGATTTAACCGTAACTCTTCCTGACAAAAATGCTGCCGCTTCTCTAAAGTAGAAAAGTCCAAAAAACCAAAATTCATCGGTTTTTTCACCTTATAGACGTAATCCCCAGTCAGCAGCACATAAGAAATGTGGGTTTGAATTAATTGAATAGGTTCTGTTACCGGATGGGGATAAAATCCAGGCTGCAACATTTGCTCAATTAAAGCTGGAAGAGTCGCTTCTGTCATCTCTGTCCTCTGCGCTCTCTGCGCCTCTGCGGTTTAAATACAAAAAAACCAGGAGTTTCCCCCTGGTATCATCAAAAATTATTACACAGTTCACCTAGCTTAAGAAGCTGCTTCAGTTTCAGTTTCTGTCCCAGCATCTTCAGCGCTAATTTGTGGTGGCAAAACGCTCACAACAAGTCGCTCTGATTCTGCTAAAGGTGTTACACCTTCAGGAAAAGGTATATCACTGATACTCAAGCTGTCTCCTATTTGCAAGTTGGAGACATCAATTTCAATTACATCTGGGATATTTTCTGGCGCACAACTCACTTGCAATTCGGTGAATACGGTGTCTAATACACCACCTTCTTGTTTAACACCAACAGCATCTCCCACAAAACGCAGCCGCACTTCTACAGTTGTGTCGCCATGACCTGCAACCGCGAAAAAGCTGAGGTGGTAGGGTGTGCCTTTTGCTGGATGGATTTGAAGTTCCCGCAGTAGGGCTTTGCCGCGCCAAGGTGCATCGGCAACGTTTAATTCAATCAATGTATTGTTGACTGAAACTCTTTTGAGCAAACGCTCAACAGTTTTAGCTTCAATAGTTAAAGGAATTGACTCTGTACCCTTGTGACCGTACAAATTTGCAGGTATCAGTCCAGAACGGCGCAAAGCTCTTGGCTTGCTGCCTTCTGGACGTTTTTGAGATTCGACTGTAATAGTCATAGAAATTGTCCTTTGTCCTTTGTCATTAGTCATTAGTTGTTAGTCATTGGTCATTAGCAAATAACTAATGATACCAATGACTAATTTACGCACTTAGCAGAGTAGCAGGTGTGCCGTCAGCCTGTAATAAAGCGCGTTTAGGCCCGTGGATGGGGTCTTCTACGATTATTGTTTGATCGCGGCTTGCTCCTAGTGAGACGATCGCGATCGGGACTTCCATCAATTCAGCGAGGAATTTTAGATAGTCCAGTGCTTGCTGTGGCAAGTCTTCCAGGGTGCGGCAGTGGGTTGTTGACACTTTCCATCCTGGTAAGGTTTTGTAGATGGGGCGACATCTAGCAAATTGACGAGAACTGGTTGGGAAGTGTTCGCTGCGTTGGCCATCTATGTTGTATGCGACACAAACTTGAATTTCCTCTAATTCATCGAGGACATCCAGTTTGGTGAGCGCCATACAATCCATCCCGTTTATCCGCACAGCATAGCGACCAATGACTGCATCAAACCAGCCACAGCGACGTTTGCGTCCGGTGGTTGTGCCAAATTCGGCACCGCGATCGCACAACATTTCTCCCAACTCTCCATCCAATTCCGTGGGAAATGGCCCCTCTCCCACTCGTGTCGTATAGGCTTTCGACACGCCAATTACCCGGTCAATCATTGTCGGCCCTACCCCTGTACCAACGCAAGCCCCGCCGGCTACAGGGTTAGAAGAGGTGACATAGGGATAAGTTCCATGATCTAAGTCAAGGAGCGTACCTTGTGCGCCTTCAAACAAAATATTTCGCCGTCGCGCAATCGCATCGGCTATTTTCAAGGATGTATCAACAACGTAAGGGCGCAAGCGTTCTGCATAACCCAAATACTCTTCAATCACCTCTTGTGGATTTAGAGGTGGCAAGTTGTAAAGCTTTTCTAAAATGACATTTTTATAATTAATCGTCCACTCCAACTGCTCACGTAGCTCATCTGGGTTCATTAAGTCTAAAACCCGAATGCCTGTACGTTCAGATTTGTCAGCATAAGTCGGCCCAATGCCCCGACCTGTTGTGCCGATCTTATGGCTTCCCCGTCGTTCTTCGGATGCCTGGTCAATCAAGCGATGATAAGGCATCGTTACGTGGGCTGTCTCAGATATCAGCAGGTGGTCAGTGGAAATATTTAGTTCTTTTAATTGGTCGAGTTCTGCGATTAAAATCTGTGGATCGATGACTGTTCCACAGCCGATAATGCAATCGGTATTTGGGTATAAAATACCAGAGGGAATCAAGTGCAGTTTAAAGGTCTGACCTTTAACTACAATCGTGTGTCCAGCATTGACACCCCCTTGGTAACGAACCACAACATCTGCGGAACGGCTGAGTAAGTCAGTTATTTTACCTTTTCCTTCATCGCCCCATTGGGCACCTATGACAATGACGTTAGCCAAGAGCTTATATTAAGAAGTAAAGTTTCCACAAACTATAATTATTAGCATATTGCTTGACATGAGTCAAGCTTATTGCAGAATATATTTAGTTTTAAATTCCAACGGTTAAAAACCGTTGATGTAACATTTAAGTTGATAAGCTGTTACGCATTTAACTTGAATATTTACATGAAGGCTGATGGCTAATAACCGTTAACCGTCAACAGTTAACGATTGTAAAGAGTGTTTATACAATTTAGGCGCGTTAGGCGTGCATCAGCTGACCAATGCCCTAGTACCGCAAGGTAAAAGTCAAAATGAATATAGTGTAAATATTTTGTGGATTTGGAATGGGTTGTTTATTTCCGCCGCGCTGTACTAGTTTTATTTTGAATTTACGGATAATGGGAGTTAATTAGAATTCCAAACATAGAGATGTTGCAATGCAACGTTTCTACAAATTTGATAGATAGGCAACTTATCTTAATTAAAGCTTAAAATGAATTTATATTAAAAATTAGCGGATTTATCTGTAACTATTATGTATAAATCATCATTCTAAACAATCCAGATATTTACAACTCTAAAAGATTGTATTTTGTTACCTGTGCTGTCACAATCATTAAAATATCTCAGTATTTGTTTTTAATCTTTAATTTTAACTGATGGAGGGCATCTGCGGCAGAAAGGGCGATCGCATGATCAAAAAATGGTATCGAGTCCAAAAGCTGAAAGCAATATTCGTTTTAGCATTGGCAGTTGTATTTGCAAATGCTGTAATCTCATATAGCAACACTGTTCAGCTGATTTACAACCAGCAAAGAGTGACATCCTCATATAAATTTCTTACTCAACTTGAAAGTATCCAATCTACACTCAAAGATATTGAAACTGCACAACGTAATTACTTGATTACAGCAGATGCAGATGATTTAAAAACTTATGTTGCAGCTTATCAAGAAACTAATAGCAAGATTCAAACTCTTAGCAACTTAACTGCTGAAAATAATCAAAAGCAGCAGTGCATTTCTTTGCTGAAGCCGAAAATTACCAACAGGCTCAACATCCTGCAACAAGAAATTCTTCTTAGACAAAACGATGGATTTGAAGCAGTTAGGCAGCGAATTTTATCTGATAAAAACAACCAAAACAGCCAAGAAATCAAACAGTTTATTCACGAATTTTTAGAGATAGAACAAAATTTATTACAGCAGGGAATGCAGCAGTCACAAGCAAGTTCCCAAAAAGCAATAGTCACATTTTTTATCGCTGCTATTGTGGATTTTGTGCTGGTAGCGCTGCTGTATGATTTGTTGTGGCGTTATATCAGGCAACTTCAGCAGACGGAACTGGCTTTACGCCAAAGCGAAAACCGTTTACGAGCCGTGATAGATGCAGAACCAGAATGCATCAAATTAATTGCCGGGGATGGCACCCTTTTAGAAATTAACGCAGAAGGATTGGCAATGATGGAAGTGGAAAGTGCTGATGTATTAATTGGTAAACCAATTGCTGCGGTAATTGTACCAGAGTACAGAGAAGCTTTTGCCGACTTGCATAAAAGTATCTGCCAAGGTAACAAGGGAAATTTGAAGTTTGAAATTGTTGGATTTAAAGGTACCCGTCGCTACATAGAAACTCATGCTGTTCCATTGCGTAACGAATGCGATGGTACGTTTATTCATTTGGCACTGATGCGAGATATAACCCAGCAAAAACAAGCAGAACAGAAAATCCGTGAACAAGGGTTGCTGCTGGATGTCTCAACTGAGGGGATTTTGGTGCGAAATATCTACAACCAAATCTTGTTTTGGAATCAAGGTGCTGAACGTCTGTACGGTTGGAAGGCTGAGGAAGTTGTGGGTAAGAATGTTTTGCAACTTTTGTATAAAGATTCACCACAGCTAGAAGATGCTTACTTAAAAGTGATGAATACAGGTGAGTGGCAGGGTGAGTTGGATCAACTGACAAAGGAAGGTAAAGTAATTATCGTTGAAAGTCGCTGGATACTGATCCGAGATGATAATGAACAACCCAAATCCATTTTGAGTGTGAACACCGAGATTACGCAGCAGAAACAATTAGAAGCTCAACTTCTGCGATCGCAACGTTTGGAGAGTATCGGTACGTTAGCTGGCGGTATCGTCCATGACCTGAACAATATACTATCCCCAATTTTAATGTCAGTTCAACTGTTGCAGAAGAAATTGCCCGATTCGCAGAGTCAGCAAATACTGCAAACTCTAGAAAATAATGTTAAACGCGGCGCTAATTTGCTCAAGCAAGTATTGTCTTTTGCACGGGGTATTGAAGGCAAACGAACAATTGTGCAAATTCAGCCTTTGATGGTAGAAATTGAGCAAATTATCGCTCAAACATTCCCCAAATCTATTATCTGTCAGGCAGATATCCCTAAAAATCTGTGGTGCGTGGGTGGAGACATAACTCAAATACATCAGGTGCTGATAAATTTAGTAGTTAATGCCCGCGATGCCATGCCCAATGGCGGTATCTTGAGGATTACTGCGGAAAATCTGGTGATTGGTGAACATTCTGCCCAGATCAATATTGATGCTAAAGTGGGTTCTTATGTTGCGATCGTGGTGACAGATACTGGTATGGGTATGTCGTCGGAAGTTCAGCAACGGATTTTTGAACCATTTTTCACCACCAAAGACGTAGGCAAAGGTACAGGTTTAGGACTTTCTACGGCTTTGGGTATTATTAAGAATCACGGTGGTTTTGTCAATGTTTGCAGTCAGGTAGGCAGAGGGACTCAATTTACAGTTTATTTACCTGCATCAACATTCAGAGACACACATTTGCTGTCTCAAGAACTGGAATCAGTTACAGGAGATGGCTAATTTATTTGGGTGGTGAAAATATTACAGACTACAAAAAATCCTATCAACCAAAACTTTCTGCCCACGTTGAAATTAGTTAATAGAAATAAAAAATATCAGTTAATATGATACGCCGTTATCACTATTATTTTGTCTGGACTATATACGGACTCGACTCTTGGGTATTCGTTATGAATCCACCATACTTTTATTCTATTAGACTGTGCAGGTGCGCTACCTGAGATTAAATACCCTGCCTGAGTCATTAAGGTTTCAAAAAGTATTTGAGTCGAGAACCGTACAATTAAAAGCTGCTAGTCCCTGTATTTGATGTCTGTTTAGGGTCATAGCTTACCCTGATAAGTCGTAAAAATTCTATATCCTGGTAATACTAAAGCAATTCCAGTTAACTCGTGAATTTTACCGGGATATTTATAGGGAATATCATCTGGTACGTTCCCACCAATGCGAAAACTAAAACCAAATAGCCATATATACAAACCAGGTAATAGTAAATCCATGCTATGTGCAATAGCTCTCATTGCCTCATTTTCTTTAAAAGAAGCCCAATTTCTGGCTATAGCGAATTTTTTGGAGATATTTTTCAGGTTTGTGGTTTCTAACATGGTCTTAATTTCAATCCCAAATAGGGATTTAGTAAGTTTTAAGGGTTTCAATCCCTGTAAAATAAATGGTTTCGCAACCTACCCTATCATGATATTACGCTAGTTTATAAATCTAGAATGTGCAATACTGTTCGCCGTGATCGCGCAAAGTCCTGATAGCATTAACGGCATCTGAGTTCATTGGATGGCTAAGGTTAAAATGTGAGAAAAATTAAACTACTGGGTTTGGTATTAATTAGTTTGGCAATGGTGTTGTGGTTTAATTTGCGTTCCTCAACACCGTCAATACCAACTATTACATCTTCACCACCAAAAACTATCCGCTACTTCAAGCGCACTTTGCCCCAAAGCATCGCTCACACTCTCTTAATTCCAGCTAATAGCAGATTTTTGGTAACTCCTGCACTATCACAAAAGGTAGCCACAGTAGAGGAATTTGCCGAGAAGCATCGAGCCTTAGCTATTTTGAACGCAGGCTTTTTTGACCCAGCCAACCAAAAATCTACATCCTATGTCATCCTCCAAGGGAAGTTGGTAGCTAACCCCAAGGAAAACGAGAGACTGGTGAACAATCCCAACTTAAAATCTTACCTGAGTCAAATTTTCAATCGCACAGAATTTCGCCGTTACTCATGTGGAAAGACAGTTCGCTATGATATTGCCCTGCACAATGCGTCACAGCCAGCAGGTTGTCGGTTAGTCGATGCTATAGGTGCAGGCCCAAGCCTGTTACCAGAACTGACTTTAGAAAAAGAAGGCTTTGTAGATAATGCCAATAAACGAGATGCACTTGGCAGCAACCAACCTAACGCCAGAACTGCCGTAGGTATTACTCGTGATGGCAACGTTGTTTTAGTTATGGTGGCTCAAAAACCCTCGGCACCCGGTAACTCTGGAGTATCCTTGCCAGCACTAGCCGATTTTATGAAAACTCTTGGTGCTGATAAAGCGATGAATCTCGATGGAGGAAGTTCGTCTTCACTTTATTACAATGGCAAAACCTTTTACGGGAAGGTTGATTTGGAAGGAAATCCTATCAAGCGTCCCGTAAAATCAGTTTTGCTGGTTCAGGAAAACTAGTATTGAACGCTATCTGAGGGGGCAAGTTTTTACTACCCTCTTATACCAATTCACGACAATATTGATACATATAGATTTCTCGTAGGGCCTTGTCTTTGCCCATTGGTGTCAACTTAAGAAGATAAGACCCAAATTTGTTGGGTGTAAGCGTCAATGTCTCGATGACGCTTACGCCTTGCTTTAACTAATCCAAACAGCTTTTGACGTTCCACAAGATAAGGAACAGCCTCATGTGCATCACCACGGAGAATGACACCAATGGGCACTGCCGTGTCTTTACAGGTGTACTTTTCTTAGCGTCTTGGCTTCTGTTAATTGAGAGATATGTTTGAGCCAACTAGTACCGCAAGGCGGAAGTGAAAAATAAAAAGTTAAAATTCAAAAGTTTTATGGAATAAAATTTTTATGGCTTTTCAATAATCTGTTTATTTCCGTCATGCTGTACTAGATATACTAGTCTTGTTATTCGCCACAAGTTTTTAAATCCTAGAAATAAATAAGTTAACAGCATCAGCGATCGCAAAACTTGAATCTTTAAAATTCGATAAAGCTTCACAAATAATATTTTGTCATTCAACAGACTACAAAAATCAAGCTTCACTATTTTTTGTAGCGTAATTACATTAAATTGTAATGTTCAATAGAGGAAAATTTTTTCTGTTTGAGCCGAAAATTACTGCTAAAACTACCTCTAAAGTATTGACCATAAGGATTATTGACAATTTTGCTCAAATCTAATTGGACAATATCGAAAGAATGGACAATCCAAATCGAAAGAATGGACAATCTAATCTATATTTTATTCATTTGAAATATAGATTAGATTTTGTATAGTTTTGCTAAAGGTAGTAATTGCTGTTTTTATTAGTATTTCTTTATTGAAGATGAAAGTCAAAAAATGCTTTCATTCACGCCTTTGATCTTCCTTTTGATAGAGGAATTTCAGTTCAAGTAATAGGAGCTTAATTCTAATGGCAACTTCTGACAATAGCAATCAAACTGCTGGGTCACAAGGTACTAGCAACATATCTGGTAACGGAAATTTTTCTTTCAGTGATGGCAAATGGCAGTCCACCGATGGCAGCAGTTTAGATAGTAGCAGTGGCTTCGGTGGCGGTGGCTCCGGTAGAAGTGGCTCCGGTAGCGGTGGCTTCGGTGGCGGTGGCTCCGGTAGCGGTGGCTCCGGTAGCGGTGGCTTCGGTGGCGGTGGCTCCGGTAGAAGTGGCTCCGGTGGCGCTGGCTTCGGTGGCGGTGGCTCCGGTGGCGCTGGCTCCGGTAGCGGTAGCTTCGGTGGCGGTGGCTTCGGTGGCGGTGGCTCCGGTAGAAGTGGCTCCGGTAGCGGTGGCTTCGGTGGCGGTGGCTTCGGTGGCGGTGGCTCCGGTAGCGGTGGCTTCGGCGGCGGTGGCTCCGGTAGCGGTGGCTTCGGTGGCGGTGGCTCCGGTGGCGCTGCTAGTGGTAGCGGTGGCTCCGGTGGCGCTGGTAGCGGTGGCTTCGGTGGCGCTGGTAGCGGTGGCTTCGCTTCCTTCATTGGTGGTGGTAACTCATCCACAACCAGCGAAGATGGAAAGTACGCCTACAATTACGAGCGACCACTCGACGAGCGGGCTTTAACTGATACTAATAATCCGTTCAATCAACTGGTCGGAGTCCTTGGCGGTGATCCCAGCGCATTAGGTGGTGGTAGCAACCCTTTTGCTGGTGGTAACGCATCCGGTGATAGCGCATCTGGTGGTGGTAACCCATCCCGTGGTAACGCATCTGGTGGTGGTAACGCATCCGGTGATAGCGCATTTGGTGGTGGTAACAACCCCTTCGGTGGTGGTAACGCATCCCGTGGTAACGCATCTGGTGGTGGTAACCCATCCCGTGGTAACGCATCCGGTGATAGCGCATTTGGTGGTGGTAACAACCCCTTGGGTGGTAGTAACGCATCTGGTGGTGGTAGCAACCCCTTGGGTGGTGGTAATAACCCCTTTGCTGGTGGTAACGCATCTGTTGGTGGTACCTCTAGTAGTAACAATGCTGCTGCTAGTGGCAACCTCCCTGGTAACTTACCATTTGGCAGCACTCCCCCCTCCAACGAGAGTGGTAGCAACCTACCTGAAACTGGCAACGGTTTACCTGTACCTTATAAGAGCGACAACTGGATATCTGATATTCAAAACTTAGATGGTGCCAATGCTACTGGTAACAGTGGTCAAGGTAACGGTAACTGGGGTTTTGGTAGTAACAACACAACCGACGGTAATGGTAACTGGAATTTTGGTGGTAGCAACACAACCAATGGTAACGGTAACTGGAACTACGGTGATGGCGGCAAAACCGAAGGTAATGGTAACTGGGGCTTTGGTAACGAGAATACAACCAACGGTAACGGTAACTGGAACTTAGGTAATAACAACGACATCCTTGGTAATGCTAATACACTCCCTGGTAGTAACAACGACGTCCTTGGTACTAGCAACACTGGCAATGTAAATAACAGCAATCTCCTTGGAAACCGGATTGAAGCCAGTGGTGATAACAAAACACTCGTTGGTAATGAAGGCTGGAATTTCTCTGTTGGTAGCGAACTGATATCGCTAGGTAGCACTAAGCCTAGCCAAGATATAGGAACTGATGTCAAGAGTTTACTCAGCAGTTCTGACCTTGTAACATCCGCCATGTCAAATCCAGGCTACAACAACCCAAATTATGATTTCTCTACCATATCCTAAAACTTTGTAGCAGATAGGGGCCAGTTTTCGCATCGGTAAGCCTGTCTATTGTAGCAATGAGTCTTTTTGTCAACCTGAGTTGATTACATTTTGAATATAATACTTCTCGGTTAAGCTTTGCAGTTGAAATTGCTCTGATTGAGCGCTGTAAGAATCAACCTTCTAGCACTTCAAAAATTTCAATCTGTAACTAACCCAGAAGTATTACTTTTTGCAATGCAGTGACCCTTTTTGAGTCGCTAATTTTTTTTAGTTAGCTATAGAATTCAAAAAAATATTGATTAATTCCAACAAAGAAGGAGCATCTTCAAAAACTAAAACTGTAGCCATGTTGATTTATCCTCACTAGCTCAATTCTGTTAGCTTTTATAGCGTGCTTACTTTAAGTCAAATTAAGTCAAATGCATAAAGATTATTTTCAGTAGCTCGGCGCGAGTAAAAGGTTTAGTGAGATATCCAGATGCGCCCACTAATTTCGCCTTTACTTTGTCTACAATACCTTTACTGCCAGTGACAAAGATGATAGGAGTCTTTTGAAACATTGAATTATTTCGTATAATGCGACACAACTCATAACCATCGATCCCTAGCATATTTAAATCCAGCAAAATTAAGTCCGGTTTGTGTCTTATAATTGACAAAACGGCTTTGACTGGGTCGTTGATCGTCACTACAGAAAAATTTTCATTTTCTAAGAAACGGCTAATTTCTTTGAGAATTGTGGGGCTATCATCTACAGAAACAATTTTGTGGACTTTTTGTGCCGTTACAGTAGCAGCCGTTACTACTTGGGAAGCAGGATTTATGTTATTTGATATTGTTGGTTCCTGAAAGCTCTCTTTTGGAGGAGAAAGCTGTGGTAATCGCTGAACAGGAGCTACATTCTCTTCAAAAATATCCGGGTAAGAGTTGACGGTAATATTTAGTTTTTCTTTTGTGTCGACTAATGGAACTAATTTTGTCAAAAACGATTGCTCTTCAAATATCTTTGGTAATTTATCAAATGGTGGATCAGCTTCATGCAAGATAATCGCCCCCTTAAGTATATAAGGGTATAAATTGCGAGCCAATTCGATTTCATCTTGATTCAAAATTGTAGCCAAATGACACAGGCTGAAACCCTTCATCCAGTTAGTTAAATCTGGCTGAAGTTTTGGTAAATCTTTTTCCTCAATTTTGCTGTTAATCAACAGATATGGACGTTGAAATGCAGAAGAGATTTGGGGAACAAAAGCTTGCCAGTTTTCTAATCTTACTTGGCAACGTTGTAGAATCTTTTCGACATCTAGCCTACAAATCCTTGGCATTTTCTCAAGTGGTTCGGTTAATTCATAAGTACCTTGTTTGATTAACAAAAATGATTCAATCACCTCTTTAACTAATTCTTGAATCAGTACTGTTGCTTGTGTAGAATGTAGATATTGCTGACTAAGAAGCCAGGATATAGCTTGATACTCATGGGGATAGTTTATCGAATTGTTGTCATCTTGAATTAAGTGGTTGTGTGAGTCAGGTTCAAACATCAAACGTAGTTGGACACGAACCTCACTTGTCAGCAGTGGAATTTGGTGGCTGAGGCGACGCAAATGACGTTCTAGCCTATCAAATGGTTCCACTGAATGGGTAGCGTAAGTTATTCTTCCTTGTTCTAGGTAAATCGACCAAGAAACTGAGTTACTCAATGCTTGTAAACAAGTACTGTCGGAGCAATTTGATAACTGTCTTAACAAATTGAGAGGACGTAGTTTGGTGAATGCACCAGAATTATTCATATTTTTTAAGTTTTTTTGCGGAATCAACAACCGAACATTTGTAAATTGAAGATATGAGCTATGAAGTATTTTCTTCTTTGTAATATTTCTCTCCGTACAAATTATGCCTTTTAAAATATGTATATATATTAAAAGGATAAAAGGAATAGACTTAGAACTTAATTGTTACATTTAGCACCCTCCACTTATTTTATTTCTTCCAAAAAAAATTAGGTGGGTATGAATAAACGTAAACACTTATCATAGCTAGACTATTAGTAGATGTCGCTTATTTCTGAATTTTACTCACTACCGACAACCTTGGCTAAAGACCTTAAATAATGACGTTTATTCATGCCCACTTACTTAAAGAAGCAAATTTTATCCCAAGTTTCCGCAGTTACACTGGTATACTTCTACAGCTAATGATCTTAATTATGGTTAATTACTTTTATGTAGAAGAACGATTTTTCTACATAAAATCTTTAAAATTTTATCTAGGAAAGTTTACGTATTTATTGTACTGTAGGGTTAATGGATATAAATTTTTGGTAGATACATTACAACAGGGGATGCTGGGTCTTGATAAACTCTTTTTTGCTAAACTAAACTGTTCTCAAGTTCTTCTTAAATATATCGAGAACTTCATGAAAAAAATTTGTTTAATAAAAATTAGAGCATCTACCACTAGATACTATATTCTGTAAGTCGCCTCGGCGGCTGTAATTATATACTCTCAAGAAAGGGAAATAAAGCTTTGAACTTTAACATAACACATAAAGTTATGGATGATACATTAAGACTTGATGAAGTAGTAGAATTTGCTGAGAACCCAGAACCGCGTTGTCCTTGTGTACTCTTGCTAGACACATCTGGTTCGATGCAAGGAGATCCGATTGAGGCTTTAAATCAGGGTTTACTAAGTTTAAAGGATGAATTAGTCAAAAATTCCTTAGCAGCAAGACGCGTGGAAGTGGCGATCGTAACTTTTGATAGCAATATCAATGTAGTACAAGACTTTGTCACTGCCGATCAATTCAATCCGCCGATTTTGACAGCCCAGGGGTTGACTACAATGGGTGCAGGAATTCATAAAGCTTTAGACATAATTCAAGAGCGGAAATCTCAGTATCGTGCCAACGGGATTGCTTACTATCGTCCTTGGGTATTCATGATTACCGATGGAGAACCGCAAGGTGAGTTAGAAAATGTTGTAGAGCAAGCATCCCAACGCCTACAGGGAGACGAAGCTAATAAACGTGTAGCATTTTTTACAGTGGGTGTGGAGAATGCGAATATGACGCGTTTAAATCAAATAGCTGTGCGTACCCCTCTAAAGCTCAAAGGGTTAAATTTTATCGAGATGTTTGTCTGGCTGTCAACTAGTATGTCGGCCGTTTCTCATTCACAAGTAGACGAACAGGTAGCACTACCGCCGATTGGTTGGGGAACTGTTTAATTAAAAATTGCAGCTTGATGTTTACACAGCTAGCTGCTAGAAAAAAAATTTATGAACATATCAAAACAGATTGCTCAATGGCGGATTGTGGCTGCGTCTGTATGTGGTACGAGTCACTTAAAAAACAATCAGTTATGTCAGGATGCTCATCACTGGCAGATATTATCAGATAATGTTTTAGTGGCAGCCGCAGCAGATGGGGCGGGTTCTGCTAGCCTTGGGAAAGTGGGAGCGATGATTGCTGTGGAGACAGCAATAGAAAATCTTTCCATTAAAGGACTCACCCAGAAAATTTTCACTGATGATGCCTATGTGCGATCGCTCTTAAATGATGCCATACTAGCCGCCAAAAAAGCTGTGGAGGATGAAGCGGCTACTTGTGACAAACAGCCTCAAGATTTAGCAACTACCTTAATTGTGATGCTTGCCACACCAGAAGTTGTGGCTGTGGTACAGATAGGTGATGGTTTAGCAGTGGCAAAAGATAGCATGGGCAACTTGTTGGCACTGACTATGCCTGACAGTGGCGAATACATCAATGAAACCACTTTTTTAACTTCTCCTACTGCCTTAGATACAGCGCAGATAAAAATCTGGCGTACAGACATAGTAAATGTTGGCATCATCACCGACGGACTACAAATGCTGGCTTTGAATATGGTTGTTGGCGAACCTCACAAACCCTTCTTTTTTCCGTTATTTGAATTTGTAGCTAATGCCAAGGATAAAACAGAAGCAAAGGAGCAGTTAGTAACATTTTTACGCTCAGAACGGATTACACAACGCACTGATGATGATTTGACACTCATTATAGCTGCATTCAACAATTCATAAGCAATACATCTACAGGTTTCACATCTTACATAACTCCCGTTAGCGGTAATTTCATTATGCAGGTACTACGTTGTTCCCCTAGAAAAGAAATCCTCAGTCTCAATGTTAGTTTGGGACGTGGCGGTGAAGCTTGTGTTTATGCAGTGCCATCCGATAACAACTTGGTGGCAAAGATTTACCACAAGCCAACTACTGCCCATGCTGATAAACTCCAAGCAATGCTTGCCAACCCGCCAGAAAACCCTACGGCGAGTTTAGGGCATATCTCAATTGCTTGGCCAGAGGATTTATTACGGGCACCAGATGGCAAAAATAGCATCCTCGGCTTTTTAATGCCACGGATTCAGGGGATGCGTCCAATCATTGATTTTTACAACCCCAGAACCCGCCGCCAACATTGCCCCCTATTCAACTATCAGTACCTGCTCCGCACGGCTCGTAACTTGGCGGCGGCTTTTGCAGCTTTACACGCTAGTGGATATTGCATTGGTGATGTGAATGAGTCAAATATCCTCGTCAGTGACACAGCACTGGTGACTTTGATAGACACAGACTCCTTCCAAGTACTCGACCCAAGCAACAATGTTGTTTATCGCTGCCCAGTTGGTAAACCAGAGTTTACCCCACCAGAATTACAGAATAAAACTTTTGCCCAGCACGATCGCGAAATTTCTCACGACTTATTTGGGTTAGCGGTGCTGGTATTCCAACTCTTAATGGAAGGCACTCACCCATTTTCGGGGATTTTTCAAGGCGCTATTGAGCCACCGCCCTACGAAGCCCGTATTGCATCGGGTCATTTCACTTACAGCCAAAAGCGGTACGTACCCTACCTTCCGACGCCCATTGCACCCCCTTGGGAAATTCTACATCCCAGCTTACAAGAATTATTTGTCCGTTGTTTTGAAGAGGGTCACAACAACCCACTGCTGCGCCCCAGTGCCCAGACTTGGCTTTCAGCAATATCTGAAGCTGAAGATTCTTTGATTACCTGCACGACAAATCCGCAGCATCGCTACAACAACCACATGCGTAGCTGTCCCTGGTGTGAACGTACCGTGCGATTAGGCGGACGCGACCCCTTCCCATCACATCGGGCTATAGAAGCTAGAGAACATCTCCAACCGCGAATCAAAGCGAAAAAACGCTACACCCAAACACCGCATTTTCCACAGCGAAGCCGAGCCATGTCACCGCAGCTAAATTATTGGCAGCCAATAATTACCCCAAGCGGTGCATCTTATAAACCTTCCAAGAAGTCAAAGTTGTACCCGATTATTTGTTGCTTGCTGGGTTTTGGTTTATTGGGATATGCGGACGTAATGATTAAATTTACTCAGCCGTTGGTTTCTCAAAATGCTTATACCCAACAAACATTGAAGTCTCGCCAGACAAATCAAAAACTCAGCTTCGCTGATTACTATCAGCAAGGTTATGTTGCTTACAAAGACCGAGATTATGAAAAAGCAATTGCCAGCTTTACCGAAGCAATTGAACAAGAACCGACACACGCTAGAGCTATTGTAAATCGTGGCAATGCCCGCTATAACCTCAAAGACTACGAAGGAGCAGTTATAGATTATAGCCAAGCTCTCAAAATCAATCCCAATCAAACCAAAGCTCTTGTGAATCGGGGCAATGCCCGCTATATGCTTGCCGAATATAGTAACGATCCTGATCTAGAGTATAACCTAGCGATCGCCGACTATAATCGGGCAATTGGCCTTGATAATAATGAAATTGAAGCTTATATCAGACGGGGCATTGTCCGCACCCAAATGGCTAAATATAGCGGTGAATCTCAACAAGCTTACAAAAGAGCGATCGCAGATTTTACTCACGTGATACAACTTAATGTATCCAAAGCAGAAGCTTACTTTCATCGCGGTGTCGTCTATTATCAAATTGCTCAATATAGCAGCAATTATGAGCAAGAATATAATCAAGCGATCGCCGACTTTAACCAAGCATTAAATATCAGCCCAAAACTAGCAAAAGTATATCTCAAACGAGGTATGGTTCGCTATGAACTGGCACAATATGGCGGTAGTGAATCTAACAAAAACCAGACGAAAGCTATCGAAGATATACAGGCATCTGCCAAAATATTTCTTGAGCAAGATGATATGGATAATTATCAACAAGCACTCAGTAATATGTGTATAGTCATAGAAAACAAATGTGACCCTTTATTCCAAAGCTCAAGTAATTTGCAAAAAACTAACTAAAAACAAGTGAGTTTTTTTACTGGCATATTATTGGTTTAGATTTCATAAATCAAGCCTGGCTAGGGTTAGCTTACACTAACCCTAGTTATTTTTTGGGTAACATTTTTTATTTAAAAAAATAATTTATTTTCCGATTTTTAGATATTCATATAGCTTTTATATAGAAAAGATTTTAATTTATGTTTCCTTCATAATTTTGTCGAAAATTATAGTTAGATTATTGACGGAGAAAAAGAAAACAGAAATCAGTTTTTCTCTATCTAAAGTGCATCCTCTTCATGTCGATAAAGTTAAATAATAATATCCCTACAAATCTCCGAGGTAATTGCATGAAAGCGGTGATTTTGGCTGGAGGACTTGGTACACGCCTCAGTGAAGAAACTAGTATCAGACCCAAGCCTATGGTTGAAATTGGTGGTAAGCCAATTCTCTGGCACATAATGAAAACTTACTCTGCTCACGGCATTAACGACTTCATTATTTGTTGCGGTTACAAAGGTTACATAATTAAGGAGTATTTTGCTAACTACTTCTTACATATGTCAGATGTTACTTTTGATATGCGATTTAACCAAATGAACGTACATTCTGGTTATGCTGAACCCTGGCGTGTCACCTTAGTAAATACAGGTGATAATACAATGACAGGCGGACGCTTAAAGCGAATCAGCGAACATCTTGGTAATGAGACTTTTTGCTTTACTTATGGTGATGGTGTAAGTAATATCAATATTACCGAGCTAGTTAAGTTTCATAAAGAACAAAAGACATTAGGAACACTCACAGCCGTTCAACCAGCCGGGCGTTTTGGTGCCATTTCCTTAGGATATGAGCAAACTAAAATTACCAGTTTTCGGGAAAAGCCCGAAGGTGATGGAGCTTGGATTAATGGGGGTTATTTTGTGCTAGAACCAGAAGTAATTAACTTAATTGCTGATGATTCTACTGTGTGGGAGCAAGAGCCATTAGAAAAGCTAGCTGATATGGAACAGCTATCGGCTTTTAAACATGATGGTTTTTGGCAACCGATGGATACTTTACGCGATAAAAACTACCTAGAGGGGCTATGGAAAAGTAGTCAAGCTCCTTGGAAGGTATGGTAAGAGAAGAGTTAGGAGTTAGGAGTTAGGAGTTAGGAGTTAAATGACGAATGACGAATGACAAATGACAAATGACCTTATAGATTTACTGTAATTTCAAGTACAATAATACTAATGTATGATTTTGCAATTATAGGTGGGGGAATAGTTGGACTCTCTACAGCGTTGGCTTTAGGAAAACGCTATCCTAATGCTCGGATATTAGTACTAGAAAAAGAGAGCCAATGGGCATTTCACCAAACTGGCAATAATAGCGGTGTGATTCATTCTGGTATTTATTACAAACCAGGGAGTTTCAAAGCTAAGTTTTGTCGCGACGGTTCTCGCTCTATGGTAGAATTTTGCCAAGAGCATGGAATAGAGCATGAAGTTTGTGGTAAACTAATTGTTGCAACTGAAGAACAAGAGCTACCACGCTTAGAAAATCTCTACAAACGTGGCTTAGAAAATGGCATAGAAGTTAAGAGAATAAGCCCCGAAGAAGTCAAGGAAATTGAACCTCACGTAAAATGTGTAGGTGGACTTCGGGTATTCTCAACTGGTATTGTTAATTACAAGCAAGTTTGTTTGAAATATGCCCAGCTAATTCAACAGCAAGGCGGGGATTTGCACCTCAATACAAAAGTTCTGAAAATCTCCTCAAGTGGTAAAAATCAGGTACTGCAAACAAACAAGGGTAGCTTTGAAACCCGCTTTGTAATTAATTGTACTGGATTGCATAGCGATCGCACCGCCAAACTAGGTCAAGTTGAACCCCAAGCAAAAATCGTCCCATTCCGGGGAGAATACTACGAACTCACCCCAGAAAAACGCTATCTGGTCAAGACACTAATTTACCCAGTCCCCAATCCAGATTTTCCCTTCCTCGGTGTTCACTTTACCCGGATGATTGATGGTAGCGTCCATGCAGGACCAAACGCGGTTCTATCGCTCAAACGCGAAGGTTACAAAAAAACCGACTTTGACCTGCGCGATTTTCTTGAAGTCATCACCTATCCTGGTTTCTGGAAATTGGCAGCCAAACACGCCGATGAAGGCATCCAAGAAATCATTCGTTCTTTTAGTAAAGCAGCCTTTACCAGAAGTTTGCAAAAACTAATTCCCGAAGTCCAAGCAAAAGATTTAGTCCCCACCCATGCAGGAGTCCGCGCTCAAGCCTTAATGAACGATGGCAAGCTTGTAGACGACTTTTTGATCGTTTCTGGTCAAAACTCCATCCATGTTTGCAATGCTCCTTCTCCTGCGGCTACATCTTCTCTAGAAATCGGCAAAGCGCTTGTGGCAGAAATTCCCCAACTTTCGCATCTAGACAATGTAGTAACTGCATAGATAGCATAGTTCTTTGCACTTTGAGGATTACCTCTGTCAAAGTAACTATAAAATCCTTACTTTTCTCTCTGTGCCTCTGTGGTTCAATAAATTACTTTTTTAACCACAGAGGCGCAGAGTACACAGAGGAAAGAAGAATTATTTTCCAAGTTGACAGGGCCACTCTGACCAGAGTCGCTACACATAGAGTGCTTCTGCCAATCGGTAATTTTAGATTTTAGCAACACCCTGTAGGGACACATCTGTGCGCCCCTATCGAAGAATTTAACTCATCAATACAAAGGCATTAACTACAATGAAAATATTAGTAACTGGAACAGAAGGGTATCTAGGTTCATTATTACCACCTCTGTTAATTGAACGGGGACATGAAGTTATCGGTCTAGATACCGGTTTCTATAAAGTTGGTTGGCTGTACAACGCTAATGGCGTGACACCCAAAACCCTCAACAAAGATATCCGCAACATTACCCCTGATGATTTGGAAGGTGTTGAAGCAATAGTTCACATGGCGGAACTATCTAACGACCCAGCCGGACAATTAGCACCTAATATTACCTATGAAATTAATCATATAGGTTCAGTTCGTCTAGCTAGCCTAGCTAAGGCTATGGGTGTGCGCCGTTTTGTATATATGTCTTCGTGCAGCGTCTACGGTGTTGCTACCGCAGGTGATGTCACAGAAGAATCCCCAGTTAATCCCCAAACAGCCTACGCAGAATGCAAAACTCTTGTAGAAAGAGATGTCACACCACTCGCTGATGATGACTTCTCTCCCACTTTTATGCGGAATGCAACTGCCTTTGGTGCTTCTCCCAGAATGCGCTTTGATATTGTTTTAAACAACTTAGCAGGATTGGCATGGACTACCAAACAAATCAAAATGACCAGTGATGGCACACCCTGGCGGCCATTAGTCCACGCACTGGATATTTGCAAAGCAATAGTCTGCGCTTTGGAAGCACCACGCGACATTGTACATAACCAAATCTTCAACGTGGGAGATACAGCAAATAATTATCGCGTCAGAGAAATCGCGGAAATTATTGCTGATATTTTCCCAGATTGCAAATTGTCTTTTGGTGACAACGGCTCAGATAACCGCAGCTATCGGGTATCCTTCGAGAAAATCAACACAATCCTACCTGGATTTAAGTGTGATTGGAATGCCCGACTTGGTGCCCAGCAGTTATTTGATTTATTCAGTCAAATACATATGGCTGAAGATACTTTCTTATTTAGAGGATTTACCCGCTTAAAACAGCTAGAGTATTTGATTCGTACTGAACAAATTGACAAAGATTTTTTCTGGAATAAAAAGTAGTTAAAGTTTCTTAGCAGTAGTGAACAAATAATTCAAGCTTCCGAATCAAAAAATTGTTGATTCGGACTTGTTTACCTATCAAATTATTTGCAAGTTAGTGAGTTGAAGTTTATGGCGATCGCAAAATGTCGTTTCAGTGGTCAACCTCTGCACCAAACCTTTATTGATCTAGGAATGTCACCCTTAGCCAACGCTTATCTTAAAGCAGAACAGCTAAATAATGTCGAGAAATTTTATCCTCTCCACGCTTATGTTTCCGAAGACACTCTTTTAGTTCAACTAGAACAGTTTGAAACTCCAGATCATATTTTTAGCGACTATGCTTATTTTTCTTCCTACTCGGTAAGTTGGTTAAAACACGCCAAAGCTTACACCGAGATGATGGTAGAAAAGTTTGGTTTTAATCATCATAATCAAATTATTGAAATTGCCAGTAATGATGGCTACCTGCTGCAATATTTTTTAGAAAAGGGAATCCGAGTTTTAGGGATAGAACCAGCAGCAAATATAGCTAAGATAGCTCAAGAAAGAGGCATTCCTAGTATCAACAAGTTTTTTGGAGTTGAAACTGCCAAAGAACTAGTGATACAAGGAAAACTAGCTGACCTTTTGATAGGTAATAATGTTTTAGCTCATGTACCGGATCTAAACGATTTCATTGCTGGGATGAAAATCATCCTCAAGCCGAATGGCATTTTGACGATGGAATTTCCTCACATTTTGCAACTTATTCAACAAAATCAGTTTGATACTATTTATCACGAGCATTTTTCTTATTTCTCATTCCTAAGTATCGAAAAAATTTTTGCAGCACACAACTTGCAGCTTTTTGACGTAGAGGAATTATCAACTCATGGGGGTTCATTAAGGATTTATGCTAAACATGATAATGCTGATAATCACAGCATTAGTGAACGAGTTAGCCATTTGAAAGCAAAAGAAATCGCTGCTGGACTACATCAGATAAAGACTTACATTACATTTACAGAAAAAGTTAAAGAAACAAAGCGCAAGCTATTAAATTTTATTTTGACGGCTAAAGCAGAAGGTAAATCAATCGCTGGTTATGGCGCACCTGCTAAAGGCAATACATTGCTCAATTACTGTGGTATTGGTAAAGATTTTATCGATTATACAGTAGATTGCAGTCCTTATAAACAAGGCTTATTTTTACCTGGAACTCATATTCCCATCTTTGAACCAGACAGAATCCGCGAAACTAAACCAGATTATGTCCTAATCTTACCTTGGAATCTCAAGGAAGAAATTATGGAACAAATGGCATTTATTGGCGAGTGGGGTGGACAGTTTGTAGTGCCAATTCCTGAAGTAAAAACTTATCCATGTCTTATTCCGGATAGGGTTTTAATAGCATCGTAATTACTAATTATAAATCAAAAAACTGCTTATTATTAACATAGGTTAATCAGATAATAATAAGCAATATTTAAGCGATTTCCAAATATAAAACATCAAAAAATAGCTTTTTGGAATCGTTGGAAATTAATTACAAGGTGTATCTACTATAAATTCTTGCCATAAAACACAAAAGAATAGACTGAGAAGCAGCTTATTAGTTACTAAGCTACTGTTAATACCTTCTTAACTACAGATTAGAGTTTAATATGAAACTGCTGACTATTGCCATTCCTACATTTAATCGTGCCCAACTTCTAGATAAACAACTTACTTGGTTATCTCAAGCTATTAAAGGTTTTGAAGACTACTGTGAAATTTTAGTTTCTGATAATTGTTCAACAGACAATACTCAAGAGGTGATTCAAAAATGGCAAGCAACACTTAGCAATCTCACATTTAAATCAAATAAAAATTTAAAGAACTTAGGCGTAGTGAAAAATATTATGTACTGCCTAAATTCTGCAACAACAAAATATGTTTGGACAATTGGTGATGATGACCCAATTCAAGATAGAACCATTGCTTATGTGATTAGCAAACTCAAGCAGCATGAAAATTTATCATTATTGTTCCTCAACTTTTCCGGTCGGAACCAAATTACTGGTGAACCAGTCCACCCACCAACAATTGTTGGTAATCGCTGGTTTGACATAGATAGTGAAGATGGTGATGGCGATGGTAAAGCTATATTTGAACATTGTTTCTCAAAAAGTGTTGGTGCGGTCATTTTTTTAACTGCTACAGTCTACCGCACTGACCTAGTAAAACGCGCTCTACAAAATTGGCAAGATGCTGAAAATAACTGGATATCTTTAGCATATTTAGCCGGATATTGTGCTGCCAATGGTAGCGTAATCGTGACTAAAGAAACTTATTTAGAATGTATTGTTGGTGTGAGCTATTGGCAGAAGGAACCAAAGTCTGCGCTGTTAATGCAATACAAACACATACCCGAAGTGATTTTGAAATTGGAGAAAAGTGGATATTCTAAGCAGTTTTGTAGACGGATGCTTTTGCAGAACAGTAAAGAAGTTAATTTGAAAGTTTTTTTAGGTGCTTTAAGAAGATGGCCTATGTCTGCCATCAAAACAGTAGTTCCATTTTTGGCTTTAGTCAGTTTGTGCGCTTTTGATTTGATGGTTTCTAAAGAATTCGGGTTAACAGAATCAAGTGAAACCCCTACTCAAGAAATACGTAACTATAAATCATAAACTACTAAGTTCGGGTCAAATAAACATCGTGATTAAAAGGTATTTACGCTATGCTTGCTGCTATTAAACGTAAAATAACTACACTGCATTCTGATTTTGAATATTACGTAGCCCGTTGGAAGCATAGCAGAAATTTGCCAGCATTAGAAGGACGCGATCGCAACATCCTTAATGCTCTCAAAAAAGATGGTGTTTGCATCACAACATTAGCAGAATTAGGGTTAAATTCTAGCTCCGAACTGCTCAAAGCTGCTTATCATCAATTGTCTCAGATGGAAAATCCCAACAACGACCATCTAGATGAAAGGTTGCCACAAATTTACACAGTTACAGGTTTACCAGAATTTTATGCCTGGGGGATAGAGAAAAGACTACTAAACATCATCGAAAATTACATTGGTCTTCCTGTTGCTTTTCATGGTGTACATTTACGCAAAGATTTCAAGAGTAAACATCAGTTTGGGACGCTCCTATGGCATAGCGATGCCGAAGACCGCCGGATTATCAAAATCTTTATTTACTTGAATGATGTAGAAGAAAAAACTGGGCCTTTTGAATATATTCCCCGCTCTTTAACTTCCTTATTTAGTTGGAATTATATTCAACTTTACTACAAACTTTGGAAGTCAAGCTATATGGGTATCGACGATGAACAAGTAAAATCAGTCATCCCCAAATCAGCTTGGAAATCCTGCCCAGGCCCAGCAGGTACAGTCATTATTGTAGATACGAAAAATGCCTTGCATCACGGCACAGTCCGCACAGAAGACAGATCAACACTGTTCTTTTGTTACACCGCCAATCCCCCCGAACGACCAGACCTCTGTACCCAATACTGGGATGATACTTATCCCAGAGTAGAGTTACCTTCTGCATCAGATGAAGTTAAAGTTCCGATTTAGTCACCTTTTATAGGTTATTAAATCTCCATTCATTGCTGTTATTTTCTGTACTCAATATTCATCTTAAATAAATCACATGATTTTCACCGAAACCGCACTCAAAGACGCATTCATTATTGACTTACAAGAAAAACCAGACCACCGTGGTTTTTTTGCTCGGTCTTTCTGCGCTCAAGAATTTGAAGCACACGGATTGAAGCCAACAGTAGCCCAATGTAACCTGTCTTTTAACTATAAAAAAGGCACTATTCGGGGAATGCACTATCAAATTCTGCCAGCAGCAGAAACAAAATTAATTCGCTGTACTAAAGGTGCAATCTATGACGTAATTATTGATATGCGTCCTGAATCTCCTACTTTTTTATCACATATTGGTGTAGAACTCACTCCAGAAAACCGCCGCGCCTTGTATGTTCCAGAAATGTTTGCTCATGGTTATCAAGCACTCGCAGATGAAACCGAAGTTGTATATCAAGTAGGTGAATTTTACACCCCAGGCTATGAGAGAGGGCTACGTTATGATGACCCATTCTTTGCCATTGATTGGCCTCTAGATGTGACTGAAATTTCTGAGAAAGATTTAAATTGGCCTTTGTTGAGAATGATGACTGTTGGAGCAAAATAGCTGTTTTAAACTGGTAACTACTCTCTGTTTAACTTCACAATTACAAGAGGTATCCAATGCCAAATAATACTCTAACCCATCTAAGCAATTCTATCAATTCGTTGTTCAAAAAAGTAGCAACTCGCATTGATTATATCAAAGGCTTAAAAGTTGTTTCACTCAAACCAAATCAGCCTTCTAGAGGTAATGTACTTTTTTCTTACCGGATTGAGCCATTCCTGTTAAAAGCTGGTCAGGTCATACCCCATGACCACACTTGTTATTGGGAAGTTTGGCGGATGGTGCAAACATTTTTGGATCTTGGTTATAACGTTGATGCCATCCAATTCTATAATGATGAATTCGTTCCTGAAAAAGATTACGCATTTTTCGTTGATGTCCGTCATAGGATGCAAGAACTAGCACCAAAACTCAATAAAGATTGTGTGAAAATTTTCCACGTTGATATTGCTAATATGGTGTTTCGGAATGCGGCTGAATGCAATAGACATTTAGAATTACAACAAAGGCGAGGTATTACTCTTTGTCCACAGCGATATGAAGTGCCTAATTTGGGAATTGAATATGCAGATTATGGCATAGTTTTAGGTAATGAATTTACTATCAATACCTTCAAGTACGCTAACAAACCGATTTATCGTGTACCCCTTTCTAATCCTACCGTCTATCCTTGGCCAGAACAAAAGGATTTTGATGCTGTCAGAAAGAATTTTTTATGGTTTGCTAGTCACGGCTTTGTTCATAAAGGGCTTGATTTAGTTTTAGAAGCCTTTGCACAAATGCCAGATTTTCATTTAACAGTTTGTGGGCCAATTAATAAGGAACCAGAATTTGAACAAGCTTTTCATCAAGAGCTTTATGAAACACCCAATATACATACTTATGGTTGGATTGATGTTATGAGTTCTGAGTTTATAGAAGTTACCAATAATTGTATTGGTACTGTGTTTGTTTCAGCAGCAGAAGGTGGAGCAGGCAGCGTTATCACTTGTATGCATACAGGGTTAATCCCGATAGTCAATTATGAAGCTAGTGTTGATGTGCATGACGATTACGGTGTGCTATTAAAGAATTCTTTGATCGCAGAAATTCAATCGGCAGTTAGAAGAATTTCTAATTTGCCTCTAGAAGACCTGAAAAGTATGTCTCGCAAAGCATGGGAATATGTAAGAGCAAATCATACTAAAGATAACTTTGCTAAAGTTTACCGAAATACTATAGAGCAAATTATTAAGAATCACAGTCAGAAAAAGCAGACATCTAGCAAACAACTGGTTAGTAGCGATGCCTCCGGCGGGCTACGCCTACGCTAACACCAATTCACTATGAAAATGTACTTAGTATTTAGTTTTAAAAAACTATTAAGTGCAAGTTTATAGGGAATTTGTATCACAACCAACAGTTATAAAAAGGAGTTTAGTTCATGATTATTATCGATCGCGCCTTACAAGCCAGAGCAGCAGCAGGAAATCCTATTAAAGTGGGAATGATTGGTGCTGGTTTCATGGGTAGAGGAATTGCCAACCAAATTGTTAATTCCGTGCCAGGGATGGAGTTAGTTGCTATCTCCAATCGCAAGATTGATGCAGCCAAACAAGCTTATTCGGAAGCAGGAATTGAAGATATTCAAGTTGTTGCAACTGTCAGCGAATTAGAAAATGCGATCGCAAACGGTAAATATGCAGTCACAGAAGACGCTAAGTTACTGTGTCAGGCTGAGGGCATCGAGGCCATAATCGAAGTCACAGGAGCAGTGGAATTTGGCGCTCACATAGTTATGGAAGCGATCGCCCATTGCAAACATGTGATTATGATGAATGCCGAACTCGACGGCACTATTGGCCCCATCCTAAAAGTCTATGCTGACAAAGCAGGTGTGATTCTCAGCGCCTGTGATGGCGATCAGCCAGGGGTGCAAATGAACCTCTACCGCTTTGTAAAAAGCATTGGTTTAACTCCGTTATTATGCGGTAACATTAAAGGACTCCAAGACCCCTATCGCAATCCCACCACCCAGGAAGGATTTGCTAAACGTTGGGGTCAAAAGCCCCACATGGTGGCTAGCTTCGCAGACGGAACCAAGATTTCCTTTGAGCAAGCGATCGTTGCCAATGCCACAGGGATGAAAGTCGCCAAACGGGGAATGTTGGGATATGACTTCAACGGTTCTGTCGATGAAATGACCCAGCTATATGATGTTGAACAACTCAAAGAACTGGGCGGCATTGTCGATTATGTAGTTGGAGCAAAACCAGGCCCAGGCGTATATGTATTTGCCACTCACGACGACCCCAAGCAACGCCACTATCTCAACTTATACAAATTAGGCGAAGGCCCACTTTACAGCTTCTATACTCCTTATCACCTCTGTCATTTTGAAGTTCCACTGTCTGTAGCGCGTGCTGTCCTGTTCGGTGATGCTGTTATGTCTCCACTAGCAGGTCCCTTAGTAGATGTTGTCACCACTGCCAAAATCGACCTGAAAGCTGGAGAAACACTGGATGGCATCGGTTACTACATGACCTACGGACAATGTGAGAATTCCAATATCGTCCAACAGCAAAATCTTCTACCAATTGGTTTAGCCGAAGGATGTCGCCTGAAACGGGATATTAATAAGGATCAAGTCCTCACTTATGAGGATGTAGAATTACCTGAAGGCAGACTTTGCGACCAATTAAGAACTGAGCAAAACACTTATTTCGCCCCAGAAAAAATCTTGGTAGCAGTTAGGTAATAGCGACAAATAAATTGGCTGTAGGGGCGTACAGCTGTACGCCCCTTCCGTTTCGGAAAAATCCCCCCCCGCCTGCGGCGACCCCCTTTTTAAGGGGGTGAAAATTACAAAGAGCAAGCCTTTTTAAGGGGGTTGGGGGGATCTCCGAGGCCCCTAGCTACGTATTTGTCGCAAAAAAAAGAGGATAGGAAGCTATACTGCGGGACACTAAAGTTGTTGATATTAACTTGCTGGGGAGCGTTGAAACAAACCTGATCGAAACTTTAGGTCAAATTCATGAAAATTGCTCTAGTCCACGATTATCTAACCCAGCGAGGTGGGGCAGAGCGTGTATTTGAACTGCTTTGTAAGCGTTATCCTGAAGCAGACATTTTCACATCTCTGTACGATCCACAAAAAACTATTGATCTAGGCGATCGCATAGTCAACACAACATTCTTGCAAAAAATTCCTGGTGCAGCAAAACATTTCAGGTCAATGGCTCCTCTATATTTTCCTGCCTTTCGTGCCTTGGATTTGCAAGACTACGATTTAATTATTAGCAGTAGCACCAGCTTTGCCAAAGCAGTGCGAAAAAAGCCAAATGCCCGCCACGTTTGCTTTTGCCATAATGTCACCCGTTTCTTATGGGATACAGCAACTTATTTAAGAGAGTACGGAGACTATAGATATTTTGCTCCTTTAATCGAACAAGTATTTCAACTAATGAGAAAGGTAGACCTGAAATATGCACAGGAACCTGACCTTTACATTGCTAATTCTAGTGTTGTTGCCCGCCGTATTGAAAGTATTTATGGCAAAAAGGCAATGATGGTGAACTATCCAATTGATACTAGTAAATTTCTTTTTTCCGATATAAAAGATGAATATTATCTGGCCTCAGCCCGAATGATCAGCTATAAACGCCTTGATATCATAGTCGAAGCTTTTAATTGGTTAGGATGGCGGTTATTAATATCAGGTGACGGGCCAGAACAAGCACGGTTAAAATCTAAAGCATTACAAAATATTGAATTCTTGGGACACGTAAGTGATAGAACCCGCAAAGACTTGTTTTCCAAAGCCAAGTCTATTATTGTCGCAGCCTTAGAAGATTACGGATTAGTTCCAGTAGAGGCTAATGCTAGCGGCACACCAGTCATCGCCTATGGAGCAGGTGGAGTATTAGATACTCAAATACCAGGTGAAACAGGAGTCTTTTTCAAAAGGCAAACACCCGAATCTCTACAAATTGCATTACTAGAAGCCAATGGCATCTCTTGGGATTACGATCGCATCCGTCATCATGCAGTAGCAAACTTTTCGGAAAATGCATTCTTTGGGAAAGTTGAGCAAATTATTAACCAAGCTTGTGGTCTGCATCAAATATTCATTTGATTTCTGAATCTCTTCCCACTATAAGATTACCTATTTATTTTTCTCTCCTGCTCGTTAGCGGAAGCCTCTGTCTGCGACACGCTACGCGAACGCACAGAAGGCGGTTCGGAAAAAGAATAGGTATCGGAGAATCTCTTAGCGTAAGTCTTGAAGACAAGGATAATAAAAGTGGTTCAAACTAGTCTAAATCCTCACATAACTCCAGCTTCTGAAAACGAACCAAGCTACGGACAATTGTTCGCCGTATTTGTGCGAAGATTTCCTTGGTTCCTAACAGTATTAATTGCTTCTATTGCTATTGCAGGCATGGTAACTTTTAAAACCAAACCTACTTATAAAAGTTCAATGCAACTGCTAGTAGAACCTAACTATCAAGGTAAAAAAGAAGGTGCGGGCATAGACAACCAGTTTACTGACTCTGATGTTGTGATAGATACTGCCACCCAGCTTAACTTGATGCAGAGTTCAGGACTCATCCAAAAAGCAGTTGATAAACTTCAGTCTGATTATCCAGATATAAGTGCAGCTGAAATTAAAACTTCTTTGGTCTTAACTCAATTAAGGAGCAAAGAAGATAATGTTGCTACTAAAATATTTCAAGTTGAATACACTGCTGGAGATCCAGAAAAGACACAAAAAGTTCTGGATGCAATTCGACAAGTTTATGTTGAATATAACAAACAACAGCAGACTTCGCGGTTACAAAAAGGTCTGCAAATTATCAGAGAGCAGTTAAGTAAAGCCAGTGAAGAAGTAAACGCGGCTGAGACTAATTTACAAAGATTTCGCAGAAATCAAAACTTAATTGATCCAGAGTCACAGGCCAAAGCTATTGAGGCAGCTTTGAATAATATTGCTCAAGAACGTCAGACAACTCGTGCCCAATATGGAGAAGCTTTAGCACGCCAAAAATCTTTAGAAGAACAACTTAACCGTTCTCCTCAAAATGCTCTAGTTGCTTCTCGTCTGAGTCAGTCTACCCGCTACCAAAGCTTACTCAACGAAATCCAAAAAACTGAACTGGCACTAGGACAGGAACGTTTACGCTTTACAGATCAAACTCCAAGTGTGCAAAAGCTCAAAGAACAGCTTCAGAACCAAAAGGAATTATTGCAACAAGAGGTAGGAAGAACTTTAGGCGGAAAGTCTGCTGGTGCATTCACGAATGGAGACTCTCTTCTCGAAAAAGGACAGCTTGGTGAAATTGATCTTAACCTTGCTGGTCAGCTAGTAGAAACGCAAACAACTATAGTTGCTTTAACTGCTCGCGATCAAACTTTGGCTAAGAAAGAAAACGAGCTGCGTTTTGAAATCAAACGCTTCCCACCTCTGTTGGCTTATTACAATCGGATGCTACCACAGTTGCAATTTAGTCGTGAAAGATTAGAGCAACTTTTAAGAGCAGAACAGCAATTGCGGCAAGAACTTTCTAAGGGTGGATTTAATTGGGAAGTTGTAGAAGATCCCCAAAAAGGCGCACAATTAGGCCCCAATCTCCAACAGAACTTGCTGTTAGGTGCTGTGGTTGGGTTTATGTTAGGAGGCATCGCTGCCTTTATCCGAGAATCGGCTGATGATGCAGTTCACACCACTGCTGAGTTAGAGAAGCAAATGGCCATGCCGTTGTTGGGAGCAACTCCCAAATTACCGCCAGCCAAACCCAGAGAATCAATGATTAAGTTGCCCTTTGGTAAGCCAGAAGTTCTCGCTCCTTGGACAATTCAGGTATTGCAATCTCCACCACGTTGGGAATCGCTGGATCTGATTTACAAAAACATTGAACTTTTGAATACTGTTGCTAACTTAAAATCTTTGATGATTACCTCAGCTTTACCTGATGAGGGTAAGTCAGCTTTGGCGTTAGGTTTAGCGATGAGTGCTGCCCGCTTACACAAAAGGGTTTTACTAATTGATGCCAATTTACGCGATCCCAGTTTGCATCACCAACTGAATCTTCCTAACGAACAAGGGCTTTCAACTCTATTGGCTAGTGATGCAAATCTACCCAACCAGATTAGTCTTCAATATTCAGGTTCCGCTTACATTGATATTTTGACGGCTGGTCCCAAACCTGCTGACCCAGCTAATCTCTTGAGTTCCCCTCGGATGATGCAATTAATGGCAGCATTTGAAGAAAACTATGATTTGGTACTCATAGATGCTTCCCCAGTTCTCGGTTTGGTGGATGCCATGCTCACCGCATCATCTTGTCGTAGCGTGGTCATGGTGGCAAGCATTGGTATTGTGACGCGGAGTCAGCTTAATCAAGCGACAGCCATGCTGAGTAAGTTAAATCTGATTGGGGTTGTAGCTAATGGGGTATCAAACTCTAGTAGTAATTACGTCCCTTATGTAAAGGAACAGCAATTGGCTCTCCGTCAAGCTGTGGAAAAGTAGTTATTAGCGGTTATAGGTTGACCCCACCCCCAACCCCCTCCCCGCAGGCGAGGAGGGGGCTATGATGCAATACATTTAAATAGAACACGCAGTAGGGGCGCACAAGCTGTGCGCCCTTTGTTTTTGATGAACCAAATTTAATTTTGTTGCTATCAGGAAAATCTCAGCATATTTATGCTATCTTTATCGGTTATCAGAGAAATCACTGGCTATTTAAAGAGTAAATAAAGAATTTATTTGAGCGATCGCTATTTCTAAATACTCTTATATTCTAGAAATTAAAGTACCTTCATAAAGGCTAGAAGACAAGATTGGACTGGTTTTTTTAAATCTATCGACACAATAAACACCCCAGTACAATTAAACGTAGATATAGATTTATGGGTAATTTCCCTCTACATATTTCTACTTTCAGTAGTTACCGGAAAATACCGATTGCCCATGAATATTGATAGTAAGGTTGATTTGTACAACTCTACACCAGCAGGGTTCTGGATGATATGTGCTTGACTGAGTGGCAAATAGCAATAACATATTTTTGCCCTCAATCTCTCCAATTTGGACTGACAACAAGATTCGGATTTGGGTCTTTGGCATTGATAGCCTTTGATAACGCCTCAGTAATTCACTCCTGTATAAACCCAAAGACATTATGACAACTTCAATAATTCCAACTCTAGAGAATTTATATGATGTAACCCAGGAACACCAAGATAATCGTGGGGACTGCACACTTCAGTGGCGACGGGGTAAGCTGTTGGTGAAGCCGCCTGGACAAGTTAAACAACCATATCTGCCTGCATTAAATAGTAAGCGATCGCTAGTAGAATGCTTACAACATTCTCCTGTAAGTTTGGTAAGCATAGATCCAAAATTGGGTGAAGCTTTGCTCAGGTTTTGGGCAGATGCGTGTGAAGAAGCTCAAAAACCAATATTCCTAAGCCTACCTGCTAGCCAAAAACTGCCTAATCAACCCTTCAGACAATTACAGCGACTAATTGATTGGATTGCTGCTTTCATGCTGCTGTTATTAGTAAGTCCAGTCATGTTGGGATTGATTGTGTTAATGCAAGTTTACTCGCCAGGGTCACTTTTTTGTCATGAATGGCGTGTTGGAGAACGGGGTAAACTATTTCGGGTAATCAGGTTTCACACTCAAAACACCACACCGCTAGAACGTTGGATGGGTAAATACAGCCTCGACAATCTACCACAGCTATTTAACGTGCTACGCGGTGACATGAGTTTAACCGGATTTCGTTGTTGGACTTTAGAAGATGCAGTACAGATAAATAAACTACCAGAAATTACAGCTTTATGGGAAGTAGACGCACAGTCTCACCCGTTACATCTAGATAGCCAAACCCTGTAATTTATCTGTGCGGTAATTGATATTTTCATCTACCGCACTGAAGCTAAAGCAAAAACTGCTTAAATCGCATTTATAACGGTCTATCTACCTTGCCAAACTATTATTATAAAATCCATGCATTCCCAATTTCCTCAACAACTCCGTAGTTTGCTCAAAGCTACCAGCTTTTGGCAAGACAACTATTTAATATTGCGAGAATTTAAACACTTTCGTAAAATTGCAATTTTAGCTCTTATATTTTCAGTTTTGGCGGCAACTTTTGAAGGTGTGAGTATTGGTTTCTTACTTTCCTTTTTGCAAAGCTTAACTAGTCCTAATGCTCAACCTGTCCAAACAGGAATAGGCTGGTTTGATATTTGGATTTTGGGAGCCAAGTCATCAGCAATTAATCGCCTCTACCGCGTATCTTTGCTGATTTTATTAAGTACTTGGTTACGTGCGACCTTTAACTATTTTTCTCAAGTTTACACTGAATTATCTCAACTCCATCTTGCCGATCGCCTACGTAAGCAAATTTTTGAACAGTTACAATCCTTATCTTTAAGTTACTTTGCTAAAACTCGTTCTGGTGAACTAATTAACACAATTACCACAGAAATCGAAAAGATAAGACAGGGTTTTAGTGGCGGAGCCTTTTTAGTAACTAGAGGATTGACAACTCTTGTCTACTTAATATCAATGTTTTTGATATCATGGCAACTAACGCTGATTTCAGCACTACTATTTACACTTTTAGGTGTGGGGTTGTCAAATCTGAACGCTAGAGTCAGAGAATCAAGTTTTGGCATGACAACTGCTAACGCTAATTTTACATCAACAGCCATAGAATTTATTAATGGCATTCGTACTGTTCACACCTGTGGTACTCAAGAATTTGAGCGTCAGCGTTACTATAAAGCTAGCGATAAGGTAATAAGTACTACAACTAAAGTTGTTTTTACTTGGACACTTGTGAAGCCTATTGCCGAAGGGGTAGCGACTACGGTGTTGGTCGGAATGATTATTTTAGCGTTCACTAGCCTTGTTACCAATGGAACGCTACAAGTTGCTTCTTTACTAACCTTTTTCTTTGTGCTATTTCGCTTTATTCCCTTCGTTCAAGATATTAATGGCACGAGAGCATATCTCAGTACTTTACATGGTTCGGCAGATAATATTAAAAATTTGTTGAAAACTGATGAAAAATATTACTTTCAAAATGGCAAAATTGAGTTTAGAGGCTTAAAAAGGTCAATAGATTTAGTCTCTGTAGATTTTGGCTACGATGATGAAAATTTAGTGCTACATAATATTACCCTGACTATTGAAAAGGGAAAAATGACAGCATTAGTTGGAGCTTCGGGTGCTGGTAAAACAACCCTGGCTGACTTAATTCCTCGATTTTATAATGCTACAGATGGATATCTTTACATTGATGAAGTTGATGTACGACAGTTTGAAATTAACTCTCTACGTCGCAAAATAGCTGTTGTCAGTCAAGATACTTTTATTTTCAATACTAATGTTTGGGAAAATATTTCTTACGGTACTCCAGAAGCGACTAATGATGAAATTAAAGCAGCTGCTAAACTAGCGAATGCACTAGAATTTATTTTAGAAATGCCCGAAGGTTTTGATACCCAATTAGGCGATCGCGGTGTTAGATTATCTGGAGGACAAAGACAGCGAATTGCTATTGCGCGTGCTTTACTGCGGAACCCAGAAATTTTGATTTTGGATGAAGCAACTAGCGCTTTAGATTCGCTATCTGAGCGCTTAATTCAAGATTCATTAGAAAAGCTATCTGTTGGTAAGACAGTAATTGCGATCGCTCACCGTCTTTCTACTATTTCTAAAGCAGATAAAGTTGTGGTATTAGAACAAGGACGGATAGTAGAACAAGGTAACTATAAAGAACTACTCGATCTCAAAGGTAAGCTTTGGAAATATCATCAAATGCAGTATGAAGTAAGGCAATCAGATTAGGAATAATATCCAAAATCTAGTTAAATTTAGGCTGTAGGGGTGTACAGCTATACACCCCTACTCGAATCAAGTATATGTTGAAATGGTAACATTAACATAAAAATAGTATCTTAATTCTCTTTATTTATCCAAAAAGTAGTTAGGAACTAATTAAATTAAAACTATATGCTAAATGCTAACAGATAATATGTCCGATAAAATATTTAACAAAGACCTAATTTATCAATGCTCAAACTTCGATATAGGTGAAGGCGGAGGTGTTGAAACTTATTTAGCTTCTCTATTTGAACATCGACCACATGAAGTTAGCGATCGCGTGATAAAATCGCTTAATAATGTAGATCAAAGCCAGTTTAAATTGCTGCACATTCACAGCCCAGATTTGCTATTGCAGCTTACAGGCGAATGCCCTGCCATCTTCAGCGTTCATAATCACTCATTCTACTGTCCTAGCGGTACAAAATATTTAGCAGGGCAACGGACAATCTGTGATCGCAACTTTTCTTATTTAGGATGTACCTGGGGTAAACTAGTAGATAAATGTGGTAGCCGTAGACCTTTAAGAAGTTTGAAAGAACTTCAAACTACTAATCAGTTATTAGATATCTTAAAAAAGATAAAAATTACTTTTGTTGCTAATAGCGAATATGTGCGGCAACAATTGATCCAAAATGGTGTACCCCCAGAACAAACTCTAACGCTACACTGTGGGATCTCTGTACCGCAAACAGCAACTGCACCCTTGAGTTTAGAAGTTCATCAAAATCATAGAATTTTGTTTGCGGGACGAATTGTTTCTGATAAAGGTCTAGAATGGCTACTCAAAACCTTAATACATACAGACCCGCAAATTAAACTTGATATCGCAGGTGAAGGATGGGAACGGCCCCGCTTAGAAAAATTAGCAAACACCCTCAAATTAAATAACCGGATCACTTGGCATGGATGGTGCGATCGCGATAAAATAAATCAACTTTATCAACAGTGTTTTGCAGTTATCTTTCCTAGCGTTTGGCCTGAACCTGCTGGTCTTGTAACTCTGGAAGCATACTCTCGTTATCGGCCTGTAATTGGTAGTGCAGTCGGAGGAATTCCAGAACATTTACGAGATGGAGAAACGGGTATTCTTGTTCCAGGTAATGATATCAAAAAGCTGGCTGATGCTATCCATGAGTTGTATAAAGATCATCAAAAAAGCCGATACATGGGCCAACAAGGCCATGCTTTATTGATGAAAGAGTTTACAATGGCTACTCATGTAAATAATCTCCGAAAAATTTATGCAAAAACAATAGCTGAATTCCCTTCTAGAGCGAAAAAGCTATATAGCATCCCTCAAGCTAAATAATCTTAATTTGCTAAAAACACCAATTAGTGCAATCTTCTACTGAGAAAAAATCAAGGGAGAAAAATATGTCATTACATAAAGAATGCGAAGCACCTTTAGTTAGCGTTATTATCCCCACTTATAATCGATCAGAGTATCTCAAGCAAGCGATCGCTAGTGCTGTAAACCAAACTTATCAAAATATCGAAATTATTATTTCTGATAATTGTAGTCCAGAAAACCCTCAAGAACTTGTCGCATCTTTTGGTGACTCACGCATCAGATTTTGGCGACATCAGCAAAATGTGGGTATGCTTGCTAATCAGCAGCATGGCTTTAAGATGGCGCGAGGTAAATATGTTGCTAGTCTCCATGATGATGATATCTGGAATGAAGATTTTTTAGCAAAGCTAGTACCACTACTTGAAGCAAATTCTGAGTTAGTTATCGCTTTTTGTGACCAATATATTATAAATGCATCTGGGAAAATTAATAAAATTGGAACTGAAGAAAATACACGCGCTTACAAACGGGACAAACTAGCAAAAGGAATTCATCAATCTTTTTATAAAATTGGATTGATAGATAAAAGCATACCCACTGCTGCATCTTGTGTAATTCGCAATAATTTTATTGATTGGGATAGTATTCCCTCAGAAGTTGGTGGGATGTGGGATTTATATTTAACTTATCTCTGCTGTATATCTGGTGGTAGTTCTTATTACTATCCTGAAAGATTGACGCAATATCGCGCCCATGAACAAACTGATACTATGCTCAGTGGTAGTCGAGATGTACAGGCAAAAATTCGCAAAGCTAAAAGCGAAATGTTTTGTTATCAAGTTTTTATGGAAGATCCTCGCTTACAGCACTTTAAAACGTACTTTCAACGTAAATGGTTAGAAGCTAATACCACTTTGGGAATTGGTTTGCTGCGAAGTGAACAAATAGCCGCAGCACGTCCTTATTTTTGGCAAGTGCTGAATCAACAAAAATTTGATGTGCGAACTATAGCGGCACTTACTCTTAGTTTTACGCCGCGAGTTGTGGCAGATAAGTTAATGAAAATACCAAAATAATAAATTAATAGCGACCGCAGAGGGAAGAAAATAAGTTTATTTAAAATTCTTTATCTGCGGTTATGGGTGAGCTTTTATCATTAAGGAAGGTAATGGATGAAACTTTGTATTGTTACTCATAAAATCAAAAAAGGTGATGGTCAGGGACGGGTAAACTATGAGGTTGCTAATGAAGCAATTCGCCGTGGTCATCAACTGACATTATTAGCTAGTGAAGTCGCACCAGAGCTAGAAGACAATAGCCAAGTTAATTGGATTCAAATCCCAGTCAAAAGCTATCCGACAGAATTTGTGCGTAATTTCATATTTGCCCAAAAAAGTGCAGATTGGTTGCGTCAACATCGCTCTGAGATTGATTTAGTTAAAGTCAATGGAGCAATTAACCTGGCTGCGGCTGATGTGAATGCTGTACATTTTGTCCACAGTTCATGGTTGCGATCGCCTGTTCATATTTCCCGCAATCGCCGAGACTTATATGGTTTGTACCAATGGCTGTTTACGGCTTTTAATGCCCGTTGGGAAAAACAGGCTTTCCAAAAAGCGCAGGTTGTCGTAGCTGTATCAGAAAAGGTAGCGCAGGAATTAGTCAATATTGGTGTACCGCGTTCTCGCATTCGCGTAATTGTCAACGGCGTAGACTTAGAAGAGTTTGCTCCTGGTGAAAGCGAGCGCCAAAAGTTAGGTTTACCAGAAAATGTCACCCTAACACTGTTCGCTGGAGATATCCGCACACCCAGAAAGAACTTAGATACAGTACTGCACGCCTTGGTGAAAGTTCCCGATTTACATCTGGTGGTAGTAGGACATACCCAAAATAGTCCTTTCCCAGAACTAGCAGCATCATTAGGGTTAAGCGATCGCGTGCATTTTGTCGGATATCGCCGTGATATCCCTCAAATTATGCAAGCAGTAGATTTATTTGTTTTTCCTTCCCGATACGAAGCTTGCAGCCTCGTATTGTTAGAAGCACTTTCTTCAGGACTGCCAGTAATTACTGCCACAGCCACCGGAGGCGGAGAGTTGGTGACACCAGAATGTGGCATCGTTTTACCCGACTCAGATGATATTAATGCTTTGGCTGTGGCGCTGATGTCCTTGGTGAGCAGTCCCACCCTTGTAAAGCAAATGGGCAAAGCAGCTCGCTCTGTGGCAGAACGACATAGCTGGACTACTATGGCAAAAACTTATGTGGATCTATTCGAGGAGTTAAGCAAGAATGCGGAACACCGTTCTGATACCGACTTATCGCCGTCCACAAGACCTATCACGCTGCCTTTTGGCGCTACAGGAGCAAACTAAACCAGTTGATCAGGTGATAGTGGTTGTCCGCGATACGGATGCAGAAACTTGGGAATTTCTGGCGCAATTTAAAGCACCTAACTTGCCATTGCATACTGTGAAAGTCACACAACCAGGGGTAGTAGCAGCCCTGAACGCGGGACTAGCAGCAGTGGAGGGCGATATTGTTTCCATTACTGATGATGATGCTGCACCCCACCCAGATTGGTTAGAGCGCATCGCCGCTTACTTTACCTCAGATAGTCGTCTCGGCGGTCTAGGAGGGCGTGATTGGATACACCACGGCAACAAATTAGAAGACGAATCCCGCCCCGTAGTGGGACAGTTGCAGTGGTTTGGGCGAGTGATTGGCAACCATCACCTGGGAGTGGGAGAACCCCGCGAAGTCGATATTCTCAAAGGCGTAAACATGAGTTTTCGTAAAGAGGCAATCGGACAATTGCGCTTTGACGAACGGATGCGCGGTACAGGAGCGCAAGTACATTTTGAAATGGCATTCACTCTGACATTAAAACGGGCTGGTTGGAAGATAATTTATGATCCTAATGTTGCTGTAGATCACTATCCAGCACAACGTTTTGATGAAGATCAGCGAAATAACTTTAATGAAGTTGCCTTTATTAATTTAGTCCATAATGAAACCTTAGTTTTATTAGAGCATTTGCCATTTATCCGCAGGATTGTATTTTTATTCTGGGCAGTATTTGTAGGTACGTGCGATAGTTTGGGTTTCGTACAATGGTTGAGATTTTTACCTAGCCAAGGGCAGTTGGCAGGGAAAAAATTGCTGGCATCTTGGCGTGGACGTTGGCAGGGATATAAAGAATTCGTAATTCGTAATTCGTAATTGCAGATCGATTATTTCACTGTGAATTCTTTTTAAACCTTCAGATTTACTTATGTGTGAATCTAAAATCTAAAATCTAAAATTGAATGAATTCTAAGCAGATACTTTTTAATAGTTTTTTACAAGAAAGCTATTCTCCCCAAGAGCGATCGCTACAGGGTTGGATGGCGATCGCAGGCTTTATATTACTGACTGTAGTTTGCTATTTTGCTGGTGCTAGTGCCGCATTGCGCCTAATTTACCCGGTGATAGCTTTAGTAGTAGCCATATTTTTATACTTGCGGCATCCCATTCTCTACATCAGCTTTACCTGGTGGATCTGGTTTCTCACGCCCTTAGCTACGCGCTTGGTTGACTATAGAGTGGGCTGGGATCCTACCCGCCAGATGCTCATAGCACCATACTTAGTAGTATTTGTAACTATTGCAACATTCTTGCGACACTTTCCCCGCGCCTCACGTCAAGGGGGCTTGCCGTTTGTTTTGGCTTTTATCGGAGTCTTCTATGGCTTTCTTATCGGTCTAATTTATAACCCACCGATCCCTGTAGCACGCGGACTGCTGGATTGGCTTAGTCCAGTCATCTTCGCTTTTCACTTATTTATAAACTGGCGAGATTATCCCAGCTATCGCCAGAACATTCAGCGAACATTTCTTTGGTGTGTGTTGATTTTAGGAGCTTATGGCGTATATCAATTTGTTGTGGCTCCTGAGTGGGACAGATATTGGCTCATAGAATCAAAACTATTCATGAGTTCTGGAAACCCTGTACCTTTCGGGATGCGTGTTTGGAGTACATTGCACTCAGTCGGTCCCTTTGGTTCAGTCATGCAAACTGGGTTGCTGTTGTTATTTACCAGTTCTGGAAATTTAATTTTTCCTGCTTCAGCTGTTGGTTACTTGTCCTTCCTCTTAACACAAGCACGGACTAATTGGGGCGGCTGGCTATTGGGAATAATTATGATCATGGGTTCAGTAAAAACCCGGATTCAAATGCGCTTAATCACCATAATTGTAGTGATGGCAATTTGTGTTGTGCCGTTGACAACTATCGAGCCAATTGCTGGGGTTGTAGCAGCACGTTTGGAAACCTTTTCTAATCTTGAAGAAGATAATAGCTTTAAAGATAGATCGGGAACTTATGACAAAAATCTTGGTTTAGCCCTTTCTAATGCTTTAGGTAATGGGCTAGGAAATATTTGGAAGGTCAACGAAAAAACTGGTCAAATAGAAGTAGTGGTGATTGATAGCGGCATTTTAGATATATTTTTCACCCTTGGTTGGTTTGGAGCCATCTTTTATATGGGTGGATTAATTTTTTTAATTATTAGTGTTAGCAGCTATGGTGAAGGTCGTTTCGATAGTTTTATCAGTGCTGCCCGCGCCATTGGTATCAGTTCTGCTACACAGTTAATTATCGGTAGCGGTATGTTAAGTGTGGCTGGGATGATTCTTTGGGGATTTTTAGCTATGGCTATGGCAGGACACAAGTACTATCAACATCAAAAAAATTATCAATTATGAATTAATCCGAGAATATTTGACTGGATACAAATTGTTTTTTGTAGTTAGTTAAACAACAAAATATTACAACTTAAATAGGACTGGAATCAATTATGAAAGCAATTATTGTAATGCCACTAGCCGAACAACGAGGTGGCGGTGAAATGATGCTCTGGGATTTGGTGCAACAGGGACGTAATGCTGGTGTTGATTGGCTGGTGATATTTTTAGAAGACGGCCCGATGGTCGAACAAGTAAAGTCCCTTGGCATTGATGCACGAGTTGTAGAAAGTGGACGTTTACGCCAAATCCACCGTTTTATTGCCGCCGTTTTTCGGATAGCTGCGATCGCCCGCCGCGAACGTGCAGATATAATTGTCAATTGGATGTGGATTACGCATATATCTGGAGGTTTGGCGGCGATGCTGGCTGGGCTGCCTGCTGTGTGGTATCAGCTAGAAGTGCCTAGTGATAAGACTTGGTTGGTGCGAATTGCTACTTTAATCCCAGCTCGTGCGATTATCACTCTCTCCCAAGATGGCAAGCAAGCACAGGCAGAGATTTGGCCCCACAGGCCAACACCCTTGGTTTATCCTGGTGTCGCACTAGACCGATTTGAGCCTGATGCTTTGCCAACTCCTGAAGAAGCACGGCGGAAACTGGGCTTACCTTCGCACGGGCCGTTGATTGGAATTGTTGGGCGATTGCAACGATGGAAGGGAATGCACGTATTGGTACAAGCAATGCCGAAAATTTTACAAAAGTATCCTGATGCTCATTGTGTAATAGTAGGCGGTAAGCACGATTTAGAACCGGATTATGAGGAATTTTTAAAAGCAGAAATTGCCGCCTTGGGCTTGAAAGAGCAAGTAATTATGGCTGGTTTACAGCGTAATATCCCGGAGTGGGTGCAGGCGATGGATGTATTCGTTCATGCATCAGATAAAGAGCCATTTGGAATTGTGATTATTGAGGCGATGGCGCTGGGTAAACCTGTGATTGCTGGCGATGCTGGCGGGCCGACAGAGATTATTACCGATGGCATGAATGGATTATTAACACCTTACGGTGATGCAGAGAAATTAGCGATCGCAATTCTCCGCTATCTTGACGAACAAGAATTTGCCCAGAGTGCCGGAGTAGCTGCCAGGCAACGCGCCCTCGATTTCTCAACGCAGAATTATGCTCAAAACTTTATTAGTGCAATTCGTGCTGCTAAGGCTTAACCGTCTGAAGTACATCAAAGCAAGCTCCTCCCCGCAAGCGAGGAGCTTGGGGATGAGGTTCTTGTATTTCATTAACCCCATATCACCTAAAACATCTCAAACTCTAATTGATGACTCTTGAGAAAATCATGGGTAAAATGATCCACCACATTTGTATCAGCTAGTTCCAAATTATAAAAATCTACAGCTTCATGATCAAAATATGGCCCAGCGTGCCAAGTACCCTCATGTAGCTTGATAAAACAATTTCCCGGAATGCGGAAAGCAGCAATCTCTTCTAATGCTGGTTCATTCACATCATTATTAGGAGGACAAACTGCAATTAACCAATCCTTCCCTTCCAAAGAACCCAGACATTGAGTGCATTGCATATGACGAGTAATTTTGTGAAACTTTCGCCCTCTCTTCTGCAACCGCATAATATAAAATCTTGGAATCCCGTTTTGCAGGTTTAACTGGGCATCTTCCGCATCGTAAGCTTTGCCATCAAGACTTGCAAAAATCACCTGTCCATAACGCCGAAAGTTTTCAGAAGTCACCCATTGTGCTTGCAATTGTTGCACTGTCTTTGATGTACTCATATCAGACCTTTGAGATGCTTAGGTCTATTTTCCCCCAAAATGACTGAGTTTTATACAGTCATAATGGTGACTTCCTGAGTTTAAATGCCCTACATTATTTATTGTGAAAAAATAATCTCAACTTGCTAGATAACTACGTACTTGTTCTTTTTGCCGTCGGAGGAGACTTAGAGCTTTTTGCTCTATCTGACGCACCCGTTCTCGACTAATACCCATGCGATCGCCAATCTGTGCTAAAGAAAGTTCATATCCATCAGTCAGGCCAAAGCGCAAGGTTAATATTTCTCGCTGCTGGGGAGACAGCTTTGCCAACAAGTCTTGTAAGTCTTGGTGCAAAGATTCTTCAACGGCATAGTCTTCGGGAGAAGGGCCATCATCCTCCAGTATGTCCTGCAATTCTGTATCTTGTTGTTCACCAACTCGCGCCTCTAAAGAGAAGGGTTGACGGGCCAAGAACAAACACTCTCGAACTTGGCTCGGTGTCAAAGATAACGCGGTGGCAATTTCAGCAGTAGTAGGAACGCGACCTAACTGTTGAGATAATTCTCGCTGCACCCGTTTAATTTTGTTCAGTTTCTCAAAGACGTGGATAGGTAAACGAATTGTTCGTCCTTGTTGAGCGATCGCTCGTGTGATCCCTTGACGAATCCACCAGTAAGCGTAGGTAGAAAACTTATAACCAAGAGCAGGATCAAATTTATCCACCCCTCGCTCTAAACCCAAAGTACCTTCTTGAATTAAATCCATAAATTCCAGGTTGCGGTGCTGGTATTTCTTTGCCACTGCTACCACTAACCGGAGATTAGCCTGAATCATCTTCTGTTTGGCTTGATGTCCTTGTCTTAGCTGTTGCTTTAGCAACTCAACACTTAATTCCACCTGATCTGCCCATTCATGCAGCGTGGGTTCCTGCTTTAATTTCACAGCCAATTCTTCTTTAGCAGCTAGTAAATTCATCATCTGCTGCACATGTTGGGCAAAAATAACCTCTTGTTCACGAGTCAACAAATCTACACGCCCGATCTCTTGCAGATAACTACGTACAATATCATCTGTAGCTCGAGGTTTTTTATCTGCTGCTAAGTTTTTTTTCTTCGTTTGTTGAACTTCGGTAGGTGGAGATGTTAAGTTGCTCATGGTTATTTGCTCCTCTGTAACCTCATCAATTTATTGGTATCAAGTCTAGATATTCAGACCCATAGCCATTTCACACTGCTAATCAATCAATTAACAATACTGATGAATTTTGGTCTATAATACATTACAAGTCAATTCTTGGAGATAATAAACCCAAAATCAACCCACGCTCTAATAATAACATCATCAGTAGTGACAAATCAATTACCTCAAGTACCATCACCATAGCTTTAGAACCAATTACACTGCTTTATTATTGATATTTTGATGTATTTAAACATATTATTGTTGATTCAATTTTTAAACAAAATTTATGAATAAATTCAATATTTTTCCAAAAATATTTGATTACAATAAGAATTTTAATAACAGTAAACCTCTAAATTAGCCTTAATTGAAAATTATTAAAATACCAAATAACAATTTATTTTTATTAAATATCAAATTATTAAACCTAAAATACCCATTTTTTACCCCTAATTCTTTGCTAAATAATCCAATTGTATCAAGTTCAGTACGTAGACTGCTTACCATGATAAAAGCACTTTTTTAACCTCTTATACTTAAGGACAACTTTTTTAGAAGCAGTTCAACTGGGGATTCACCAACCGCTACAAAGGGAACAAACAAGTTAAATCTTCTTTTCTCCTACCTTCAGCAATACAGCATATAGCGGCTCTCATTCAGATGCGGTACAAGATTATATTGCAAGGTGTAGAGGCACGGCAGTGCCGTGCCCTTACGGGTGTAACTCACGTAAACGAGAACCGCTATAACTGCCTTACTTCTTGAAAATTCATTTATATCATGTCTGGGTAATTAATAATGATTCCCACAGTCGTTACACCTCACCCTTTAATCCCTTCTCGAAGAGCCTACGGTATACATATAAGTCTAGAATTATACCTAAGAGCGGGTTTCATTGCCCTAAGCTTTAAATTTTGGGGATAAACTGAGTTTCAAGCCCACCCAAATTTGGGTATTTATGGGGGCTAGAAGCGATGAAACCTATATGGGCAATTACTTGTGTGTATACCGTAGCTCGAAGAGGGCAAAGCAGGGTGGTTTCATACCGAAGAAAAATACATAAGTCTTGATTTCTCGTTTTGTAGCATGGCTTTTTACCCTACTTCCATCCCTCTCCCCGAAAGCTAGCGAGGCTTTGAAACCCAGTTTTAATTTTTCTCTGGTTGTATGAAATCACCCTGCTTGTAGGGAAGGGGTTGGGGGTTAGGTTTCTATTAGACTTAACTGAAAGCCTTTATATTGAGCAACGCCCATTATAAGGTGGAATAGCCGTGAAATGACAGATAAACAAATGCACATCCAATCAACAGAAATCAATCTGCTCACACCATCTAGAGAATTACCTCTATATGGCAAGAGAATTTTAGTCACAGCACCGAGAAATTATGCTTATAGGTTATCTGAACAAATCATCAAACAAGGTGGTTTACCTGTTTTCATGCCTACTATCGAAACCTGCTATTTATCAAACTACAATAAGTTAGATACTGCTCTATACCAAATAGATGAATTTGATTGGATTATCTTCACAAGTAGAAATGGCATCACTGCATTTTTTCACCGGATGAATGATTTAGATATTTCTGTATCTGTGGTACAAAAATGCCAATTATGTGCTTTAGGAAAAGATGCAGAAAGCTTATTATCTTTTTGTGGCAAAGTAGATTTAATTCCTACAGAATCTAGCCCAGGCGGGATTGTAGCTGAATTAGCAAAACTACCGGAAATTCACAACAAAAAAGTGCTGATACCTGCTCCAGAAGTTGTTGGTTTGCCTGAGCCTGATGTTGTACCCAATTTAATTACTGATTTGCAGCAATTAGGCATAGAAGTAACCCGCGTACCCGCATATATTACACAGGGCTTAAACACAAGTATCTACAGTATTGAATTAAACCTGATTCGCCAAGGAAGGATTGATGTAATTGCCTTTAGTAGCACCGCGGAAGTAGAAAGCTTTTTAACAATGGTCAACTCGCAAAACGATTATGAACGCTGTATAATTGCATGTTTTGGCCCTTATACAACTGCTAATGCGCGAAAGTTGGGTGTAAATGTCTCCATCGTGGCTAAAGATTATAGTTCATTTGAGGGATTTGCTGAAGCGATCGCAACATTTTTTTCTCACTGATTTTGATCTGAAGCTTTTGGTATATGTAAACTAGCCCCACTAACCCCTTGAGAATCTGAAATAGTCAACCATAATCAACTCTAGACTAGCAGCACATAAACCCGTAGTATCGAATATGGAGTTTATATGAGTTAGGAATTGTTACATGGCAACTTATAAGGTCACATTACGTACCCCAGACGGCGAACAAGTAATTGACGTTCCTGAAGATGAGTACATTCTAGAGATCGCTAACGAGGAATATGAGCTGGACTTGCCATATTCCTGTAACGCTGGTTCTTGCTCTACCTGCACCGGTAAACTGATTTCAGGTACAATTGACCAATCAGATCAGAACTTCTTAGACAACGATCAAATGGACGAAGGATGGGTTCTTACTTGCGTTGCCCGTCCCACTTCTGATTGCGTTATCGAAACCCATCAAGAAGAAGCGCTTAATGCTTAACTAAGAAATGTGGATTTAATAAAGAGCAAGTTTTGGAAGGTGCGTTAGAACATTCATCCTAGCGTACCTAAAATCTGAGATGGTATCGTACTCCCGGCGATAACATACTCTAAAAGATTTAAAATTTTGCACTTTTGTAATAAATCTGTATAGGCTGAGTAATTAACGCTAAAAAGCGCTCTCCTTATGGAGAGCGCTTTTTATTCAGTTTAATAGATAACTAGCATATCAAAGTTGAAATTAGCCAGATGATGCTAGATTAACTTTGACAACTTTATTCTTTTCTTCTTCAGCTTTGGGTAGCATCAGGTTCAAAATGCCATCTTTATAATCTGCGGTAACATTGGTATTTTGAATCCGAGCAGATAAAGGAATTACACGTTGGAATTTACCGTAGTGGAATTCGGTTTTGATCAGACCTTTATCTTCAGATTTTGCTTCAGATTTTCGCTCACCACTCAGGTATACAGCATTTTCTGTAACTTGTAAATCTAGGTCTTTAGCTTCAATTCCCGGAAGTTCTACCTTCAGATGAATTGCATCTTCAGTTTCTTTTAACTCAGCAGCAGGGACTCTGGATAAACCTCTATCCAAAAATGCAGTTGACAAAGTATCTTCATCAAATAGGCGATTGATTTGACGTTGTATCGCGTTAAATTCTTGCCACGGATTCAAATGCAAACGTACCAATGTCATATCTCTACCTCGTATAACCACTATTTTTTCTCTCCAATCATTGGAGATTTGATTCCTCGCTTTGTTCTCATAGTATTTAAAAATAAAAGTGGGGTAAATTCGGTTTTTATCACCTGAGCGATGATAATTGCCGAACTATAAATCCTTTTACTATAAATGTACGGTAACCTAAACTATTGAGGTTCGGTAAATTCGACAAAAGCAGACTTGAAATATAGCAATTGTATTTGAAATATCGGTACAAGTGTCACCCGCGTCCCTTCTCTTAAAGCTTGCAACGCGTAGCCTATCGTACAAGTTTTTAGGAGGTTCACGCGAATAATGATAATAATCTGAGTTATTGTACTTTTTGATTTTTACAGAGATAAAATAATGAGAGATTCCTCACAAACTGCTGATAACAAATATGTCAACAAGTTGGATTTACCTTATCGCCGCAATCCTGTTTGAAGTTTCAGGCACAACTTGCATGAAGTTATCGCAAGGATTTACTAAAATAGGACCTTCCATATTCATAGCTGTTTTTTATGTACTTTGTTTTACTTTTTTGACACTTGCTCTCAAGAAACTTGAAGTGAGCGTGGCTTATTCTGTCTGGGCTGGATTGGGAACTGTCTTAATTGCTATTATTGGTATTATCTGGTTTCGTGAATCTGCCACATTAATGAAGCTCATTTCTATAGCCTTAATAATCATGGGAGTCATTGGCATAAATGCAAGCCAATAAATGAAATATGTATGAATCTAGAAAAGTATTTTGGGATTCTAAAATAAAAGCGTAGATATGCAACAGTTTGTTATAAAGCGGTTCTCATTTGAGTGAGGTACGACAACCCCTCCACGCAAGCTACGGTGTATACACAAGTATTCTAGAGTTGCACCACAGGCTTTTGATCCCCCCAACCCCCCTTTTTAAGGGGGGCAAAAAGCTCTCAAAGTCCCCCAATTTATCGGGGGATTTAGAGGGATCAATACACATTTTGCACCCAGCAAAAAGATGTGTGTACACCATAGTCCCCGCAAGTGAGGAGTTTGGACATGATATTAGACATTGCCTCGAATAAAAAATACCTGGTCCATGTTAAAATATAAGAGGTAAATAAACCAAAACTGATCATCCTGCTTGTTGCTGTTGTAGTGAATGCACCAGCAATTTTTATTATTCCGTGAATAAAGCACAATGAGCAAACTTGGCTAAATGCTCTTAAAAGTATAGTAGACCTCGGTAAATACAGCTACAAATACTTAACTTTTAATACTTTAGCAAAGACTATCAAAGTTATACAGTTAAATTAGTAAGTTTTTTATACACTGAAGCTTAAATAGCATTAGTTAATAGTATCAATTTCAGCCAAAATTATTTTGATTTTCACCAAACTTTATTAGTTTAAAATTTATTAAACTCAGCAGAACGACGATAAAGTAACCAGATAAATAGGGGTGAACCCAGCAACGCAGTGACGGAACCTACTGGTAGTTCTACTGCTCCTAGTCTAGAGAGTAAATCTGCAAAAGTAAGTAACCATGCACCTGCAAGGGCGGAAAGTGGCAAAACAAAGCGATGATCTGTACCAACGATGAGGCGGACACCGTGAGGGACAACAAGACCAACAAATCCAATCAAGCCACTGATGCTGACTGCACCTGCGGCTAATAAAGTGGCTACACCACCAATTAATAGGCGCGATCGCGTCAACGAAACTCCTAAACCCACAGCCAAATCATCGCCCAAAGCTAGCACATTTACCGATCGCGCCAGCAAGCATCCCCCTAGCAATGCAACGATGATGTAAGGGCCAGCCGTCGAAATTTCTTGCCAACCCCGTCCGTTAAGGCTACCAACTAACCAACTGAGCGCAATTTGAATTTGACCATCTTCAGCTAAAAGCAACAATGTACTTTGTACAGCACCTAATAAAGAACTCACCGCCACTCCGCCTAAAATCAACCGCTCAACTGAAATTCCTGACCCCGCACGACCGAGCAAAATAACGATCGCTGAAGTTACAATAGCTCCCATCCACGCTGCTAAAGGAATTGCGATCGGGAATATTTGCCACACAATCATTAGAATCACAATTAATCCAGCACCCGCAGAAATGCCAAGAATAAATGGATCAGCAAGACTATTGCGTAACATTCCTTGCAGTAATGCTCCTGACATTCCCAAAGCTGCGCCGACAATGAGAGCAGCCGTAATGCGCGGGAGACGCAAATCCCAGAGAATTGTCTGTTTAACCGGATCGCCTTGGCGGAGTATGGCTTGCCAAAATTCCGACATACTTAAAGGTACTGCTCCTTGAGAAAGCGATAGCGCGAGCGTTATCACCAGTGCCGCACTCAGGAGTAAAGCAGCCCAAAGTACGCGGTGTTCAGTAAAAATTGTCTGAAATGGTCTATTCAAATTCCGGTCTAGTATTTTCATTAACTATAGTCCGTCCAAAACAAAGCTGCATTTACCTTAAACAGCAATTCATCTCAACACTGACCCTATGAGTTCAGTATTGAGATGAATTGCGCGTAAGGACTTTGAGAGGTTTTGTCCCACTTTTAAGGGAATCTAAGATTTTGAAAACACGCCCTAGTACCGCAAGGCGGAAGTCAAAAGTCAAAAGTCAAAAGTCAAAACGAATACAGCATAGGCGTTTCGTTGATTTGGAATGAGTTGTTTTTTGCCGCCGCGCTGTACTAGACCTGTAATACCTTAAACCACTTATTCAAAACTGTGCTGATGGTTTTCTTTATCTGATGATTACGGCTCCACTTTTGGAATGCCATTTCATACTCTTCGCCTTTGATTTGAAAAGTATTCCAAGCATCCAGCCCTACAGGCAATCCGCAGAATAGCAAAATGTATAGTGACCAAGAAATTCCGCCACCAGTGATTAAATTTAGCAGTATAAAGAAGCCATTGAAAACTGCATAATTCCCTAGACGCTTTTGAAATCTTCTAATGCGGTAAGCATCAAAAGCTTTTCGCTGTTCGACTTGACCTTGTTGTAATAGCCAATCGCGTTCTGCTAACTTTAAAGAATCAGGTGAAATTTCTAACTCAGCAGCAATTTCTAATATCTGCTCATAAGAAAATTCTGTGTCTTTATCGTTAGCTTGACGAGCGATCGCTAATTGCAGAATTTGCTGGACATCTTCTTGGCTATAAGAACGGAGGCTCTTGGGTTCAAATGCCGTCATAATTCTTTCTCTTATATTAGTTTTAATAGAAACTTGCTGCCCGATAAATTTTAAGCAGCTACGCTAGTACTATTTCCATTATCCCTCTTAACATTAGCAAATCTAGATGCTGTTCTGGATTTAATGTATTGGATTTTTAACTTTGAGTAAAACAGTTCATTAATACCAGTTTTCTAAACCCAGCCCGGTAAATATTTTCTCCCGCTTCCATAATGATTACCGTGAGAGTTGCTGTGCTGAGGGTAATCGTACCGGGAAAGTGCCAGTGTTCGTTAGATTTGCCATAATAAAGATTAGGTAAAGCATAGGCAGCAATTCTGGTATCCAGCTTTTCTATTGCTTTTCCTAGCACCCCCATACGGATCGTAGCATCTACAATCAATGGCAGATGAGGGCCATGTTGTTCAATTGCCCCTACTGGCTAGATGATCACCGCATTTTCCTTATCTGGCATTGCCTAGATATCAGCCCAGGTGAGGTAAGGAAAAAACCGTTTTGGTGAAATAAAACTGTGCATATTACTTAAATTGTGCCATTTCTATCTTAGCGGTATTAGTAATTAGTCATTAGTTATTTCTCCTCGCCTCCCCACTCCCCACCAAGTATAAAGACTCTCCAAATATCCGAATATGATCAGATATAGCAGAGCATAATAACGAAGTAACAAGCACTAACTAAACAGTAAGAAGGATGTAAATTCAATGGTTGAAGAAAATGGATCGGTTCGTACCCTATCGGTTGATATTGGCGGTAGTGGGGTTAAAGCTATGGTTTTGGATATTACAGGCAATCCTGTAACGGAAAGGGCGCGTTTAGATACGCCCCAACCTGCTACACCAGAGGTTGTAATTAATGCAATTGTTGTGTTGGCTGCGGCTCAAGGTGAATTTCATCGGGTTTCAGTCGGTTTTCCCGGCGTGGTGCGGCGTGGAGTCACGGAAACAGCGGTAAACCTACATCCAGATTGGATCGGATTTGATTTAGAAACAGTATTATTAAAACACTTAAACAAGCCAGTACGGGTGATTAATGATGCAGATATGCAAGGGTTGGGTGCGATCGCAGGTAAAGGTGTCGAATTGGTGATTACTCTGGGTACAGGGTTTGGTTCAGCTTTATTTGTAGATGGGAAGCTAGTACCAAATATGGAAATGGGACATCACCCGTTTCGCAAAGGAGAGACTTTCGAGCAGCAGTTAGGGCGTGCAGAGTTAGAAAAAATTGGTGAGAAAAGATGGAATAGGCGTTTAGAAAAGGCGATCGCATCTTTGCAACATCTGTTCAATTATGATTATCTCTACATTGGCGGCGGTGAAGCCGTGAGAGTCAATTTCGAGCTACCGTTAAATGTAAAGCTCATCCCTAATATCACTGGTTTATTAGGCGGTATTGCTTTGTGGCGAGATGAAAAAAGGTAAAAATTTCTTCAGCATTCACAACTGAGCGTACTATAGAGATGTCTAAAGGTGGCCTATGACGCTCTCTACTAAACGCTGCACCTAGCTTACTTCCCCGCAGGGGTACGAATACTCGCTATCAGCGTTGCGCTTTTTATTAAGGTACTTGTTTTTTAATACTTAAATTTAGTATAAAAAATAACATAAATTAGATGAGAGAATTGCATAGACATTATATTCAGTGGGTCTATGTAATTTTGTCATGCATTACTCTAAACTCTAGACTGTGCAACAATGTTCTGTAGTTTCATTTTATTGAGTTTGAAATATACGCTTTCCAAAAATACGACGAAGGTTTATGACCCCCTATGAAAGAAGAAAAATTCTCTGTAATTAAAAGTTTATCATTATTGCAAAATGTTGTATTGATCAATACTTAAAAAACTGGCTCTATGAATCCAGTAGTATTTTTACTACCATTCTAAACATGAGAAAATCAGCATATCAAGCGCGATCCAAAGATAAATAGGCAAAATTGGTTGATAGCATTCCCATATGATCATATAGTATGTTAGTGTCTAAACCGTTGATTTAGATACCATATCTTACAAGTTCATGGCTTGGTTAAAGATAAAACAAGTACAAAACTAATGATATTAGTCTGATTATTAGGAGGTGAGCAAATATGATTATGAAAATATTCTCTGAAAAAATTATTAGATGACTTTTTTATTTGGTCAGTATGTACTATCCCAAACAGCAGCAATGTTGTTGGTTAAAAGAAATATTGGTTGAAATAAAATGAACTACAATGACTGAAATTGGCCTGATGATGACGGGCGTGCTAGCAATAAGACAAGCATCTGGGGTCAATTTGCCACAGCAGCAATTAGTTCAGGTGGAAAATGACGCAAAACAGTCAAAACAGAGTCAGTTAGAAATAACTGCTCAAGTCACACCACCTGAATTCATGCAGACAGATGGGATTTCTCAGGCTTCTTCCTCAGCGATCGCACCAGAGAAACAACATATACTTAAGAAAATCAGCAAAAAGAATCCGGGACTAGCTTCTTCTAATTTAGGTGAGTCTAATAAGTATTCTCAGTCTACAGGTCAAGTCCGTACAAAGGCAAAGGCTACAGGACGGTTTCAGAAGTTCAGTAGCCAACCGATGCCGACTCTTTATTTCGGTAGCTCTGGTCTTGCTGTCAGAGTCTTACAACGGCTGTTAGTGTCTAGCGGTTACGCCCTTAGAGTGGATGGGATTTATGGCGCACTGACAGAAACTGCTGTCAAAGCCTTTCAAAATCAACAGAATTTAGCAACGGATGGAATAGTTGGTCAACGAACTTGGCGGGCGTTGACAATTTAACTAGGAGTTGGGAGTTAAAAGTTAGGAAAATTTTTATTTTTATAATTCCTAACTCATAACTCCTCACTCCTAACTTAATTTGATTCTTAACTTATTATCGGTACTTGTGCTGCTCTAATAGTTCTTGCGCTCTTGGCTTGTAAATTAAATAGAACAAAGCCTCAATATAACGCAACAAATCTTCCCGATTCTCCTTCGAAGTAAAGTTCCAGAAACCATAAATCCGAGCTAGTGATAATAGCTTGCTAGTGTGAATCTTCCAAGTGTAGGTGCTGTAAACTCGCTCAATTGCTCGCTTGGAAATTTCACCCCAGTAGTTAGGATTTTGTTCGCATTTAGTGATAAACTCCACTATTTTCGTGGCTGTCTCTTCTAAATTTGTCGGGTTAATCAAAAACCCATTAACCTTATCTTGAATAATCTCCAGTGGACCACCGAACTGTGTGGCAAAAGTTGGTAATCCTGAAACCATCGACTCTAAAATTGTCAACCCAAAAGCTTCAAATAAAGCTGGTTGTACAAAAATTCCTTGATGATCGGCAATGACTCGGTAAATTTCACCAGAATCAGTTTTAGTCAGGCGCACACCCAGCCAACGAATTTTGCCGTGGAGATTGTATTCCTCAATGATTTGGTAGAGTTTGATAATTTCGTCACGTTCTTCGTTGTCGCCTGATTCTTCGACGCGCAATTTACCCGCCACCAAGATTAAATTGCAATGCTCTTGTAATTCTTTACTTTGACCATAACATTCAGCTAAACCTGTGAGATTTTTGATGCGGTCAAGACGCGCCATTGAGAAGAGAGGACGCTTGTTAGGATCATCAAGTTTGCCAAAGATTTGTGTGGGATCTTCTAGAGTAAAGAGTATTTCTGCAAGACGCTGGCGATCGCTTTCTACCCGGTCTTTAGTCCGGGTGTAGGGGAAGTAATTATTTTCGTTTACTCCAGGCGGTACGACGTTAAATTTAGGACTAAATAGTTCAATCCCATTGGTCACATGGTACAACTCCGGCATGGTGAAGCACTTATAAGACTCGTACTGTCCTACACTATCCGGTGTTCCCACAATTTCTTGGTAAGTGCTGCTAATAACAAAATTGGCAGCATTCATCGCCAGCAAATCGGCAGTGAATTGCAAAGAAAAATGATATTTATCCTCTAATTCTTGCCAGTAGAGATTACTGAACAAGTATTTAGATTTTTCCAAAGCATGGGCAACATTACACTGGGTAACTTTCAAACGCCGCGCCAGTAAGAATGCAACTAAGTTACCATCAGTATAGTTTCCAACTATTAAGTCAGGTGTACCTTGAAATTCTGCCCGTAGTTCTTTCTCTGAATCAATGGCGAAAGTTTCTAGATAAGGCCAAAACTCAAACCGGGAAATCCAGTTTTGAGTCATGTTAGGATTAAATTCCCGTAAAGGCACTCGCAAAATCCAGGCATTTTCGGTATCGTGGACTTTTTCTAGCCGTTGATTACAAAGCGTGCCATCACTATTGGGAATCAAGCGGCTGAGAATAATCACCTTTGGCTCGACATTTAATTTCTCTAAACCCGCAAGCATGACATCTTCTTGTAGCTGCTTCTCTAGGCTCTTTGCCTGGTCAAGGACATAAACCACCTGACCGCCAGTATCGGGACGCCCCAACACTCCCTCTTGCCCAAACCAACCGTGAGCTGATACCAAGACGATTCTAAAAATCATCGGGATACGAGAGATGAAGGCTTCTAACGTCTGAGGATCGGCAGAATCAATCAATTCATCGAGAATATTAAGGGTTTCCCGCACGCGCCCTGCGGTGTTACCCCAACCTGGTTCAAAACCCATTGTCTGCAATTGGAAACGGAATTGCTCGTAGGGTTCATCTTCGGGGCGATTGTTAACAAAATCGATAGCTTTCTTAACTTGCTCGGAAAGTTGCTGCTGTGATTGAATGCGATCATTAATCAGCAGTTGGACACCGTTGTAATGATGCAGGCGCAAGAAATTCAATAAGCTATCCAGCAGTTGTTTGGAGTCTTGAAATATTTTGCTGGATAGATAGCGGTTGAGAAACTGTACCCCCTTACCAATATTTTTGGGGTCACGGATGACTGGGGTGTAGTCATAAAATGGGCCGAAGTCCAATTCTAGCAGATCGCCCTCGTTAGGATGAAATTTGTTTACCAAGCGATCGCGCAGATCCAGTAAATCCTGCACCGTCATCGGTTCAATGCTTAAGTCTGATGTCAACCAATAAACTTCTTGGCTGGCAATCTTAGAACGGATGATAAAACAGAAGTTTGATTCCTCCTGAATAATTTCCTGAGTATAGTAAATGAGTTTACCTAACTCAGAGGAAGCGTAAAATTCCTCAGGTTTCTGAGACTTGGAGCAATACTCACCATATACATTAAGTATGTCGTTCCGCAGCAAGTACTTCTTTTCTTGTTGGCGTAATTCACTAAGAAAGGAACGCAAGTCACTTCTTTCTTCACTATCTAAGACTGCTTGAAGCAATTCAGACATGGCAACTCCACTAAATGACGATGTTTGCATTGTTGACTTTTAAGGCAAGACAAATAAGCCTCTACCTTTTGTTAGACTATATATAAACACGAAATCACACAGATAAATTGTATTTATCTGTGTACCTACAAATATCAACTTTTCAGCAGGCACTTAAATCGTGTTCTTCTTTACTTAAAGTATCTATGACTCAGTATTTTTGGCTCTAACTAAAGGAATACAATTTTTATTTCTTTTGATAGATGTTAGTAAACAACTGCATGATAAAACTTGGGGCACAATATGCCACGCCCTCAATTGCTTGCTCTAATCTTTAGAGTATATCACTTATTCGCGTGTATCTGATTATCAGCACACGCATAAGGTTAAGATTGACCTGTCAAGCTCTGTAAAATTTGGAAATTAATAATTTACATAAGATATACGCTATTAAAACATCTATTCAAACATAAACTTTAACAATAGGATGTTATGCTAAACGCTGTTGATAAAGTTCATGTTTAGTAAATCAACTATCAAAATCCGATTTGATTATAGCGGTTCTCGACCCAGTAAAGTACAATTTTGACCTCTCTCCAAACCTCTCTCCTTTTAAGAGAGAGGCTTTGAATTGTTCCCCCTTCCCGAAGCGGGAAAGGGGTTAGGGGGTTAGGTCTATTTGCATACTTGTACCTCACTAGATTGAAAATGGCTATATTGAATTTACTTGATTGGCGAGGGAACAGAAAAGGAAGGATATAGATGTGTACTGATTTTTTCAAAAATCAAATACGAGTTCTATAGGTGTGTTAATAACTTACTTACTGACACAGTTTTGGGGTGAGCGTAGCCCGTTTTAGATATCTATTTGAGTTTGGGAAGCTAGAGCAAACGATAAATGCTGATTTTTTATTAGTTTTTAATACTAATTGCAATTAAGAGTGATTTAAATACATTGTCTCTGCTATTGTTATACTTACTAATGAGACATTTATTAAACTTCAAATAAACATAAGAGATGTACAGCTTAAGACCATTGTAAAGTTCAAAAAAACCTCTATTTTGGATCTGTAATGTATATAAATAATAAATTTCCTACTCATCCTTCATTTCTTCAAGGGCTACGAGTACTCCTTGTAGATAATGATGTCAATTTTTGCAATTCTTTAACAGCGATGTTGCAATCCTATGGTGTGAACGTGCAAGCGACATTTTTAGGAGAGCTTGCTCTGGAAATATTTGTTCAATGGCAACCTGATGTCCTATTGAATGGTATTTCCTCATCAAAGGAGAATGGTTATACTCTGATTCACCAAGTAAGAACACTTACAGGAGAGCGAGGCAAAGCAGTGCCAGCCATCGCTCTGACAGGCGCTGTAACGGAAGATATGTATCAACGTTCTCTCTTAGCTGGGTTTAGTCTATGCTTTGCTAAACCTATAGTTATTGACGATTTTGTTGCTGTGCTTGGCATTTTAGCAATTGCCAATAATCTTCATTTGCGCTGATGCTAACTAGCTCTAATTAGTGTCTAACGATAAAATGTGTGTTTAAACTCAATTAGTTTTACTTTTCAATAGCGGAATCATTGGTATTGCGTTTATTCTAGTTTTATACTTTTTGCCAGTGATTTAGATTCAGGAAAATTAAAATTGTTTATAGTTTATATTTTTTGAATATTCAGATAAATATTTTTTTCATAAATAAAATTAGGGTGCTGTTAAAAAAGTAGCGAAGGTCAAAAAATATATTTTCTTCCTGCCTCCTACTTTTATTTGATAAACCAACTTAAAATATAAACCTTAGTGGCCAAAGTATTGCGGTACTAAACTTCATCCTATGACATCCGATCAACCCTCTGAACAACCTGTATCTGAATCTACCGCTAATGAAGTGTTCGACGTAGAGCAGCAAGACAATAAAGATACTTTATTTCCCATTGTTGGCATTGCCGCCTCTGCGGGTGGATTGGAGGCATTTACGGAGGTACTCAAGCATTTGCTTACCGATACAGGGATGGCATTTGTGCTGATTCAACACTTAGACCCTAACCACAAG